>NZ_JBXUGM010000002.1:0-924399 GCF_057180525.1 Novosphingobium sp. HNCC26BN242
TCAACCCACCCTCCGTTCGTGTCGAGTGCAGTCGAGACACTGCGAACTGTGTCTCGACTGCGCTCGACACGAACGGGTTTGGTGCTGATTTCAAGTAAAGCCCACCTCACAATACCCACCCTAACAGTCATTGTCACACGCATGACAGGACTGTTGTGTGGGAGTCATCATCCCACAAGCGCATTGTCACCCCATGGCCGCAGTCGAAATGCGGCAGGTTTTTCGAGGGGTGTCTTCCATGTTTCGCACGACGAAATTGATCGCTTCATTGGCACTTGCTGCAGGACTTCTGGGCGGCATGCCGATGACCGCACAGGCCGCCGACAAGGAACCGCCGGTCACGCTCAACAAGTGTGACAAGGCTATCGGTTCGGTCGCGCTGGTGGATGGCGATACGCAGGGCTGGACCAAGTATGGCCTGAGTTCCCCGCGCGAGCTGATTGCCGCCATGGCGCGCGAATCCGGGTGCTTTACCGTCCATGATCCGGCCAGCGGCAAGCCCGCTTCGTTCCTGATGAACGTGATCGCCGGCGACAAGGAAGAGGTCGACAAGTCGATCGAGACTGCCAAGGGCGTGGCGATGGAAGGGCTTGTGCGGTCTGGCGCGGCCAGTGGCCTGCTGCGCGGCGTTCCCGGCGGCGGGGCGATGCTGGGCATGTTCGGCGGCTTTGGCGGCAAGAAAAAGGTGGTGGCCGCAGGCATCCGCCTGATCAGCCCGGCCAGCGGACAGACCGTGGCATCGGGTTCGGGCGAGGTGAAGAAAACCTCGATCTCGTTCGGCGGTGCTGGTGGCACCATCGGCGCGGTGGCCAACGGTGCAACTGGCGCGGCCTATGCCGGAAGCAAGGACGGGCAGATGCTGATCGAAGCCTTCGTCAAGGCATTCAACGGCGTTTCTGCCCAAGGCCCGGCGCTGGCCTCCATGGTTCCCGCGGCGACTGCGGCAGCAGTGCCTGCGGCTTCGGCTGTTACTGCCATCGAAACAAAGATGTTCGCAGCGGCCGATACGAAGTCTGCAACGCTCCGCACCGTGCGTGCCGGCACCGCTCTCACCCCCACCGGTGAACGCAGGGGTCTTTTGATCGAGGTCAGTGACAGCTTTGGCACAAAAGGCTGGGTCTCGGTTGAGGACATGCGCTGATACAAATCAGAAACTGAGCAGTTGCAAGACCGCTGTCCGGTGTGAATAACTTACACCGGACGGTTTGGTCCCGCAAAGGACCACCCGGGGTGCGAGGCTGATGGGCAATCTTAATATCCTCTATGTCGAGGACGATCCGCGTGCGGCCGATGCCGTACAGGCGCTGCTTTGCCGCGACGGTGACAGGCTCGCCTGGGAGCAGACCGGCACGGCAGGCCTGCAGCGTGCGGGGGCAGAGCCGTTTGACGTGATCATCCTTGACCGGATGCTGCCCGATATCGATGGCCTGACCATCGTTTCGCGCCTGCGCGGGGCGGGTGTGGGCACGCCGGTGCTGATGCTATCGGCGCTGGGCCGCAGCGAAAACCGCATCGAAGGGCTTGAGGCGGGCGTCGATGATTATCTGGCCAAGCCTTATGAACCGCAGGAACTGGTGGCCCGCGTGCGCGCTTTGCACCGGCGTTCGGGCGGGGCGGTGCATGGCGCAGTGATCATCTACGGCGCATTCGAGTGCCACACCAAGGCGCGCACCGCGTTCCGTTCGGGCAAGCACATACCGCTATCCCCGCGCGAATTTGCCCTGTTCCGGTACTTCATGGAAAATGCGGGCGAGACGGTGACGCGCGAGATGCTGCTGCGCGATGTGTGGAACATGAACTTCGATCCGCAGACCAATGTGGTCGATGTGAACATCGGGCGGCTGCGGCGCAAGCTGGAGGATGGCTTTGCCAGCCCGGCTCTGGAAACAATCTGGGGTGCCGGATACCGCCTGACGAGAGGGGAATGACAGCAACACGGCTGCGAAAGCGCTCGATCTTTGGTCAACTGACTGCGGCATCGATCCTGATCGCGGTGCTGGCCGTAGTGGTGCTGTTTGCCGTCACCACGATCACGGTTGAACGGCAAACCCGGGCATCGCTTACCGCCACGGTCGCCACCGACTTGGCAGGGCTCATTGATATCTACGCCAGCGGCGGGCGCGAGGAGCTGTTGCGGCGTGTGGCGGACCGGCAGGCCGTGGTCAGCCTGGAGACGCGGCGATCGCACTATCTGGTGGCCGATGGCAGCGGGCGTGCGCTGGGCGGGGATCAACGCCGCTGGCCGCAGATCAATGCGGCGCAATCCGAACAGGGCTTTATCACGCTGGCCGATGGCACGCCGGTGTTTGCGCAAGGTACGCGGCTTGCACCGGATCTGCAACTGCTGGTGGCGCGCGAATATGCAAGCGACAGGGCAGCGTTGATGGTGCTTTCTGCCGTGTTTCTGGGGGTAGGTGCGGCGATCATTGCTGCGGTGGCGCTGGTGGCGTGGATCACGGCGGGCCATCTGGCCCGGCGCATGAATGCGGTGAATGCGGCGCTGGGAGCGGCGGCGGATGGGCGTTCGGCAAGCTTTCCGACGCGGGTGCGCGGAGGGGACGAGATTGACGAGATGGCCGGGCACGGCACGCGCCTGCTGGCGCGGCAGGCGCACTTGCTGAAGGCCTACAAGCAGGTGTCGGAACATGTGGCGCATGAAGTGCGCACACCGCTGATGCATCTGGATCATCAGCTGGGCGCGGTGATGCAAGCGCGACCCGAGCCTGCAGGCGGGCCAGGGATTGGGCCTTTGGCGCTGGCGCGTGAGGATATTCGCGGCATTGCCACGATGCTCGATTCGCTGCTCGACATTGCTTCTGCCGAAAGCCGCCGGGGCGATTTGGCGGGGTTGGCGCAGATTGATTTGAGCCAGTTGCTGGAAAATCTGGCCGAACTTTATGAAGACAGCGCCGAGGATGCCGGGCTGGTGCTGGAAACCGCGATTGCGCCGGGGATTACATTGCTGGGGGAGCGGATGCAGATCACGCGGCTGGTGTCCAACCTGCTCGACAACGCGATCAAGTATGTGCCTGCAGGCGGCCACGTGCGGCTGTCGCTGATGGCTGGCCCGAGGCTGGTGGTGGAAGACGATGGTCCCGGCATCCCGCGCGATCAGCACGAGCGCGTGTTTCAGCGCTTTGCCCGTGCCACGGTGCCCGGCGACAAGCCCGGCCATGGGCTCGGCCTTGCCCTTTCCCGCGCCATTGCCGAGCGCCACGGCATGCTGCTGCGCCTTGGCGATGTGCCGCGCGGCGCGCAATTCATACTGGAGCCTGCGCCATGATGACGAGAACACTGACCTTGCTGGGTTGCGCCATGCTTGCCGGATGTGGGGCACAAACTGCTGAAACAGCGCGCGTTCCACCGCCCCTACCTGCTCAGATGCCGGAGCCTGCCGAGGCGGTAGCGCAGTTGCTGGTCGAAGCGCAGGGCTTGCAGGATCAGCCCAAGCGGCTTGGCACCACGCTGGCGAGGCTTGATGCGCTGGGTGCGCGGCCGCTGGATGCTGGGGCCGATCCGGTGGCGCAGTGGCGGGCGCGGGCGGTGATGCCCAAGACCCCGCCCTATCGCGGGCGCGTGCTTGGCCCGGCGTACAAGGCGGGGATGCTCAATCCCGGCGATACGGTGCGCCTGCCACAGCTTTTCGACGGTGGGCGCGCGGCGCGGGTGGCGGTGGCGACGGCGGACAAGGCGCCGCTCAATTTCACCGTGCTGGACCGCGAGGCCAAGCCGGTTTGCCCACCCGCCAAAGCGCGCAGCAAGGAGTGCAGCTGGACCCCGCTGTTCAGCGGGCGGTTTGAAATCGTGCTGAACAATTCATCGGCCAATGCCGCCGGGTATTACCTGGTCATCGACTGACCCTAAGGCTCCACATCGGGCAGTGGAACACCGTTCACTTGCACCGGTGTGGCTTCGATCAGCACGAAGGCGATGCGGCATACTTCGGTGGGTGAAGGGTTACGCCACAAGTGTATCGTGCCGCGCTGGACGATGATGTCGCCAGCGTGCGCCGTTGTTACTGCGCCGTCATCAAGTTCCAGTTCGACCGAACCGGACAGGACGATGCCATAATCGATGCTGCTGGACCGGTGCATCGGCGATGCGCCGCCGGGCAGCATATCGACAATGCGGATGACCGAGCCGTGGTGCAGTGTCAGCCCCGCTTCGCGCAAGCGGCCATCGGTTTCATCGTTGTTGTCGGCAGGCACGGTGGTGGTGGTCCAGATCAGGCTGAAGTTCGCATCGCCTGATGGGATCGGGGTGACCGGCAGCAGATCATCGCTGCGGAACACGGCCTTGCCCGCCGCATCGTGGCCGGTGACGATCCGGCGCACGGGGGGAGAAGCTGGTGCGGTCACCCCTTCACGACCTTCTGTTCAATCGCGCCGAACAGCACGCTGCCATCTAACAGGCGCGCTTCCATGCGCACGGTATCGCCAAAGTGCATATAGGCGGTGCGCGCGGTGCCTTCGTCCAGCATCTCGATCCCGCGCCGTTCGGCAATGCACGAGGAGCCGATTTCGCGGAAATTGCTGTTGGAGACGGTGCCCGATCCGATGATCGTACCCGCGCAGAGCGAGCGGGTGCTGGCGGCGTGGGCGACCAGATCGTGGAAGCCGAATTCCATCACCCCGCCCTGCGCATTGCCAAACCGCGCGCCATTCCAGTCCACCGTAAGCGGCAGATGGACGCGCCCATCGCGCCAGGCGTCGCCAAGGTCATCGGGCGTGACGGCAAAGGGCGCGACAGAGCAGGCGGGCTTGGCGTGAATCCAGCCAAAGCCGGTTTTCATTTCAACAGGCGCCAGCGCGCGCAGCGACCAATCGTTGATCTGCACGATCAGTTTGATGTGCGCCATGGCCGCTTCCGGGGTTACGCCCATCGGCACGAAATCGGTGATCACGCCGAATTCGCCTTCGAAATCGATGCCATCTTCCTCGCGCGGCATCGGCACATCGGCGGTGGCGGACAGGAACTGGTGCGACAGGCCCTGATACATCAGCGGACGGCCCGGCGGTGGCGGCTCAGTGCCGAACAGGGTTTCCATCAGTTCGCCATGGCTGCGAAAGGCCGAACCATCGAGCCATTGCCACGCGCGCGGCATGGGCGCGGCGAAGGCCACATCGGCGGTGCTGTGTCCTTCGCCTGCCGCCAGCTTTTCAGCCAGCGCGGACAAGGCCGGGGCCGCAGTGGTCCAGTTTTCGATGGCCGATTGCAGCGTGGCGGCAACATCCGCCGCGCCGAGATAGCGGGCACCATCGGCGCTGACGACGACGAGCGTGCCATCGGGCGTGCCGTTTTCCAGAGTGGCGAGTTTCATGGGCGTCCTTTCAAGATATCAAAGATCGGCAAGAGCGTGTGACACGAGCGCCGCAAGGCTGCCATCGTGCCGCAGGCCCAGCGCATCGGCGCGAGGGGTGAACAAGGGTGGTTGGGTGCCGAATGCAGCCTCTATCGCAGGATCGGGCGCGTAATCGGCCAGCGCAGGGTTGGCACCGGTCTGCCTCGCCACTTCTGCCACCAGATCCCCCATGACCACGCGTAGCGCTGGCAGGGTAAGGCGGGCATCGGCGGGATATTCGGACAAGGCGACCGCGTGAGTAATCTGCCCGATCAGCGAGGGCCGCGACAGCAGCCAGCAGGTCGCCTGTGCAGATACCGGCAGGGTGATTGGCTGACCTGCCTTCAGTGCGTGGAACAGGTTGCTGAGGAAAGCCGATTTCATGCCCGATGGCCCGAGCGGACGCGCCACAATGCCGGGAAGGCGCAGCGAAAGGCCGCGGATCGCGCCGCGCCGGCTCATCGTAGCAATCCATTCTTCCACCATGGCCTTATGCGCGCCATAGCGCAGCATGGGCGCGAGCGGCGTGGCATCATCGACATGGGCGGGCAGCGGATCACCGAACACGGCAATGCTGCTGGCGAACAGGACGCGTGGGACATTGCCATGGGCTGCCACGGAATCGATCAAGGCCATTGTGGCCGCGACATTAACCCGCGCGGCCAGCGCCGGATCAGCCTCTGCCGCGCCGCCGGGGATCGTGGCCAGATGCACGATGGCATCGAACGGATCGGCGGTCAGGGCGGCAAGCAGCGCCGGATCATCGAGATTGCCGGGCAGGGCGGCAACACCGGGAGGGCAAGCATCCAGCCCGGTGCGGTCAGTTGCGGTGACGTGCATTGCACCGGAAAGCGCACGCACGAGCGCCTTGCCGACAAAGCCGCCAGCGCCAGTGACCAGCACGCGGGGGGCGTTTTCAATTGCCATCGGTGATCGACGTTCCGCCATCGATGGCAATGTGCTGTCCGGTGATGAAGCTGCTGGCAGGCGATGCGAGGAACAGGCAGGCCGAGGCGACTTCGGCCACAGTGCCAACACGGCGCAGCGGGGTCATCTGCAGTCGCCGCGCCATGAAGGCTTCGTCGGCCAGCAGCGGCTCTGACAGCGGGGTGCGGATCAGGCCCGGTGCCAGCGTGTTTACGCGGATTTGCTGCGGCCCCCATTGCACCGCAAGGTTGCGGGCAAGCTGGGCCACGCCTGCCTTGGCCAGCGCATAGGCATTGATCGCACCATTGCCGCGCAGGGCCGAAAGACTGGACATCAGGATCACGCTGCCCCCACCGCACGCGGCGATGTGCGGGAGGGCCAAGCTGGTCAGCGCGACCAATGACCGCAAGTTGACCGCCATCACCCGATCGAAATCATCAAGCGCCCACGAGCCCGCAACGCCTGTTATCCCGGCATTGCAGACCAGAACATCGAGACCACCAAAGCAGGCCACGGTGCCATCGACCAGTGCGCCCAAAGCGGCTTCATCGGTTACATCGCAAGCTACTCCGTGGGCCGTGTAGCCCGCTGCGGCGAGTGCAGCAGTGGTGGCGGTGACGGCGGCGGGATCTTCGCTGGAAATCACGACATTCGCGCCTGCTCCAGCCAGCGCCTGCGCAATTCCCAATCCGATGCCCTGAGTCGATCCGGTGACGATGGCCGTCTTGCCGGTCAGCCCGGGAAAATTGTCCATGCTGGCCACCTCTCCTGCATCCCCGCTTTGGATCGGGAATGTCATCACCGTGCTGCGATAGGGCGGCTAAGGTAAATCTGTAAAAGTTATTGTTTGGATTGAAATGTATCAGAAGAATTGTTGGAATAGGGCAGAGCGCTGTCTTGACGCAATTGGGTGCGGAGCCATTTCAACCCTTCGTCCGAACCGCGCGTGCGATTGAACTGCAGCATTTCACGCATGATCGGAAAGTCGAAGGGAATGGGCGCGATGGCCAGTGGGAACATGGTGGCCATGCGCCGGGCCAGCCTTTCGTGCATGACAGCCAGCCGCATGGTTTCGATAACCAGCCAAGGCACCACGGTGAACGACGAGGCCATGGCTTCCATGCGCCGGAACCGGCCCATCTGTTCCATTGTTCTGTCAGCAAAGGCGCTGGTGCGCTGGTTGCCCATCTGCACGGCCACATGACCAGCGGCCATGAAGGCCGCTTCGGTGACTTCGCCGGAAAACACCGGATTGCGATCCCAGCCGACGATAACGTGGCGCTCTTCGAACAGCAGTTCAGCAGGTTGGCCGGGGTTGATGAAATCTTCGGGCGTGATCAGAAGGTCAAATGCACCTTGCGCAATCAGGTCGGCACTGCCGTCCGATGGCAGCACGGCTTCGATCTGAATTCCGGGAGCTTCCTGGCTGAGGCGACGCGACAAGGGCGCGATCACGGCGGCTGTGATGTAATCTGAAGCGATCAGACGGAATGTGCGCTGCGAGGTGGCCGGATCGAAAACCGTTGAGGTGGTGATCAGGGCATCGACCTGCCGCAGCGTTTCCTGCACCATCGGCACCAGTGTTTCGGCATAGGCGGTGGGCAACATGCGCTTTCCCTGCAGCACCAGCAGATCATCGCCGAAATAATCGCGCAACCGGCCAAGGGCGGCGCTCATCGCCGGTTGGCTCAGGTGCAGCTTTTCTGCCGCGCGCGAAACGCTCCGGGTTTCCATCAGCACGCTGAAGGCCACCAGCAGATTGAGATCGAGACCCTTAAAACGCATGGCGCAACCTATAAACGGGACAACTGGATTATCATTAAAACAAAAAATTTAACCTATATCAATCGAATGATCTAAGGCGCACCCAGAAAAAGCAGCGGCCAGAGCATGCCTGCTGCAATTCATGGGGAGATCAGGAATGAAGGCTTTGCTGCTAGCCACGACCGTTATCGCCGGATTGGCCGTTCCCGGAACCGTATTTGCGCAGGATACAGCCGCCGATCAGGCTGCGGAAACTCAGCCGAACGAAGGCCTCGCTGAAATCGTGGTGACCGCACAGCGGCGCGTGGAGAGCCTGCAGAAGGCCGCCGTGGCCGTTTCTGCGGTAACCGGAGCTGACCTGATCAAATCCGGCATTACCGAAACCGCCAACCTTGGGCGGCTGGTGCCTTCGCTGGTGGTTCAGCCCACGGGCGGCACCACCAGCTTCTTCTTGCGCGGGGTGGGCACCAACTCGCAAAACTCGTTTGCCGAAAACGCCATCGCGTTCAACTTCAACGGCGTCTATGTCGGCCGTCCGACCGCGCCTGCCGGGGTGTTCTATGATCTGGAGCGTGTCGAAGTGGTCAAGGGACCGCAGGGCACGCTTTATGGACGCAACGCCACGGGCGGTGCGATCAACGTCATCCCCAAGAAGCCTAAGCTGGGCGCTTTTGGCGCAGAAGGCATGGCCGAATACGGCAACTATGACAGCAAGAAAGCCGCATTGGCGCTGAACGTGCCAATTGGCGATATCATGGCGCTGCGCGTGGCCGGACAGATCGTGGACCGCGACGGCTATATCTCTGACGGATATGACGATGACAAGGGTGAGGCGGTGCGTGCATCGCTGCTGATCCAGCCGTCTGACATGTGGTCGATGACGCTGGTGGCCGATTACTACAACCAGCGCGGCAAGGGTGCAGGCGCGGTGCTGCTGCCCGAAGCGCGCTATTCTGTGCCAGCGCTGGAAGACCGCGTTAGCGTATCCGATCCGCGCGCGCAGGCTGCGGTGCGCGGCTTGGCATCGGGCATCTTTGCACCGCCGTTCTGTGGTGGGCCGGGCAACTTCGTGAACAGCGGCTGTGTGGCGCTGGCGGGCACCGATGGCTTCCTTGACAACCAGTTCTATGGCGTGAGCGCCACGGTGGTGGGCGACATGGGCTTTGGCACGCTGACGGTGATCCCGGCGTGGCGCAAATCAGACGTGAACGTGCGCACATATCTGCCCGGCTTCCGGGGCGACATCGTGGATGTGGCCGAGCAGACTTCGCTGGAAGTGCGGCTTTCATCGAAGGAAGATCAGGCGCTGCGCTATGTGCTGGGGCTGTTCTATTTTGCCGAAGACCAGGTGACCGAGAACTTCTTCCGTCAGGGCAATATCTCAACCACGCGGTTCAACCCGCGGCTTGAGACGGAAAGCTATGCCGCGTTCGGGCAGTTGACCTTTGACCTGACTGATACATTCCGGCTGGTTGCGGGCGGGCGCTATACGCGTGAAGACAAATCGCAGCTGACATCTACTGCTGCAGGCGGTTTGCCAGGGCCAATCTCGCCGCCATTGGGCACGCCTTTCACCGGTGATCTGTCGTTCGAAAAGTTCACATGGAAGGCTGGCGTCGAATGGGATGCCGGGCCGGCATCGCTGGTCTATGCCAATGTCGCCACCGGCTTCAAATCGGGCGGCTTCTTTGTGGCACAGCCCCCTGCGAACACGTTCGCGCCCGAAACGCTGACAGCCTATACCGTGGGGGCCAAGAACCGCTTCTTCGACAACAAGCTGCAGCTGAATCTTGAGGCATTTTACTGGGATTACAAGGACCAGCAGATCACCTTCGTGGGCGGCGTGCGCACCGGGGCTGGCATCTTTGCGCAAGGGTCCACCACGGTCAACGCGGGCAAATCGCGGATCTTCGGAGCCGAGTTCGAAGCGCGCTTTGCCCCCAGCCGCAACGATCTGTTCAGCCTGAACGTCCAATATCTGAACGGCAAGTACAACACTCTGCGCACGTCGAACTTCTCGCCCACCGGGGCGCCGGTGACGACGGGCTGCACGACCGTGGGCAGCCGCCTTGCCAACCCCGGCGTGAATGGCGCGCGGTTCTATGACATCGATTGTTCGGGCAAGCCGACGGTCAATTCGCCTAAGTGGGCGCTGAACCTGGGCTATGAGCGGACCTTTGCCATGACCGACGACCTGAGCCTGATCCTGGGCGCGCGCGGCAACATCGAAAGCAGCCGGTTCATGAATTCGAACTACCGGCCCGAGGAAAAGCAGGACGGCTTTGCCATGGCCGATGCCTATGCCACGATCGAAGCGGCTGGCGGGTGGAACATCACGGCCTTCATCAACAACATCACCGATGAAGAAGTGCTGGCCCGCGCGGGCACGCGCCCGATCCTCGATTTCCCGGTCGGCACGCTGCGTCCGCCACGGACTTATGGCGTGCGCGTCGGGTTCGGGTTCTGATGCGCTCGGGTTGGGCCGGGTTAGCACTGGCGTTGGCCATCAGCGCCGCGCCGGTTCTGGCCCAACCGGCTGCGCAGCAAACGGATGGATTCATCACGCTGGGCACGATGGGCGGGCCGGTGCCTTCGCCGGACCGATCACAACCCGCCAATGCGCTGATTCATAAGGGCCATGTCTATCTGGTGGATGCGGGCGATGGCACGGTGCAGCAGTTGAGCCGCGCCGGGATCATGCTGCCGCGCATCGATGCGGTATTTTTGAGCCACCTGCACGCCGATCACACGGGCGGACTTTCTGCTGTACTGGCGCTGCGCAACCAGACCAACGTGGCCAAGCCGCTGACCGTTTACGGTCCGCCGGGCACGCGCGAGCTGGTGGCGGGCATGGTGGCATCGATGCAACCTGCGGCGCGCGTAGGTTATGGCATTCCCGGCCAGCGCTGGATGCCGCCCGCCGATACGGTGACGGTGATCGACATGGCCGGCGACGAGGCGCTTGATGTTGACGGGATGAAAGTGAGCGCGGCGCAGAACACGCACTATGACTTTGCGCCGGGCAGCACCGAGGACCGCAACTACAAATCGCTTTCGTATCGGTTTGATTTGGGCGGCCGATCAATCGTCTACACCGGTGATACCGGCCCAAGCGCTGCGGTGGAGAAGCTGGCGCAAGGTGCCGATCTGCTGGTGAGCGAGATGATCGACATGGGCGGCACGATGGCCAATGTTGCGCGCAATTCTCCGAACATGCCGCCTGCAGCCAAACGGCAGCTGGAGCAGCACCTTTCGACCCACCATCTGACCCCGGAGGCAGTTGGGCAACTGGCGGGAAAAGCTGGCGTAAAGACGCTGGTGATCACCCATTTTGCTGCAGGAACGCCCGATCCAGTCCGCACCCGGGGCTACATCGCGCAGATCAAGGCGCATTATTCCGGGCCGGTCACACTCGCCAACGATCTCGACCGGTTCTGAGAACACGCCCGATCAATTGGCGAGCCACCCAGTCTGGCGACCATCACGTCAGGATCGCAAAGCCAGCATAGGGTGCAAGCACACTTCCCTCCGAGATTGAAACGCCTCGTCCGGTCATAAGATCGAGACCTTCAACCGCCGGAATGCCATCAAGCGGTATTACGGCTTCCTGTCGGGACATGTTGACGACAACAAGCAGGCGTTCGGAACCCAGCCTGCGTTCAAACGCGAAAAGCGCGGGGTGATTTGGAAGCAGTACGCAGAATTCGCCATGGCGGATCACGGCGTGTTCGCGGCGCAGTGCAATCAGGCGCTTGTAGTGGTGAAACACACCGTCAGGATCAGCCCGGTCCTGCTCCACATTCAGCGTGGTAAAGTTCGCGTTGACCTCAATCCACGGCGTGCCGCTGGTAAAGCCGGCAGCATGCTTTGCCGACCACTGCATCGGGGTGCGGGCATTGTCGCGGCTGTTGGCACGCGCACCTGCCAGAAAATCGGCTTCGCTCACGCCATCGGCCAGCTGGATGCGATGATAATTCAGGGTTTCGACATCGCGATATTGATCGATGCGGGTAAAACCGGCGTTGGTCATGCCGATTTCCTCACCCTGATAGATATAGGGCGTACCTTCCATCAGATGCAGCACCATCGCCAGCGCCTTGGCAGAGGCAACCCGGTGCTCGCCCTCATCGCCATAACGTGAGACGGCACGCGGCAGATCATGGTTGCCCCAGAACAGCGAGTTCCAGCCCTGGCCGTGCAGCGCTTCCTGCCATGTGGCGAAGGTGGCTTTAAGCTTTGGCCAATCAACCGGCTGCGGCTTCCATTTGCCCAGCTTCGCGTCCCAGAAGGGGGTTACGTGGCCGAACTGGAACACCATCGACACTTCATGGCGATCTGGCGCGCTATAGAGCGGCGCATTGTCGGGGGTGCTGCTCCACGCCTCGCCAACAGTTACCACATCGCGACCGGCAAGGGTCGCTTCGTGTAGTTCGCGCAAGTGGCGATGAAGATCAGGCCCATCGGCAACGATGCCGGATTCAGGCTGTTTGCCGATCAGGTCGATCACATCCATGCGAAAGCCCGCAATGCCCTTGTCCAGCCACCAGTTCATCATCGCATGCACTTCGGCACGCAGGGCCGGGTTGGCCCAGTTCAGATCGGGTTGTTGTGGCGCAAATAGGTGGAAGTACCAGTCGCCGCTTTCAGGATCGCGGCTCCAGGCTGATCCGCCGAACGAAGCCTCGATATCTGCAGGAGCGCCCTTTGCCGGAGGTGCATCGCGCCAGATGTAGTAATCGCGATAGGGCGACTGGCGATCCGAACGGGCTGCGCGGAACCAAGGATGCTGATCCGATGTATGGTTGACCACAAGGTCCATGACCAAGCCGATGCCGCGGGCGCGGGCTTCGGCGATAAGGCGTTCCATATCTGCCATGGTGCCAAAGATCGGATTGATCGCGCGATAATCGGAGATGTCATAGCCATTATCGACCATCGGCGAGGCATAGACTGGCGACAGCCAGATGAAGCCGATGCCAAGCTCGGCCAGATAATCGAGCTTGCCGATGATCCCGGGAATATCGCCGATGCCATCGTCATTGCTATCTGCAAAGCTGGCCGGATAGATCTGATAGCCGACCGCTGATTGCCACCAGGCTTCAGCGCCTGTGGCGATGACAGCATGCGAAGCTGCGGGATGTGCATCTGTGCTGGCGTTCATCTTCCGGGCTTTCCCTAAAAACCTCTCACGCACGCTTCACGAAGCAAATACACCCCCGAACCATACACATTAAATCGATTGCATTCCCACCTGAGAATTCCAACTTGAATTGGTATGCGCCTTTGTGGCCCCCGATGATTTTGGCTTTGCATCCGAAATAGGATGAACAATCAGCATAATGGCCCCACTTCGTCCCCCACAAGGGAGTTAAGGTCATCGTCATTTGACGTAAGTGTCTGATTGTGTTGGAGGCCCGAGCCGGAATCGAACCGGCGTAAACGGATTTGCAATCCGGTGCGTAACCACTCCGCCATCGGGCCTCGATCGCAGGTTATGCGTGGTTCGGCGCGGTTAGCCGGAACGGGGCGGTGCCGCAAGAGGTTCTTGTGCGGCAGATCAGGTGGCAGGGATGAAAATGAGGCGGCGCTTGGCGGTGTCGGTGGCTTGCAACTGCAGATCGATGCGCTGGCCCGGCACAGCACCGGGGATTTTGGCGCGCGTGACGACAGGAAGGTCGAGCAACTGAACGCGGGCCGAATCGCCATCCGCATCAGTGACGCAGGCCGAAAATCGCTCACCCGTGCGGCCATCCAGCATGACCGTTTCGGCAAGATCAATCACCGCGCGTTCGATCTGGCCCGACAATGCGCCAGAGCGGGCCATGACCGTTGGCAGGCGCTGGAAGGCGTCCTGCACTTCTACGGGGACAGGCTGGCCATTGGCAACGGCCAGGGTGGCGCGGATCACATAACGATCAGCCAGACGGCGCAAGGGGGCCGTGGCGTGGACATAGGTAGCGGCTATAGCCTCGTGCCATGGCGTTTGCCCCTGCGTCCACGGCGCATAGCCCGCGCCGTTGCCTGCACGGCGGACGGCCAGCATGAAGGCGGCATGGTGCGGGCTTTTCTGGTCGAGCCGCCGTTCGAGGGATTTCAGATCCTCGTTCCTTTCCCATGGGATGCCCAATCCGGCGGCGGTGGAGCGCAAGCGTGACAGGGCGCGTTGATCCGGCCCGGCCATCACGCGGAACAGGCCAGTGCCTGCCAGATGCAGCGCATCGGCAATGGCCAGATTCGCCGAAAGCGACATGGCGGCATTGTGCCGTTCGGAACGCAACAATGGCCGGAACGCAAGGGCATAGCGCCCATCCCCCAAGGCTTCGACTTCCTGCTCTGGCGGATCGACGCGGGCAGCGCCGCGTGCGGCTTCGGCTGCGTTTACGCGCTGGGCATAGTCATCAAAGGCGGGTGGGAGATCAGCGTCCCGCACCGCATCATAAGCAAGCTTGGCGCGGCTGCGGATCAGCGCACGCTCGGCGTGATCAAGCCGCGCGGTGCCATCGGGCGCAAGGCGTACGGTGAAGACCACGGCTGGGCGCGGGCCATCGGGCAGGAGGCTGGCGGCGCGTTCGGACAGGACGGGCGGATAAAGGCTGGCCTTGCCATCGGGCAGATAGAGCGTCTCGCCCCGCTTCCACGCTTCGGCATCGACTGCGTCGCCATCATCCACGAACCACGCGACATCGGCGATGGCATAGTGGAGGATCAGGTCGGCACCTGCCTTTTCAATCCACAGCGCTTGATCGAGATCGGTGCTGCTGGCGGGATCGAGCGTGACGAAGGGGATAGCAGTGCGATCCACATGCGCGGTGGGCGCGCGCCGCGCCGTTGCTTCGGCCAGCGCCAGCACTTGCGGCGGAAAACCGTGCGGCACAGGATATTGCTGACGGATCGCGGCGAGACCGGCCGTGAGCGCGCCGGTGGGATCGTGAATGGCCTTCATGCCAGAAGGCTTAGCAGCAGATCACGGATCGACAAATTCTGCGGGCCGCTTTTCCATGCCAGCGCGCACGGCTTCGATCTGGTTCTTTGAATACATCAGTTCGTGCTGGGCCAGCGATTCGGCCATCAGCACTTCATCCACAGTCATATCGGGCGTGCGGTTGGACAGCAGCTTGGCCCCGCGCACTGCGGTGGGGCTTTTGAAAGCGATGTCCTGCGCCAGCACCTTGGCATCGGCCAGCGGATCGGCGCTGATGTGGGTGGCAAAGCCGAAGCGGACCGCGTCCTCGCCCGAAAATTCGCGGTGGGTATAGGTCAATTCGCGCAACACATCATCGCGCACATTGCCGCGCCACAGCGCGTAACCGGCCATATCGGGCACAAGGCCCCATTTGACCTCCATCACCGCCAGCCGCGCATCGGGCGCGATGAAGCGGATGTCCGCGCCGCTGGCCAGCTGCAGGCCCCCGCCAAAACAGACGCCGTGGATGGCCGCGATCACCGGCATGGGCAGCTTGCGCCAGACCATCGCCGCCTGCTGCGGGCGGTTGGCATTGCCATGGGTGCGTTCGGTGAGGCCGCCGCTTTCCCCGTCCTTGGCCCAGCGATCAGCCTTGGCCATGGACGACAAATCAAGCCCTGCGCAGAATGAACGCCCCGCGCCCGACAGCACCACGGCGCGAATGCCGCGTTCGTTGTGGAGGTAGTGTCCTGCGGCGATGATGGCTTCGAACATCGCATCATCAAGCGCGTTCATCTTGTCCGCCCGGTCCAGCAGGACGTGGGCGACGTGGTTTTCGACGGTGATGGAAACGCGATCGTTGAAGGTTTGGGCTGGGACATTCATCGGGGGCATCCGCTTATTGTTCGTTGCGCACCAACGTGCCTTACCGGATGCTGCTGGTCCAGTGCTCTCATTTGACGGATCGCGCGAACGCAAACGGCCCTCCCCGCACTGGCGGAAAGGGCCGTCACTTCAATCGGATTTTGAGCGTCAGGCAGCCGAGGAATTGACGCCCATCGACTGCAAATAGCGCTTGATATTGCGCGCGGCCTGGCGAAGGCGCTGCTCGTTTTCAACCATAGCGATCCGCACGAAGCCTTCACCATCCTCGCCATAACCGACGCCCGGGGCGACAGCGACTTCGGCGTGGGTGAGGAGTTGTTTGGAGAATTCGAGGCTGCCCAGATGCTTCAGCGCGGGCGGCAAGGGTGCCCATGCAAACATCGACGCCTTCGGGCTGGGGATTTCCCAACCCGAACGGCCAAACGCCTCGACCATCACATCGCGGCGCTTTTGATAGAGTTCACGGTTCTTTTGCACGATATCCTGCGGGCCATTGAGTGCGGCGCAGGCAGCGGCCTGAATTGGCGTGAAGGCACCGTAATCGAGATACGACTTCACCCGCTTTAGCGCGGCGATCAGGCGCGGATTGCCAACCGCAAAACCGACGCGCCAGCCCGCCATCGAGAATGTCTTGGACATCGAGGTAAATTCTACCGCCACGTCCTTTGCACCCGGGACTTCGAGGATCGAACGGGTGGGATTCCCATCGAAATAAAGCTCGGAATAGGCAAGGTCGGACAGGATCCAGACCTTGTTTTCCTTGGCCCAGGCCACCAGCCGTTCATAGAAGGCCAGATCAACCGTTTCGGCCGTGGGGTTCGAGGGATAGTTGACGATCAGGATCGACGGGCGCGGCACCGAATACTTCATCGCGCGGTCCAGCGAATCCCAATAGCGTTCATCGGGCGTAGTGGGCACAGATCGGATCGTGGCCCCGGCGATGATGAAGCCGAAGGTGTGGATCGGGTAGCTGGGATTGGGCGCGAGCACCACGTCTCCGGGCGCGGTGACGGCGGTGGCGAGGGAGGCCAAGCCTTCCTTCGAGCCCATCGTCATCACCACTTCGGTTTCGGGATCAAGGTCCACGTTAAAGCGGCGGCCATAGTAATTGGCCTGTGCCTTGCGGATGCCGGGGATGCCCGATGAGGCCGAATAGCCATGCGCATCGGGTTTGCGCGCCACTTCGCACAGCTTGTCGATCACGTGATCGGGCGGCGGCAGATCGGGGTTGCCCATGCCGAGGTCGATGATGTCCCTACCGGCGGCGCGCGCGGCGGCCCGCATGCCGTTGACTTCGGCAATGACGTAGGGCGGCAGGCGCTTCATGCGGTAGAATTCTTCGTCCACGGTTGAATACTCGTCGAAAAGGCGCGGCAAGATCGCCGCAGATTGGCCCTTACGCGAAATGGCGGCTTGTGGAAACCACGCTCTCGCCCCGACGGCAGACGGTAACGTCGGGGCTAACAAGCTGTCACACTGCGTGTATAGATGGCCTAACCAGAAGCATGACGTAGTGGCAGGGAACACGCATGACGGACAAGACCGTAACCGATCCGATCGTCCTTGAGGACTTGTTCCGGCAACAGGGTGAGGCGTTCCGTACGATGTTCATGCCGCTTGTTCCGGGGGCAGAGGCCTTGCCGACAGATCCTGCCGATCTGCAGCATTGGGCAATGTCTGCGGCAAAGTTGCAGAAAATGTGGCTGGATTTCAGCGCAGAGCAGGCCGGCCATATTGAGCCGATGCTCGCCCGGTTTGGCGATATCGGCAAATGGACGCAGACCTTCATGGCGATGGCAGGCCAGATGCCGATTGCCCATGCCGAAACGCAGGCCAAGCTGTGGAATGAAAGCATGGCGCTGTGGAGCGCGGTGATGGGACAATTCATCGCCGGGCCAAAGCCTGACGCGCAAGCGCCCGCCTTGCCGCGGCAGGACCGCCGCTTTGCTGACAAGCGCTGGCATGAACAGCCCGCCTTTGCGCTGCTGCATCAAACCTACCTGCTACTGTCCGAACGGTTGCAGCAGATGGCGGCGGAAACGCAGGGCCTCTCGCCTGAACGCAAGGAGCAATTGCGCTTTGCCACCAAAGTGGTGACCGATGCGCTCTCGCCTGCAAACTTCCCGCTGACCAATCCGGTGGTGATCGAACGGACGATGGAAACGCGCGGGGAGAACCTTGTCAAAGGCGTCGAACATATGCTCGACGATCTGCGCAAGGGGCAGTTGACGCACACCGATCCGAACGCCTTCGAACTGGGCCGCAATATCGCGATGACGCCAGGCAAAGTGGTGTTTGAAACGCCGATGTTCCAGCTGATCCAGTATACGCCGACCACCGACGAAGTGCTGGAGGTGCCGCTGGTGATTTTCCCGCCGTGGATCAACCGGTTCTACATTCTGGACCTGAACCCGCAGAAAAGCTTCATTCGCTGGGCGGTGGAGCAGGGCGTGAGCGTTTTCGTCGTCTCATGGAAATCGGCTGATGCTGCGATGGCCGATGTGGTGTGGGATGATTACGTCCGCGCGCAAATCGAAGCGATCGATCACGTTCGGGCAAGGCTGAAAGTGCCTGCTGTCCATACCATCGGCTATTGCGTGGCCGGCACGACGCTGGCGGCAACGCTGGCGGTGCTGGCGCGGCGGGGCGAAGCTGACAAGGTGGCAAGCGCGACGTTCTTTACCGCGCAAGTCGATTTTGAAGATGCGGGTGAGCTCAAGAACTTCATCGACGACAGCCAGTTGAAGCTGATGAACAGCCTTGCCACAGACGGTTACCTTGATGGGCGGTACATGGCCGCAACCTTCAATGCCCTGCGCGGGGCGGACCTGATCTGGAATTATGTGGTCAACAACTACCTGCTGGGCCAGGACTATCCGGCGTTCGACCTGTTGCACTGGAATGGCGATACCACCAACCTGCCGTCCAAATGGCACCAGAGCTATCTGTGCGACCTCTATCGCGATAACCGCCTTGTCATTCCCGATGCCATGATCGTCGACAATACCCCTGTTGATCTGCGCCGCATTGCAACACCGTGCTATATTCAGGCTGGGCGTGAGGATCATATTGCACCGCCGGGCAGCGTGTGGAAAATCACGCGGCACCTTTCGGGGCCATGGCGGTTCGTGCTCGCAGGGTCAGGCCATATCGCAGGCGTGGTTAACCCGCCATCGATGGGTAAATATCAGTACTGGCTGAACCCCGGCGATGTCAGCAGTCTTGGCGAATTCGAAGCCGGGGCCACCGAACACAAGGGGAGCTGGTGGCCGGACTGGGTTTCATGGCTGGAGGCACAAGCTCCCGCACGGTTAGCTGCCAAAGGCAAACGCGTTCCTGGTGGCCGGGGTGACCGCGTGATCGAAGATGCACCGGGACGCTATGTCAGCATGCGCTGAGCGTATTTAAGCCAAAATGGTCCGTTTCAAATTATTGTGCAGTGCACAATATTCTTGACATCGCCTTGCGCATTCCTATTTTGTGCAGTGCAGCACAATGCTGGCGTAAGCCTAGTATGTGATGCCAGCAGGAGTCGTAACGATGGTCGAAGAAACGCAAGCCAGCATGGTTGAAACTGCCCCGACGGCAGATGAAACCGTCGTGCTGCCCGAAACTGCGCCTGTCGCGGCGATCGAAGCCACCCCAGCGGCGGTAGAGCAAGCGCCCAAGCCCGTGAAGACGCGCCCGATCAAGGCACCCAAGGCCAAAGTGGCTGCTGCCCCGAAAGTGGAAGCGCCCGAAGCCAAGGCAACGGCCAAGCCTGCACCGGAGCCCACGGCAAAGCCTGCAAAGGCGAGCGCCAAGGCCAAGCCTGCCGTCAAGACCGCCAAGAAAACCCAGTCAAAGGTCCCTGCTGCAAAAGCCCCTGCGGCAATCTCACCAGTGCCTGCGGTGAAGCCCGCAATAAAGCGTCCTTTCACCGCCACACCCCGCGTGAAGCAAAACAGCGCCGCCCTCAAAGCAACGACGGCGCCCAGAAAGGAACTGTTCGCAATGGCTACCACCAGCACCGAAATCACCGAAAAGATGACCGTCGCTTTCAAGGAAGCTCAGGAAAAGGCCAAGGCCGCGCTTGAAAAGAGCCAGGCCGCGATGGGCGATGTTACCGAATTCACCAAGGGCAACGTTGAAGCCGTGGTTGAATCGACCAAGATCCTCGCCACCGGCTTGCAGGAAATGACCAAGGGCTATGTCGCCGAAACGAAGACTGTCATCGAAACGATGACGGCCGACGTCAAGGACCTGACCACGGTTACCTCGCCGACCGAATTCTTCCAGAAGCAGTCGGCCCTGATGCGCAAGAACTTTGACGCTGCGGTTGCCGCAAGCTCGAAGAACAGCGAAGCCATGCTGAAGCTTGCGACCGAGGCTTTCCAGCCGATCTCGACGCGCGTCAGCCTTGCTGTCGAAAAGATGAAGCAGGCTGCCTGATCCATCCCGCACTGGCCCCTTTTGGGTGCCGGTGCCTGTGGACCGACGAAAAAGGGTCGCGCACTAAGGTGTGCGGCCCTTTTGCCTGAACTGGACATACCGCAACGCCAAGCGTGCGCTGCGGGCGTGCCAAAGATTGCTGCTTTTGCGCCACACCGCAGGACTGTGCCCCTAGTGCCTCTTGCGAATGGGCGCAGCGAATGCGATATTCGGACCGATCATGCAAAGTATCAGCCATCCCTTGCCGGACAAGTCCGCTGCCCCACATTGTGCGGGTGGCGATGATTCGCGTGGGCCTGGCGATGGCGATCAGGTTGGCATTGCCACGAAGACGCGGGCCAAGCCCAAGAAGCCAAGCCAGTTCAAAGTGCTGATGCTCAACGATGATTACACCCCGATGGAATTCGTGGTGATGGTCCTCAAACGCTTTTTCCATATGGATCTGGAACAGGCGACGCGGGTTATGCTCCACGTTCATCAGCGCGGTGTCGGCGTCTGCGGGATTTTCCCGTATGAAATTGCCGAAACCAAGGTGAACCAGGTGATGGATTTTGCGCGGCAGAACCAGCATCCGT
This sequence comes from Novosphingobium sp. HNCC26BN242, assembly GCF_057180525.1. Taxonomy (NCBI): domain Bacteria; kingdom Pseudomonadati; phylum Pseudomonadota; class Alphaproteobacteria; order Sphingomonadales; family Sphingomonadaceae; genus Novosphingobium; species Novosphingobium sp. HNCC26BN242. The sequence continues at coordinate 20,828 of NZ_JBXUGM010000002.1, forward strand.
TGCAATGCACGCTCGAAAAGGCGTGAACGCGGCCCGAGTATTGCCGACGCCGCAATAGCAACCCCAGCGCCTTTTTGCTTTCCCGCTAAGCCAACCAAGCCACAGACAAGAGGCGCTGCGACAAGCCGAGTTTGCGCGATTGCGGAAATCTTGCCAGTGAAGCCTGCGACGTTTTGCCATTACGAATCAAATGATGGCAATAAAGACGTCACTGGACGCAACGATGCCTGACACTCGGCCTGACTATCGGATAGCACCCCCTGCATGAAGTTCCTCACCGCCACGGACCGCTACATCGCCAGATTGGTTTTCGTGCCGATGGTGTCGGTGTTCGTGCTGGCTGCATCGCTGCTGATCCTCGACAAGATGCTCAAGCTGTTCGATTTTGTCGCGACCGAGGGCGGGCCGGTCAGCATCGTGTTCAAGATGCTCGCCAACCTCCTGCCCGAATATGCCAGCCTCGCCATTCCGCTGGGCCTGATGCTGGGCATCCTGTTTGCGTTTCGCAAACTGGCGACGAGTTCGGAGCTGGACGTGATGCGCGCGGTGGGGCTGTCCTACACCCGGCTGCTGCGCGTGCCCTACATGTTTGCGATTGGCCTTGCCGCGCTCAATCTGGTGATCGTCAGTTATCTGCAGCCCTTGTCCCGCTATTACTACGAGCAATTGCAGTTCGAGCTACGCTCGGGCGCGCTGGGTGCCTCGATCAAAGTGGGCGAATTCAACTCGCTGCAAGACCGCACCGCATTGCGGGTGGATTCCAGCCGTGATGAAGGACGCGATCTGCGCGGCATCTTTGCCCGGCTACAGACCGCCAATGGCCAGGTCATGGTCATTTCCGCACGCGAAGGCCGATTCTTCGCCAATCGCGAAAGCCCTGACACGGTGATCCTGCGGCTGACTGATGGCCAGATTGTGCAAGATGGCCCGACCATCACATCACCCCGCGTGCTGACTTTTGCCAGCCACGATCTGCCGATCGATTTGCCCAAGATTGAACAGTTCCGCCAACGCGGCGATGCCGATAACGAATACTTCCTGCCTGAACTGCTGCGGATCGGCTGGAATGATCGCTATTCCGAAGAAATGCGCATCCAGTCGCAGGCCAGCTTCAATTACCGCATAGTCGAAGTGGTGATGATGTTCCTGCTGCCGCTGCTGGCCGTGGCGCTGGCCGTGCCGCCGAAGCGCTCAACCTCGGCGCTGGGCGTGTTCCTGTCGATCGTGATGGTGGTGGCCTATCACAAGGTCAATCAGTATGGGCAGGATGTTGCCAGCCTTGGCCGGATCGATCCTGTGCTGGCGCTGTGGGGGCCGTTCCTGCTGTTTGCTGCGCTGATCCTGTGGATGTACTGGCGCATTGCGTATGTTCCCGGCGGCCAGCCGATTGGAGCATTGGAAACGGCGTTCGGCAAGATCGCCCGGTCCTTGCGCAAGCTGTTCCAGCGCCAGCGCCTGCCCGGCGAAGTGCCCACTGCAGCAGAGGACACCGCGCATGCAGTTTGAATTCTTCCCCTCGCGCACACTGGCGATCTACATCGGCAAGATGTTTGCGATGCGCATCGTGGCGGTGCTGCTGATGCTGGTGCTCGTGCTGCAAATGCTCGATCTTCTCAGCGAAAGCGGCAAAGTGCTCGCCGCCCCCGGCAACGGGCAGGGCCAGTTGCTGACCTATGTTTCCTTGCGCATGCCGCAGTTGATCAGCCGGTTCCTGCCCTATTCGGTGCTGCTGGCCACGATCATCACGCTGATGACGCTGAACCAGAACAGCGAGGTCATTGCCATGAAAGCTGCCGGCCTTTCAGCGCATCAGGTGCTGGCCCCGCTGTTCCTTGTCGCGGCGCTTACATCGGCGGTCACTTTCGGGTTCAACGAACGCGTCGTGACGCGCGCCACCTCGACGCTCAAGGCTTGGCAGAACGTCCAGTATGGCCCGATCCCGTTGGAATCGGGAACCAAGACCAATGTGTGGCTGCAGGATGGGCCGAATATCCTGTTTGCGCGCACGGTGGCTGGTGAGGGCAAGGCCATGCATATGGACGGGGTAAGCTGGTATCGACGCGACCCCACAGGCATGGTCACCGAAATCGTGACGGCAGCGTCGGCCACTTACGCCAATCCCGGCTGGAAATTCCGCGCGCCAGTTCTGTTTGACGTGCAAAGTGCGCGAAAGGCTCAGCTTGGGCGCGATGAAACTTATGCAAAGTCAGTAGAACCAGTGCAGGTGACGATCAGCCGGGTTGATGCCGATGCCGAATCGCTGGGCCAACTCAACACATCGCTGACCGCAATCCGCGAAGCCGGTTTCCGCACGACCGAGCTTGAAGGCAAATGGTGGCACAAGCTGGCAGGGCCGCTATCAGCGCTGCTGATGCCCTTGCTGGGTGCCGTCGCCGCGTTCGGCCTTGCGCGGTCGGGTCACCTGTTCGTGCGCGCGGTGACGGGGATGGGTCTAGGCTTTGCCTACTTCGTGTTTGACAATGCCGCGCTGGCCATGGGCAATTTCGGGGCTTATCCGCCGTTTCTGGCAGCCTGGGCCCCGTTTGTGCTGTTTTTCCTGATTGGCGAAACGGTGCTGATCCGCACCGAGGAATAACTCAGCGCGCGCTCATGGTAGAACGCACCAGCCGTTGCAGCAACGGCATCAGCCCGATGTAGTTGGCCTTTTCATAGGTCGAGGCAAGCCCAAGGTGCGCGCGCAAACGGCGGTGCGCCTCGTCGAGCGAGTGATAGGGCATTGATGGAAGCAGGTGGTGCAGTGCGTGATAGCGCAGCCCTACTGGCGCCCAGAGCGGTGCCAGCAGCGCAGGCGGTGGTACGTTTACCGAATCGAGATACTGCCCGGTCACGGTCATCGCCTCGCCCTCATTCTCCCACAGATGCGCCACCAGCGTGCGGATCTGGTTGAGCAGCGCGGTGAGCGAAATCACGGCAAGGCCGATCAGCAGCGGACGCCACGAATGCGTTGCGCTCCACCCCACCACAAACAGCGCCCAGGCCGATGCGCCCAGTTCCTGCCAGAACACCATCTGTGCAAAATCACCTTCGGGTGGACGGCGGCGGAAATCGGGATTGATTGACAGCGATGAGGCGCGCTCCCACACCAGCTTGCGCAGGGGCGGGACCACTGCGCCGAGCGGCACCAGCACGGCCGAACGGATCAGCAGGCCAATCGGCAGCAGCAGCGCAGACAGCGCAAAGACCGGCAGGCTCCAAGGCTTCATCAAGGCCAGCGGCAGGTATTCCGGGTCCTCCGCCGTGCCATAGCGCGTACGCGCGTGGTGCAAGGTATGGACGCCTTCATACATCAACGAGGGGATCAGCATCGGAATGCCGACCAGCAGGTTCCAGCCAAAGCGGAAACCCGGCAGCGCCGTTTTGTGGATATGCGTGAGTTCGTGGATAAACAGCAGCGCACGATAGAGCGCCACCGCGGACAGCACGCCCGAAAGCGCGGCCAGAACGGGATTTTCGAGCATGATCGCGCCAGCCATCGCGGCATAGCCCAACGCGGTGGAAATCAGCATATCGGGCCAGTAGATTTCAGGCCGCGCGGCTGCGATGTCGCGCGTCAGATCCACTGCGGCGCGGAGCATGTCCTTGTCATCAGGGGTTCCGGCAAGGCCGCGCGGAAGCGGAGCAGCTGGCGCGTTAGTGACTGGGGCGGGTGCTGCCGCAGGTTCAAGCGTGTTGGTCGCAATCATGCCACAAATTCCAGTAAGACCCGTATTGGCCGGTCTGAACCGGCTTTTTGCACCACGCAGCGCCCCCACCTGGCGCCACTGGCTTGACAACTTGACGGTGCTAACCGCAGTCGGGCGACCGCAGTTTGACCGGCAAAACCCGCCTACCTGTAAACAAAGGCAAGAACGTGGCCCCCAGCGAAATAGTCATCACCCCCGTTTCCGGCAAGGCAGACAAGAAGGCATTCGTCGATATCACTTATCGCCTGAATGCGTCCGATCCAAACTGGGTGCCGCCACTGCGGATGGAGGCGGAGGAGCTGATCACGCCGGGCAAGAACCCGTTCTTCGCCCACGCCGACGTCCAATTGTTCCTTGCCCGGCGCGGCGGCAGCGTGGTCGGACGCATCTCTGCCCATATCGATCATCTGGCCATCGGCATGGACCCATCGCAAGGCATGGGACCGGGCACAGGTAACTGGGGTCTGCTGGACGCTGAAGATGAAGCCGTGGCGCAGGCCCTGATCGCCAGGGCCGAGGACTGGCTGCGCAGCAAAGGAATGACACGCGTGCTTGCTCCGCTGTCGATGTCGATCTGGGAAGAGCCGGGCCAGTTGGTCAAGGGTTTCGATCACGCCCCCACAGTGATGATGGGCCATCAGCCAAAGCGCTATGACGATTATATCAACGCACTGGGCTATCAGCCGGCCAAGACGCTGAATTGCTTTGAACTGGATATCACCCAGAATTTCCCGCCCTTGATCCAGCGCGTGATCCAGTCGGGCGAAAAAAACGCCAAGATCCGCATCCGCAATGTCGATAAATCGAAGTTCGATCAGGAAGCGGCGCTGATCCTCGACATTCTGAACGATGCATGGTCCACCAACTGGGGCTTCGTGCCGTTCAGCGATGCCGAGATTCAGTACGCGGGCAAGAAGTTCAAACCGATCGTGCGCGAAGATCTGATCATGATCGCCGAGTACGAAGGCGAACCGGTCGCCTTCATGATGACGCTGCCCGACCTTAATGAAGTTATCAGGCCGATGGGGGGCAGCCTGTTTCCGTTTAACTGGGCCAAGCTGCTGCTATGGCTGCGCAAACCCAAAGTTCGTACGATGAGGGTGCCGCTGATGGGGGTGCGCAAACGGCTGCAATCTTCGCGGCTGGCCAGCCAGCTTGCCTTCATGATGATCGAATACATTCGGCGCAATTCGGTGCGCGATTATGGCGCAACGCGCGGTGAACTTGGCTGGATACTTGATGACAATCAGGGGATGAACGCCATTGCCGACGCCATCAATAGCCACGTCAACAAGTCTTACGTGATCTACGAAAAGGCACTGTGAGCGCCCCTCTGGCGATAGTGCGATCGGGCAAATCCCGATCGGGCGTTTCCACCCGACCGGGACTGATCACCAGAAAAAAGGTCCCCGACGTTTCCATCGGGGACCTTCCGGGATCGTGTCACCAGCCGCTTGGACGGGAGGGGGGTCTCGGCGGTGACAGACTTAAAACGAACGTTCGGCCGACCGGTTCCCACACGATAGATTTTTTATTATCTCTATAATTCAATGTTTTGAGATGTTCCCTCGGCCATAGAAATTGGAATGCAGATTTAAATGTAAGGCCGCAATGTTTGGGAGCCGCTATCAAGCCGGGCAAAACGGCGCGCCTCAGCAAGGTCGGGTATGCGGATAGACGTCACCGTCCAATCGACAAGGCCAAGACGGCGCAGAGCCTGCAGACTGCGATTGGTGTGAACAAGTGATAGCCCGAGCATGTCGGCAATCTGACTCTGCGTGACCGTCAGTTGCAAAACGCCTTCGGGTGCGAGCCCGGTATCGAGTCCCCGTTGCACCAGAAACACCGCCAGCGCGACCATGCGTTCGCGCGCGTTGCGCTGCCCCAATGAAACGATGTGCTCTTCAAGCGCGGCTTCTTCGTGCGCCGCCAGCCAGGTGAGATCAAAGGACAGCCGAGGCTGCTGGATGACCAGATCGAAGAATTGTGTCCGGGCAAAGGCGCACAGCGTGACGCTGGTCAAGGCTTCCACCGAATGCCCCATCTCGCCATCGACAGCTGCCTGCAGACCAATGAAATCGCCAGGAAACATGAAGTTGATGATCTGGCGACGGCCATCTTCCAGCAGTCGTGTGCGCATAAGCACGCCGGACAAGACAGTGAACAGATAGGGAGGACGCGTTCCTTGGACAAAGACCTGATCTCCACGATCATAGCGCACCTCGCCTTTACGGAACGAGGCGACCCAGTCGCGTACGTCAGGGGCATGCTGGTGCAAGCCCTGGCAACGTGCCAACGGACAGTTTTGGCAGCGTTCACCCCCATTACGAATGAAGTGCCCGAGATCTGCATGCCCAAGTGCTGTCGCGGACTCATCGTCTCTTGCCATTTTGACTCCAAGATCTCGGGCTGAATGCCAGTGTTCCCTCATAAGGGAGCACGACAAACACGCCGCGCCTAGTGCTGCTATGTCAAATGACAGGGCTGGTTCCCGGTTTGTCACCTAATGCACGAGCCAATTATGGCAGCTCAGGCGCCAAATTTTGGGGAATTTTCTGCAAAAACAATTATCTGGTAAGCCAATTGTGCTGGTTGTGGAAGACGGGATTCTGGTCGCCATGGCCATCGAAGATGCGCTGATCGATCGCGGGGTGGACGTTGTCGTCGCCACTACGCTCGCAAACGCGTGCGCACTCGTGCAGCAGCGCCTGCCCGATGCGGTCTTGCTCGACCTGCAGTTGCCTGATGGGCACACTCTCGATCTTGCCATTACCTTGCACCAGCATGGCTGCATAGTGGCCTTCAGTTCCGCGTTTGATGAAGATGCTGTTCCGACTTCTCACGACTTTGCTGTTCAGTTCAGAAAGCCCGTCTCTGCCAACCTTCTGGCAGACTGGGTGGTCGAAGCCTTGGGTTTGGGGCAGAGCCGTCAGCGGTATGGTATCTAGTGTTTCGATTCTGACATTTGCATTCCTGTGGGGATGGGTTGGAGCAAATGTCAGAATCATAAGAACCACTAGAAAATATGTGTGGTTCTAGTGGATTTTATGATTTTGACATTCGAACGCGAGAGCGCGGCCAGCGGGACCCGAATGTCAAAATCAATCCACTAGCCTGCGAAGATTGTCTTGCTCCTGGCCGGGAACCAGATGACGATGTTGCGCGTTTAGGCGCACGTCACTGACCGGGAAGGTGTGGGAATGTCGCTGGGTTCAAAAGTTGCCAATCAATTGCCTTATCTGCGCCGGTATGCGCGCGCGCTGACCGGCAGCCAATCGGCTGGCGATTCGTTCGTGCGGGCAACACTCGAAGCTGCCCTCGCTGATGAAGCGCTGCGCGCGTTGATTGGTGAAGGCCGCCCGCAGCTGTATCACGCCTTCAATCGCGTGTGGTCCACCGCTTATGTAGAAACTGCTGAGCGGACCGTGGGTCTGGTTGAAAAGCATGAAGCAGCGGCGCAGGAGCGGCTCGCCGCGATGACACCGGCCAACCGCCAGGCCTTGCTGCTGACAACGCTCGAAGATTTCAGCATTGACGATACTGCCTACATCATGGGCCGTGAAGCGGCCGAAGTGGAAGTGCTGGTGCAGGACGCCATTGCCGAAATCGACAATGAATCCGCAACCTCGGTGCTCATTATCGAGGACGAGCCGCTGATATCCATGCAATTGGAAGATCTGGTCCGCTCGCTAGGTCACGATGTCTGTGGAATGGCCGCCACGCGCACCCAAGCGCTGGAAATCGTCAAGCGTGAGCAGCCCGGACTGGTGCTGGCCGATATCCAGCTGGCCGATGGCAGTTCTGGGCTGGATGCGGTTGACGATATCCTAAAGCTCGGTTCCGTGCCGGTCATCTTCATCACCGCCTACCCAGAGCGCCTGCTGACAGGTGACCGGCCTGAGCCGACCTATCTGATCACCAAGCCGTTTCAGGAACAAACCGTTCGTACGGCGATCAGTCAGGCACTGTTCTTTGGGCATAGCCGCCCGCTCTGATTGCACCGGAGCACTTTCACAAAACGCTATGGGCGCCGACAGAAGTGTCGGCGCCTTTTCTTTTGGGTCATAACAGCATGCACTTATTCTGGCCGTCATGGATCAGGATCAGTGCAAGTTGGTCTCAGGTCTTGTCGCGATCCTGCCTGATCGCAAAGTCAGTCGGGCGGCGAACCGGGATCAATAAAGAACAACGCACGCCTTCGGGTTCAAACTTCAGGTCGACAGGATGACGCAGTTCGTGCGCCACGATCTTCTCGATCAGTTCAGTGCCGAAGCCACGCTTTCGTCGCAGCGCAGGATCGATTGGCGGTCCACCCCACTCCATCCATTCGATTCTGGCAACGTCTTCCCCGGCCATTTCCCAGTGGATTTTCACACCGCCGCTTTCGACGCTCAACGCGCCATACTTTGCCGCGTTCGTCGCAAGCTCGTGAATAGCAAGGCCCAGTGACAACGCATCGTTGGGGGCCAATTCAACATCGGGCCCGCTGATCTCAAGCATGCGCTGTTCATCCTGCGCATAAGGCGCCAGTTCGGCTTGAACCACCGCAGCAACCGGCGTTGTGCCCCAGTCCGATTGGGTCAACAAATCATGTGTGGCTGAAAGCGCCCGAATTCGCCCTTCCAGGCTATCGGCAAAATCATGGACGCTGTCAGACCGGCGGCGCGTGAGCGAGATGATCGAAAGCACATTGGCCAAAGTGTTCTTGACGCGGTGATTCAGTTCACGGGTCAGCGAATTTCGGATCGAAGATTGCTGTTCAAACCATGACAGGGCAATCCGGTCTTCCATGGCCTGCTGGGTCAACAACCGCGCCAGCACCAGCAGCAAGGTTGCCACAAGCAGGCCGAACAGCAACGTCAGGGCTGATAAGCTGGACAGCATCGGCGTGGTCGGCGCTTCCACTTCGACCACGAACTTGTGGGCGGCAATCTCGATCTGGCGCTTCACCGTCCGGTTTGATGCGCGATCAGGCGCAGTTTGTGCCATCAGCATCGCCGCCGGCGTGCCATTGGCGGCCGTGCCCAGATCGAACAGGCGCACGACCGCACCTTCCAACTGATCGGCACCGATCGCAGACTGCAAGAACCGCTGGGCATTGAACTGCGAATAGACATAGCCTCGCAGATTGCGGTCCGGGCCATCCTGGCCAAGGGCAAATACCGGCATGTAGATGATAAAGCCCGACCGCCCGTCAGCCTCTCCTTCATATTGCAGCTCAACTCGGCCCGTCGCCGTCGGCTGGCCTGATCGCTCTGCTTTCAGCATAGCAGCGCGTCGTTCGAATTCCGAAAACATGTCGAAGCCGATGGTCTGCTGATTGCGTTCGGTCTGTGGCTCGACAAACATGATCGGGGCCACGTTGGGCAAGGGCGTCTCTGCAAGGGCCGAGACTGGCGACGAGACTGACGACGAGACTGGGGGCGAGACTGGCGACGGGATCGGCGCCGAGGTAATGGTGAAGTCCACCACACCCCCGGTTCGCATGATCGCTTCCACCACCGGCACATCGGCCCGCCGAACCTTCATGGCCCATCCGATGCCGTCCGAACCCACAAAGCGCCCGTCCAGATGCAATTGCTTCACGAATGTTCGAAACAGCGGCGCTTCAACCATATGTTGCGTGGCAAACAGCGCGGCGCTCGACCGGAGATAGGCGGAGTTCACATTCGATTGCCGCTCGATGCCCGATGCAACATCGCGGGCAACCTGCTCGATCTGGGCAGTTTCGCGCTGATACTCAGTGCGCTCGATGGCAAAAACACTCAGTACGGTAACCGTCATCGTCAGCGTGAAGATGCCGACAGGCACCCCCCGCGGGAAGCGTTCATACCACCTTGGCGTGAGCTTCTTTTGGGCAAGAAGCCTCTCCATAGCGATTCAGCACACCTTCCAACTTGCGGCCGGTATCTCTCCAGACCAGTGAACACGCATCTATGCCAATGCGAAGACCTTCATTCCATTGCATCTTTTTCCCACCAAAGGAATTGCAAGATGCAATCAACCGGAACCGAAATGTAAAACGGGAACCGACCGGCAGCGATATCGTTCCACAATTGAACCGCTGGCCGCAGCCGTAACAGTATTGGTCAATTGACCAGTGTCTGGAACGGCGGCGCAACAGCTTGTATTGTACGCATCTGCCGCGCCGTTGCGGTCCACATTGAACAATCCCTGGGGGGGAGGCGTTGACAGAGCGAATGCCGAAAGAGCCATCCATGAATTCCGGTAAGCAAAAGCGGAAAGGTGCGAAATCGCAGCCTCCCGAATGGGCTGACGGTTTGAAACGCCTTTACGATTCCGTGCTGGATGAACCGTTGCCAGATTCGTTTGCCCAGTTGCTCGACAAACTCGATGATCCGTCCAATGGCTGAGGCTGATCCCATCGCCAATGTCACCCCGGCCGATAAGGTCGATACCGCGCCACGCCCTGCGCAGGATCCGGTTTCTTTCAAACGAGAGTTGACAGGCGTCATTCCGCATTTGCGCGCGTTTGCCCGTGGCCTGTGCGGGCGCCCCGATCTGGCCGACGATCTGGTGCAGGAAACCCTGCTCAAGGCATGGGCTGCGCAGGAAAGGTTTGAACCGGGCACATCAATGCGTGCATGGACCTTTGTCATCCTGCGCAACGCCTATCTCACAGACATGCGCCGCAATCGCTTCCGCGCGGATTACGATGAAACCGTGGCGGAACGTATTTTGGTGGCTCCAGCTGCACAAGAAGGGCCGATGCACCTTTCGGACATGCACCGGGCATTGCTGACGTTACCGCCTGAACGGCGCGAAGCACTCCTGCTCGTGGGTGCCGGTGGCTTCAGCTATGAAGAAGCAGCGCAGATCTGTGGCTGCGCCGTTGGTACGATCAAAAGCCGCGTAGGCCGTGCGCGAGCCACGCTGACGCAGATGATCGAACATGGCCAGATCCCGCGCCGCAGCACAGGCGATGCCGTTGCGCATTCGGCTATCATGAGTGAGCTTGAGCAAACGGTGCTACACGGACACCGAGACTGAGAGAAACGCCGGGAATTGCCGCGCACGCAACTTGGCGTGTCGGCCTTGGCAGCAAGAAAACGGGGCCGTCAGCTTTTCATGAGCTGGCGGCCCCTTTCGTGTTCAGCGATCAGGCCGGATAGGTCCAGTTGCCTTCGCGTGCGAAGTTTTCTGCCGCAAAATCCCAGTTCAGGTGCTTGGCAGTCACGGCCTTCAGGTAATCGGGGCGCAAGTTCTTGTGATCAAGGTAATAGGCGTGTTCCCACAGATCGATCACCAGCAGTGGCTTTGCATCGCCATGGGCAAAAGTGGCGGCATCATGGGTCTGCTCAACCGCCAGCTTGCCGTCCTTTACCACCAGCCACACCCAGCCCGAAGCGAAGTGCGCGGTGCCTTGCGCCACCAGTTCATCGTTCAGCTTTTCCAGCGAACCGAATGCGCCGTCGATGGCAGCGGCCAGTTCGCCCGATGGCGCGCTGGCTGATGGGGCCATGCTGTTCCAATAAAACGCATGGTTCCAGCTTTGGGCCGAATTGTTGAACAGGCCCTTGTCGCCCTTGGCTTCTGCGGTCGCAATGATGTCTTCAAGGCTGGCATCGGCAAGATCCGTGCCTTCGATGGCGGCATTGGTCTTGTCGACATAGGCCTTGTGATGCTTGCCATGGTGGGTTTGCAGCGTGGTGGCCGAGATGGTTGGCGAAAGTGCGTCATCGGCATAGGGCAGCGCGGGCAGGATGATTGCCATGTTGGTTTCAGTCCTCTGGTTGAAATCTGCGGTACAGATCAACGCACGAAATGCGCATTGGTTGCCCAAGCGCAAGCTGCCGAAGCGGGCGAGACGATTGCGTTTTTCACCACAGCAGTTGCAATCAATGCACTAGGGCTGGATGTCGCGCTCATGCCCGCGATCAACCGCGGCGGTAACTGCCACATCCAGCGTGACGTTGCCCAGCGTGCGCATCAGATCGGGCAGGACTTCCACCGCCACCAACAGCGCCAACGGCTCAATCGGCACGCCCATGGCAATGGCGATGGGGCCAACCGAGGCGACAAAACTGATTGACCCTGGCAGGCTGACCGAACTCAAAGAGACGAGGATCGCCACGGCAAACCCGGCTATCATCGCCATCGGCGTTAGCGCCACGCCATAAAGATGCGCAACATAGACCGCGACCGCCAGATTCATCGCCGGGCTGGTCGCACGAAACAGCGCCACGGCCAGCGGCATTACGAACTCCGCTGTCGTCTCGCGCACGCCCAGATTGCGGCATGCGCCCAGCATGGCGGGCAGCGATGCGAGCGAGGACTGCGTGGACAATGCAAAGGCCTGCACCGGCACCATGGCCTTGGCAAAGCCGATCAGAGGCTTGCGCGCCAGAAGCACCGCAATGCCATATCCGGCCAGCGGCACCACGGCCCCGGTCAGCACCACGATCAGAATGTAGTGCGCCAGCGCGCCGATCACCGCCGTGCCGCTTTGCGCTGCCACCGCAAGGCTCAGCGCGAAAACACCCAGCGGGGCCAGCGCCAGCACCCAGCCGATCACCACCAGCATGGCCGAGGCAAGCGCGGCAAAAAACGTGGTCATCACTTCACGCTGCGGCCCGGCCAGCCGCGATACGGCCAGCGCGAATACTGCCATGAACAGGATCAGCGGCAGCATCCGGTCGTTCGCCGCAGCATCCAGCACGTTGGTCGGCACGATAGACCGCAGGAAATCGGCTATGCCCGGCACCGGCCCTGCATCTTTGCCCGAAAGCGTCTGACGCAGCGCTGCGCCCGCATCTGCCGGGATCGGGATCAGTGCGATCAGAGCCGGGGTAACCACCAGCGCCGCACCTGCACTGAATGTCAGCACAGCAAGGAACAGGCCAAGACTGCGCCGAGCCAGCGCGCCTGCACTTGCCGTCGCCACTGTCTGCGTCACCCCGGTAAAGAGCAACGCGGCAACCAGCGGCACGATCGTGGCCTGCAATGCGCGCAGCCACATTTCGCCAATCGGCTTCACCCAGGTTTCTACCAAAGGCAGCGCCGATGGGGCTGCAAAAGCCACAAACAGCCCGCCCCCCAAACCGGCGATCAGGCCAAGGAACGTCCACACCGCAGGCACTTGTGCAATCGGCGGCAATGCCATTGCTGCCGATGTCAGCTCCGGCTTGGACGAATTTTCGGAAGGCGGTAAGGTCATGTTGAGGTGACATTAGCTATGTCACGCGGCATGGCAATGTGGGCGCTGGCAAAAGGGCGCGCAAGCAAAGGGGAAAGCCGTTTAATGGCACGCAAGTTCTTCGGCACCGATGGCATCCGCGGGCGCACCAATGCCGGCGTGATGACCGCCGCCACCGCGATGAAAGTGGGGCAGGCCGCTGGCACCTATTTCCAGCGCGGCGATCACCGCCACCGCGTGGTGATTGGCAAGGACACGCGCCTGTCGGGCTACATGATGGAATCGGCGATGGTGGCAGGCTTCACCTCAGTCGGCATGGACGTGGTCCTGCTTGGCCCAATGCCCACACCTGCCGTCGCCATGCTCACCCGCTCTATGCGCGCAGACCTTGGCGTGATGATCTCGGCCAGCCACAATCCTTATGAAGACAATGGTATCAAGCTGTTCGGCCCCGATGGCTACAAGCTGTCTGACGAGGCAGAACTCGCCATTGAAGCGCTGCTCGGACAGGATCTGGATCTGGCCGATGCCACAATGGTTGGCCGCGCCCGCCGGATCGAAGATGCGCGCGGCCGCTATATCCACGCCGTCAAAGCCAGCCTGCCCGATAACGTGCGGCTCGATGGACTGCGCATCGTGCTCGATTGCGCGAACGGTGCGGCCTATCACGTCACGCCATCGGCGCTGTGGGAACTGGGTGCAGAAGTGATCGCCATCGGCGTTGAACCCAACGGCAAGAATATCAACCTGAACGTCGGCTCCACCCACCTCGATGCGATAAAGGCCAAAGTGCGCGAAACCCGCGCCGATATCGGCATTGCGCTGGATGGCGATGCCGACCGACTGATCGTGGTGGACGAAAAATGCCAGACAGTGGACGGCGACCAGATTATGGCGCTGATCGGCACGCAACTGCACGCGCGCGGCGAATTGCGCGGCGGCGGCGTGGTCGCCACAGTCATGTCCAACCTTGGTCTTGAACGGCACCTAAATGCCCACAACCTGCACCTGGAGCGCACTGCGGTGGGCGACCGCTACGTGCTGGAGCGCATGAAGGCCGGTGGCTTCAACGTCGGCGGAGAACAATCAGGCCACATGATCCTGACCGACCATGCCACCACCGGAGACGGCACCGTTGCCGCGCTGCAGGTGCTGGCCGCCATGGTGGCAAGCGGAAAACCTGCCAGCGAACTGCTGCACTGTTTCGATCCGGTGCCGCAGCTGCTTAAAAACGTGCGCTTTTCCGGCGGGAAGCCCTTGGAAGACAAGTCGGTAAAGCAGGCCATTGCCGAGGCCGAAGCCCGCCTTGCCGGCAAGGGCCGCCTCGTCATCCGCCCCTCCGGCACCGAACCCCTGATCCGCGTGATGGCCGAAGGTGATGATGCGGGCGAGGTGGAAGCCGTGGTCGACGATATCTGCAACGCCGTGCGGAAGGCCGCGTAAATGCTTGAAATGCGCCCCGATTGCGAACGCTGCGGCCTAGACCTTCCCGCCGAAGCTCCCGGCGCGTTCATCTGCTCGTTCGAATGCACCTTCTGCGCCGAATGTGCAGAGGGGCTCGATGATCGCTGCCCCAACTGTGGCGGCGAGTTGATGGACCGCCCCACGCGCGCCAAGGCGCTACATGCGAAGAGCCCGCCGTCGAGCGTGCGCAAGTTCAAAATCTAACTTTCCGTTCGTGTCGAGCCCCTCGTCACGCTCGGGATAAACTTTGGGCTTTGCCCAAAGTCGAGACACTTGCTCGCCGTGTCTCGACTTCGCTCGACACGAACGGATGGGGTTTGCATAACAATCCAATGACCCCACCCCGCATCCTTTCCATCGCAGGCTCCGATTCCGGCGGCGGCGCTGGCATTCAGGCCGATATCAAGACGATAACGATGCTCGGCGGCTATGCCATGACTGCCATCTGCGCGCTGACCGCACAGGACACGACCGGCGTCCACGCTGTGCTTCCGGTCGATCCCGCCATGGTCGCCTCCCAGATCGACGCCTGCATGAACGATATTGGCGTGGATGCGGTAAAGATCGGCATGCTCGGCTCGCCCGAAATCGCCGCCGTGGTGGCTGACCGGTTGGAAAAGCTTGGCATTCCTATCGTGTTCGATCCGGTCATGATCTCCACCAGCGGCGCGGCACTGGCCGATGCCGCCACAATTGCAGCGTTCGAGCGACTGATGGCCATTGCCACATTGACGACGCCAAACGTGCCGGAACTGGTTGCGTTAGGCGGCGATGCCGCCATGCGCGCGCGCGGCGTGGCCTATATTGCCAAAGGCGGTGACGCAGAAGGCGTAGATGTAACCGATCGCCTCGTCATCCCCGGCCAACCAGAGCGCGTGTGGACCGCCCCGCGCATCATCACGCGCCACACCCACGGCACCGGCTGCACGATGTCGAGCGCCATCGCCACATTCCTTGCCAGTGGTGCATCGCTGGAAGAAGCCGTTGAAGACGCCCGCGAATTTGTCCGCGCAGCCCTGCTGTCCGCCCCCGGCTTTGGCGCAGGCCATGGCCCATTGGGCCATCAGGCGGTGCGCTGATCCCAGTTTCCGGTGACGAAGTCCTCGCGGGTCAGCGCATAGTACACGCTGTCGCACCACATATCGCCCACCAGCCAGGTCCGTGCCTGCCGGTGCGTTTCGGCAAAGCCCAGCCGTTCGAGCAGACGCATTGAGGCCTTGTTGCGCGGATCGACATCCGCCGTCACGCGCGGCAAGCCATGCACCGCAAAGCCGCGTTCGATCACCGCCCGCACCGCCTCGCGCGCCAGCCCCTGCCCCCAGACCGCCGGATCGAACAGATAGCCCAGAACGGGAAAGCGATAGAATCCCGCCTTCCCAATCACTTGGCCATCACGCTCGACGATAAAATCCTCGCCCTGCGCAGGCTCGATTTCCACCATATTTCCCAGCCATTCCCGCGTCTGCGCCTCGCTGTCATGCGGCGGGGTGGACCAGTATGCCATGGCGCGCGGCTGCTTCATGATAGCGTGCATTGCGCCCAGATCCTGGTCCGGGCGCACTTGGCGCAGGAGCAACCGGGGCGTGCAGATCATCGCATCAGCAGTCCAGATCGTAAAACTTCACGATATGGCTCCAAGCCTCTTCTGCCGTTTCGACAGGGGTGAACAGTTCAAGATCGTCAAAGTTGATCACGCCTTCTTCGGCCAGTGCCTGAAAATTCACGACGCGGCTCCAGAAATCCTTGCCGAACAGCAGGATCGGGATCGGCTGCATCTTGCCCGTCTGGATCAGCGTGAGCAGTTCGAAGAATTCGTCAAACGTGCCGAATCCGCCGGGGAACACGGCCACGGCGCGCGCACGCAGCAGGAAATGCATCTTGCGCAGCGCGAAATAGTGGAACTGAAAAGACAAATGCGGCGTGACATGGGCATTGGGTGCCTGCTCATGCGGCAGGACGATGTTGAGCCCGATCGATTCGGCGCCCACTTCCTCGGCCCCCCGATTCGCGGCTTCCATGATCGAAGGTCCGCCGCCAGAACAGACGACGAATTGCCGTTTGCCGTCCTCAACCACACCGCAAGTGCTGGCGATTTTGGCAAGCTGTCGCGCCTGTTCGTAATACTTTGCCTTGGCCACAAGGCTCTCCACCACGGCCTTGCGCTCGGGCGTGGTGGCCGTGGCCAGCGCGGCATCGGCCATTTCAGGGGAAGGAATGCGCGCCGAACCATACATCACCAACGTGGAGCCAATGTTGGCCTCATCCAGCAGCATTTCGGGTTTCATCAGTTCCAGCTGGAACCGGACGGGGCGCAATTCCTCGCGCAGGAGGAAGTCAGTGTCGCGGAAGGCCAGCCGGTAGGCCGGGTCCTGCTGTTGCGGGGTGGTTTTTGGGTGGCTCTCAACAAAACCGGCTTCTTGCTCGGCCTTGTAGAACTTGCGTGTGGTCAGCTCGTGCTGCTTTTCTTCTTCGGTCATAGGCCCCTAAGTCGGGCGAACCGGCAGAAAGTGCAAGAGGTTACTCTTTTGGTGACTGGTTCAGAACTGGCTGGCGGGTGCTGCCAGATTTGCTGACGCACCCGCTCAGGCAGATAATCAGCGGACAGCGATCTGGTAAGCGGTTGGCAAAACGTTGCCAGCGCTGGCGACCTGCTGTTCGATCCGCGAACGGATGTCTGCAACGACGTCGGCCTTGCATTCACGGCTGCGCGCTTCAAGCGACAGGTGGATGTTCGAAAGACGCTCACCACAAACGCGGCGGGCGGCCTGGTTCATGCGGATGGAAAGCTGGCGCTGACCATCAACTGTGCCCAGATCGAGATTGCCGAGCTTCAGGACCACACTGTCTTCAACCAGCGGGCTTGATGGGCTGGCGGCGTATACGGGTGTGGCGGCAATAATACTGGCGGCCAGAGCCGCAATCGAAGCCTTCAACATTTCTATCTCCTGCAAAACCTGGTCGCTCTTCGTCGACTCTACTGGAGATATAGGCTTCAGCCGCGCAAATGGCAACAAATCACGGCCGCGAACCGCATTATTACGGGCGAAGCTACTACTTCATACTTTCAGCATAGTCGCTCCGCTCTGAAAAGCTCTACGTCAATTGCCGTATAGAGCAATGGTGCGCGATGGGTGACATTGAAGTCATGCAAAAGCTTCGCAAACCATTGCTTGCCCTTCTCGCTGCTTCGGCCCTTGTCCCGACATGGGCTTGGGCAAAGCAATCCACCCCATCGACAAAACTTGAGCGGTGCGGCGAACGGACATGTCTGCGGATTTCCGGGCAGCGCGATGATCCTGCGGCAACCGTGTTGATTGAACAGCACGAAGTTGCGGTCTCAGGCGCAAAACGGTGGCACGTATCACTGCCATTGCAAACCGTGCGCAATTGGAGCGCGCCTGCCGCGCGCGCAATCTCCGTAGAGATTGTGGGCAAGGAGAGCATTCAGACGAAGGCTCAACTGCCCATCGGTGTGTTCGGCGGCACCACCAACCTCGCCTTTCTGAGCATCAGCGCGCCGTAATCCTGCCCTGCCGGTGAAGCACGAAGGAGTGCGATTTCTGAACCGGCTTCCACCTGATCGTCGCGCGCGCCGAACCCTTTCGGGCTTGCGTCTTGCACTTTTCGTATCGGTCATGGCGTGCCAGCCCGCAGCCGGTGCCGAGCCGTTCCGGCCGCCCAGCTTTACCCCGTGGATTGATGGGACCGCTACAGACGAGCCTGAAACGCAGGTTCAGATGATCGATGCGGATACGGTCGTCATTCGGCAATCGGTGCGGACGAACTTCGAAGCGCCCTTTCTTTATCTGGTGTTCGGGCAAGACCGTGTCCTGCTGCTTGATAGCGGCGCGGGCAATGTCCGCATTCGTCCTGTAGTGGATCGCCTGATTGCAGCATGGCGCAAGCGGCACAACGACCGCCCGCTACACCTGATCGTGGCGCATTCGCACGGGCACGGTGATCACCACGCAGGTGATTCTGAATTTGCCGATCGGCCTGATACGACCGTGGTGGGCCTTAAGCCCGAAAACGTCGCGGCCACTTTTGGCATAAGCGATTGGCCCGAAAAGACCGCGCGGTTTGATCTGGGCGGACGGGTTCTGGATATCATTCCAACCCCGGGGCACGAACCGGCGCACATCATGATCTATGATGGCCAGACGCAACTGTTGTTTTCCGGCGACATGCTCTATCCGGGACGGCTCTATGTCCCCGCCGGGCAATTTGCCACCTTCCGCGCCAGCACAGAACGGTTGGCAGACTTTGCAAAGATTCATCCGATAAAGGCGCTGCTTGGTGCGCATATCGAAATGACGAGCACCCCGGGGCAGGATTATCCGATGCAGGCCGCAACCCATCCGGCTGAACGTGCCTTGCCGCTTTCGCCCGCCGTCATCGAAGAGCTGCGGCAGGCCCTGGCCAGTGCCCCGTCGCCGCCGACGATTGACCGGCACGCCGATTTCATCGTCTATCCGCGCCCGCCCCGCCCTAATCCATAAAGGAAAGGCTTTGCACCCCCGCGAAGGCGGGTGCCTCGTGCCTTTTACGTAAGGGCGGTTTATACGGCCTGAGGTCCCCGCGTGCGCGGATACGCATCAATCTTGTGAGCCTGCGTTCAGGTGAGAGTGTATTGCAGCTCATCCCGTTATGCGGACGATCAACCAGTGGTCTGCACTGTGCCGCCCAACTGAACACCCATGTCGCTTCTCGTGTTGTCATCGCGGGCAAATGCCTCGCCATACAGCATCTTGCGGAACCGATTGTGGATCAGCTTGTGCTCCAGAATGCGGCCAACAATCCAAAGAGCAAAGAAAATGCCCATGTAAATATAGGCGGTCTGCATTGAGGGCTTGCGGTTGCGCTTGCCCATCTCGCTACCGTCTTTTTTCTTCTCGGGAACCGGCGCGCCGAGCAGTTGGTCAACCGGGTTCATCGGCACGTCTTCGGGCTTTACCAGTTGGCGCTTCTTGGCCGCCTCTGCCTTGGCCTTCACCACTTCGGGCGGGTTGCGCCACTTGTCGATGGCCACCCCGGCATGGCCCAGCCCATAGAAGAACAACGGGGCCAGAAAGCAGGCCAGCAAGGCCCGGCTGGTCATGTCATAGAACAGCTTGCCATTTGAAATCACCAAAGTGCCACGGTCAAAGATCGACATCTTGTCTTGCGGCAGCGGGTTGTTCTTTGTGAACGTCAGCGTATCGCCATCAATCTGATATTTGGTGTTATGCTTCTGGAAAAGCTCTTCCAGCTTGCCAAAGGCCTGCTCAGGGGCTTCGGATGGATCGATCTCGATCTGTCCCTTGGTGCGCCAAATCCAGTCAATGTATGGCAGGTTCACAATATCATCCTTCGCAAACGGCGCGGGTGGAGCGCGGTCACTGTCCACTGTGAAAAGTGGCATTTCCGCGCCCCATCACGTCGGGCTCATTATTCTGCAGGGACCGCGCTCATTGGCCCACGGGCAGCCAGCTTTTGCCGGATGATCTTGTAGGACTCGGTGAACGTGTAGTGCATCGTTTCCCAGATCGACATCCGGCGGCCACCTTCCTGGCCCAGCAGCTCGGCTTCACCGTCAAGGCAGGTGCCATGCATGCGGTCGATCCAGATCCACGTGCCGGCATAGTTGCTGCGGGTCGCTTCATAATCCTGCGCGTGGTGCAGGCTGTGATGCTCGGTCGTGTTGAAAATCTTGAACCACCAGCGCGGCGTGTTGAAACGGATGTTGCAGTGCTGATAGCTGCTCACAGCCATCCCGAAGGCCCCTGCCAACAGCGCGGCGCGCGGCAGGAAATCGAACAAGCCACCGATGCCAAGGCCGATCAGGAAGATTTCGATCGGGTTGCCGATCGCGCCCTTTTGTACGTTCAGTTGCGTCACATAGTGGTGCGGCGCATGCGTCAGCCATAGCGGGTGCCAGTTGTGCATGCCGCGGTGCATCCAATACTGGAAATAGTCACCGATGAACGAGATCATTACCGCCTGAAGCAGCAGCGGCAGGCCCATGAACCATGCAAACTTGGCCAGATCAAACGTGTCTTGAAACCACGTAATGATCGCTTCGCTGTTGATCGGGCCAAACACCACCCGCACGAACATCGCGCCCATGGCCACATAAAACGTGTCGCAGGCCAGCTCTTTCCAGGTGTGCTGCCAGCTTTTGTAGCGCGGAGAAATCCACTCCATCGACAGCATCATCACCTTGACGATATAGCCGATCCACAGCGTGACCGATGGTTTGATCCAGGCTGCTGGGGCGTAGTAATAGAACGCGACGACCAGCACGAGAAACGCTGGCTGAAAATACGTGAAGATGAATTGCTTCACCGGCCCGCCTTCCACGCGGCCCAGATTCTCAAGCCCGCGCGTGATCGGGGCACTGACCATATATGCAGGTTTTTCGGCAGCTATCGCTTCGCTCATGGCATTTCCCACGACAAAATGGTTCGAAAATACTGATTTTGTGGTGGAACATTACCGCGCCTGACCGATTCCGGTGTTACGTCGTTTAACGTAGCTGCCCTTTGGTGAGCCTTGGCCCACCCCCCCGCCTCTCCCCGAGCAGGCTCCGGGCATACGTCAAACAACACATATACCCCCCGCCAGTGATGCGTAACTTTGCAACTCCAAGCTGGAATGAGCGTGAGCCGTAAATGGCCGGAGCCATCGCATGGGCGGGGTGAGCCTAGGTTAAGTATCTGATAGACCGGGGGAAATCATGAGGAATTTGAAGCAAACGCAACTCAGGCTGCTCTCAGCGACTTTCCTGGCGGGCATCATCGCCATGCCAGCCCAAGCGCAGGAACAGGCTCCGCAAGACATGGCATCCGATGAAGCGGCGGGCCAGAACGAGCTTGTGGTCACCGCAACGCGGCGCTCCTTGTCGCTGCAAACTGCGCCGATCAACATATCGGCGGTCGATGGTCCATCACTCGAAAACAAGCGACTTGATGACGTGGGCGACCTCGGCCTGTTCACGCCCGGCCTGACCGTGCCGGACACCGGTCCGCGCACCGCCAACAGCATTGTCATGCGCGGCATCACCTCGGGCGGTCCCGGCGGAGCAAACCGCGACACGGCGGTTGGTGTCTACCTTGGTGAGATTCCGCTCTACGTCGATTTCAAGTTCCTTGACATCAACCGCGTGGAAACGCTGCTGGGGCCTCAGGGCACACTCTATGGCTTGGGAACACTGGCGGGCGCAATTCGCTACATCCCTAACCGCCCGAACTTCTCGAAGCTTGAGGCCGAAGGCCACGCTCGCATCTATGATGTGGCTGAATCCGAAGGCGTCGGCAGCGTTGTTGATGCCACGATCAACATCCCGATCATTGAAGACAAGGTCGCCCTGCGCGTTACCGGCGGGTACTTCAGCGATCCCGGCTTCATGGATTCGCCATTCCTCGTACGCACGCTTGGCGTCTCGCTGCCGCAGCCCGATTTTAACAATCCGCAGGCGGTTGAGGCAAACCTCTATCGCGGCAAGGATTTGAACGACGAGCAAACCTATTCGGTCCGCGCACAGCTTGGCTTCGATTTCGGCTGGTTGCGTCCGACCTTCAGCTACATCCTGCAGGAAACCAGGTCTAACGGTACGCAGACCAATGGCGGCTTTGGCGCAAGGTACACGCTGAACCCCATTGGCGTGCCCTTCCCGGATGGTCAGTGCGTCTATGCCAACTGCCGTGGTGTGCTGGGCACCGGCAAGTATGAAAACGGCCAGCGTGTTCTGCAGCCTTCACGCCGCAAGGCCGAAATGTTCGCCGCCGAAGTTGAAATCGACGTCGGGGACATCGCCAAGATCGTGTCGGCAACGGCCTTTACAAGGCAAACCCTGTCCAGCCAGGCCGATGTCACTGACCTGCTGCTCGATCTTGATTATGACTACGAACTGTTCCCCGCCTTCGCTGGCCGGACCAATTCGGACAGCAACCCCAAACAGTTCAACCAGGAAATCCGCATCGTATCGGCTCACGGCGGCCCGATCGACTGGGTCCTCGGCGGCTTCTACAACCGGTTCGAGCAATACACGTTCAGCGCCGAACGCACACCCGGATTACCTGAATTCCTGGGCGTTTTCCGGCCCGATGGTCTGGAGTATATCTCGTTCACCGATATCGACAACAAGGAACAGGCGTTATTTGGCGAAGCCACCTGGCACATCACCCCTGCCTTCCAGGTCACGGGCGGCGTGCGCTATTACAAGTACTCGGCCTTTATCTCGGGCGCAACCGACACGCCGCTAACCGGAGGCGGTCGCCGCCGCACGCCTTATCCGCTGATCCAGTTTGATCCGTCGCGCATCCGCTCTGGAGAGACTGAGAGAGACGGATTCGTCTACAAGCTGAACGCGTCATACGAATTCAGCCCGGAACTGTTCGCTTACGCGACCTACTCCACCGGATACCGCATCGGCGGCGTAAACCGCGTTGCGCCTTGCATCCAGCCGCTCCCGCTGGGCCAAAACGTCTGCGCCCTACCCAACGAACTTGGCTTCGGGCCAGACGAAACCACGAACTATGAAATTGGCCTTCGTTTCAGTGTTTTGGATAAAAAGCTGCAAGGCACGGTCAACCTCTACAATGTCGAGTGGACTAACCTGCAACTCGGCAGCCAAACGGCAAATGGCGCAGTTGGCATAACGACCAATGCAGGCGGTGCCCGCAGCCGTGGCGTTGAAGCAACTCTTGCGCTCAATCTCGGCAGATTGAGCCTGTCGGGCAACTATACCTACCTTGATGCCAAGCTGACCAAGGATGCACCGGGATTGATTGGCGGGATCAGCGATGGCTTTGGAGTCGTCGTCGACGGCCAGCCAACCGCAGGGAATGCCTTCGTGGGTGATCGCCTGCCCGGAACCTCCAAGCACGCCGGATCGATCACCGCCACCTACACGGTGCCATTGGAGAACGACAACGAACTGTTCCTGCAGTGGACCACGGCGGCACGCAGCGATGTCCTCTCCACCACCGGCAAGCGCGGATATGGTGAAGCGATCCCCGGCTATTCCACCAGCCGCACATCGATCACCTACAAGACGCCGCAACTGGATATCACGCTGTTCGCCAACAACGTGTTCAACAAGTACGCCACCGTCAGCGTATCGAACGACTACACGCTGGCCCGTCAGAACGATGGCGTGATCATCCGCTCGTACGGCTACGGCGTAATCCAGCCCCGCGTGGTAGGCGTGGAATTCCGCGGCCGCTTCTAAAACTGAATCCCATCCGGCGGCACACCCGCCAACACACAGGGGCATGGTCCGGTTCACCCGGCCCATGCCCTTTTTGCATGAAGTAAAGGCCACGCACGCGCCCAAGCACCACCGAAAACGGCGGTGACCTAAACAGCGTGTTTTCAGGAAGGATGGATGCCCCGCGAGGATTCGAACCTCGATAGACGGAATCAGAATCCGTAGTCTTACCATTAGACGACGGGGCAGTGTGTGGCGGGCACCTAAGGGGGCGCCGGGTGCAAGTCAAGCGCGCGGATAGGCATTTTTGGACGAGGGGCCGGTGGTCGGGGCCTTGCGGGCAAGCCGTTGCAGCGCTAGCACTGTGCCCAAGTACCCGGCGGCATGAAGCGGCACGGGAAAACATAAGCGAATACATGTCATGGCGGGAATCATTCCGCCGACCAGCGGGCAGGTTGCGCGTTTTGGCAGCAAGAAGGGGCAAAGGAAAAAGCCTCGCAAGCCACGCAGCAGTGCCGGGAGCGCAATTCCTCCCGAACCGGTCGGCAAGACGAGACCGCCCGCATTGCGCGGTAGCGGGACGAATGGTGAAATTGCAGGGAGCGCAGCACCTCTCCCCCAACCCGTAACTGCGCCCGCAACTGGGCCCGCAACTTCACCAGCAACCGACAGGCCATCAGCACCTGCATTCACAGCAGCGCCCACGGGCTGGCAAAGGTCAGCGCCGCACTACCGGCAGTCTTATGCCGCCATTGATCTTGGCACCAACAACTGCCGCCTGCTGATCGCACGGCCATCGGGCGAACACTTCGTGGTGATCGATGCCTTCAGCCGCGTGGTGCGGCTGGGCGAAGGTCTGGCGCAGACCGGGCGGCTATCGGATGCCGCAATGGACCGCGCGCTGGCGGCACTGCATGTCTGCGCCGAAAAGCTGCGCAAGCGCAATGTCCACCTCGCCCGTTCGGTGGCAACCGAAGCTTGCCGCCGCGCCACCAACGGGCAGGCCTTCATTGATCGCGTGCTGGCCGAAACCGGCATCCACCTGAACATCATCACCGCGCAGGAAGAGGCGCGGCTGGCGGTGCTGGGTTGCCACATCCTGCTAGAACAGGGCACCGGCCCCGCCATGATTTTCGATATCGGCGGCGGATCGACCGAAATGGTGCTGGTGGAAACCGGCGAAACCGTGCCGCGCATCCTCGATTGGCAATCGGTGCCGTGGGGCGTTGTCTCCCTCACCGAAAGCATCGGGCCGATTGCCGATGATCCGCAGGCCCGCGCCGCCGCCTATGCCGAAATGCGCCGCCGCGTGGATGAAGGCTTTGCCGATTTCTGCGAACGCGTCAGCCCGATGCGCAGTGCCGCGCGCGGCGATGGCCGCATCCGTCTGCTCGGCACCAGTGGCACGGTCACCACGCTGGCTAGCGTGCACCTGGAACTCCCCCAGTATGACCGGCGCGCGGTCGACGGGCTGGTCGTGCCCGCAACCTCGATGCGCGATATCAGCCAGCGACTGGCGGTGATGACGCCTGCCGAACGCGTCGCCCTGCCCTGTATCGGGCGCGAACGCTCCGATCTGGTTGTGGCAGGCTGCGCAATTCTCGAATCGATCCTCGATATCTGGCCAGCCGACCGGCTGGGCATTGCCGACCGCGGCATCCGCGAAGGCATCCTGCGCAGCCTGATGGCGATCAGCCCGGATTCGCCAAAAAGCCCACGCGGCCCCAAGGGAACGGAAGCAGCATGAGCAGATCCGACAAGAACCCTCATGAGCGATTGAAGACCGCCAAGGGACGCTCTGCCTCATCGGTCCGCTGGCTTTCGCGCCAGTTGAACGACCCTTATGTCAAACAGGCCCGCGCCGAAGGCTGGCGCAGTCGCGCCGCGTTTAAACTGATCGATCTGGATGAAAAGTTCACCCTGCTGCGCAATGCCAAGCGTGTGGTCGATCTGGGCATAGCGCCTGGCGGGTGGAGCCAGGTGGTGCGCAAGAAGGCCTCTGCTGCCAAGATCGTCGGCATCGATTTGCTGCCGACAGAGCCGATTGAGGGCGTGACCATTTTCCAGATGGACTTCATGGCCGACGAGGCCCCGCAGGCCCTGTGCGATGCGTTGGACGGGCCGCCAGACCTTGTCCTGTCCGATATGGCCGCCAACACCGTGGGCCACAAACAGACCGACCATCTGCGCACGATGGGGCTGGTGGAAACCGCGGTGGACTTCGCCGTGCAGACGCTCAGCCCCGGCGGCGCCTTCGTGGCCAAAGTCTTTGCAGGCGGCACCGATGCCGAACTGCTCAGCATCCTGAAAAAGAACTTCACCACGGTGAAGCACGCCAAGCCGCCCTCCAGCCGCAAGGATTCGTCCGAATGGTATGTGATCGCGCAAGGCTTCAAAGGGCGGGCCGAAGCTGCGCCTGAGTGAAGTTTGATCTGAAGCACCCAACCTCAAACCCACCCCCAACCCCTCCCGCTTGCGGGAGGGGAGCGAGACTTACTGAGCCAAAGGCGAAGTTAGTCACAGCGGGGTGGGCTTCCCAAGCTCTCGGGCAAAACTAATGCCTCAATTCCCACGAAAAAGAGCGCCCGGAGCAATCTCCGCGCGCCCTTTTTCACATTTGCGTTCGGCAAATCAGGCGGCGGGTGCCGCTTCGCTTGCCGCGGCATCAGGGGCCGCTTCGCTGGCAGCTGCATCAGCCGGAGCATCAGCAGCAGGGGCCGCTTCAGCCGCTGGCAGGGGCAGGTTTGAACCCAGCGAGTTGAGATAGAGAATCACGTTGGCGCGGTCTTCGCCCTTGGCAAGGCCAGCGAACGACATCTTGGTGCCGGCGGCAAAAGCCTTGGGGTTCTTCAGCCACGCATCCATCGTGGCAAAGTCCCAGTTTCCGCCCTTGCCCGCAAGGTCAGCCGAATAGGCAAACCCGGCGTGCTTGGCGATAGGCTTGCCCAGAACGCCATAGAGGTTCGGGCCAATGCCATTGGCACCGCCTTCGTTCGGGGTATGGCAGGCCTTGCACTTGGCAAACACCGCTTCACCCTTGCCCACGTCACCTGCGGCCAGCAGATTCGGCAGCGGCAGTTCAGCCACAGCTCCGGCAGCGGCCTCTTCCACCACGCCTTCAATCGCATAGCCCATCGTTTCAGGGCGGTGCTCTTTGTCAGCCAGGAAATAGTGGCCCGAAAGGCTGGAAAGCCCCAGAGCCACGATGCCTCCGAACAAGCCCCAGCCGGCGATGGTATTGAAACGATCGTCCATTTAAGAACCCCAATGGCGCACGCCAGCACCTTGCCAGCACCCGCGCGAGTTGAGGGACCCTCTAGTCAGCGCCATGCTGCAGCGCAAGCCGGTTTGACTCCCAAAAAGCCCACAAAAATGTGTTGTCACTTGCCCGCAAGAACGCAGCAGCCTAACGCGCAGGCGTTATGCAGAGCTATCCCGCCCCCGCGCTTGCCCTTGTTGAAAAGATGGCCGCTGCCGCCGCAGCCGATCCGGCGCGCGCAGTTGCGTTTCAGGGCGCACCGGGGGCCAACTCGCACCGCGCCGCGATGGAAGCCCTGCCCGATGGCCTGCCCCTGCCGTGCTTTTCGTTCGAAGATGCGCTCGATGCGGTAAAAGAAGGCCGCGCCGGATGCGCGATCATCCCGATCGAAAATTCGCAACACGGGCGCGTGGCCGATATCCACTTCCTCCTGCCCGAAAGCGGGTTGTCCATCGTGGGCGAACATTTCCTTGAAATTCACGCCGCGCTGATGGCGTTGGGCACCGGCCCCTTCACCGCTGCCTACAGCCACCCGCAAGCGCTGGGCCAATCGCGCTTCTATTTGCGCGAACGGGGCATCGTGCCAATGAGCTATGCCGATACCGCCGGCGCAGCGGCCTTCGTGGCTGAACTTGGCGATCCGGCCGTAGCGGCGCTGGCCCCACGCATCGCCGCAGACCTCTATGGCCTCAAAGTCATCGAGGACAATGTCGAGGACGCGCACGACAACACCACGCGCTTTGTGATCCTGTCCAAATCGCCGCTTGATCCCGCCACTATCACCGGCCCTGCAATGACCACTTTCGTGTTCGAAGTGCGCAATATCCCCGCCGCCTTGTATAAGGCGCTGGGCGGCTTTGCCACCAATGGCGTGAACATGACCAAGCTGGAAAGCTACCAGCGCGGGGCCAGCTTTGCCGCGACTGCATTCTTCGCCGATATCGTCGGTGCGCCCGGCGATCGCGCGGTCGATCTGGCGTTTGAGGAACTGGGCTTCTTCGCCAAGGACCTGCGCATGCTGGGCACCTACCCGATGGAACGTATCCGCGGCTGACGTATTCGGGGCTGACGTATTCGAGACTGGCCACTTTCGGGCATAGGGGGCGGAGTGAGTTGCGCTTGAACCGCATCCCCGCGCGTGCAAGGTTGCAGGGGTGACGGCACCGGCGGCGGCAAATTCGGCAGAGAATAACGCAGCAGCGCAAGCGGCATGGCGCTCTGTCCGCGATTCGTCGGACATTCAATTCGCCCCCGTGCCCCCTGATCCGCCGCCCGTCACGCCCGAATGGCTGAAAAGCCTTGGCGAATGGCTGGACTGGCTGCTCAAACCCCTGGGAAATCTGCTGGGTGGCAGCTGGAGCATGGTCGAAAAGCTGCTGATCGTCGGCGCTGGGCTGGGCGCTCTATGGATCGTATGGGCTTTCCTCTGGCCGCTGTGGTTGGCGCGCAAGGGCCGCGCCAAAGTGGCCGCGCCCGAATGGACACCACCGCGCGAAGAAGCGCTGGCGCTGCTCGAAGATGCTGACAGGCTGGCCGCGCAGGGCCTTTATGGAGAGGCCGCGCACCTGCTGTTGCGGCGCAGCGTGGGACAGATTGCCCGCGCCCGGCCCGATTGGCTCACCCCTGCCAGCACCGCGCGCGAGATTGGCGCGATCACCGGCCTACCCGCTGACGCGCGCACCGCCTTCGGCACGATCACAGCCCTTGTTGAACGCGCCCGCTATGCGCTGCGCCCGCTGGGGGCAGAGGACTGGTCCACCGCGCGTGCGGCTTATGCCCGCTTTGCGCTGGAACCGTTGGGAGCTGCTGCTTGAGCACTGCGGCCTCACCCTTTTCCCGCGGAACGGTGATCGGCATGTTGCTGGTCGGCGCGCTGTCGTTTGCCGCGCTGCTCTGGTTTTTGGGCAACAACACCGGCGGCAGCGGCAACAATGGCGGCGCGCATGTCGGCGGCAAAGGGCTGACCGGCTTTGCGGGCCTTGCCAAGATGCTCGAAGCCGATGGGCTGGAGGTGCAGCGGTTGCGCAACCGGAAGGCGTTGGAGAGCGCGCCGGGCCTGCTGATCCTGACCCCGCCCGCCGAGGCCGAGGGCAAGGAAATCGCCAAAATCGTCGAAGCGCGGCGCTATGTCGGGCCAACGCTGATTGTTGCGCCCAAATGGCTGGCGATGGACACCAATTCGTCCAAGGCCAAGCGGGGGTGGGTGCAGATCGTTTCTACCGCAACGCCCGAATGGCGGGGCTTTGCCGATGACGTCACGGTCGAACTCAGCAACGACAAGAAGCCTCCCGCAGGCGGCTGGCGTGTGGGTGAACGGCGCGGGAAGCTACCCGATGACAAGTTGGTCGAAAGCGGATCTGGCAAGGGATTGGTGCCGATTGTCAACGCCGGAAACGGCAAAGTGCTGGCCGCGTGGCTGGACAATGACGGCTATTACCCGGCGCTCAACGAACTTGCCGGGATCGACGAAGAGTATGGCGGGGATGATGAAGACGCCTACCCGGTCGTGCTGGTGTTCGAACCTGACCTGCTGGACAATTGGGGACTGGCTGACCGCGATACCGCGCTGCTCGCCCGCGATCTGGTGCTGGCCACAGCAGATTATAGTGACGCGCCGATTGCTTTTGATATGACTTTCAACGGCTTCGGGGCCAGCCGCAACCTGCTGACGCTGGCGTTTGAACCGCCGTTCCTGGCCGCCACGATCTGCCTGTTCCTCGCCGCGCTGGCCGTGGCATGGCGCGCGCTCCACCGCTTTGGCCCGGCGCTGCAAAGCGGGCCAGAAATCGCGATGGGCAAGGCCGCGCTGGTGGCCAATGCCGCCGGACTGATCCGCCGCGCGGGTCGCGTCCACCTTGCCAGCGCGCCCTATGCCGATGCCGTGCGTGAACGGATCGCGCTTGCCCTTGGATTTCCCCGTGGGCTGGCTCCCGATGAGGTGGAGCGAATGATCGACACCGCGCAGGAACGCCGCGCCATTCCCGGCCCCCCATTTTCCAGCGCCGCCAAGCATTTGCGCGATGCGCGCAAACCCCATGAGGTGACCCGCCGCGCGCTGGTGCTGCAACAGATAGAAAGGCTTCTGAAGTGAACCTAGATACACCTAGAATGACTTTGGCCGACCTTGGCGCGCTGTCCGCCGCCATCCGGGCCGAGGTCGGCAAGGCTGTGGTGGGGCAGGAGCCAGTGCTCGACCACCTGCTCGTCGCGCTCTTTGCCGGTGGCCACGTCCTGCTTGAAGGACCGCCGGGAACCGCCAAGACGTTCCTTGCGCAAACCTTCGCGGCCACGCTGGGGCTGGACTTCGGCCGCATCCAGTTCACCCCCGATCTGATGCCGGGGGATATCCTCGGCTCCAACCTGTTCAACTTCCAGACCAGCCAGTTCACCCTTACGCGCGGCCCGATTTTCCACGAACTGCTGCTGGCCGACGAAATTAACCGCACCCCGCCCAAAACGCAGGCCGCGCTGCTCGAAGCGATGCAGGAGCGCCGCGTGACGCTGGATGGCGAGGCGCACGCCCTGTCGGACCGCTTCATGGTGGTGGCCACGCAGAACCCGATCGAGAGCCAGGGCGTTTATCCCCTGCCTGAAGCGCAGTTGGACCGGTTCCTGTTCAAGCTGCTGGTTGAATACCCTTCGGCAGAGGAAGAAGCCCGCATCGTCACCCGTTATGGCGAAGGACGCGGCGCACCAAAGCCTGCCGATCTGGGCGTTGTGGCAGTGGCCGATGCCGCGCAATTGAAGGCCGCACAAATGGCCGTCGGTGCAGTCACGATGGCCGAAGCGGTGGTCGATTACGTCGTCCGCCTGATCCGCGCCACGCGCGAAAGCGGCGATCTGGTGGTAGGCGCCAGCCCGCGCGCGGCCGTGTTGCTGGCAGGCGCTGCCCGCGCCCGCGCTGCGCTGGATGGCCGCGAATACGTGATCCCCGATGACGTAAAGGCGCTCGCCACCGCCGTCCTTCGCCACCGCCTGATGCTCAGCCCGGCGGCGGAAATCGAGGGCAAGCAGGTGGAAGCCATAGTCGCCGCGCTGGTGGAAAGCACGGAAGCCCCCCGTTGAGCAAACCGCCCGCCTTGCTGCCAACGGGCCGCGCGGTCCTGATGATTGCCGGACTTGCGCCGCTGGCACTGGTGCTGGCCGCCGCAGCCCCCGGCGCATGGATTGCCGCGCCTGCGCTGGGCGGGGCGCTGCTGGTGCTGATCCTGCTCGATGGCCTGTTTGCCGGGTCGCTTGATGATCTGCGCGTGATCGCACCCGGCGATGCCGAAGTGGGCGAGGCAGCAAAGCTGACCATCATGGCCGACCTTGCCCGCACCGCCCCACGCGCACGCCCTCAAGCCGCGCTGGAATGCGATCCGCGCATCGCCGCTGGTGGACGCATCGCTCTGCCGCTGACCTTCGCCGATGGCGCATGGAGCGGCACAACGCAACTCGTGCCCAACCGGCGCGGCACCGGCGCTGTCAGCCGCGTGTGGCTGCGCTGGAACGGCCCGCTCGGCCTTGCGCACCGGCAGGCCACGCGCCTGCTCGACGCCGAAGTGCGCGTTTGGCCGAACATCGCCCCGGTGCGCAGCCCTGCTCTGCAAATCTTCCTCCGCGATGCCCAGTTCGGCATGATCGCGCGCCGCATCCGTGGCGAAGGTACTGATTTTGAAGCGCTGGCCGAATACGAACCCGGCATGGACCGCCGCCGGATCGACTGGAAAAGCTCGGCCCGCCACGCCCGCCTCTATGCCAAAGAGTATGAGGTTGAGCGCAACAACCAGATCGTCTTCGCCTTTGATTGCGGGCAGGCGATGTGCGAACCGATCGAGGGCCTGCCGCGCATCGACCGCGCCGTCACCGCCGCGCTGACTACCGCCTATGTCGCGCTGAAGGCGCAGGACCGTGTCGCCCTGTTCGGCTTTGCCGCACGGCCCGAAGTCGCCACACCCTTCGTCACCGATAGCCGCGATTTCGCCAGATTGCAGCGCGCCGCTGCCAAGCTCGATTACCACCCCGGCGAGCCGAACTTCACGCTGGCCCTGTCCACGCTGGCCGCACGGCTGAAACGCCGCTCGCTGATCGTGCTGTTTTCCGATTTTTCCGATCCCACCAGCGCCGAACTGATGGTGGAGAATGTGGGCCGCCTGATCGACAAGCACCTCGTGCTGTTCGTGGTGATGACCGATGCCGAACTCGCCGGGATCACCACGGCTGACGTGACCGATATGCAATCGGTGGCGGAAGCGGTGACCGCCTCTGGTCTGATCCGCCAGCGCGCGCTGGTGCTCCAACGGCTGCGCCATCTGGGCGTGCGCGTGCTGGAAGCGCGGCATGACCAGATCGGCACCCGCCTGCTCGATGCCTATCTTGCGATCAAACGCGAAGGGCGGATCGGATGAACGCGGTCACCACTGGACTTGCAGCCAAAGGACTTGCAGGGCGCATCGGCGGCTGGTTTTCCAAGCCTTCCGAATCCGTCGTCGCCGCCGAACAGGCCGCGCTGCGCTCTGACCGGTTCCGGCTCGAGCGCGAGGCCGACTGGAAGCGGCTTGACGCGATCCTCAAACGCATGGAAGCAGGCCGCACCCGTGCGCTGTCGGACGAGGATCTGCTCGCCCTGCCCGCGCTTTATCGCACCGCCGCCTCCAGCCTGTCCATCGCGCGCGAAACCTCGCTTGATGCCGCGCTTGTGGCCTATCTCGAAGCACTGACTCAACGCGCGTGGTTCCTGGTCTATGGACCGCGTGCCTCGCTGTGGTCATGGTTTCGCAGTTTTCTGGGCGGCGGGTGGAGCGCCAGCGTGCGCGGCATGGCGCTGGAAATCTGGATTGCGCTGGCCCTGATGGTGGCGGGCACGGTGGTGGGCTGGCTGCTGGTGGAAGCCAATCTCGATTGGTATTATGCGCTGGTGCCCGGCGGCCCCGGCGAAGTGCGCGTCCCTGGCGCAAGCCGCGAGGTGCTGCTGCGCACGCTGTTTGGCAATCAGGATCAGAACGGGATGAGCGTGTTTGCCGCCAGCCTGTTCAGCAACAATGCGCAAGTCTCGATCCTGTGCTTTGCGCTGGGCTTTGCCTTTGGCCTGCCCACGATGCTGCTGCTGATCCACAACACGGCGCTGCTGGGTGCGCTGCTGTGGCTCTATCACGGCCAAGGGCTGCTGATTGATCTGGTCGGCTGGCTTTCGATCCATGGCACGACTGAACTCTTCGCCATCCTGTTGGCAGGGGCGGCGGGCATTCACGTGGGCCGGTCCATGGCCTTTCCCGGCAATCTGCCGGTCATAGACGCAGCCGCCGCAGCCGGGAGGCGCGCGGCACAAGTGATGACAGGCGTAGTGCTGATGCTGGTGATCGCAGCGCTGCTTGAAGGGTTTGCGCGCCAGATGGTCGATTCCACCCCATCGCGCCTGATCGTGGGTGTGTTCATGCTGGTGCTGTGGTGCGGCTATTTCTTCGCGTTCCGCCGGGGTGCGCGCTGATGGCGCTGGCGCTCAAGCTGCCGTTTGGCCGCAAGGCGGCTGGCGATACCCGCCCGTTCCGGGCTGACGAGGACAAGCGGCGGCGCATGGTGATCTCGCCCGAAGGCGTGCCGATCCCCTTCGTGCTGGCATCACGCGGGGCGCGGGCGGCGGCGCTTTTCCTTGATCTGCTGATGATCACAACTGCGATGGTCGGCTCCACGCTGTTCCTGATCTGGGTGGCCAGCGGTATCGGCATCGAGGTGGAAAACGGCGAAAGCCCGGCGCACCGTGCGATTCAGGCACTGATCATCATCTGGATCGTGATCATGTTCCTGTTCCGCAACGCCTGGTTCCTGTTTTTCGAACTGGGCCCGCGCGGGGCAACGCCCGGAAAGCGCATCTGCGGCATCCGCGTGGCCGCGCGCGCCAGCGGTGG
Source organism: Novosphingobium sp. HNCC26BN242 (assembly GCF_057180525.1). Taxonomy (NCBI): domain Bacteria; kingdom Pseudomonadati; phylum Pseudomonadota; class Alphaproteobacteria; order Sphingomonadales; family Sphingomonadaceae; genus Novosphingobium; species Novosphingobium sp. HNCC26BN242. The sequence goes on from NZ_JBXUGM010000002.1 coordinate 54,489, forward strand.
GAATGGTGGACGATTGACCACCGAAGCCGTGATTGCGCGCAATCTGGTGCGCGATATCGAGCTGTTCATGCCGCTGGTCTTCTTCATTTCGGCCAGTGTCGAGGGTGGCGATACCGAACTGGCCGGATGGGCGGGCCTTGGCTGGTTCGCGATCTTCGTGCTGTTCCCGTTCTTCAACCGCGACCGGATGCGCTGTGGCGACATGATTGCGGGCACATGGGTGGTCGAAGCGCCGAAGAAGAAGCTGGAACAGGCGCTTTCTGTGGGCGAGGCCGCGCGCGGAAAATCGGTGCAGACCGGCGCGCAATATACCTTCGGTGAAGCCGACTTGGCCGTTTACGGCGAATATGAACTGCAAGTGTTGGAGCGCGTATTGCGCGAAAACCGCGCCGAGGCCTTGCGCGACGTCGCCCAGGCCATCTGCCTGAAGATCGGCTGGAGTGCCGGAGCGGGTGACGAACGTGCGTTTCTGGAAGCGTATTATGCGCAGCTTCGCGCGCGGCTGGAAGCGGGCATGCGCTTTGGCAAACGCAAGGCGGACAAGCACAGTGAAGCCAACAGGCACAGCGAAAAGGCCTGACGATTGCTGAATGTGACGCAGGCGCTGGATCTGTTGCCTGTCAATCTGAAACCGGCACTCGAAAAAACACTCAGCGCCAGTGTCTCACTCTGCAGCTTCCGATGCCGTAACCGGCGGGGATTCGGCTTCACCCCAGCTGAGCGTCCAGCCCGGAAAGGCAATCTGCAACGCGGCAATGGTCGAATCCGGCAGTGGTTCAGCCGAAAAGACCCGGGCCGAACGACGTTCAGGATCGACCAGCACCGATGTGCCATCGCCTTCGACGATGCGCGTCAAAGTGGCGCGCAGACGGGTGATTTCCTCCTTGCGCGCGCGTTCGGTGGCAACCGCATCTTCCAGCGCGCGGCGGGCATCATCCGCTTCGGGCGTGCCGCTGCGGATCTGGACCAGCCGCACATTGGCCTCGCGTCCCAGCAGCCCTTCAACCCGGTCGGCAAAGCGATCCTGCAGCCCTTCGTTATAGGTAGGCGCCATCACCACGGCATCGACTTGTGCTGGCGTGGCCGCAAGGTTGCTTTCCAGACGATCAATCCGCGCAGCTGGGCCTGCCAGTTCCTGCAACTGGCGACTGATCGCCGATTGCGCCCGCGCCTCGCGCACGTTGGCGGCAAGCCGCAAGCCCAGCGGAATGGCCAGCGCCACCAGCGTTGCGAAAATACCAACCGTCTGCACCCAGCTTTGCCGGGGTGAAAGCTGCGTGCCAAAGCCGCGAATGCGCGCGGTGATCGTGGCCATCAGGGCAATCGCGGTGGCATTGGTGATGAACAGCAGCAGCGCGCCCCAGGCATAGTCGAGGCGCAAGGTGGCGATGGAAAAGCCGACGACGGCCAGTGGCGGTACGAGTGCTGTTGCGATAGCCACGCCGACAAGGCTAATCGCCTCCCGGCGCACTGTGGCATAAGCCCCTGCGATCCCGCCAAAAACGGCCACCAGAAGATCGAGCAGGTTGGGCCGCACGCGGGCAAGGATGCTGGGCGTCACGTCCTGAATCGGCGATATCCATGTCAGCACGATAGCGATGAGAACCGCCAGCACCATGCCCGCGCCTAGCGACAGCGCGGCACGGCGCAGCAGCGCCAATTCGAAAATCGCCACGCCAAATCCGAACCCCATGATCGGGCCGAGCAGGGGCGAAATCAGCATCGCGCCGATGATCACCGGTGGTGAATCCATCAGCAGCCCGACATGGGCAATGGCCGTCGCAAGCGCGACAAGCATCAGATATGTCGGTGATAAACGGGCCGCACGGGCGATGGACGCCAAAAGAGCAGCGCGACCGTGGCTTGGTTTCGCGCTGCCTTCGCCGGTGGGTTTCGCGCTTGCGCTCATCAGTCGCCCTTAACCCATTTGGTGTGTTTCCCTGGGGAAACACTCCATCATGGCGTGTAACTCACAGCTTGCCAGTGAGTTCCGGGACCAGCGTGAACAGATCACCGACGAGGCCGATGTCGGCGACCTGGAAGATCGGGGCGTCTTCGTCCTTGTTGATGGCGATGATGGTCTTGGAGTCCTTCATGCCTGCAAGGTGCTGGATCGCGCCCGAGATGCCGACTGCGATGTAGACTTCGGGGGCGACGATCTTGCCGGTCTGGCCGACCTGATAGTCGTTGGGCACGTAGCCTGCGTCCACGGCGGCGCGCGATGCGCCGATGCCGGCGTTCAGCTTGTCGGCCAGCGGCGTGATCGTGGCTTCGAAGGTTTCGGCGTCCTTCAGCGCGCGGCCGCCCGAGACGATGATCTTGGCGCTGGTGAGTTCGGGGCGTTCGGACTTGGCGATTTCGGCGCTGACGAAAGTGCTGAGGCCCGAGTCAGCGGTGGCGGCGATGGTTTCGACGCTGGCTGATCCGCCAGTGGTGGCAGCCTTGGCAAAGGCGGTGCCGCGTACGGTGATGACCAGCTTGCCGTCGCTGGATTCGACCGTGGCGATGGCGTTGCCCGCATAGATCGGGCGGGTGAAGGTCTTGGGGCCTTCGACCGACAGGATGTCGGACACCTGCATCACATCGAGCAGCGCGGCCACGCGCGGGGCGACGTTCTTGCCGGTGGTGGTGGCAGGGGCCACGAAGGCGTCGTAGTCCACCATCAGGCCTGCGACGAGCGGGGCGACGTTTTCTGCCAGCGCGTTTTCAAGCGCGGCGTCATCAGCCTTGAGCACTTTGGTCACGCCTGCAATCTGCGCGGCGGCTTGGGCTGCGCCATCGCAACCTGCGCCTGCGACCAATGCAGTCACTTCGCCGATCTGGCTGGCAGCGGTGATGGCGGCCAGCGTGGCGTCCTTGACGGTGGCATTGTCGTGTTCGACCAGAACGAGAACCTTGGTCATCAGGCTACTCCCATTTCCTTGAGCTTGGCGACCAGCGTATCGACATCGGGCACCTTGATGCCCGCGCTGCGCACCGGCGGTTCGGTAACCTTGAGCGTCTTCAGGCGCGGGGCGACATCGACGCCGTAATCGGCGGGCGTCTTGTTGGCCATCGGCTTGGACTTGGCCTTCATGATGTTGGGCAGCGAAGCATAGCGCGGCTCGTTCAGGCGCAAGTCGGTGGTGACCACCGCGGGCAGCGCCAGACGCACCGTCTGCAAACCGCCGTCGATCTCGCGCTTGACGACCACGGCATCGCCTTCGACGCTGACTTCGTTGGCGAAGGTCCCCTGCGGGCGGCCCAGCAGTGCGGCGACCATCTGGCCGACTTGGTTGGCGTCATCATCAATCGCCTGCTTGCCGGTGATGATCAGCGCTGGCTGCTCTTCGCCTGCGATCCCGACGATGATCTTGGCAACGGCCAGCGGCTCGACCTCGTCCTCGCACAGCACCAGAATCGCCCGGTCCGCGCCCATCGCCAGCGCCGTACGCAGCGTCTCCTGCGCCTTTTGCGGCCCGACAGACACCGCCACAATCTCGGTCACCACGCCCTTTTCCTTCAGGCGTATCGCTTCCTCAACCGCAATCTCGTCAAACGGGTTCATGCTCATCTTCACGTTCGCAAGATCAACTCCGCTCCCATCCGCCTTCACTCGCGGCTTCACGTTATAGTCAATCACGCGCTTCACGCAGACCAGGGCTTTCATCGAACTTGCTCCTGCGATTGTGTTCACTGTGGTTTCTGGGCGGCACCATGGCACCATCAAGGGCCGCGATGGCTTGCTTATGGCAAGCTGTCCACGGTAAAATTGCAAAGGTGCAAAGCGAAACTTTGCAGGTAGCAGTAATGGGCTGCGGTTCAGCCGATGCCCATCAACCGTGCGTTGAGCGCCCGGTCCGCGCCGCCTGCCGCAAAATCATCGAACGCGTGTTCGGTGACCTTGATGATGTGGCGGTCGATGAAAGGCGCGCCTTCGGCGGCACCGACTTCAGGATGCTTGAGCGCACATTCCCATTCCAGCACGGCCCAACCGGCGTAGTCATTTGCTGCCATCTTGCTGAAGATGCCGGGAAAATCGACCTGACCATCGCCAAGGCTGCGGAACCGGCCGGGACGGTCCACCCAGGATTGGTAGCCGCCATAGACGCCCGAGCGGCCGTTGGGACGGAATTCGGCGTCCTTCACGTGGAAGCATTTGATGCGTTCGTGGTAGATGTCGATGAAGGCCAGATAATCGAGCTGCTGCAGCACGAAGTGGCTGGGATCGTAGAGGATGTTTGCACGCGGGTGATTGCCAACGCGCTCAAGGAACATCTCGAAAGTTACACCATCGTGCAGGTCTTCGCCGGGGTGGATTTCATAGGCCACATCAACACCGTTTTCATCGAAGACGTCGAGAATCGGCTTCCACCGGCGAGCGAGTTCATCAAAGGCGTCTTCGACCAAGCCCGCCGGACGTGCGGGCCACGGATAGAAATAGGGCCATGCGAAAGCGCCCGAGAACGAGGCGTGGGCGGTGAGGCCAAGATTGGCGCTGGCCTTGGCGGCATACTTCAATTGCTGGACGGCCCATTCCTGCCGCGCGGGCGGATTGCCATGGACGGCGTCAGGCGCGAAGCCATCGAACTGGGCATCGAACGCCGGATGAACGGCGACCAACTGGCCCTGCAGGTGCGTCGAAAGCTCGGTGACTGCCAAGCCCTTTTCGGCCAGCATGCCCTTGATCTCGTCGCAATAGGTCTGGCTGGTGGCGGCCTTTTCCAGATCGAACAGGCGCGCATCCCAGCTGGGGATCTGGATGCCTTTGTAGCCCAAGCCGGCGACCCAATCGGCAATGCTCTCAAGGCTGTTGAACGGCGCGGCATCGCCTGCGAACTGGGCAAGGAAAATGCCTGGGCCTTTGATGGTTTTCATTGCGGATTTCTCCCTAGAGCTTGACCCAGCCTGCGCGGTCGCGGCTGGCGGAAACGGCGGTGTCGATGAAAGTCATGCCGCGCACGCCTTCGGCAATGCCGGGCAGCAGCGGTGCGGATTCACCGCGCAATTGTGCGGCAAAATCCCGATAGAGGTTGGCGAAGGCTTCAAGATAGCCTTCAGGGTGCCCGCCCGGTGTGCGGGTGCGCGATGCGGCATCGGGGCCGAGCGCGCCGGTGCCTGAGCGGACGAGTGTGCAAGTTCCGTCCAAATGGTTGATGGTCAGCGTGTTCGGCTCTTCCTGCTTCCAGATCACGCCGCCCTTTTCGCCATAGGCGCGGATGCGCAGGCCGTTGAGTTCGCCCACTTCGATCTGGCTGGCGAGCAATACGCCGCGCGCTGCCCCAAAGCCGACATCTTTGAAGCGCAGCAGAATCGAGCAGTCATCATCGAGCAGACGGCCCGGCACGACCGCGCCCAGATCAGCCAGCAGTTCGGTCACCTGTAGGCCAGTGACGAATTCGGCAAGCTGGAAGGCGTGAACGCCGATATCGCCGATGCATCCGCCAAGGCCAGCCTTACCCGGATCGACGCGCCATTCGGCCTGTTTGCCTACCGCCTCGCCCGCCAGCCAGCCCTGCGGATATTCGACCACGACCTTGCGGACAGCGCCGATCTCTCCGGCTGCGATGCGCGCGCGTGCCTCGCGCACCAAGGGGTAGCCGGAATAGGTGTAGGTCACCCCGAACGGCTTGCCAGCGGCAGCCACCAGCCCGGCCAGTTCATGCGCTTCGGCCAGTGTGGCGGTGAGTGGCTTGTCGGTCATGACCGGAAGGCCGGCTGCCAACGCGGCGCGGGCAGAAGGTAGATGGTTGTGATTGGGCGTGACGATCGAGACGAAATCGATGCCGTCTGCCCGTGCCGATTCGGCGGCAAACATGGCATCAAGCGAGGGATAAGCACGCGCCGGATCGATCCGGTAGGTTTCGCCCGCTGCCGCGCTGCGTGCGGCATCGCTGGAGAAAACGCCAGCGACCAGCTCGATCTCGCGGTCCATTTCTGCGGCATAGCGATGAACCGGGCCAATGAATGCTCCCGGCCCTCCGCCGATCATGCCCATCCGCAAACGCCGCATCACATTCTCCCGCAGTGATATCGCTATCATTAGAGGGAGTGTTTTAAATGCGTTCGTGGCCGGGTCAACCGTCCTCGGCACCGACCAACGCGTTCGAACCTATGCTTACGAATGCATGGGTTGCTGGCCACGTAATGATGCAAGGTCCTGCAGTGCGTTCAACCCTCTGCGAGAAGACGCTTCATGATCGCACGGACATCGTCGGCCATATCCGGCCGTTCCAGCGCCAGCGAAAGCGTGGCTTCGACAAAGCCGGCCTTGCTACCGCAATCGAACCGGCGGCCTGCGAACGTTACCGCATGGAATGGCTGCGAACCGATCATCCGCGCCATGGCATCGGTCAACTGGATTTCGCCGCCTGCGCCCTTGCCCTGATTTTCCAGCGTGCGCATCACTTCGGGCTGAAGAATGTAGCGGCCAGAGATGATCAGGTTGGAAGGAGCATCAGCGATCTTGGGCTTTTCTACCAGCCCGGTGACCTCGGTCAGCGTATCGGAGACCTTTGCGCCCGGCGCAATCACGCCATAGCTTGAAACCTCATCACGCGGCACTTCAAGCACCGAAATGAGATTGCCGCCGACCTGATTATAGGCATCGACCATCTGCTTCATGCAGCCGCCCTTGCCGCCGGGTTCGCCGACCATCATTTCATCGGGCAGAAAGATCGCGAAGGGTTCATCCCCCACCACCGCGCGGGCGCACCAGATGGCATGACCAAGGCCCAGCGGCACTTGTTGGCGCACCGTCACCAGATTGCCGGGCTGTATGCGCGTGGCATCAAGCACGCTCAGATCCTTGCCCCGGCTGCTCATCGTATGTTCGAGTTCAAATGCGGTGTCGAAGTGTTCGACGATGGATGTCTTGCCGCGCCCGGTTACGAAGATCAGCTGTTCGATGCCCGCCTCGCGCGCTTCATCAACCGCATACTGGATCAGCGGGCGATCAATGATTGGCAGCATTTCCTTTGGAATCGCCTTGGTCGCCGGGAGAAACCGGGTACCCAGCCCTGCGACAGGGAATACCGCCTTGCGGATCGGTTTGCGCACTTCGGTCGAGCTCATCGGGTGAGGTTGTCCTTGGTTTGTTGCACCTTCATGATGCACTGCACAATCACTTCGGTTCAAAGTCAAGCACATGAACGGCAGTTAACGCGAATGGTCATACTTGCGCCCTCTTGCAAAGCGGTTAAACGGCAACGATGGACAAGATCATTATTCGGGGCGGGAAGCGCCTCTCTGGCACCGTGCCGGTTTCCGGCGCCAAGAATTCAGCTCTCACCCTGCTGCCGTGTGCGTTGTTGACGGACGAGCCGGTGACGCTGCGCAATTTGCCGCGTCTTGCCGATATTGATGGCTTCCAGCACCTGATGAACCAGTTCGGCGTGTCCACATCCATCGCGGGCGCACGTCCTGAAGATTTTGGCCGGGTGATGACGCTTCAGGCCACGCGGCTGACGTCCACAGTTGCGCCATATGATTTGGTGCGCAAGATGCGTGCATCAATCCTCGTGCTTGGCCCATTGCTGGCGCGGGCCGGAGAGGCAACCGTTTCGCTGCCCGGTGGCTGCGCTATCGGCAACCGCCCGATCGACCTGCACCTGAAGGCTCTGGAAGCGCTGGGTGCAACGATTGAACTGGCCGCGGGCTATGTGCGCGCGATTGCGCCTGATGGCGGGCTTCCGGGCGGGCGCTATTCGTTCCCGGTGGTGTCTGTCGGGGCAACCGAGAATGCGCTGATGACCGCCGTTCTCGCCAAGGGCAAATCCACATTGCACAACGCGGCGCGGGAACCGGAAATCGTGGACCTTTGCAACATGCTGGTGGCGATGGGTGCACAGATCGAAGGGATCGGCACGTCTGACATTACCATCCACGGTGTGGACCGGCTGCATGGCGCAACCTACATGGTGATGCCGGACCGGATCGAGGCCGGTTCCTATGCCTGCGCGGCGGCAATCACCGGGGGTGAGGTGACACTGCAGGGCGCGAAGATCGAGGACATGGAAGCCACCGTGCAAGCGCTGCGCGATGCGGGTGTGCATGTGGAGCCGGTCAAGGGCGGGCTGCATGTGGCTGCCGATGGCCCGTTGAAACCGGTGACGCTCTCGACTGCGCCCTACCCCGGCTTTGCCACTGACATGCAGGCGCAGCTGATGGCGATGTTGTGTCTGGCCAAGGGATCATCGGTGCTGACCGAGACGATCTTTGAAAACCGCTACATGCACGTGCCCGAACTGAACCGCATGGGCGCGCGGATCGAAACCAAGGGTCGCACTGCCGTAGTACATGGCGTGGACAAGCTGACCGGCGCCGAAGTGATGGCGACCGACCTGCGCGCATCGATGAGTTTGGTGATCGCAGGTTTGGCGGCAGAGGGCGAAACGCAGGTCCACCGGCTCTATCACCTTGATCGCGGGTATGAGCGGCTTGAGGAAAAGCTGTCTTTGATGGGCGCGGAAATCGAGCGGGTTGGCGGGGACTGATTTTCGGTTCCGTTTGCTGCCCGGCACAGATTGCGAACTGGCAGCACCCCCCTCAAATAGCGTCTGCGGACAGTTCCAGCCCGGCATTGCGATAGGCCGCAACCAGCGCATTGCGCAGCAGCACCGCGATGGTCATTGGCCCGACACCGCCCGGCACAGGCGTGATGGCAGAGGCAAAGGCGGCGGCGCTGGTATAGTCCACATCGCCGACCAGCTTCGTCTTGCCCTCGGCACCCGGAACGCGGTTGATGCCCACGTCGATCACGGTTGCACCGGGCTTGATCCAATCGCCCTTGACCATTTCCGGGCGGCCCACGGCGGCGACGACGATATCGGCGCGGCGCACAACATCGGCCAAGTCCTTGGTGCGGCTGTGCGCCACGGTGACGGTGCAGCTTTCCGCAATCAGCAACTGGGCCATCGGTTTGCCCACGATGTTCGACCGGCCGATGACCACCGCATCAAGCCCCGACAGGTCGCCCAGGTGGTCCTTCAGCAGCATCAGGCAGCCCAGCGGCGTGCAGGGCACGAAGCCCGGCTGGCCCACGGCAAGGCGGCCCGCGTTGGTTACGTGAAAACCATCGACGTCCTTGTCTGGATTGATCGCGGCGATGACTTTCTGCTCGTCGATATGCTTTGGCAGCGGCAACTGGACGAGGATGCCATCGACCGCCGGATCCGCATTCAGCGCTTCCACCATCGCCAGCAAATAGGCTTCCGATGTATCGGCGGGCAGCTTGTGTTCGAAGCTGTTCATGCCCGCTTCGAGCGTGCTTTTGCCCTTGGAGCGGACATAGACCTGGCTGGCCGGGTCTTCGCCCACCAGCACCACGGCAAGGCCCGCCTTGCGCCCGGCCTTGGCTTCAAACGCCGTGGCCAGTTCGCCCACGTGGGCGCGCAGAGTGGCCGCGAAGGCCTTTCCATCAATCACGGCAGCAGTCATGTTGAAATCCGTTCTTAAATTGCGGTAGCCATGCTCAGGTCTGCGAGCTTGCCCACGACCCACATGAGGGCGCGCAAACCGAAAATCAGGATCATTGGGGAAAAGTCGATTCCACCAGTGTCTGGCATGATTCTGCGGATTGGATTGAGCAGAGGATCAAGAATTGCGCTTAGCGCAGTCCACAACACCGACACAGCCTTGTTATGAAGGTTCACTACGTTGAACGCGAGCAGCAATCCGAGCACAAACTGTACGATCACAACCATGACGATAATGTCGATCAGTTGAGCTAATGCCCAGATCAGCGTGTACAGCAGCATTGGTGCAGTTCCCTATTGGCTTAAAACAGCTTGATCCTGCTCCTAGCCGACCCTTTCCCGGTGCCACAAGTGCCCGATGATCCGCTCAGGCTCTTATCTTCTCAGGCCCGGATCAAAGTGCCTGCGCCCTGCGCGGTGAAGATTTCCAGCAGCATCGCGTGGGGAACGCGACCATCAAGCACGACGGTTGCTTCGCAGCCTGCCTCCACCGCGTGGACGCAGGTTTCCAGCTTGGGGATCATGCCGCCGCTGATAGTGCCATCTTCGGCCAGCCGCGCGATATCGGCGGGGCGCAGGTCGGTTAGCAGGTTCTTGTCCTTGTCGAGCACACCTGGAACGTCGGTCAGCAGGAACAGGCGCGATGCGCCGAGCGCTGCGGCAATGGCGCCGGCCATCGTATCGGCATTGATGTTGTAGGTCTCGCCATCCTCGCCCACGCCGATGGGGGCGATCACGGGGATCATCCCGGCGTTGACGATGGTGTCGATCACCGTCGTGTCGATCCGCGCGGGTTCGCCTACGAAGCCGAGGTCCACGACCAATGCTTCGCCATCATCGCCAGCGATGGCCTTGGGGGCCTTTTTCGACTGAACCTTACGGGCGATGACCATGCCACCGTCCTTGCCGGAAATGCCGATAGCCTTACCACCAGCCTTGGCGATCCAGCCGACCAGTTCCTTGTTGATCGCGCCTGCCAGTACCATTTCGGCAACTTCGGCAGTCTGCTTGTCGGTCACGCGCAAGCCATCGACGAACTGCGATTCGATGCCGAGCGCTTTCAGCATTCGCCCGATCTGCGGGCCGCCGCCATGGACCACGACCGGGTTGATGCCGACGGCCTTTAGCAGCACGATGTCTTCGGCAAAATCTTGCGCCAGTTCAGGATCGCCCATCGCGTGGCCGCCATATTTCACCACGAAGGTCTTACCAGCATAGCGCTGAAGATAGGGCAGCGCTTCGGTCAGGGTCTCGGCCTTGGCAAGCATGGCGGGGTCGTGGTTCTGGCTCATGCCCGCGCCATTACGCGTAAAAGTTGCGGAATCCAATATTGAGGATTGCGCGAAGCGCAGTGGATTATGCCGACCGATTATTCTGGCCGATTATTCTGGCCGATCAAGCCACTTGCCCAATTGCACGAACACCCAGATCAGCGGCGGGACCATGATGGTGGACAGCACCAGCTTGGAAATGATCTGGCCCTGCATGATCGAGATCAGCGGCAGGTCCTGCCCATAGAACGAGATCGTGATGAACAGGATCGTATCGACCACCTGGCTGAGCATCGAGGCGATCCATGCGCGCAGCATCAGCAACTTGCCCCGTCCGCCCGCGATGCGTGAAAACAGATAGACGTTGAGCGTTTGCGAGGTGCCATAGGAAATGAGGCCCGCAAACTGCATCCGCGCGCCCTGGCCCAGCAGGCGCGCAAAGGCATCTTGATCGTTCCAGAACGGGGCAGGCGGCACCACGCGGATCACCACTGTCAGCAGGATCATCGATACGATCAGCGGCACAAAGCCAAAGCGCACCAGCTTGTTCGCCACATCCTGCCCGAACAGTTCAGCCACCGCGCTGGCCATCACCACCAGCAGCAGGAATGCGAAAATCCCCGATTCCACCGCCAGATCGCCAAGCAATGGCCATGTGCCGAGCGAGGCGAGTTTTACCCCCAACACGCCTGCCAGCACGCACATGCCGCCGTAAAGCAGCGACAGCGCGAACAAAGAACGGGGGATTGCGGGGGCTACCGGTGCGTTATCGTGCATCTAAGGCCGATAGCGCGCTTTTAACCCTGCGCCAATTCGCTATTAGGTTCTTCTGTAACGATCAGTTGTTGGAGCACCGTCCTTCCCGATGCGCGTCCTGTTCAGCCTTCTGGGGATGCTGCTCATCCTTGCCATCGCCTTTGCCCTTTCATCGAACCGTCGGGCCATCCGGCTGCGCGTGGTGGCGGCAGCCTTTGCCCTGCAGGCCGGCTTTGCCGCGCTGGTGCTTTATGTGCCGCTCGGCAACCGCATGCTGCAAGGCGCGGCCTCGGGGGTTGAGGGTCTGCTGGGCTTTGCGCGGGCGGGTGTTTCATTCCTGTTCGGGCCGCTGGCAGACCCGGCGATTGGCGGCACCAGCTTTGCCATTTCGGCACTGCCGGTGATCGTGTTCTTCGCGGCGCTGATCTCGATCCTCTATTACATCGGCGTGATGCAGCTGGTGATCCGCTGGATCGGCGGCGCGCTGGAAAAAGTGACCGGCATCAGCAAGGTCGAATCGCTGTGCGCGGCCAGCAACATCTTTGTGGGGCAAAGCGAATCACCGCTGGTGATCCGGCCCTATCTGGCAGCGCTGAATCCGTCTCAATTGTTCTGCGTGATGACCGTGGGCATGGCGGGCGTGGCGGGCACGATCCTTGCCGCCTATGCCAGCATGGGCATCCGCATCGATTATCTGGTGGCCGCCGCCTTCATGTCGGCACCTGGCGGCATTCTGATGGCCAAGCTGATCATGCCGGACGAGCCGCCGTGCCCCGCCGAAGTGGCCGATGAGGCGCTGCCCAACCCCCACGTAAAGCCCTCCCTCGCCTCAGACGAGGAAGAGCGCCCCGCCAACATCATCATGGCAGCCAGCCAAGGCGCGCAGACCGGGGTGAAGCTGGCCGTGGCGGTGGGCGCGATGGTGCTGGCTTTCGTGGCTCTGGTGGCCCTGGCCAATGGTATTCTGGGCTGGCTGGGCGGCTGGTTCGGCATGCCGGACCTGTCATTCCAGATGGTGCTGGGATACGTTTTTGCCCCGATGTTCTACCTGCTGGGCGCAGCGAATTGGGCCGAAGCGATGCAGGCAGGCGGGCTGTTCGGCTCCAAGATCGTGCTCAACGAATTCGTCGCCTTCATCGAACTGGGCAAGGATACCGCTCTGTCCCCGCAGACCGTGGGCATTGTGACGTTCGCGCTGTGCGGCTTTGCCAATTTCAGCTCGATTGCGATCCAGATGGCGGTGACGGGCGGCCTTGCCCCCAACCAGCGCCCGATGATCGCCAAGCTGGGCATGCGCGCGCTGGTTGCAGGCGCGCTGAGCAACCTGATGAGCGCGGCGTTGGCGGGGGTGTTTCTCAGCCTTTAGCAAAGGCTCGACAAGAACGGAAGATGGGGCCTTCAGGCGTAATGCGCCGCCAATAAATCCACCGCCTTGGCCAGTTCGCCATCCAGATAGCCCAGCAGCTTGTGCCAATCATGCGCTCCGGCCAGTTCACCGGGACCGTCGGACACGCCGCGCAGGCCCACCAGCGGCACGCCAAACGTGCGCGCTGCGCGGGCGACGGCGTAGGTTTCCATGTCGACCATGTCGGCGCTCACCCGGTCCCACGCTGAACCGCTGACCACATCGCCGCCAGTCGATAGCGTGGCCACGCGCAGAGCAACTGGCGTTTCCAGCGGCAGGTCCTTCGGCTCATCAAGATAGGGCACCACGCCCGGTTCGATGCCCAGCGGCGATGCATCCATATCGCGCCATGAAACGCTACCGATCTGGTGGACTGATCCGAGCGCACAACGCCGCGATCCGGCTGAGCCGAGACAGACGATCAGGTCGGGCAGCGTGGCCGCCGCTTCCAGTCGCGCCAGGGCAATTCCCACATGCAGAGCAGCCTCAACCGGACCGATACCGGTGATCAGGGGCGCGAAGCGGGCGCGCAAGTGGGGGCCGTATTCCGGCTCTGCCGCCATGATGAACAGCGCACGTTTTCGCCCGAGTTGGGTCAGTTCCATCAAACCAGATCCTCGTTATTCCTGCCCAAGCCAGCGCTGCCTGAACATGTTCGCCAGAAAATGGGGAAGGCAATGGCCTAGTCCAACTGCACCTTCCCGCGCCCAGCCTTCACCGCGCCACGGATCTTCTTGCCTGCCAGCCGCTGCACCTTGCCCACGCGATTGAGGCGGGATTTGGCGCGTTTCTGGGGGAGGTTGCAGGCGTCGCGCAGCAATTCGCTTAGGCGTTTGCGCGCGTCTTCGCGGTTCTGTTCTTGTGTGCGGTAACTGCGCGCGGTCATCACGATCTCACCCCCGGCGGTCATCTTGCTGCCCGCCAGTTCCTTCAGGCGCTGGAAGATCGGGGGCGGCAGGCGCAGGGCGAAGACATCTAGCCGTACTTGCACGGCGGTGGCCACCTTGTTGACATTCTGTCCGCCGGGGCCAGCCGAGGCGATGAAGCTTTCTTCGACCAGCGTCAGCGCGTGGGCGATGAGAGCGTCAACTTCCATGTCAGTCTTCGGTGGCAGGCACTTCGCCTGTTACTGGCAGTTCAAACGCGAAGGCGGCGAAATCGAGCGGCATCGGCGAGTAGGCGTCAATCGGCTCCTTGCCTTCGCGCATGACCTTCAGTTCCGAGGCGTGGAGCATCGTGCGCCATGCAATCTTGCCGTCGCCATAAATCGGATCACCGACCAGTGCATGACCCAACCCTGCCAGCGCGTGGATGCGGATCTGGTGGGTGCGGCCGGTTTCGGGGCGGAATTCCACCAGCGTCATGCCCGGTTTGCGCGCTAGCACTTTCCAATGGGTGATCGAGGGTTTGCCCTTTTTGGCCGGGATCATGCGCCAGCCTTTTTCGGCTGAGCTGATCTTGGACAGGGCCAGGTCGATGGTGCCGTTCTCGCCCGTCACTTCGCCCGATACGATGCCGATATAGACCTTCTCCACTTCCCGCGCTTCGAAGGCGGCGGAAAAGCGCTTCAGCGCCTTGGGATTGCGGGCGAGCAGCAGACATCCCGAGGTGTCCTGATCGAGCCGGTGGACGGGGTGCGGTTCGCGCTGAAAGCCGAGGCGCAAGCCATCGAGGTGGTCTTCTAGGCAGGGGCCACCTGCGCGGGGACGATCGAGCGGCAGGCCTGCAGGCTTGTCGATGACAAGGGCTTCACCGTCTTCAAACAGGATGGAAAAATCGGTCACGCTACGGCCTTTGCTATACGCCGGAGCGCTTCTTCGAGTTTTGCTTCGTCCGCCGCGAAGCTGATACGGAAACCGTCTATGCCGCCGAAGGCCGAGGCGGGGACGACCGCCACGCCGCTTTCGAGCAGGTGGAGGCACAGCGCTTCATCATCGCCGAATCGCGCCATCAGCGGCGCAGCATCGACCATGCAGTAGAATGCGCCATCGGGGATCGGGGTGGAGAGGCCGGGAATGGCATTGATCGTGGCGCAGACGCTATCACGCCGCGCACGGAAGCGTTCGCGCCAGTCGATCAGGAAATCCTGCGGGCCTGCGAAGGCGGCGACGGCGGCGGCCTGAGAAATCGAGGCGGCATTACCCGACGAGTGCGATTGCAGGCGCCCCATTGCACCGATCAACCATGCCGGGCCTGCCGAAACGCCGATACGAAAGCCGGTCATCGCGTGGCTTTTGGATACGCCCGAGACGGTCAGGATACGGGGCGCAAGATCGGGGCATTCGACTGCCAGCGTCGCGTGCATGCCCTCGCCATAGCGCAAGGGCGCGTAGATATCGTCGCTCATCACCAGCACGCGCGGGTGGCGGCGCAGGACTTCTCCCAATGCGCGCAGTTCTTCTGCGGGATAGGTCGCGCCGGTGGGGTTGCCGGGGCTGTTGAGAAGAAGCCAGCGTGTGGCGGGCGTGATAGCAGCTTCGAGTTGGGCGGGGGTGATACGGAAACCGCCTGCGGCCGTGGTGGGCACGTCTACCACTTGCGCGCCTGCGAAGCGCACGATTTCGGGGTAGCTGACCCACCATGGGGACGGGATCAGCACTTCGTCGCCCGGATCAAGCGTGGCGAGCAGCGCGTGGAAGATCGCCTGCTTGCCGCCTGCGCTGACGATCACTTGGGTAGGTGGCACTTCGATGCCCAGATCGCGCTTGAAGTGCAGGGCGGCGGCTTCGCGCAGAGCGGCGGTGCCGACGACGGCGGTGTATTTGGTGTCGCCTGCATCGAGCGCATCCTTGGCCGCCTGCACCACGTGGGCGGGGGTGGCAAAGTCCGGCTCACCTACGGAAAGCGAGATCACGTCACGCCCCTCGGCCCGCAGTTGGATCGCCCGGTCGGTGATGGCGGTGGTGCGCGAGGGGGCGATGCGCGCGAGGGCCGCTGACAGTTGTGTCATGCGCCGAGCAGCCGCGCCGGGATCAAGCCGCGCAGGGCATTGCCGACGAGGAAGCCGCTCGCCAGATCGTCGAGCGTCAGCTCTGCCTCAACCGTGCGGCCTTCTTCGATCAGCGAACGCCGCAGCACGCCGGGCAGGAGGCCAAGGTCTGCGCGCGGGGTGAGCAGAATGCCATCGCGTTCCACGAAGATGCTGGTGAACATGCCTTCGGTGAGCAGGCCATCATCGCGCAGGAACAGCGCTTCGCCTGCGCCTGCTTTCTTGGCGGCGGCAAGGCCTGCTTCATAGAATGCACGGTCAGTGGTCTTGTGGCGCAAGCGCCAATCGCCATCGGATACCGGTAGCGGCAGGACGGCGCAGGTCAAGCTCTCCAGCGGCGCGGGCATGGGGCTGGCATCGAGCGCGTGTGCGCCGCTTTTGGATACGACCAGCCGCACTTTGGCGGGCGCATCCAGATCGAAGCACAGCGCGTGGATGGCGTTGCGCAAGACGTGGCGATCAAAGCTGAAACCGAGCGCGAGGGCGCTGGCCTTCATGCGTTCGAGATGGAGTTCGAGCAGGGCAATGCCCTTGGCCGGATCGAAGGCCATCGTTTCGATCAGATCGGCATGCCCGGCTGAAAGTCGCAAGAAATTCCCCTTAACTACGCATTCGCGCCATTCGCCGATCATCACCGAATCGGCAACCACCGCCGAACCCACACCCATGATCGCGCGGCCATCGCCCGACATGCGCACCGTGCGGATTGCCACATTGAAGGCGGCATCGCCAGAGGGGTCTATCCGCCCGATCGAACCGCAATAGAGGCCGCGCGCATCGCGTTCAGCCTGATGGATGATTTCCATCGCGCGGATCTTGGGCGCGCCGGTGATTGATCCGCAGGGGAAGATGGCGCGCAGCAGGCTGCTCACATCCTCGCCCGGAGCAAGTTTGGCGCGCACGGTGGTGACCATCTGGTGGACCGTGGGGTAGGTTTCGATGGCAAAGGGCGCTTCCACCTTGACCGAGCCTGCGTTTGACACGCGCGACAGGTCATTGCGCATCAGGTCGACGATCATCAAGTTTTCGGCGCGGTCCTTTACGCTGGCAGCAAGGTCTGCCTTGAGCTGCGCGTCCTCTTCCGGCGTGGCCCCGCGAGGGGCGGTGCCCTTCATCGGGCGCACGCGCGCTTCTCCACCTGCCAGTTTGAAGAAAAGTTCGGGCGAGAACGAGAGGTGCCAGTGCGCGCCGTCCCAGATCACCCCGCCATAGCCGCTGCGGGAATCGCGGCGCACATCGCCATAGATCGCCAGCGGATCACCATCCCACGTTCCGGCCAGCGGGAATGTAAGATTGGCCTGATAGATATCGCCCGCGCGGATGGCTTCCTGCACGCGGGTAAACGCCTTGGCATAGCCGCCGCAGGATATAGCCGCGCCCATCGGGCCGAGCCTGCCCGGCCCCGCCGCCTTGCTGGCCAGCCAGCGTTCCACTTCAGCGCTGGCCATGCGAGTGACCTGCGCAAAGCGTGCAAACCACACCAGCGGACCTGCCGCGCCGGTGCGGTCCTCCGCCAGCGGGGCAAGACGCGGTTCGAGCGCGAGGCCTGCTTCGTAAGCCAAGTAGCCAGCCCAATCTCCGGGCGTTGCCGCGATCTGCGCCAGCGCGGCCTCCACCTCGTCAGCCCGGCGCGCGACCACCACTTCGAGCGCATCTTCATAAAGACGCGCGTCGCTGGCGCCCTGCGTACGGGCATCGTCGAGGAGAATGAAGGGCTTGGAAGTCATGATTGGCGCGCGCTCTAGCCGTTCCCCGCTCTGGATGCAAAAACCACTCGCAAGGCGGGGATGCACCGCCTAATCATCGGCGAAACGAACGGGGTTTTGGGCATGGACGATATCTACCTTGGTCTTGCGTCGAACAGTGAGCGGCAGGTGCTGCGCCTGCGCCGGGCCAACCGCCACGGCCTGATTGCAGGGGCAACCGGCACCGGCAAGACGGTGACGCTGCAGGGCATAGCCGAACAGTTTTCGCTACGCGGCGTACCGGTATTCATGGCCGACGTGAAAGGCGACCTTGCGGGCATTTCGATGGCGGGCAGCCCCACGTTCAAGCACGCCGCCAGCCTTGAACAACGCGCCAAGGATCTGGGCATTACCGACTATGCCTATGCCGATAATCCGGCCGTATTCTGGGACCTTTATGGCGAATCTGGCCACCCGATCCGCACCACGATTTCGGAAATGGGGCCGCTGCTGCTGGCGCGGTTGATGGGGCTGAACGATACGCAGGAGGGCGTGCTGAACATCGCGTTCCGCTATGCCGATGACAACGGGCTGCTGCTTATCGACCTGCCCGATCTGCAATCGGTGCTGATGGCCTGCGCCGAAAATGCCAGCGAACTTTCAGGCAAGTACGGCAATGTTTCCAAGGCCAGCGTCGGCACGATCCAGCGCCAGTTGCTTAGCTTCGAAAGCCAGGGCGCGGACCGGTTCTTCGGCGAACCCGCGTTCGAAATCAACGACTTCATCAAGGTGGACGATCAGGGCCGCGGCATGGTCAACGTGCTGGCGGCGGAAAAACTGATGCAGAGCCCCAAGCTTTACGCCACGTTCCTGCTGTGGTTGCTGTCCGAACTGTTCGAGGCGCTGCCTGAAGTGGGTGACCCGGACAAGCCAGTGCTGGTGTTCTTCTTCGATGAAGCGCACCTGCTGTTCGAAGATGCACCCAAAGCCCTGATGGACAAAGTGGAACAGGTGGTGCGCCTGATCCGATCGAAGGGTGTGGGCGTCTATTTCATCTCGCAGAACCCGATCGACATCCCTGAAAAAATCGCAGGCCAGCTTGGCAACCGTGTGCAGCATGCGCTGCGTGCCTTTACCCCGCGCGATCAGCGGGCGATCAAGGCGGCTTCGGAAACCTTCCGCATAAACAAGGATCTCGATGTCGGCACGGTCATCACTGAACTGAAAGTGGGCGAGGCGCTGGTTTCAACGCTGAATGAGGACGGTTCGCCATCGGTGGTGCAACGCACGATGATCACGCCTCCGCGTTCGCGGCTCGGCCCGGTAACGCCCAAGGAGCGGGCGATCATCCAGTCGATCAGCCCGTTCGATGGGAAGTACGACACTGCTGTAAACCGCGAATCTGCAGCCGAAGTTCTGGCGCAGAAATCCGCAGATGCCGCTGCCGCCGCGCAGCAGGTGGAGGAGGAAGGCGAAGACGCCCAGCGCGCCGCCCCGCGCCGCACCACATCGATGTGGGAAAAGGCCGGAAAGGCAGCGGCGGGCGCGGTCGCATCGTCTGCAGGCGCGGTGATCGCGGCCAAGATTACCGGCAAGAAATCGAGCGCTTCGCCGATGTCGACCGGGCTTACCGCCGTGGTGGGCACCATTGCCACGTCCATCGGCGGGCAAGCCTTCGGCCGCTTTGCGCGCGGAATCATGGGCGGGTTGTTGCGTTAGAGTTTGGCCTTAACCCCCTCCTCCTCAGAGGAGGGGAACGAAGCGGACCTTACTTCTTCTTTGCGGCCAGCCAGTCTGAAAGGCCCTTGGCGTAGAGGGGACGCGACTTGGCCTTTTCGGTGAGCACCGCAATTACGCGGTCAACCGGGCGGGCGGCTTCTGCAGGCACCGTAGCCTTGAACGACTTGAGCTTGTCGATCATCGCCGGATCGTTGGAGCCTGCCCCTAACTGGGCGATGAAGGTGACGCGGCTTTGCGCATCAACCAGCGCTTCGATCTGCGCACGATTGGCCAACGCGAACTCATAGGTTTCATCGGCGTGAAGGACCGCGGTTGCCACGATCATCGCTGCGCTGGTGGTCTTGCCCGGCGCATCGGTCAACGCCAATTCCCGTGCCGCTTTGGCCAGCGATGCATCCGCCGGACGGCCTAGCAGGGTGTAGAGGAACTGCCGTTCCACCCCGCTGTTCGATGCAGCAGCCAGATTGCGGATCGCGTCCCATTCATCTCTGGTGGCATTGCGCGCCACGATATTCAGCCACGTGGTCTTGAGCGGGCCGTCCATCGCCTTGGGATCGGCGGCGAGCAGGCCAAAGCGGCGGCGCGCCTCAGCCACGACATCGGCATCTCCCATCGTGCCGAAGCCTGCAATCAGGGTGGAGCGCAAGTCTGCATCGGGCAAGCTCTCGCCCGCCTTGGGTTCAAAGCCCAGCATCATCAAGCGCGGCTTGTATGTTGCGGCAACTTTGGCGGCGAGCGCCTTTTGCGCAGGCATATCCTTGTCCAGCGTGCGCCATGCCCCCACGAAATCGCCAAAGGCGCTGCCCAGCACCACCGGATTGGCATTACCGGGAATGGCGGCCAGCAGATCGAACGCCGGGCCATAAGGCTGATACCCGCTGGCCGACAGCGCAAGGTTATCGGCAATCAGGCCGAGCTGATCGACGGCGGCAAGCCTTGGCATGGCAGCTTTCAGCGATTGCAGCATCTTGGGGCTGTAGAGCGATCGGTAATAGCCCAGTTGCCCCGCATTGATCACCACCGGGCCGCAACCATTGACGCTGACCGTGGCCTTCCCGCCGTCCAGAATGGTGCGCACCGGCTCACCCGACCCGCTGGAGACGAGCAGCGGCACTTTCCACTGTTGAGGGCGGGCTGCGACTTCTTCCTTGCGATCAACGCTGAATTCGCTTTGTTCAAGGTTCAGCGTGGTCACGCCCTTCTTGCAGGTCATGCCCGTGACTTTGACCAGCGGGATGCCCGGCTTGGTCGTGAAATCGGCGGCAATGGCGGTCAGGCCCGGTGCGCCAGCCTTTTCGATGGCCTGCCACAAGTCCTTCGAGCGCGTGTTGCCAAATTTGTGATCGCGCATGTAGGCGCGCAGGCCATCGCGCCAGACGGTCTCGCCCGCAAAGGCTTCGAGCATCGAAATGACCGCTTCACCTTTCTGATAGGTGATCGCATCGAAGGCCTGATTGGTTTCGTCGACCGTCTTGATCTCCTGCACGATGGGGTGCGTGGTGCGATAGCCATCAAGGCCCATCGCGGCATCGCGGCCATCGACCCGGCCCAGCAGCGGGAACCAATCGGGGTGGAAATGGGCGGTCGCCTTGGTTTCCATCCAGCTGGCAAAACCTTCGTTCAGCCAGAGATCTTCCCACCACGCCATCGTGACGAGATTGCCGAACCACTGGTGCGCCACTTCGTGCGCCTGTGTCACCACAATGTTCTCGCGCGCGGCCGCACTGGTAATGGCCGGATCATCAAGCAAGATGCGTTCGAACGTGAGGATCGCGCCCCAGTTTTCCATGGCCGAGAAAAACTGCGACTGGCCGGGTGCGGCCACATTGTCGAGCTTGGGCAACGGATAGGGCTGGCCGAAGTAATCGGCGTAATACGGGATCAGCGGCGCAAGTTCGTTCAGCGCAAAGCGCGATTGTTCGCCACTGCCCTTGGGCGCCACGATGCCCACTTGCACGCCGGGGACCGCTTCCTTGGCCATGCGTTCAAAATCGCCGAGCGAGAAGAACAGCAGATAGGACGACATCTTCGGGCTGGTGCCAAAGGTGACGCGCTTCAGCCCGCCTTCGAGCGGCTCTTCCTTTGTCACCGGCATGTTGCTGATAGCCATCTGGCTCGCAGGAACAACAGCGGTCAGATCAAACGTAGCCTTGTAGATCGGCTCATCGAACATCGGGGCAAAGCGGCGCGCATCGGGCGCTTCGAACTGCGTGAACAGGCCGCGCACGTCCTTGCCGGTGACCTTGTCAGGATAATCGAGCGCGAACAGACCGTTGGCCTGCGTGTTGATAATGCCAGTGTATGTTGTGCTCAGGCGATATTTGCCGGGGCTGAGCGGCTGCGCGGCCGTAAAGCGCGCGGTTTGGGTTGCCGCGTCCATCGTAACGGTAACTGGCACAGCGGTGCCGCCTTCCAAAGTCAGCGTGGCTGCGGAGATGTTCAAATCCAGCGCGTGCAGGGTCAGGAACGGCGTGGTCTCGGTGACTTCCAGATCGACCGACGACTGTCCGCTGAACTTGAGATTGGCTGCATCGGGGTTGACAGCGATGGTATAGTGCGAGGGGTGGGCCACACGCGGCAGATCGGTGTGAACGCCCGCTGCAGCCGAAGGATTGGTCGAAGTTTGGGCAATTGCCGGTGCGGAAATAGCAGCAATTGTCAGCGCCATTGCTGAAACGGGGGACAGGATACGCATCTGTGGCAGGAACTCCGGGGAAGCAGAAGCGGTTGCACTAGCAACCAGTCGCGTTCCCCGCGCCTCCTTTCGACAAAGCGCCCCTTGCGTCCGACCAGTGTCGATTGACTATGCCGTGATCGGCAATTGCACGGTGGCTGTCAGCCCCAGGACCTGCCCATCACGCCCGCGCCGGTTGGCAAGGGTCAAAGTGCCGCCGTGCTGATCGGCAATAGCGCGGGCCAGTGTCAGGCCAAGGCCGGTGCCACCGGTGCCGCTGTTGCGTGATGCTTCGAGCCGGGTGAATGGTTCCATCATCCGGGTGATTTCGGATTCGGGGATGCCAGGGCCGTCATCCTCGATCCGCAGCATGGCCATCTGGCCTTCGCGGTGCAGCGAAACACGGGCGCGGTGCCCATAACGCATCGCGTTGGACACCAGATTGCGCAGTGCGCGCCGCATCCATGTGGCGCGGACGGGAAGGACGATACGATCCGTCTCGCCCAGTTCCACAGGCTCGCCCATATCTTCAAATTCACCCATCACATCGGCAACCAGCGCGGCAAGTTCCGTCGGCTCGACCGGATCGGACGGACGGCCAACGCGGGCGAGCGAGAGGATATCATCGAGCGAGCGGTTGATGTCCTCAATCGTCGCGGCCATGCGCCTGCGCTCGGTATCGTCCTCCACCGCCTCGATCCGCACGCGCAGCGCTGCCAGCGGTGTTTTCAGATCATGCCCGATGGCACCCAGCATCACGTCCTTTTCATCAAGCATCGCGGCAATGCGGGTTTCCATCGCATTGTGCGCCACAATCAGGCCCTGAATATCCTCTGGGCCTTCAGGCTGCAATTGACCGTCCAGCGTGCGGTTTCCGGCAAAATCCTCCACCCTGCGGGTCAAGGCTTTGAGCGGGCGCGCCATTCGCCGCAAGACCAGGGCCATGGTGCCAACCAGCACCAGATAGAGCACGATGGTTTGGCCTACCAGCGGGGCCAGCACACGCATTTCGCCGCCCTCGGTGAAAACCCGTGTCGATATCCACCCGCCGTTTGGCCGCCGGATCGAGGCGATCACCAGCCGTGGCATCGGCTCTTTTACCACCATCTGGATCTTGCGGCGATTGCGGTTCCAATACTCCATGCTGGGGCGATCCCGGCGGGGATCACGTTCGAACACGACGATTTCTTCCGCCTCTACACCCTGCGCGGTGAGCACTTCGGCCAATTCATGTTCGACCCGCGGCAAGCGCCGTTCGCCTGCCTGTTGCAACGATTGCGCAGATTCTTCCAACCGAAACAGCGGTGGCGGACGGTCTTCGCCGCGCCTGCGCCGCCGTTCTTCGGGGCTTGGTCCGATCAATCGGAATGCCGCACTGCTGACCATCGACACTTCACGGCGATGCGTTTGTTCGCGCCAGATCAGCACCGCCGAAATGGTCTGCGCCACCAACAGGGCCAGCGCGATCGCCAACAGAACCTGCCCTTGCAAGCTGCGCGGCCATAAGCGAATGCCAGCCATGATCGATCAGCCCTCGCTATCGGTAGCAGGGCGTTTGCGCACTTCGGTGGCGAGCATATAGCCCCCGCCCCACACTGTTTGGATCAGTTGCGGATTGCGGCTATCGACCTCAACCTTGCGGCGCAGACGCGATATCTGATTGTCCACCGCGCGATCAAACAGATGCGCCTCGCGGCCTTGCACCATATCGAGCAGGCGGTCACGATCCAGTACCTGCCGGGGATGATCGAGGAAGGCCAGCAGCAGGCGAAATTCCGCTGAGGAAATGGCAACAACAGCGCCATCGCGGTCCAGCAAGCGGCGCTTGAGCGGATCGAGCCGCCAACCTTCGAATTCGTAGATGACCGCGTCTGAGACTTCGCTGGATTGCTTGGTTGCGCGGCGCAGGACCGAACGGATGCGCGCGACCAGTTCGCGCGGATCGAAGGGTTTGACCACGTAATCGTCCGCGCCAATCTCCAGCCCGACTATGCGATCGGTCGATTCGCCCTTGGCCGTGATGAAAATCACCGGCAAGCGCCGCGCTTCTACCAGATGGCGGCATAGCGACAGGCCATCCTCGCCCGGCATCATGATATCAAGCAGAACGAGATCGCAGCCAGCCTCTATCAAACGGCTGCGCGCTTCGGCAGCAGTGCCGGCCTGTGTCACGACAAACCCCTGCCGGACCAGATAGTCCGCCAGGGGTTCGCGCAGCGCGGGTTCGTCATCTACCAGCAATATGCGGATTGGCGCTTCGTTCATCGGTTCAACCTGCCGGAGGCGCGGGCGGAGGTCCATCACCCATTGCACCAGCCGGCCCGCGCATCTTGCCGCGCATCGACTTCATCATGGCGCGGCGCTCTTCAGGGGTGACCTTGCCGTCCTTGTTCGTGTCCATCATGCCGAAGTGCATCTTCACCCCGGCATCATATTCAGTGCGAGCAACCGTGCCGTCCTTGTTGGTATCGGCCATGGCCATCATGCGCATGCCGCCGCCCATCATGCCGTGATGGCCCATGCGGCCCTTACCCCGGCCTTTCCAGCCTTCGCGTTTGCCGTCCGCATCTTCGGCCATCTTGTCCGGCCCCTTCATCGCGCTGTGATGCGTCATGAATTCAGCCTGGCTGATCGAACCGTTCTTGTCGGCATCAATCTTGGCAAAGCGTTCGGCCATCTTGGCTTCGCGATCCCGCTTGTCGACCTTGCCGTCCTTGTTGGCATCCATCTTGGCCCACATGGCGTCAGCCTTTGTCTTGGCTTCGGCCCAAGTGACAGTCTTGTCGCCATCTGCGTCCATCTTCTGGGCAAAGGCGGGCGTTGCGGAATAGAGCGCGAGCGTGGCTGTGGCTGTGACCGCTGCCGCTGCTGCAATGTTGAACTTTTTCATGTTTGTGCTCCGTGAGCGAGAAAGGGTCAGGAACCGCAGCAACCCATCGGCAAGGAGGGGGAGGGAAGCTTGCCTTGGGCTTGTGGCCCCGGGGGATTGAGGCGGGTTGCCGCAGTTCCTGTAAAACCTGTCTAGGCGCACGTTGTCGCGGGACTATGCCGCGGTGGCGGGTTTATTGTCGCAATTTGTCGCGATCGATCCATGTTGTTCATTTGGCAGCAAGCGGGGCGCATGCCGCATCAAGCCAGCTTGCGTCATCGCCTTCGAGCTGAGGTGCGAGCACAGCATGCACTTGTGCGTGATATGCGTTGAGCCAGTTCAATTCCTCGCCCGAGAGCAGCGCCACATCCACCAGATCGCGGTCAATGGGGGCGAAGGTCAGCGTTTCAAAGCCGTAGAACTCACCCTCCGCGCCCGCAATATTGCGCTGTTCCACCAGCACCAGATTTTCGATGCGGATGCCATATGCGCCCGCTTTGTAATAGCCAGGTTCGTTGGACAGGATCATGCCAGGCAGCAGTTCCTGCCCGGTACCCGCCTGCCCGCCTGCCGCCTTGGAAATGCGTTGAGGCCCTTCGTGGACGGACAGGAAGCTGCCCACGCCGTGGCCGGTGCCATGTGCGTAATCCATCCCCGCCGCCCACAGGAACTGGCGGGCAAAGCTATCAAGCTGGCTGCCAGCCGTGCCTTCGGGGAAGACCGCGCGGGCCAGCGCGATGTGGCCTTTCAGCACGCGGGTGAAGCGGTCCTTGATTTCGGCGGGCGGCGCATCCGGGCCGATCCAAACGGTGCGGGTGATATCGGTCGTGCCATCCAGATACTGCCCGCCCGAATCGACGAGATAGACGCTGTTTGGCTCCAGCGTGCGGCTGGTTTCCTCGCTCACGCGGTAATGTACCACGGCCCCGTTCGGCCCCGCGCCGGAGATTGTATCGAACGACAGATCACGAAGCAGCCCGGTTTGCGCGCGGAAGGCCTGAAGGCGGTCTGCCGCCGAAAGCTCGGTCACGGTGCCTTGGGGGGCCTCCACCGCAATCCAGCGCAGGAAGCGCGCAATCGCTGCACCATCGCGCGCTTGCGCCGCGCGGTGTCCGGCCTGTTCAACCGGGTTCTTGATCGCCTTGGGCAGGACCACCGGATCGGTTACCGCCACAACTTGCGCTCCTGCTCCCTCAAGCGCATGGAAGATCGCGGCCACCGCGCGTTCGGGATCGACCGCCACCTTGCGACCCTGCAATGCATGAAGCGCAGGCACAAAGGCTTCGCGCGGCTGCACCCGCACCGCATTGCCCAGATGCGTGATCAGTTCAGGCGTCACCTTATCGGGCGCGATGAACAGGTCGGCAGTGCCATCAGCATGGGCCAGCACGAACGACAGCGCCACCGGCGTGCGATCCACATCGCTCCCGCGAATGTTGAGCAGCCACGCCACCGAATCCAACGCCGAAATCACCGCCGCATCCAGCCCGCGCGCACCGAGCCATTCGGCCACTTCAGCGCGCTTTTCATGCGCAGATTTTCCGGCGTGTGCATCGGCATGGGGCACGGCGGGGGCCAACGAGGGTGCGGGCTGATCGTCCCACACGGCATCCACCGGATTTGTGGCAACCGGCACAAGCGATGCGGCGCGCGGTTCGAGCGCCTGCGCTACGCCTTCAGCCCAGCCCTTGGCATGAAGCCATGCGTCATAGCCGATCTTTGCCCCTTGCGGAGCATGTTCAGCCAGCCACGCCGCCACGCTGGTCTGCGGCACGGATTCGTACGACCACAGCCGCCCATCCACCTGATCGCGCACCTGCAGGGTATATCGCCCGTCCACGAACATCGCCGCCTTGTCAGCCAGCACCACCGCGGTGCCTGCTGAGCCTCCAAACCCGGTCAGCCATTCCAGCCGCTGGGCATAGGCGCCCACATATTCGCTCATATGTTCATCGGAAATCGGGATGACAAAGCCATCAAGGCCATCGGCTGCCAGTTGCTTGCGCAAGGCATCGAGGCGGGCTTCATTTGTCTGCATCAGCATGAGTTATCGTCCTGAAAGGGCACGCCCGGCTTGCGGGCATCATGCAGCCAACATAGATGCAGAGTATGACCATTGCCACACCTCCTGTCGCCGCCAAGCAGCCCCACACATTTTCGCATCACGGCCTGACCGTGACTGACGATTATGCCTGGCTGCGCGATCCCGGTTATCCCGAGGTGACCGACGAGGCCGTGCTCGCGCACCTCGAAGCGGAAAACGCCTGGTTCGAGAGCCGCATGGGCGAACACAAGCCGGTGATCGATGCGCTGTTCACCGAAATGCGCGGGCGGATCAAGGAAGCCGACAAGTCCGTGCCGCAGAAGGACGGCGATTTCCTTTACTGGATCGAGTTCGAGGAAGGCGCAGAATACAAGAAGTGGTGGCGCAGGCCCGTTGGCGCGCTCGATGATGGCAGCGCGGACGAGCTGATTCTGGATGAAGTGGCCTTGGCAGCTGGCAAGGATTACTTCCGGTTAGGCGCGATTGCCGTTTCGAAGGACGGCGCGAAGCTGGCTTGGTCAGTGGACGACAATGGCTCCGAACGCTTCACCGCGCGGATCAAGGTCATCGCTACCGGCGAAGTCCTGCCCGACGAAATCCCCGGCACGCTTTCGGGCCTGATCTGGGTGAAGAACGACACCGGGTTGGTCTATTCGCTGGCCAACGAGAACTGGCGGACCGACAATGCGCGCCTGCACTGGATCGGCCAGCCGCTGGAAAGTGATGTGGAACTCTACCACGAGGATGACGAGGGTTTCCGCGTCGGCGCAGGGCTATCGGCCAATGAACAGTGGCTGGTCATTTCTACAGGCGATCATGAAACCGGCGAAGTGCGGCTGGTTCCGGCCGACGATCCGCTGGCAGCGCCGCTGCTGGTGAAAGCGCGGCAGAAGGGCGTGGAATATGATGTTGATGTGCGGGACGACACGCTCTTTATCCACACCAACGACACGCACGAGAACTTCCGCCTTGCCACCGCGCCGCTGTCCAAGCCCGGCGAGTGGACCACGCTGATCGAAGGGACTGACGAATTCTACCTGACCGGGTTCGATCTGTTCCGCGATTTCTATGTGGTCGAAGGCCGCGTGCGCGGATTGGATCGGATCGAGGTGCGGTATTACGACGATCCTTCGCGCATTGAGCCGATCGCATTTCCCGAAGCCAGCTATGAAGCCTCGCTGGGCGACAATCCCGAATGGGACATGAGCGTGCTGCGCGTCGGTTACGAATCGATGGTCAGCCCCGCATCGTCTTATGACTACGACGTTGCCACGCGCAGCCTGACGCTGCTCAAGGTGCAGGAAATCCCGAGCGGCTACGACGCCTCGCTCTATGACACGGCGCGGCTGGAGATTGCCGCGCGCGATGGTACGATGGTGCCCGTCAGCGTGGTCTGGCGCAAGGACCGTGCGCCCGGTGGGCCGCTGCATCTTTATGGCTATGGCGCCTATGGCATTGCCATCGGGCCGGGCTTCTCAACCACGCGGTTGAGCCTTGTGGATCGCGGCTTTGCCTATGCCATTGCGCACATCCGCGGCGGCGATGATCTGGGCCGCGCGTGGTACAAGGCGGGCAAGCTGGAGGCGCGGACCAACACGTTCAACGATTTCGTCGATGTTGCCAAAGGGCTGATTGAGCGCGGCTTTACCCAGGCGGGCAAGATCAGCATTTCCGGCGGATCGGCGGGCGGCGAATTGATGGGCGCAGTGATCAATTCCGACCCGGATCTGTGGGGCGCAGTCGTGGCGCATGTGCCTTTCGTCGACGTGCTGAATACCATGCTTGATGAAGACCTGCCGTTGACGCCCGGCGAATGGCCCGAATGGGGCAATCCGATTGAAGACAAAGCGGCGTTTGAGCTGATCCAGTCTTATTCGCCTTACGAGCAGATCAAACCGCAAAGCTATCCGCCGCTAATGGTAACAGCAGGCCTTAACGATCCTCGCGTGACTTACTGGGAGCCTGCCAAGTGGGTGGCGAAGCTGCGCGAGGTCAAGACAGACGGCAACGAACTGATCCTCAAAACCAACATGGGTGCTGGCCACGGCGGCAAATCCGGCCGGTTTGAAAGCCTGAAAGAAACAGCCGAGGAGTTTGCCTTTATCCTGTGGCAATTGGGCGTGCCAGCTTGAGCAATCGCCACGTCATTACCTTCACCGCAGGCCCCGAGCACATCGACGAACTGGGCCATGTCAACAATGCGGTGTGGGTGAACTGGATTCAGGATATCGCCACCGCACACTGGTCGGCGGTGGCGTCGTCAGAACACCAAGACGCCTATGTCTGGGTCGTGACGCGGCATGAGATCGACTATCGCGGCAACATTGTGGCGGGCGAAAACGTCACCGCTGAAACCTTCATTCCCGAACCGCCCACCGGCGCGCGGTTTGATCGGCGGGTGGATTTCCGCAATGCTGCGGGCAAAGTCATTGTCAGCGCAAAGACCACCTGGGCGATTATCGACCGCACCTCGGGCCGCATCCTGCGCGTGCCCAAGGACGTGGCCGCGCCGTTCCTGCCCTAGATAGACCCAACGCTGCGCCACCACACCGCTCACCCTGAGCCTGTCGAAGGGTGCCTGCGCAACGCTGGAACAGCATGCGTCGACAAGCTCAGCATGAGCGGATTTTGGAAAACGTGAGTCAAATTTGGGCAGGTTGCCTCAGAGGGCTCGCGCCAGGACGGGTTGGAACCCGGTCACTTTCTCGCGCATCGTGCGGTTGCGGCCAAGGCGCTTGGCCTCGTAAAGCAACTGATCGCAGCGGGCATAGAGCGATACGAAATCGATCTGCAAATTGCCGCGAGTATCGTGTTCCACCAAGCCCATGCTGGCCGTGACGATGCGCTCAAGCCCCGGCACTTCGGCGGCGATCCGCGTGGTGATAGCCCGGCGGCAGCGTTCGGCGCGCGCGGGGGCATCGTGGCCGCGCAGCAGCAGCAGGAATTCCTCACCGCCCATGCGAATGGCCCGCGTATCGCGATCATCGGCCAGCGCATGGGCCACCGCGCACAGCACCATATCACCGGTGGCATGGCCGTGCGTATCGTTGACCACCTTGAAATGATCGAGATCGAGCACGGCCATTGTGCGGAAGCCGCGCCGGAACAGTTCTTCGAAATGCGTTTCGATAGTGCGCCGATTGCGCAGCCCCGTGAGGGGATCACGGTCAGCCATGCCTTCCAGTTCAATGGCCCGCGCGGTGGCCTTGTCACGCTCGTGGCGCACTTCGACAAACCGGCTGACGATCCCCAAGGCGGTCACGAGCACTTCAAAGGCCAGCGCCAACTGATAGGGCAGGATGGCTTCGGTCGGGTGAAACGAAGGGACGACATAGGCTGAAATACGCCACACGCCGATGGCCATCAGCGGCGTCCAGCCGACGATCTGGAATTTCACCGCTCGGCTGCCCTTGAAATAGGCATTGGCCATCATCAAAGCCAGCACCACTATGGCCAGCCCCACGGCCAAATGCATGGTCAGCGATGACCATGGCCGCACTGCCTCTGATGGAATGCTGCTGAAAAGGCCAGCCAGACCAACAACTGGCCCCAGCGCCTTGGCCAACCGGCGCAAACGCGGATCAAGACTATCGCTCTCGATAAAGTTCGCGGCAAACAGCAGCGCGGCCCAGCACATCACGGTAAAGGCAATGTTCGATGCCTGCCATTCCCATCGCATATCCACAGGGGTTGCCAGATGGAAGAACCCGGTCGCAAAAGTCGCCTGAACCAGCATGGCCGACACCATCACCAGGTGCCAGATCACATACCGTTCGGGCAGGACCGAATAGAACGCCGTATTGATGAGCAATGGCACCAGCAACATGCCGCAAATCGCACCCATCGCCACGATCATCTGCAGCGTCCAGCCGCTGCCTTCGACAAACGGATCGAGCCGCATTTCGCTCAGCGTGGTTTTGCCCCAAGGCCGGACGACGCGTACGGCAATCTGTGCCGTATCCGATGTGACGTCGGACAAGGGGATCGTCATGAAAGGGCCTGTTGCCAGATGGCGGACATCCCCGGGCCAGTGCGATGTCCATACTCCCCTGCCCTGGCGATCAATCACGCCAACATCGATCCGTTCGAAGTTGCCGGTGTGTGTTGAAATGCTTTGCGGAAGCAGCCGATCACCGCTGGCAGGCAGATCAAAACGGATCAGCACTGCTTCGGTTTGCAGGGACCAGCCTTCACCCTGACAGTGCCAACGGTCCGGTTGTGCGGCCACATCGCGAAAGGCTTCACGGGTTTTGGCTTCGGCATGACACATGCGCTCTGCCGGCACACTGCCCGCAACAGCGGGGGCTGCTGCAAGGCCAAGCGACAGCAGCAGGCAGTAAGCCAGAAATCGGGCGATGACACCGGACATTCAGCCGGAATAGCGTCACAAACTTATAACGGCGTTAATGGCCCAGTCAGCCAAATGGCGTGGAGCGTTGTTTCAAAAGGGCAAAACCTCTGGCAGGATCAACCCTCACGCACGCTTTTCCCAGTGAGCATCACAACACATTGCCGTCCTTGTCCCGATAAATCTCGCGCCGCCCGACATGGTTTGCCGGTCCCACCAGACCATCGGCTTCCATCCGTTCGATCCATTTGGACGCGGTGTTGTATCCCACGCCCATTTGCCGCTGGATCCAGCTTGCGCTGGCCTTCTGGCTTTCGAACACGAGCTGGCACACCTGCCGGTACTTGCGATCCTCGGGGTTGTCCGATGCGCTGTCGATATCGTCAAAGCCGAAGCCGCCGTCTTCGGGCTCTTCGGTGACCGAATCGACATAGTCCGGGCTGCCCTGGCTGCGCCAATGATCGGCAACCTTTTCAACCTCTTCGTCGCTGACGAACGGGCCGTGGACGCGCTTGATCGGGTCGGTGTTGGGCTTATAGAGCATGTCGCCCTTGCCCAGCAGCTGTTCGGCCCCCTGCTCGCCCAAAATGGTGCGGCTGTCGATCCGGCTGGTCACGGCAAAGCTGATGCGCGTGGGCAAATTGGCCTTGATCACGCCGGTGATCACGTCAACCGACGGGCGCTGCGTGGCCATGATCAGGTGGATACCCGCCGCGCGGCTCTTTTGCGACAGGCGCTGGATCAGGACTTCGATTTCCTTGCCCACCGTCACCATCAGGTCGGCCAGTTCGTCGACGATAACCACGATCTGCGGCAGCACTTCGTAATCGAGCTGCTGTTCTTCGAACAGTTCCTCACCCGAATCGGGATCGAAGCCCACCTGGATGCGGCGGCCCAAGGGCTTGCCCTTGGCCTGCGCCGCCCGCACCTTGTCATTGAAGCCCGAGATGTTGCGCACGCCGACGGAGGACATTTGCCGATAGCGGCGCTCCATCTCTTCTACCGCCCATTTCAGGGCCCGCACTGCTTTGGATGGTTCGGTCACCACGGGTGAAAGCAGGTGCGGGATATCATCGTAGGATTTGAGTTCGAGCACCTTGGGATCGACAAGGATCAAGCGGCACTGAGCGGGCGTCAAACGGTACAGAAGCGACAGCAGGATGCAGTTGAGCCCCACCGACTTGCCCGAACCGGTGGTGCCCGCCACCAGCAAGTGTGGCATGGTGGCAAGATCGGCGACAATGGGTTCGCCCGAGATGTCCTTGCCCAAGATGATCGGCAGCAAGGCCTTGGAGCTGGCGAATTTTTCACACGCAATCAGCTCGCGGAAAGACACCATGTCGCGGATGGCATTGGGCAGTTCGATGCCCATCACTGTGCGCCCCGGAATGGCCGAGACGCGCGCGGAAATCGCGCTCATGTTGCGGGCGATATCATCGGCGAGGCCGATCACGCGGCTGGCCTTGATGCCGGGCGCGGGTTCCAGTTCATACATCGTGACCACCGGCCCGGTGCGCACGGCGGTGATCTCACCCTTCACGTTGAAATCATCGAGCACATTTTCAAGCAGGCGGGCGTTGCGCTCCAGCGCCAGCTTGTCGACCTTCTGAGTCGATCCGGCGGCTGCCTCTACCAGCAATTCGATCGAGGGCAGTTCGTACTTGTCGAACAGATCGCCCTGCCGCGCCTTGGCCGGGGCGGCTGCGACAATCTGCGCGCGGGTGGAATCGCTGATCTCGGTCGGCTTGCGCTGCGCCAGCGCATCGTCAACGTCGATCTCCTCTGCGGCGGCGCGCGCCTCCTTTTCGCGCCGGTCACGCTTGACCACAGGAGCGGGCGGCGCGTCCTCGTGGACCAGGCGGTTGCTGCGCGGGGCGCGGCGCAGGAACGGTGGGAGCGAGAGCATGCGGCCCCAGTCAAACGCAAAGATCCGGCTGGCAATCGCCATGCCACCTGCCAAGGCGGCCAGCCCAACCGGGACCGTAAACCACAGTTGCGAAACCTGCGGCACCAGACTGGCCACCCCCACAATCCCGGCAGCGCCCAGCAGCCCGGCCATACCACCGGGGCCTGCGGGCAACCGGCTTGCCGCCCCTGCCCCCCACAGCGACAGCGCAAGGCCCAACAGCGCCATGGCCACGAACAGCAGCAGCGTGGGCCGCCACCAGCGCGGTTCGGGGACGAAGTCCTCGTCCTCTTCAAAATCAATCAGATCGCCTTCACCATCCCATAGCCGCCGCGCAAAGACCCACAGCAGCGGGAGCAGCAGCACCCCGGGCAGGCCAAAGAACAAGAGCACGCGCTCTGCCGCCCAGGCCCCTGCAAGGCCCATCCAGTTTTCTACCGGACTGCCCGATGCGGTGCTGCCCGAAGGGTCGGTCTGGGTGTAGCTGACCAACGCAAGCGCAAGGAACAGCATGGCCCCTGCCAGCACTGCGCCGCCGATCAGTTCGAAGCTGCGGCGCACCGAACGGCGCAGCACGGCGCGCCAATCAGCGCTGCTCGTGCGTGCGGAAGGTCCTGCCCGGCTGGCCATGGTTATGCGTGTCCCCGTTCGTGGTCAGGGCTATAATGCGCCCGATGGGGACTCACCGTCAAGAATCCTTGCGGAAAATAACGGGAACATGGCTTTTGGGCGCTCAAGCCAATCCGTCGATCGCCGCCCATCCTGCTACAGGGTCTGCCGAAGACAATCGCGCCGCGCGCTGGCGGGTCATGCCGCCCAGTGCGATCACTGGCAGCGGTGATTGCCGCGCCAGCATCAGAAACCGCAGCGGCCCCAGCGCTCTACCTCCCGGATGGGAGCGGGTGGCAAAGACCGGCGACAATAGCACCGCATCGGCCCCGGCCCGCGCGGCCATGGCAATCTCGCGCAGCGAATGCGCGGTGGCCACCCGCAAGCCAGCCCGGCCCGCCAATTCCCGAGCCGAGCCATATACGCCGTCACAATGCCAGCTTGCCGGAACCCGCGCGCCGATGACCGACACGCCGTTGGCCCGAGCCAAAGCGGCCAAGCGACGGAAACGCCTTAGCCTCGCAGCATCGGGCAGGTGATAATGACGGAACACCAGTGCACTGCCGTACGGCAGACGCCGTATCGCCTGTTCCAGCCCGGTGTCATTGCGCGCATCGGTCAGGAGCAGGCACTGCGGCACCACCTGCCCTCTGATGCTCTGGCGCTTTCTCATGCCCGCGCTATAGCACCCCGCCATGGAACAGGCAGTCCCTTCATCATCGCTTGAACAGTCCCCTTTGCAACAGGTTCAGGCCCGCATCGCCAAAGCCGCCAGCATCGCCGGGCGCAAGGCCGAGAGCGTGACGCTGGTTGCGGTATCGAAGACCAAACCCGCCGAGGCGATCCTTGCACTGATCGCGCAAGGACAGCGCGTGTTCGGCGAAAACCGCGTTCAGGAAGCGCAGGCCAAGTGGCCCGATATTCGCGCTGCCCATCCCGATGTGGCCCTGCACCTTGTTGGGCAACTCCAGTCGAACAAGGCCGAAGATGCCATTGCACTGTTCGATTGCATCCATTCGCTTGACCGCGCGAGTCTGGTGGCCGCACTGGGCAAGGCGCAAGACCGGTTGGGGCGCAAAGTGCCGTGCTTCGTGCAGGTCAATATCGGCGCAGAAGAGCAAAAGGGTGGTTGCGCCTTGGCCGAACTGCCCGCGCTGCTAGAGCAGGCCCGGAGCGCCGGGATCGAAGTCATCGGCCTGATGTGCGTGCCGCCTGCAGACATCGAATCCGCGCCGTTCTTTTCGCTGCTGGACAAGCTGGCCGATGACAATGGCCTGCCCTGCCTGTCGATGGGCATGAGTGGCGACTTTGAAGTGGCTGTGCAATTAGGTGCCACGCATGTGCGCGTGGGCTCTGCCCTGTTCGGCGAACGCTGATCGCATTGCCCAAGACGGCGGGCAGAAGCATCGCGCTTCTCCCCGCCGTCTTGTTCGGTGATGTTGCCGATCAGAAGTTGGCGTTGATTTCCACCCCGAGCACCCGGCCCCGGGCAAGCGGCGAGAACGTGCCGACCGCCGGATTTTCGCTGAACGGCCGGTTGACGCCGGTGGACAGCGGCCCGCCGAACACCGGGATCTGCGCCGCACCGCTGCCGATCTGCGTATCCCCGCCGTGCTGCACCTGATCGAGCAGGTTACGGCCATAGATCGTGAAGGTCAGCCCGCCGGTATTGTAGCTGATCGAGGCATCGAGATTGTCAGCCGAGGCGATCCAGCCGAAATTGTTGTCGGTATAGGCAAATCGATCACGGAACTGCCAATTGGCGCGTGCCATGATGCTCGAGTCCTTTCCGGTAGCAAAATCGAGCACAGCACCTGCACCGTACGTCCACTTGGGCAAGCGCGGCAGCGCCAGCCTGCGGTCCGCATCGTTGACCACACCATCGCTGGAAAGATCGAACAGCACCTTGCGATAGCGTCCGTTGATATAGCCGAAATTGGCGGTCAGCAGCAGGTTTTTGTTCACCGCAAAGCGGCCTTCGCCTTCGATGCCATCGATGCGCGCATCGGCAGTGTTGAAGATCGATTGCGCCACGCCCGCTGCAGAACCTTCGTTCACTTCACGCTGCATGTTGCCGACATCGGTGCGGAAGGCGGCAAGGTTCAGCGTCAGCTTGCGATCGGGGCTGCGGTATTTCACGCCTAGTTCGTAACTGTCGACCTGCTCTTCATCAAAGGCATATTGCGGGTTGGCACCGCCGACGCCTGCCAGCAGTTCAAATGCGCGGGCATTGGTGATGCGGAAGTTGTAGCCGCCCGAACGGAAACCGCGTGACCAGCTGCCATAGACTTGCGCATCGGGGTTAAAGCGATACTGGAAGCCGACCTTGGGGCTCCAGTTTTCCCACGCCCGATTATCCGTAAATCCGTTGTTTTCAGCCGGAGATGGCGCGACCACTGTGGTGTTTACGCCCGAAGTCGCACATGTTGCTGCGATCACCGAGCACGCCGCGCGTGGCCGGATATAGGTGACGGCTGCATCCTTGGTCTCGCGAGACCAGCGCAGGCCTGCGGTCAGCGTCAACTTTTCGGTTACGTCATAATCGCCGGACGCAAACAGGCCGAGCACTTCGTGGTCCTGCCGTCCGCCACCAATCTGCGTGCCAAGAGGGCTGATGAAACTGGGGAAGCGGCGGATTTCGTCATAGCCCAGGTCCTGCTGGAACCAGAAGCCACCGGTCGTGAAGTCAAGATTGCCCATGCGCACGTTGTAGCGCAGTTCGTTCGAATACTGGCGCTGGTTGAACTCGGTTTCCGAATGGAAACGGAACACTGGCAAAGAATCGATATCGCCGCTGGTGGCCGATTGGAAATCGCGGAAGCCGAAGATATTGGTCAGCAGTCCATCACCAATGTCGATCTCGGTCTTGTGCGTGGCGAACCATGATTCGTTGCGATAGAAACCGCGATTGTCGACCGAAAAGTCAAACGTATCACGCTTGAATCTCCCCCGGTTCTGGCCGGCAGGGCCATCGCCATCGCTGGTGAAGTATTCCACTTTTGCCACCATGCGGACCGTTTCGGTCGGCAGGAATTCCAGCGCGCCGCGCACGATCTCGGTCTCGGCCTTGCCGAAATCGCTATTGTCGAACAGATTGCGGAAATAGCCCTGATCGTTGTTTACGTAGCCGCCCAGTTTGAAGTTCAGCTTGCCTTCGATCAGCGGACCGGAAATCACGGCTTGCGCGGCAAAGTTGCCTGAACCACGCCCGGAATCGACCGGGCCTTCATAAAACACCCGGAAATTGCCCCGGAAGTCTGATGTCGGATCACCCGTGTTGATCAAAACCGCACCGCCTGTGGTGTTGCGGCCATAGAGAATACCCTGAGGTCCGCGCGCCACTTCGATCGAACCAAGGTCGAACACGTCGAACACAAGGCCAGCATTCACACCGATGTACACGCCGTCGATGAACACGCCGACGGTGGGGTCGATCGACGGGATCGAGCTGTTGACGCCGAGGCCGCGGATCGAGAAGTTGGCCGTGCCGCGCGAAGTGCCGACCTGATCGAGCGAGACGTTCGGCGCGCTGAAGGTCAGCGTCTGCAGATCGCGCACCTGCAAGGCTTGCAAAGTATCTGCGTTGAACGCCGTGATAGCCATCGGTACGGCCTGGACGTTCTCGACGTCCTTTTTCTTGTTAGCCGTCACGATGATATCGGCATTGAGCATGTCGATCGATGACACCTGCTCATCCGCCTGCGCCACCTCTTGCGCATGCACATTGCCCGCCAGCAGTGCAATCACGCTCAAACCACACGCAAAACTCGCTCGTGCGGCCATTTTGACGTTCTTAGGCATTCACAGCTCCCGTTTGTTTTATGGGACTGTAAATGAACCACGCAGAGCGAGTTTCAACTCATAATCAATCGAGCAATTAAATCTTACGATCGAGTGTGGCCGATCTGCACTGTTTTCAGGTATAACGATCCAGTTCGTTGCCAGTGAGCGTGACAACGTGCAGCAGGTTGGTTGCGCCCGGCGTGCCGAAGGGTACGCCTGCCAGCGCAATCAGTTTTGATCCGGCAGAGCCGAAACCGTGCCGCAGCGCCATGCGCTTGCCCTTGGCAATCATTTCCTCAAAGCTGCCGATATCCTTGGTGTTCACGGCATGGGCACCCCACAGCAGACCGACTTTGCGCGCGGTTATCTGCGAAGGTGTGAGCACCAGCATCGGCACCGCAGGCCGCTCACGCGCAACGCGCCGCGCGGTGGAGCCTGAGCCTGTGAACACGATAATTCCGGCAATCGGCAGCGTGTTGACAATGCTTGCCGCAGCCTGAGCCAGTGCATCTGCTGTGGTGGGATCGGGCAGCGTTTCCACAAAGTGGACGCGCGCGGCATAGCCCGGATCGGCTTCTACCTGCGCGGCAATGCGGTGCATGATCGTCACTGCCTCTTCCGGCCAGGCACCTGCGGCCGTTTCGGCAGAGAGCATGACTGCATCGGCACCATCATAGACCGCGTTCGCCACGTCCGAGACTTCGGCGCGGGTGGGCGTTGGCGCTTCGATCATCGATTCGAGCATTTGTGTGGCGACAACCACCGGCTTGCCCTGCCGCCGCGCGCTTTCCACGATGCGCTTTTGCAGCGGGGGCACTTCTTCGGGGTTCAGTTCCACACCCAGATCGCCGCGCGCCACCATGATGCCATCGGACAATTCGATGATTTCTTCCAGACGCGAGATGGCGGCTGGCTTTTCGATCTTGGCCATCAACGACCCGTAACCACCCATCAGCTTGCGCGCTTCGGCCACGTCTTCGGGGCGCTGCACAAAGGACAGTGCAATCCAGTCTGCGCCGTTTTCAATGGCAAATGACAGATCGCGGCGGTCCTTCTCGGTGAGAGCGGGCACTGGCACGACCGCATCAGGCACATTCACGCCCTTACGATCAGAAATCACGCCTCCCACTTCGGCAGAGCACAGGATTTCATCCATGTCGGCGCGGATCACGCGCAAGCGCAGCTTGCCATCGTCGATCAGCAGGCGCTGGCCCTTTTGCAACACGCCAAACAGTTCGGGATGCGGCAGGCACACGCGTGTTTCATCGCCGGGTTCGGGATTGCGGTCTAAGGTGAAGTGGCCGGAATGGCGAATGACGGCGCGCCCTTCCTTGAACTTGCCCACGCGCAGCTTTGGCCCTTGCAGATCGCACAGCACGGTGATCGGTCGGTTCACCTTCTTTTCCAGCGCACGAATATTGGCGATGGTCTCGGCGTGAATGGCGTGTTCGCCGTGGCTCATATTCACGCGGAACGCATCAGCCCCTGCGCGATAGAGCTTTTCCAGCATTTCGGGATCGCGGCTTGCCGGGCCAACCGTGGCAAGGATCTTTACCTTGCGTCCCAAAACCATGCTTGAACGTGGATCGAGCTTGGCCACGGCGTCAGTACTCCTATATCAAATTCGTGAGGCGCGTATGGCCCATGCCATTTCAAAACACCATTTCAAACGAGGGATGTTTATCGTGGATACGAATGCAATCGATGCAATACCAGATGACATTGCCGCCGCTGCCTTTCGCCGCCTGGTGAAGCACCTGCAAAAACGCCACGATGCGCAGAACATTGATCTGATGGGTCTGGCTGGTTTCTGCCGCAATTGCCTGTCCGACTGGATTCGCGATGCGGGCTTTGATGGTGACAAGGCCGCTGCCCGCGCGGTGATCCACGGCATGCCGTTCGAGGATTGGAAGGCCGCCTACCAGACCGAGGCAACGCCCGAACAGATGGCGCGGATGGAGGAGAGCCTGCAGCGGAACGGGGGCACGCACTGATCGCTCCGTTCCGGGGCCACATTTCCACAGGCGGTCCTTTGCCCAAAGCCAAGCCTGCGTCTATCAGCCCCGGCAACCGATTCACGCATCTTACCCGGAGACTTCCCCGATGGCCGAAACCGCTGACGACCGCCTGCGCCTTTTGATCGAACGCATCGAACGCCTTGAAGAGGAAAAGAAGGGCATCGGCGACGATATCAAGGACGTCTACAGCGAAGCCAAATCCACCGGCTATGACGCCAAGATCATGCGCCAGATCGTCCGTCTGCGGAAAATGAAGCCGGATGATCGCCGTGAGATGGAAGCCGTGCTTGAGACGTACAAGAACGCCCTCGGCATTGACTGACATTCCCGCTAGGCTGCCCGGACTCCACGCGAAAGGGCAGCCATGATCCTTACTACCACCAGCCTTGTCGAAGGCCGCCCGGTGCAGCGCCACCTTGGTATCGTAACCGGCGAGGTGATTTTGGGCGCGAACATCGTGCGCGATCTTTTCGCCTCGCTGACCGATATTTTCGGTGGCCGCTCTGGCAAGTATGAGGAAGTGCTGACACGCGGACGCGAGCAGGCGCTGCGCGAGCTGGAAGACAAGGCGCGGATGGTGGGTGCCAATGCCGTGATCGGCGTCGATTTCGATTACGAGACCATCGGCGCACGCGGTTCGATGCTGATGGTCAGCGTAAGCGGGACGGCGGTAGTGCTCTAACCCGTCGCCAAAGCTGCCGTCAGCATGACAGCGTTCGATGCCACATGCGCCAGAATGGCTGCCAGCAAACCCAGCCGCACCCGGATATAGCCCAGCATCAGGCCAGACCAGAACTGCGGCAGGACCATCGGCAAGACCACCGCGCTGACTTGCGGATAGTTGAACACGTGCATCAGCGCGAACAGCACGGTTACAAGATAGAACAGCACCGGAAAGGCGTGGGCGAAGGTGGGTGACACCTGTGTGTCGCGCCGCACGCGCCACCACGCAACACCCGCCACAATGGCCGTGCCTAGCAGGATCGTCCCTGCCGCCAACGGATTACCGCGCGCGAATGCGGCAAACAGCCCCAGCCCCGCGATGACCGCCGAAGTCAGCCACAGCGCAGCAGGCCGCCCGCTCATCCAGCCGCGAAAGAACAGCTCTTCCAGCACCGGGGCCAGCAGCACTGCCCCACCCCACAGGGCAAGCGGGCTCAGGCCATCGAAAGCATTGGGTGAAGGAAGGCCGAACGCCTTTTGCCATGCCAGGATCAGCGGCATCACCACCAGACCCAGCACCACGATCTGCAGCATGCTCAACACCAACCAACGCGCAACCGCGCCATCGGCGTTCAGCCCACTGGCCAGCCCACTGGCCTGCATCGGCTGCGGATTGCGGAGAAATGTGGCGAATTCGGTCAATGCTGCGCGGATCATGCCCGCTTCATGCCGCCAAAACCGGCGTTGCGCCACACAGATTGCCGCAAGCCACTGTCTCGGCTAGGGGCAGATTTCAAGATTCCTGAAACACGCAAGAAGACGGACCATGGCAGGCCATTCCAAATTCAAGAATATCATGCACCGCAAAGGTGCGCAGGACAAAAAGCGTTCGGCACAGTTTTCCAAGCTTTCGCGCGAAATCACCGTCGCGGCCAAGATGGGCATCCCCGATCCTGACATGAACCCGCGCCTGCGCGCTGCGGTCAACGCCGCCAAGGCGCAGTCCATGCCCAAGGACAACATCGCCCGCGCCATCGACAAGGCGAGCAAGGGCGAAGGCGATAACTATGAAGAAGTGCGCTACGAAGGCTACGGCCCCGGCGGCGTCGCCGTCATCGTCGAAGCGCTGACCGACAACCGCAACCGCACCGCCACCAACATCCGCACCGCGTTCTCGAAGAACGGCGGCAATCTTGGCGCAAGCGGCGCGGTGAGCCACGGCTTCGAACGGCTGGGCCTGATCGAATATCCGGGCAAGGCTGGGGACGAGGAAAAAGTTCTCGAAGCCGCGATCGAGGCAGGGGCCGACGATGTTGAATCCGATATGGGTGATGGCGACGAAAACCCCGGCAGCCACCAAATCTGGGTGGCCGTTGAAAACCTCCATGAAGTCGCGCGCGAACTGGAAAAGGTGTTGGGCGAAGCCGAAGGCGTGAAGCTCGCCTGGCGCCCGAACATGAAGACCGAGGTATCGGCCGATGACGCTGCAACCCTGCTCAGGCTGATCGACGTGCTGGACGATGACGATGACGTTCAGACCGTATGGGGCAACTATGAAATCCCCGACGAAGTGATGGAGAAACTGGGTTGATCCTTGCGATCCTCCCCCATTGGGGGAGAGCATTCCATGATCATC
The DNA here is from genome assembly GCF_057180525.1 of Novosphingobium sp. HNCC26BN242. Classification (NCBI taxonomy): domain Bacteria; kingdom Pseudomonadati; phylum Pseudomonadota; class Alphaproteobacteria; order Sphingomonadales; family Sphingomonadaceae; genus Novosphingobium; species Novosphingobium sp. HNCC26BN242. The sequence continues at coordinate 96,340 of NZ_JBXUGM010000002.1, forward strand.
CTCGGCATTGACCCTGGCCTTACCTGCACCGGATGGGGCGTCGTTTCCAAGTCCGGCAGCAGGCTCAGCCATGTGGCCAACGGCCAGATCCGCACCAACGCCAAGGCGACGATGGCCGAACGTCTGGTCGAACTGGATACGGCGCTGGCTGAGGTGATCAAAATCTACAAGCCCGATAGCGGCGCGGTGGAAGAGGTGTTTGTCAACGTCAACCCGCAATCCACGCTCAAGTTGGGCCAGGCACGCGGCGTGGCAATGGTCGCAGTAGCGCGCTCGGGCATTCCGGTGGCGGAATATCCCACAAAGGTCATCAAGAAGGCGCTGGTCGGAACCGGCGGCGCGGAAAAGCAGCAGATTCAGCACATGCTCAAGATCCTGCTGCCCGGCGTCGTGCTGGCGGGCGAGGACGCTTCGGATGCGCTGGCCGTGGCCATCACCCACGCCAATATGCTGGGCAGCCATCGCTAAGTTTCCGGTTCGGGCAGCAAAAAGGGCGGCGTCCCCCCGGATGCCGCCCTTCCCGCTCACCCACCGCAGCGGGCGATAAAGTGCAATCAGGCTTGCGGCTTCACTTTCGCAAATCGCCGCCGCGCCACCAGCCCGGCTGCTGCCGCGCCGAACAGGATGATCATCGAAGGTTCGGGCACATCGGTGCCGCCATTGGTGGTGCCGCCGTTGGTGGTCCCACCATTGGTTGTGCCACCGTTCGTTGTGCCACCATTTGTCGTACCACCCGAGGTGGAGGTCGAGGTAGAAGAAGACGTCGAGCTACTGGTGCTGCTGGACGTTGATGATGATGTCGACGAGCTGGTGCTGACATTACCCGAGGACGTCGACGTAGACGAACTGGTGCTGACATTACCCGAAGACGTGCTGACATTACCCGACGATGTCGATGTCGATGAGCTGCTGCTGACTGCGCCGGAAGACGTGCTGACGTTCCCACTGGACGTCGAGACATTGCCCGAAGAGGTCGAGACGTTGCCCGAGGAGCTGCTAACAGCGCCGCTCGAAGTCGAGACGTTGCCCGAAGATGTGGAAGACGATGTCGAGACACCGCCAGTGGAAGTGGAAACACCCCCGGTCGAAGTTGAAACCCCGCCTGTCGACGTGGACGTTGAAACGCCGCCGGTAGACGTCGAAACGCCGCCCGTGGTCGATGAGGTTGATCCGCCCGAAGTTGAGCTTGATCCACCCGAGGTTGAAGTGGAGCCGCCAGAGGTGGATGTAGAGCCCGTGCTGGTGGAGGAGATGACCACACTACCGCCGCCGCCACCGCTTCCGCCGCCACCGCCGAAAAAGCCTCCAAAGAAGCCGCCACCAAAGCCGCCAAGCCCGCCGCCTCCGATGACCACGGGAACACCACCGCCGCCACCGCCCATTGGCTGGGGCGGCATTGGCGGCATGTAGGGCACAGGTACCATCGCCATTTGTTGCGCTGGCTCACAGGTGCGAGTCGTCGTCGTTGTCACCACGCGGCGGGCGCGATGGACTTCGCGCGGCGCGGCGCGGCGTGCGGCCATGCGCTTCGCGGGCTTGGCCGTCTTGACCTTGACCGGCTTCACATGATGAATCTCACCCTGAGCGGGTGCTTCAGAAACATGAACCGCGCCGCCGCCAAGCATGGCCCCGCCCGCTGCAGCTGCTGCCAGTTTTGCCAATGCCATCCGAACCGACATGATCGTTGCTCTCGTTTTCCCTGGGAAAGCGCTTAGCAAAAGCGGGTTAACGCGATGCTTTGCTTTCCTGACCGGTCAATCAACGCAGATGGGAAGGTTCAGGGCAATGACGTTAACCGTGTTCTGGCCATGGAATCTGCCCGAAATCGGGACCGGTGCAGGCCGCCAGTTAACTCTGTGCCAGTTTGGGACCGAATGTTGCCAAACTCTTTCGCAGGCCGTCTTTCCCGCCCCCGCTTTGACGCCCCGCCGAGCGCGCCGATCAATCGCCCGAATCAAACAGGCCCGGCAATTGGCCCGCAGGGGGCGCGAGTCCCAAATGCTGCCAGCCACGGTCATTCAGACAGCGGCCCCGCGCGGTGCGGGCAATCAGGCCCAGCTGGATCAGGTACGGTTCAATCACTTCCTCGATCGTGTCGCGCGGTTCCGAAAGCCCCGCCGCTAGCGTTTCCACGCCCACCGGCCCGCCTTTGTAGATATCGGCGATCATCATCAGATAGCGCCGGTCCTGCAGATCCAGCCCGATCTGATCGATCTCCAGCCGGGTCAAAGCATTGTCGGCATTGTCTTTCGTGATCTTGTCGGCACCGGCCACTTGCGCAAAATCGCGCACACGGCGCAGCAGTCGCCCGGCCACGCGCGGGGTGCCGCGAGACCGGCGCGCAATCTCGGTCGCCCCGCCCTTGTCGATGCCGATGCCCAGCAATGACGCGCCACGCGCCACCACGCGTTCCAACTCATCCACCGAATAGAATTGCAGCCGCACCGGAATGCCGAAACGGTCGCGCAGCGGCGTTTGCAGCAAGCCCTGCCGCGTCGTCGCGCCGATCAGCGTGAAGGGCGGCAGATCGATCCGCACCGAACGCGCCGAGGGGCCTTCGCCGATCATCAGATCCAGCGCGCGGTCTTCCATCGCCGGGTAGAGCACTTCTTCCACCACGGGATTAAGCCGGTGGATTTCATCAATGAACAGCACATCGCCATGTTCAAGATTGGTTAGCAGTGCCGCCAGATCCCCCGCCTTGGCGATGACCGGGCCGGACGTGGAGCGGAAGTTAACGCCCAGTTCCCGCGCGATGATCTGCGCCAGCGTGGTCTTGCCCAGCCCCGGCGGGCCGAAGAACAGCACATGATCCATCGCCTCGCGCCGCATCTTGGCACTTTCGATGAACACTTGCAGATTGTCCTTGGCCGCTGCCTGCCCGACGAATTCAGCCAGCGTCTTGGGCCGCAGGGCCGCGTCTTGATCTTCGACCATGCGTTCGGGGGTGAGGAGGGGGTTGTCGGTCATGAAAAATCGAAATCCTGAACGTCGCGAGCGACATGGAACACACGCAAAACATGCACGTCCTCATTTTCTACCACGTAAGAGAGACGGTGCTCGCGGTAGCGTATCGTCCGCACTTCATCACCGAGTTCCGGAACCAAAGGGCCTGAACGGGGATAGCGGCGCAAGCGGTCGAACACGCTGCGGAAGCCGCGAGAATAGGCATCAGCGAGTTCGCTTCCAAAGTTCACTACGCCGTATTCGTCGATCTCATCAAGATCTGCCAGTGCCGCGGCGGTCAGCCGGACGTCAGCCATGCCGTGCCCGGCGGGCTGCAATAATCTCTTCGATCAGGTCTTCAGGTTCGCCCTCGACAATGCCGGAAGCAAGACCTTCCGCGATCTGCTCACGCAACCACTCCAGCCGCTGGGAGCGTTCCTGTTCCTTACGCACGAGATCACGCAGGAAATCGCCCACGTCTACGTAATCACCGGCTGACGCTCGCCGTTCGAGCCATTGCAGCATCGATTCGGGGATGGAAAAGCTCAGGTCGGTCATGGCTTGATCATACCGGTAGTGCGCTGACTTAGCAAAGTGGGGCTTGGCAAAGTGACGACGGCTATTTCAGCCATGATGGCAGAATCCTGCGGCGTAACCCCATGCACCGCCTGCGTCGAGACAGGCATCAATGGCGAACTGCCTGCTTCCCCAAAGCCACGCGGCGATCGTAAGCGCGCACAAACTGCCGACAAAAGCTGCCCGCCGCATCACCCCGCCGCCCTCTTCAACGCCACGCGCACCAGATCGTTCAGTCCGGCGTCCTCGCCCAGTTCCTTCACCGCTGCGGCTACTGCGCTGCTGGCCACCATCGGCTTGAAGCCGAGGTTCTGCAGCGCCGAGACGGCGTCGGCAGCCGCATTGCCCGGCGGCGGGGCAAAGACATCTCCACCCATGCCCACCGGCGAGGTATAGCCCGCAAGGCCGCCGGCCTTGTCCTTCAATTCGTTGACGATGCGGCTGGCCAGCTTCGGCCCCACGCCGTTTGCCCGCGCCACCATCGCCGCATCGCCTTGCGCGCAGGCGCGTTGCAATTCTTCGACCGACAGGGCCGAAAGGATTGCCAGCGCAACCTTGGATCCCACCCCCTGCACCGCCGTCAACAACCGGAACCACGCCCGCTCCCCGGCGCTGGTGAAGCCGATCAGTCGCTGGTCGGTTTCGCTGACCTGCATTTCGGTGTGGACGACGACCTTGTCGCCCCGAATGCCGAGGTGGCTGAGCGTCTTGGCCGAGCATTGGACAAGGTAACCAACGCCGCCCACGTCGATCACGGCCCAATCCGGACCAGTGTCATCAAGAATGCCAGTGAGTTTTGCGATCATGCTTTGTTCTTATGCACGGCCCGCCAGCGCTGTGCAAGAGCGGCCAGATGGAGTGCGCGCAATCAGTTTTCCGGTCCAGCGCGATCAATCAGATCCATGAAATCGCGCGCGGCATCACGGTCCGCTGCCTCCTTGAACGCCACGTCCAGATCGGGCGCGCGGCCTAACATGTGGAGCAAAGTCCACAATCCAAAGCGGCGCGAGCGGTCCTTTTCAAGCCCGAAATCTACCAGCATCCGCTCCACCCCCGCATCAATTGCCGACGCCGGGGCCGCGCCAAGATCGTCGGTGCCGAAATAGCGGCGAAGCTGATCGTCAAAATCCATAGGATTTGCGTTACGGGAGGCGCGCACTTGGCGCAATGGCCCGAAAAGGTGGAGACATGCGCCAGCTTCTCGGGCCATTGGTATAGAAGTGATCGGCCGGGCTCGTTGAGCCTTGCCCGGCCGGGCAACTTGATCAGAAGTTATAGCTGCCGCGGATGCCGAAGTAGCGGCGCGAATTGCGTGACAGGACCTGGTTTACCGCAGTTGCAGGGCCGCCAATCAAACCGCCAAGATTCGACGCAAAGTTCTTGTCGAACAGATTGTTGGCGAACAGGGTGATGCGGTATGCGTCATCCCGCTGGCGGATTCCGATGCTGCCGTTGAGAACGCCGAAGCCCTTCTCTATATAGAGCGGGTTCTGGAAGAGATCGAAATTGACCTTCGTCTGATAGCGATAGTCCAGCGTTACGAAGGCATCGAATGGCATCGTGTCCATGAAGATATCGTACATGGTCGATGCATTGAACATGAAGCGTGGAGCGTTCGACAAGCGCTTGCCGGCAAGGTTTTGCGCCCTTGCAATGCCGGGCCCCGTGCCATCTATGTCAAAGCATCCCTGATCAGCCGCCTGCCCGGTATAACAATTGGCAAGCGGGAATTCGGTCACCACAGCATCAAGGAAAGTCCCGGAGACATCGAAGGACAGAGCACGAGTGGGCTTGGTCTGCAGTTCGAATTCGACGCCGCGTGACCGCAGCTTGCCAACGTTATCGATCTGGAACTGAATCGACCCGTCTGGTTGAACAACTGCCGATTGCGACTGGAAGTTGTTGTAATCCGTCCAGAAGCCGGTGATGTTGAATTGCACCTTGTTGTCGAGGAAGCGGCTCTTCAAGCCGATTTCATATGCGCGCGATGTTTCCGCCTTGACCGGATTGGCCGCACGGAACGGTGTGAACCCGGAAGATACGTCGTAACCCTGCCCCTTGTAGCCGGTCGCGAACGAGGCGTAGATCATCACCCGGTCCGTCAGATCCTGGCGCAGCGAGATCTTGCCGGTGACAGCATCATCAGAAGCGTCGCCCGTGCAGATGCTCAAACATGCACCGTTGTTGGCAGGCGGAGATGAAGCGGGGTTGAGCCGCAGGAACGAGACATCGATTTTCTCGTGGTTGTAGCGGATACCGGCGTCAAGATGGGTCGTTTCGGCCAGATCGTAGGTACCTTGCGCAAAAGCGGCGAGGGTTTTCGTACCAGCGCCTGCCACCCAGCGTGCAACGAGAGGTCCGGCGGGACCACGGTCAAACGAGCGGTCCGTCTGGCCATCGGCATAGAAGGCACCCAGAATATACTGGAACGGACCCGGCGCTGTGGAAACGAGACGCAGTTCCTGCGTGAAATACTTGGTGTCATAAGGGCTGGTTTGCACAAGGCCTGTCGGCACACCGAACACCGGCAGATTGATCTGATCAGTGTCATCCTGCGTATCAAGGCCCCATTTCTGGAAGCTGCTGACGGAAATCAGATCAACTCCGCCAAGATCAATGCTGATGCGACCGCTAACATTGGTCGATTGGCCCTTGGCGATGCCATCATAATTCTGGTTGAGTACGTAGTTGTCCGGCCCCACACGGACACCGGCAAAGTTGGTAGCGATCGATGCGCCGAAGACGGTGCCGCCCGCCGGGAAAGTCCGAACGGTGCGCGGTGTCGAGTTGCCTTCCAGTTCGGAATGCTCGGCCGAGATCGTAACCTTCACCGCGTCCGAAAGATCGGCCTCGAGCTTTCCGCGGATACCCCAGCTTTCGTCCGCGCCAAGGTAGTTTCCGGCGGCGAGGTTCTTCACGTAACCGCGGAAGTCGCTGTAAAAGCCGTTGATGCGAAAGCCGACGTTTTCGCCCAACGGCCCTGAAATGCCCGCTTCGACGCGATATTCGTCGTCCGTCGTGGCAGATGCAGCTATCCGGCCCGAGAACGTGTCAGTTGGGGCGCGTGTGACGATATTGACCACGCCCGCAGAGGCGTTCTTGCCAAACAGCGTGCCCTGAGGCCCGCGCAGCACTTCGATCCGTTCAATATCGGTCAAGGTGGCGAAAGCTTGACCCTGATTCAGGATTGGCACGTCATCCACGACAACCGAGACAGCAGGCTCCACACCGATGCTGAACACCGAGGTGCCGATACCGCGCACGTTGATGCTGTTTCCGGTGCGCTGCGTGCCCTGCGTGATGGTGAGGCCCGGCGCTACTTGCGCCAAGTTCTCAAACTGCGTGATCCCCTTGTTGATGATGGCGTCTGCCGAGAGCGCTGTTACCGACACAGGGACCTGCTGCAGGTTCTGCTCGCGCTTCTGCGCGGTCACGACGATTTCTTCCAGCGCTCCGTCAGACACTTCTTGCGCCAGCGCCGCCTGAGCAATGGCAAGCGACGCCATGCTGACAACCAAGCTCGACTTCCTAAGCATCTGGATCCTCCCTTATTGACCACTTTGGACAGGCCAATCGCATAGGAGTGGTTTTCATTCAATCTAAAAATTGAAAATGCGCGCAATCTTCACGGACTTGTCAGCAAAGCAGCCAAAATACAGAGCCTTTTTGCTCTATGCGAACGAAAAACGCCGCTGGTAAAGCTGATAATAACTTTGAGTTATGGAAAGTCATCCATTGGATTGATAGTCTGTTCGGGGCAATTTTAATGCGTTGAGGCTGAGACTGGACATATTGTGGTAAGGCCAAAATTCGCCTACTGCTTCACCAGAAACACGCATTTTCGATCAAGATGATGCTTCTGGCCGTCCATGCGCATGGCTGATTTTGCGGAGAGACCTGCATGCGAACTTTCCTGACCGCTTTCGCAGCGGTTGCGTCATTGTTGACCAGCACGGCCGACATGGCGAAGGAGGTCACAGCTTCCTCATCTGAAACCCGGTATGTGATGACCGAAAGCGGGCAGGTCGTCGGCACAAGATTGGCGTCGGGCATGGAGGCGTATCTTGGTATACCTTATGCTGCGCCGCCGCTGCGTGAACTGCGTTGGAAAGCTCCCGCTCCTCCTGTCGTCTGGCAAGGCGTCCGGCATGCTGACCGGTTTGCCCCTCAGTGCATTCAGCCTTTGCGAAATACCACTTCCAACCATTATTCCGGGGCGGAGACGACTTCGGAAGACTGTCTTTATCTGAATATCTGGACCGATCCTGACCGGGCGCGACTTCCCCGAAAGGCGCCGGTCATTGTGTACATTCATGGCGGTGCCTTCTTCATCGGCGCGGGCAGCAATGGCATCTACGACGGCGAAGCCGTGAGCCGGGAAGGCGCGGTCTATGTCAATCTCAATTACCGGCTTGGCCCGCTCGGCTTTCTTGCCCTGCCAGAGCTTGCTGCGGAATCATCGCACGGCACTTCTGGCAATTACGGCCTGCTCGATCAAATCGCAGCGTTAGGCTGGGTCAAGCGCAACATCGCAAATTTTGGCGGTGATCCTGAAAACGTGACAATCGTCGGACAGTCTGCCGGGTCTATGTCTGTTTTGGCGCTACAAGCCAGCCCACTGGCCAAAGGTCTGTTTCATCGCGCAATCGGCATGAGTGGGGCAATGATTGGTGGGCCGATCCAAATGCCTTCAAGAGCCTCCTCCGAGCAGGACGGCAAGAAACTGATGGGCGTCTGGAAGGCGCAGAGTCTGGTTGAACTGCGTGCCCTTCCGGCTGATAGGCTGACCGTACCACGAATACCCGGTGGCCCGACTACCGGCCCCATCGTGGATGGATATGTACTGCCTGCGAGAATCCCCCAGCTCTTTGAACGCAAGGAGCAAAGCGACGTACCACTAATGCTGGGTTTTACCCACGATGAATCTCTGGGCGGCTTGGGTCCCGTAAATGGGCTGGCAGACTTCGAAGCGAAGGCGAAAGCCTATTTCGGTGACAAAGCAGATCTTTTCCTGAAGCTCTACTCCGCGACGACAGATGCCGAGGCGCGCTTGCAAGGCCGTACCGCCGATCGTGATGGCACTGTTGCCATCAGCATGTTGACGTGGGCCACACTGCAACACCAGAACGGTCGCGCACCTGTCTATACTTACGAATTCTCGCGGCCACATTCTTATGTGGAAGGAGTAACTTTCGCAGATCTCGATCCGGCGACGGCTGGGGCATATCACACGTCGGAAGTTCCATTCTGGCTCGGCACTCTGGAAACATTCAATCGGTTCCGACCAACGCGCAACTGGACCGAAAATGATCGCTCAATGAGCAACTTCATGGTCAGATCAATGGTAGCTTTTGCAAGAACCGGAAAGCCTGACACGCCAGCACAGCAATGGCCGGTATTCAAACCCGCCCGGCGCCGATTGCTGGAACTGTCCGAGAAGGCTGCAGCCAGCGCATGGCCCGAGGCAGAGCGTCTAGCCTTCTTCAAGGCGTTCTATTCTGCCTCCGATTCAGCATCCGCCCCAGCTGGAAGAGAATAGGCACCAAATGCCTGACAGAGATTTGCCTTACCAAAATTTTCGCGAAACTTTTGGCATTTCTTGCATGGCCCGCGGGTATGGTCCATAAACTGGACTTACCAAAAACATCTCGTTGGCCATGGCATTCCCTATGGCAACAATGACCGGCAATGGAGAGTGCACGATGCCCATCTCATCATCAGTTCAGCGCAGGCATATCAGCCGTACGATCCTGCTGGCGGCATCTACTCTGGCACTGTTGGCCGTGGTCACACCTTCTGCTGCACAAGTCGAAGTGCAGGCAACAGCGCCAACGCGCACGGTGACGGTGCTCGACAAGGGCTGGCGTTTCTTCGATGGGGATGAGCCGAATGCCATAGCCGCAGACTTTGCCGATGCCGCGTGGGCTACCGTAACTGTCCCGCACACGTGGAACCGCGTCGGCTTTTATCATCACACCCTTGGCGGCACCAACACATCGGCGACCGTGAACAAACGGCAAGGCGTAGGCTGGTATCGTACGCGCTTTGTATCGCCAGCAGCCAGCCCGGCTGCCGGGAAGGACCTGCGGCACTGGTTGGAATTCGATGCGGCAAGCCGGATCGCCAAGGTCTGGCTCAACGGCATCTATCTTGGCGAGCATCGCGGCGGCTTTTCGCGGTTCCGAATCGATGCAACGGCAGCGATGCGTGCGGACGGCGAAAACGTACTGGTGGTTCGCGTGGACAGCTCCCAGCCCAAGGCTAATGGACCAACAGCCGATGTGTTGCCGCTGACCGGCGACTTTTTCGTTCACGGCGGCCTGTACCGTCCGGTGCGTCTGGTCACCACATCACCGCTGCACATCGACCTTGCTGATGCAGGCGGGCCGGGCATTCGTGCCACAACGGTTTGGGCCACGCCGCAAAGCGCTCAGGTTGCCGTGACGGTTCGGGTGGCGAACGACAGCCCGCGTTCCGCCAAAGCCATGGTCAAAGTGGCCCTGCTCGATCGTGATGGGCACGAAGCGGCAAGCGCGATGCTCCCGGCAACGCTCGCCCCGGGCAAGACCGGTGAAGTCCTCGCCAATCTGACGCTCGCCAATCCGCATTTGTGGCACGGCACGATTGACCCCTACCTTTATCAACTGGTTGCACAGGTTGCTGATGCCAAAGCCTCCAGCCCCGCCGATGTCATTCACCAACCATTCGGCATCCGCACGATGGCCTTCGATGCCACCCGCGGGTTCCTGTTGAACGGCCAACCCTACAAGCTGCGCGGCGTGGGCTATCATCAGGACCGCGATGGCAAAGGCTGGGCCATTTCGCGTGCCGATGTGGCAGAAGATATCGCCACCATCCGCGAGATGGGGGCAAACACCATCCGCCTGACGCATTATCAGCACGGGCAGGATGTCCACGATCTGGCAGACCGCGCCGGGATTGTTGTTTGGGACGAAATTCCCCTAGTTTCTTCGTGGACCCTTGGCGGCAAGCGCGAAGCCGACCCGGCGCTGGTCGCCAATGCCAAGGCGCAGTTGACCGAACTGATCCGCCAGAACCAGAATCACGCCGCATCGGCCATCTGGGGCATCGCCAACGAGGTGGACTTCGGCAATTCGCTGCCTGCTTTCCTTACCGGTGGCACAGATGGGAAGGAACTCGATCCCCTGCCGCTGCTGGCGCAATTGCAGGCGACAGCAAAGAAGGAGGACCCTTCACGCCCCACAGCCCTTGCCACTTGCTGCGAGGGGCGCCTGTTCGGGTCCGATATCGAAATTCCAATCACCGCGCCTGCGACCGATCTAGGCGGTGCCAACCGCTATTTCGGCTGGTACTTCGGTGAAGCCAGCGACCTTGGGCCACATCTTGATGGTGTGCGCGCAAAGCGTCCGCAACAGCCGCTGGCGGTGACTGAATATGGTGCTGGGGGTGGCCTTACCATTCACACCGACAACGTGTTGGGCGCACCTGCTGATTCTCGCGGCTTTGCGCAGCCTGAAGAATACGAAAGCTATATCCACGAAACAGCGCTGGCGCAGCTTGATGCGCGGCCCTGGCTCTATGCCACATGGCTGTGGAATTCGTTCGATTTTGCAACCACCGTCCGCACCGAAGGCGATGCGCAGGACATCAATACCAAGGGTCTGGTCGCCTATGACCACAAGACACGTAAGGACGCCTACTATTTCTACAAGGCCAATTGGAACCCAGCACCGATGGTCTACATCACCGGCAAACGATACGTGGAGCGCGCCTATCCGAATACTGACGTGAAGGTTTACAGCAACACCGCCAGCACCGAACTGCTGCTTAATGGGCGTTCGCTGGGCGTTAAAAACGACTGCCCGCAGAAGATCTGCGTGTGGAGCGCTGTGGCGCTTGATGAAGGCACGAACACGCTTGTCGCGCGCGGCAGCCAAGCAGGTAGGCAGATCGAGGATACCGCGAACTGGACGCTAGCGCCCGCAACGCGCCGCACCATGGTGATCGATGCCGGCGCGCTGGTGGCAGGCAAGGGCAAAGACCGTGTATTAGGGTCTGACAACTGGTTCGAAGGCGGCACCGCCGCATCACTCGATTCGCCTGCCAACTATGGCAAGCCGTCGGTTCCAGCCGAGATTTCCGGCACGCAAGAGCGCGAGGCGCTGGCCAGTTACCGCACCGGCACATTCTCCTATCGCGTGCCGGTGGCGGACGGACGGTACAAGATCACGCTGTGGTTCGCGACACCTGCCACCCAGAAAGCAGGCACTTTTGAGGTGCGGAGCGGCGAGAAGGCGTTGTTGCGCAAATTCCAGCCCGCCATCCCAACCTCCGGCGCAGTGGCCGAAGCCCGGACTTTCACGATCAACGCCAAAGGCACGATACCGCTCGATTTCGTGAAAGGCACCGGTGACGCCCGCGTGTCGATGATCGAAATCGAACGTTTGCGCTGATACCGGCAGGCCACGGAAACCCCTCATGCTGAAAAAGCTGCCACTGCGCTGGTGGATCATCGGGCTCGTCACTTTGGGGACGATCCTGAACTACCTCGCGCGTTCAACGCTGTCGGTGGCCGCGCCGACGCTGAAGGCCGAATTTGCGATGACGACCGAGCAATACAGCTGGGTCGTACTCGCCTTTCAGGCGACCTATACCGTGATGCAGACAGTGGCCGGATCGGTGCTCGATACGCTTGGAACGCGGCTCGGGTTCTTCCTGTTCGCGCTGGGCTGGGCGTTGAGCAACATGGCGCACGCCTTTGCCACCGGCTGGATGAGCCTTGCGGCGTTTCGGGCCATGCTTGGTGCAACTGAGGCCGCCGCGATTCCCGCTGGCACAAAGACGGTAGCAACGTGGTTCCCGGCGCGCGAGCGGCCATTGGCCACCAGCCTGTTCCAGATGGGCACGAGCGTTGGCAACATGATTGCACCGCCACTCGTGGCGTTCTGCATTCTAGCGATCAACTGGCAGGCAGCCTTCATCGTCACCGGCGCACTCAGCGTGGCTTGGGCGGGCCTGTGGTGGTTCGGCTATCGCGATCCAGCCGATCATCCGCGCCTGTCGGAAAGCGAACGCGCTGTGATTCAGGCAGGTGTTGGTGACGAGCCAACCGGCAAGCCAGCGACCAAGCGCGACGTGCTGCGGAGCCGGTCATTCTGGGCCATCGCCGTGCCACGCTTTCTGGCCGAGCCGGCTTGGCAAACCTTCAACTTCTTCATCCCGCTCTATCTGGTTGCGGTGTGGCAGCTTGATCTCAAATCCATCGCGCTGTGGGCGTGGCTGCCGTTTCTGGCGGCGGACTTCGGCAGCCTTGCCGCAGGACTGCTGCCGCCATGGCTGATGGCACGCGGCAGCACGATGTTGGCATCACGCAAGATCACGATGACATTGGGCGCGCTGTGCATGGTGGGGCCTGCCTGCATCGGGCTGGCCACATCGCCTGGCATGGCCATTGCGCTGTTCTGCATCGGCGGCTTTGCGCATCAGATGCTGAATGGTGCGCTGATCACGCTATGCGCCGATGTTTTTGACAAGCGCACCGTCGGCACCGCCAGCGGCATGGCAGGAACCACCGCGTGGATCGGCGGCATGCTGTTCACCCTGCTCATCGGACAGAGCGCAGATTCATTTGGCTACAACCCGCTGTTTGTGGCGCTGGCTGCGCTCGATATTCTGGGCGCGGTGGTGCTGTGGATGCTATTGCGCGAACGCAAAGCGCCCGCGTAATTCAGAAAGTGATTGCGCGTATCAGGATCGAGCTGGAATCGCGCCGCGACGCATCACACACCAACCGGCAAGGCGATGCCCCGCCAACACAGCATCTGCAATCGATGCGCCACCGGCACGGGCAGCCAGAAAGCCCCCATTAAAGGCATCACCAGCGCCCGATGTGTCGACTGGCCTGAGCACCTCAGGTGGCGGAAGCACCATGCCATCGGGCAAGCGCGCGCCCGCAGCACCCAGTTTGACAATCACCTCTGCGCATCCAAGCCGCGCCCAATGGCGGGCCACATCGTCGGCGGTTTGCTCACCAGAAAGCGCGCTTTCGTCCTCCAGCGTGGGGAGGCCCACCGTGGCTGCCGCAATCGCAGCATCGCGCCATCGACCCGCCTCTGTCTGATCAGCCCACAGGCGCGGGCGATAGTTCCCATCGAAAACCACCATGCCCCCGCGCCGTGCCACGAGCCGGGCAAGGTCAAGCAAAGCCAAGCGTCCGGCTTCGGGCAGGATCGCCAGCGTGATCAGCGAAAAGCCCAGAATGTCGGCTGCCGCCGCACTTTGCAGCGCCGCCTCAATGCCCGCACATTCGAACACGCGCCGCGCTGCGCTCTCGCCCCGCCAATAAGTGAAGGTACGCTCGCCCACAGCGTCACAGGTAATCGCGTATAGCCCCGGATTGCGGGCAGGATCGGCCAGCACAAGGCGTGTATCAAGGCCTTCGGCCGCCCAGCGCGCTTTGAGATCGGCGCTGAATGGATCGGTGCCGAGCGCGGTAAGGTAGGCCGTGTCCACCCCCGCCCGCGCCAGATGGATCGCCGTGTTCAGCGTGTCACCGCCATAGCCAAGACGCCAGTCGGAGCCGTCCTGCGACAGCTCCAGCATAGCCTCGCCCACAAACACGGCGCGCATCGGACCTACCAGTTCCACATCGTGCCGTCTTCCAGCCTTGCAACCGGCAGATAAGCGGGTTTGTAGGGATACTTCGCCGCCAAAGTCTCGTCGATGTCGACTCCATGGCCGGGGGTTTCGCCCACGAACAGCTCGCCCTTGTCGAACCAGTAATCGTGCGGGAACACGGCGTCGGTTTCCTCGGTATGGCGCATGTATTCCTGAATGCCGAAGTTGGGCACCCAGGTATCGAAATGCAGCGCGCAGCCCATCGTCACCGGCGAAAGATCGGTTGCCCCGTGGCAACCGGTGCGGATCTGATACATCGCGGCAAGATCGGCAATGCGGCGCAAATGGGTCAGGCCACCTGCACCGACCACAGTCGCGCGGATATAGTCGATCAGCTGGTTCTGGATCAGGTCCTTGGCATCCCAGATCGTGTTGAAGATCTCACCCACCGCCAGCGGGGTGACTGTGTGCTGGCGCACCAGCTTGAACGCTTCCTGATTTTCGGCAGGCGTGCAATCCTCCAGCCAGAACAACTGATAAGGTTCGAGCATCTTGCCCAGATTCGCCGCTTCCTGTGGGGTATAACGGTGGTGGCCATCGTGCAGCAGATGGTGATCGAAACCGTATGTCTTGCGCAGTTCCTCGAACAGTTTCGGCACATAGTTCAGCGCTTTGCGCGTATCCCATCCGGTGACAGACGGCAGCGCGGCATCGGCCGGTTCATAATGAAGCGTGCCACGGCCTACGCCATAGGCATCCTTGATGCCGGGAACGCCGCTCTGCGCGCGGATTGCCTTGTAACCCATGTCGATATAGCGGCCCACGGCATCGACTGTCTGGGCAATATCCGCGCCATTGGCATGGCCATAGACCATGATCCCGTCACGGCTACGCCCGCCCAGCAACTGATACAGCGGCATTCCGGCCATCTTTGCCTTGATATCCCACAGCGCCATATCGACCGCGGCAATTGCCCGCATCGTGACCGGGCCGCGCCGCCAATAGGCTCCGCGATAAAGGTACTGCCAGATGTCCTCGATCCGCCGCGGGTCCATACCAATCAGGCACGGCACGACATGCTCTTGCAAATAGGCGACGACTGAAAGTTCACGACCGTTCAGCGTGCCATCGCCAATGCCATAGACGCCCTGATCGGTTTCAATCTTGAGCGTCACGAAATTGCGGCCCGGGCAGGTGACGATTACGCGGGCGGCGGTAATTTTCATGGGATGGGCACTCGCTTTGGATTGTTCGGATGTGGTAATACCGATTGACGGACCAATTTCGGCCTGTCAAGTTTCCTGAATTGGTATTACCAAAAGGCACCTTATGGCAATCGGCAAAACTGCTGGCAGCAAATCAAACGACCGGCTCTATCAAGATCTCGCCCGTGCCCTGCTGGAGGAACTGGCCCAAGGGCGCTATCCCGTTGGCTCGCGCCTTCCAGCAGAACGGGACCTTGCCTTGCGTTATGATGTAAGCCGCCCGACCGTGCGCGAAGCGGTGATCGCGCTGGAAGTGCAGGGCCTTGTCGAAGTGCGCATTGGTTCAGGCGCCTATGTCAAACGCCTGCCTGGCGATGAAGACAGCCCCGGATTTAACGTGACCGCCTTCGAATTGACCGAGGCACGGCTCCTGTTCGAAGGCGAGGCTGCGGCGCTGGCCGCCACGCAGATGACCGAGGCCGACCTTGCCGAAATCGCCGTGCTGGTTGATCGCATTGCCGAAGAAAATCAGGACCCCAACGGCACCGAGCAGGCCGATCGCGAATTCCACCTCGCCATTGCCCGCGCAACGCGCAACGTGGCGATCTACAACGCCATCGAACACCTGTGGGATCTGCGCGCCACCTCGCCCGAGGCGGTGCTCCTGCACGAAAAGGCCCGCCACGCAAACATCAAGCCAGTGGTTGAAGAGCACTCCGCCGTGCTCGATGCCTTGCGCGCGCGCGATCCTAATGCCGCCCGTGCAGCCATGCGCGCGCACCTGTCAGCCGTGCTTGATGGCCTGCTCTTCGCTACCGAAGAACGGGCGCTGGCCGAAGCGCGCAAGGCCACGCAGGCCAAGCGTGAACGCTATGCGCGCGCCACAGCCTGATCAGACATGCCCTGATACCAAACGACTCTTGAAAGACTGATGATGCCCCGCAAAATGGATCTCCACCCCGACCGCTTGCTGCCGGTCGAACCTTCGGTGCGCGCGTTGGCGCGGGAGCTTTATGGGCAGGTTAAGGACCTGCCGATCATCAGCCCGCATGGCCACACCGATCCGCGCTGGTTTGCGGGCAACGAGACGTTCGGCAATGCCACCGATCTGCTGCTGGTGCCCGATCACTACGTGTTCCGCATGCTCTATTCGCAAGGGGTGGCGCTCGAAGATCTGGGCGTGCGCAACAAGGCGGTCGATCCGCGCGCGGCTTGGCGGCTCTTTGCCGAACGCTACGGCCTGTTCCGCGGCACGCCTTCGCGGATGTGGCTGGACTGGGTCTTTGCCGAAGCCTTCGGCATCGACGTTCAACTCTCGGCCGAGACGTCCGACCTCTATTTCGATACGATCACGCAGGCGCTCACCACCGATGCCTTCCGCCCGCGCGCCTTGTTTGAACGCTTCAACATCGAAGTCATCGCAACGACGGAAAGCCCGCTCGACACGCTGGAGCATCACGCTGCCATTGCCGCCGAGAATGCGCGCGAGGGGGGCTGGCAGGGCCGAGTCATCACCGCCTATCGTCCTGATCCGGTCATCGACCCTGAATTTGAAGGCTTCCGCGCCAATCTCGACACATTCTCTGCGCTGACCGGTGAGGATTGCCTGACCTGGACCGGCTATCTGGCCGCACACCGCACCCGCCGCGCCTTCTTCAAGAGCATGGGTGCCACCAGCACCGATCACGGCCACCCCACGGCGGCCACCGCCAACCTCTCTGCCTCCGAGGCCGAAGCGCTGTTCAACCGCGTGGTATCGGGCAAGTTCCATGAATCCGACGCGGAGTTGTTTCGCTCGCAAATGCTCACCGAAATGGCGGGTATGAGCATCGACGATGGCCTCGTCATGCAGATCCACCCCGGCAGTTTCCGCAACCACAACGCCAAGGTGTTCGAACGCTTCGGGCGCGACAAGGGCGCCGATATCCCCACACGCACCGATTTCGTGCATGCACTGAAGCCGCTGCTCGACAAGTTCGGCAACGAACGCGACCTTTCAATCATCCTCTTCACGCTGGATGAAAGCGCCTATGCCCGCGAACTCGCGCCGCTGGCCGGGCACTACCCCTGCCTCAAACTCGGCCCCGCATGGTGGTTCCACGATAGCCCTGAGGGTATGCGCCGCTTCCGCCACATGACCACCGAGACGGCGGGCTTCTGCAACACCGTAGGCTTTAACGACGATACCCGCGCGTTTCTCTCGATCCCCGCCCGCCACGATGTGGCGCGCCGGATCGACTGCGGGTTTCTGGCGCAGCTGGTGATGGAACACCGGATTGAGGATTGGGAAGCGGCTGAACTGGCGCAGGACCTGTCGTACAACCTTGCCAAGAAGGCCTACAAACTGTGAGGCTTTCGGCACAAACGCTGGCGCGCCTGCCTGCCGCAGTCGCGCGTCCGCTCTATGATCGCGATGCCCAAGCCGTCGGCATCATCCACTTCGGCATCGGCGCGTTCCACCGCGCGCATCAGGCTTGGTACACCGATGCGGCAATGAATACAGGTGAGGCCGATTGGGCCATCACCGGCGTCTCGCTCCGCTCCCCCGGCGTCGCCCGGCAGATGAATCCGCAAGACGGGCTCTATTGCGTGGCCGAACAATCCGGCGATGGCAGCGCGCTGCGCGTGGTCGGCGCGGTGCGCAATGTGCTTGTCGCCAGCGAAGAGCCCGACGCCGTCATCGCCGCCGTCGCCGCGCCATTCACCCGCATCGTCAGCCTGACCGTCACCGAGAAAGGCTATTGCCGCGCCGCCAATGGCGATCTCGATTTTGCGCAGGCCCACTCGCTCAGCTTCTACTACTTCGTCACGCAAGCCCTGCTGCGCCGCCGCGCTGCCGGGCTGCCCGGCCTCACGCTGATGCCGTGCGACAATCTGGCCGACAACGGCGCAAAGCTGCACGCGCTGATGCTGCAATACCTCGCTCGCCACGAACCGGATCTCGTCTCATGGTTCGAGGCAAACTGCACCTGCCCCTCCACCATGATCGACCGTATCGTGCCCGCCACCACCGACGACGACCGCGCGATGGTCGCCAAGGCGCTGGATGGCTTGCAGGATGAGGCTTGCGTCGTCACCGAACCGTTCAGCCAATGGGTGATCGAAGACCACTTCGCCGGCCCCCGCCCGCGCTGGGAAGCGGTCGGCGCGCAACTGGTGCAAGACGTGGCCGCCTATGAAACCGCCAAGCTGCGCATGCTCAACGGTGCGCACTCGCTGCTGGCGTACTGCGGCCTCGCGGCGGGCCATACCTTCGTCCACGAAGCCGTGGCCGACCCCGCCCTGCGCGCCCTTGCCACCGGCCTGATGACCGACGAAGCCGCCCGCACCATCACCCCCGCACCGGGCCAGGACCTTGCCGCCTATGCACAGGCGCTGATCGCCCGCTTCGCCAACCCGGCACTCAACCACCGCCTGATCCAGATCGCCATGGACGGCAGCCAGAAGCTGCCCCAACGCTGGCTCGAAACCCTTGCGCACAACGCCGCCAAAGGCCGCCCCTGCCCCGCCATCCTCACCGGCATCGCCGCATGGCTGCACCACCTGTCCGGCGCGAATGGTGTGGTTGACGATCCCTTGTCCGACCAACTCACCACACTTGTCGCCCGCAACCCTGATCCGCACGAAGCCGCGTGCGCGCTGTTCACTGGCACCGGTCCGCTGGCTGGTGTGTGGGAGCCTTCGGACGCCGATCTGGACGCCGTGGCGGTTGCTTACAGAAAAGTAGTAGATGCGAGGGGTTAGACCCCTCGCGCTCCCGGGTGTTTGGATGAGGCCGGTTACACCGTTCTGGAATCAACCCTGATTGCGGGAACAGTGCCCAGTCGCAACAAAACCCCGTGCCCGCCTACCAACCCCGCAACACCGAACGCGCCCGCACCCTGCGGCGTGAAGCCACGCCCACCGAACGCCTGCTGTGGCGAAACATCACCGGTAAAGCCGTCGGCGCAAAGTTCAGCCGCCAGATGCCCATCGGCCCCTACTTCGCCGATTTCCTGTGCCGCGCCTTATCGATCGTCATCGAACTCGACGGCCACAGCCACGACTTGCGCCCCGAATTCGACGCCAACCGCGATCGCTTCATGGCCGAGGCGGGGTATCAGGTCCTGCGCTTCACCAACGCCGATGTGCGGGAAAACTGCGAAGGCGTGGTGGCAGCGATTGCCCATGCGGTAGAGGCGCGCAAACTTCGGCTACCGCCGAATGCCCATCCCTAACCCTTCCCGCACGCGGGAAGGGGACTTTGTGGTGTGTTATCCGCTGTCGCTTTCTTATCCCCTTCCCGCGTGCGGGAAGGGCTAGGGATGGGCCCTTCTTCTTCCTTCCCTTCAACCCAGTCCGACTCCCGTCTGCTGGGGGAGTTCGAGGTCGGCACGCACCGGCAGACAATTGCTTCTGCCTGCAAGTGAATAAATGCCAGACTCCCCTCGGAAATCCTAATTCAAATTAAACTTATGCTGAGTGCTCGCATGGATCGCTGTAGCTATTTGAGCTTTGGTTGGGATTGGTTCAGCTAACGTCGTTAGCCGCGAAATTAGCGCTCTGCGATCATCAGCGCTGGCCCAATTGATCAACTCCGCACCCTGATGCTGCGCAGCCATCAACGATGGTTGCGCCTGACTCTCGACCGAAGCCGACGCCTCGTAAACCAATCTTGCCTTCGTGCTACTTTCCCCGAAGGTCATTCGAGCCTGTTCTAGCACCAATGCCGATACAGCAATGTCGGCAACCACTTTTCGTAACGACACGTCATCAGAGCTTGCATCTACCGTTTCAAAAACGTGCATTGCTCCGTTCTGCAAGACAAAGTCCGCTGCAAGCCCTTCTGCAATTTGGACGTTCGGCACCACTCTGTGTGCGGAAAGGTCCTCTCCTTTCCGTGCAAGGATGCGCTCCCCGCGCAACACAGCCTTGAAGGAGGTGGTGAGGCGACTGCGCTTTGATACAAATTTCGGAGCAGCAACTTCTGGCTCGATCAATAGCTTCTGCAGCCGAGCAAGACATGTTTCGTATGCTTCAGAATTATGCGCTTCAAAGGTCCCTGGCTGAGAAATCGCGAAATGAGTCACCATCTCCATGAACTGAATACGGTCCTTAGCCTCAATCCCGACATCAGAACGCGCATCATGATCAAGCTGTCCGAGCGCCAAAAGGTCTTCACGCATCGCTTCAAGGTCAAACGCTGCGGACAGCGCGCGCAGCTTATCTAGCCGCTTCGGAATACGCACATCCGCGAAGTCAGTTCCAAAAACGATGAGACCAGCATTAAGTTTCTCGTCACGGTGGCGGTCCGTGACGCTGAGGATAGCGAAGTCATATTTACCAGTCATGCTCAATCAGAGCCTTGACGCTAGCGATTCGTGCCTGCCGTCGTCCATCTGACCATGCCCTAATGAACTCATTACGCTGCACCTCACTCAACCAATCCTCAGGCATCGCGTCAAGAATGCCTGTGATCGTTGAAGTTGCCATCAAACCAAGCCAGTCCAGCAACTCGTTGGCACTCTCCGGATAGCTGCCGTGTTTGCTACGGATAAAGCTGCCTACACGGTTCGTGTTGTCCGTGGCAATTGGGAACTTCGTATCAGGTCTGTATACGTATCGCGCAGACGCAAAATCGATAGCCCGGATGCGCCGATTGGATCGTTCAAGTACGAAGTTTCTGAGGTTCCGGTCGGGATTATCGAGAAACATATCATACGCCCAGAGCCTTGAGAGATACTGACCCAACCAAGGCGCGGGTCGTCCAACTTCGTCTAGTGATGGCGTTCGCAGAAACCTTTCACACTGGCGTTCATCAGCCAGCGAATTTGGTTGGAGAGAGCCAAAAAACGTGTTGCCGTCTGTCCCTTCTAGTACTGCTGCTTCTGCGACCGACAAACCTAGAGCTTCGGCAATCTTTGTGGCGATCCACTCTGTCGCGCGAATGGGCCGACCATCCTTATCGTCTTTCGCATAGTAGAAACGACCTTGATCCGAGATGCATCGAAACGCCAAGTCCGCGCCAATTGGAGATTCGGGGAGGATTGTGCTTATCCGAACTGGAAAAAGCTGCGATTGAGAGTGGCGGGTTTCATCATTCCGCAGCGATCTGTCTGCGGAGTTCACGTTACTCCTCCAATCTGCGAATGAAGAACCCACCTAAACCATCACTCCGCCGCGATCCCCGACGCGCCAAACATATCCACCTCAACCTCCATCGGGACTTCCGCATTCGCTGCCGACTTCGCGCTGCGGCGCTTGTCGAAGCTGGTCCATACGGTGTTCCAGTCGCCGCGGGTGGCGGCCTTGGAATATTCCGTCGCGCGGGTTTCGAAGAAGTTGGCGTGTTCCACGCCGTTCAGCAGCGGGGCGAGCCAGGGGAGGGGGTGATCTTCGATCATGTAGATCGGCTGGAAGCCCAGCTGGTTCAGGCGCCAGTCGGCGATGTAGCGGATGTAACGCTTGATGTCCTTGGCGCTCATGCCCGGGACCGGACCCTGTTCGAACGCCAGATCGATAAAGGCATCTTCCAGCCGCACGGTCTTCTGGCAGCAATCGATGATGTCTTCCTTCACCGCCTTGGTCAGGCAGCCGCGTTCGGCCACGAAGGCGTGGAACAGCTTGGTGATGCCTTCGCAGTGCAGCGATTCATCGCGGACCGACCAGCTGACGATCTGGCCCATGCCCTTCATCTTGTTGAAGCGCGGGAAGTTCATCAGCATGGCAAAGCTGGCAAACAGCTGCAGCCCTTCGGTAAAGCCGCCGAACATGGCGAGCGTGCGGGCGATATCTTCGTCCGAATCCACGCCGAAAGTTTGCAGGTAATCGTGCTTGGCCTTCAGTTCCTCATATTCGAGGAACATGCCATATTCGCTCTCGGGCATGCCAATCGTGTCGAGCAGGTGGCTGTAGGCGGCGATGTGCACGGTTTCCATGTTGGAAAACGCGGTCAGCATCATCTTGACCTCGGTCGGCTTAAACACGCGGCCGTACTGTTCGTGGTAGCAGTTCTGCACTTCCACATCGGCCTGCGTGAAGAAGCGGAAGATCTGCGTCAGCAGGTTGCGCTCATGCTCGGAAATCTTCTGCGCCCAATCGCGGCAATCTTCGCCCAGCGGCACCTCTTCGGGCAGCCAGTGCACCTGCTGCTGACGCTTCCAGAATTCATAGGCCCAGGGATATTCGAAGGGCTTGTAGGTGTTGCGGGCTTCAAGAAGGGGCATGGGCGATATCCTGTACTGATTCTTCTAATGTAGGGTCTGGCGGCACACGGCGAAAGGCGGCGGGGGGCCTTGGCCGGGGATAGTGTTGGGGTTTTTCACCAAAGGGAATCGTGTGCTTTGGGGCAGTCCATTTCGGACTGGCGCGGTGCGCGCGCGGACTGGCCTGCTGGCGTGAACTGAAGCGGAACAGGCAGGGGCCGAAGCGGTTGATCGGTCAACAGTGCGGCGAGCAAAACCTCTTGTCGCCAAAGGAGAAATATCATGGCCGAAAACAACCGCGATTGGTCCACCGAGATCCGCGAACACATGGAAGTGATCGGCGCGGACGGCACCCATGTCGGCACGGTCGACCACATGGACGGCGACCGCATCAAGCTCACCAAGAAGGACAATGATGCAGGTCACGAAGGCGGAACCCATTCGGGCCACCATCATTACCTGTCCAGCGGGCTGATTGCCGAAGTGGAGGGCGACAAGGTGCGCCTGTCCGCCAACGGCGATGTCGCTTGGGGCATGCTCGAAGAAAAATAGGCCCTGCAAAGTGGCGCGGCGTTCCTGCGGCTCCATGCGGGGCTGCAGGAACGTCCCGCCCCCTTCGGGACCAGGCCGCGTCACGCGGCCGGAAAGCGCCTCGCTGAAAAGCGGGGCGTTTTTCTGTTTTTGGCGGGTGCGCCCCTGACATCCGTCAGGGGCTTGCGGCTCCGACCTACTCCCCCGGCCCGACCACCCAGAGGATACCCTGAAGGTAGTCGGGCCGGGGAAGCGAGCCGGAGCCGCGCAAACCGTTACTTCCAGAACATGCGCGGCTTCAGGCTGCGGTCCTTGCGATTCTTCCACATCGTGAAATACATCCACAGGCCCGAAATGCTGAAGAACAGCAGCGCCAGCCCGGTCATCAGCGAAATTGCCGTGCCCACGGGTCCAAATTCCTCGCCCGAATGCAGGTGATGGAACCAGCCGACCAACGATTTCACGCCCCCCGGAGGTGCCTTGGGCCGGCACATCATCGTTTCCGGGCAGACAAAGCCCTGCGGCACAGGTGGTGGCCCTGCCGTTTCGCCCGCAGGCCAAAGCGCGGTCACATGGCTGGCGACGCCCGTAAAGGCCATCCACAGCATGAACACGCCGAAAAACACCGTGATCCAGCGGTGCCACTTGCGCATAGTCAATTCCTTCCGTTCCCGGCGAACAAATCGCCCCCATAAGCGTCACAGCCGGGATCGGGCCGGACACGCGCAAATGGCCGAACGGGGTGGCTTGGCGCAAGCCGCGAAATGTCGCGGCGTGTAACGGCAACAACGGTCGCGCCAGCCGCGAGGACGCCCTAAGACATGCAGGGACTGCCGGGACCGTCATGACAGGGGCAAGGCTTGCTGACCTGCCATCACTGGCAGGCCAGGCATTCCTCGTAATCGGTCGCCGCGGTGGCAAGTTCGATCTTGGGCGCAGCCGAGGTGTTGTCCGCCTCAACCCCGCCGGCAAACCCTGCGCGCTGGACCGACTTCGAACGCAGGTAATAGAGCGACTTGATGCCCTTTTCCCACGCTTGGAAGTGCAGCATCATCAGGTCCCACTTGTCCACGTCAGCCGGGATATAGAGGTTCAGCGACTGCGCCTGATCGATATAGGGCGTGCGGTCTGCCGCGAATTCGAGCAGCCAGCGCTGGTCAATCTCGAAGCTGGTCTTGTAGATCGCCTTCTCGTCCGGGCTGAGGAAATCGAGGTGCTGGATCGATCCGCCGTGTTCAAGGATCGAGTTCCACACGTTGGTGGAATCCTTGCTCTTTTCGGCCAGCAGCTTTTGCAGGTAGGGGTTCTTCACCACGAACGAGCCCGACAGCGTCTTGTGCGTGTAGATATTCGCCGGGATCGGCTCGATACAGGCCGAAGTGCCACCGCAGATGATGCTAATCGATGCGGTTGGCGCAATCGCCATCTTGCACGAAAAGCGCTGCATCACGCCCATGTCCGCCGCATCGGGGCACGGCCCGCGTTCCTGCGCCAGCATCAGCGAGGCCTCATCGGCCTTGGCCGCGACATGGCGGAACATCTTGAGGTTCCACGCCTTGGCCATCGCCGATTCAAACGCGATGCCCTTCATCTGCAGGAACGAATGGAAGCCCATCACGCCCATGCCGACCGAACGCTCGCGCATGGCCGAATACTTGGCCCGCGCCATTTCAGCAGGCGCGCGGTCGATATAGTCCTGCAGCACATTGTCGAGGAAGCGCAGCACGTCTTCGATGAACACCTTGTCGGCGTTCCATTCGTCCCACGTTTCAAGGTTCAGCGAGGACAGGCAGCACACCGCCGTGCGATCGTTGCCCAGATGGTCGCGGCCGGTGGGCAGCGTGATTTCCGAACACAGGTTCGATGTCGAGACCTTCAGCCCCAGATCGCGATGATGCTTGGGCATCATGCGGTTCACTGTGTCGTTGAACACGATGTACGGCTCGCCCGTGGCAAGGCGGGTTTCGACCAGCTTCTGGAACAGCGCGCGCGCATCCACCGTGTTGCGGATCGACCCGTCCTTGGGAGACCGCAGGTGGAATTCAGCGCCATCACGCACCGCTTCCATGAATTCATCGGTCAGCAGCACGCCGTGATGCAGGTTGAGCGCCTTGCGGTTGAAATCGCCGCTGGGCTTGCGGATTTCGAGGAATTCTTCGATCTCCGGGTGTGACACATCAAGATAGCACGCGGCCGACCCACGACGCAGCGAACCTTGGCTGATCGCCAGCGTCAGCGAATCCATCACGCGCACGAAAGGAATGATGCCGCTGGTCTTGCCGTTCAGGCCCACGCTCTCCCCAATGCCGCGCACCTGGCCCCAATAGGTGCCGATGCCGCCGCCGCGCGAGGCGAGCCAGACGTTCTCGTTCCAGGTGGCAACGATGCCTTCAAGGCTGTCATCCACCGAGTTCAGATAGCACGAGATCGGCAGGCCCCGCCCGGTGCCACCGTTTGACAGCACGGGCGTTGCGGGCATGAACCACAGCTTCGAGATGTAGTCATAGAGCCGCTGCGCGTGCGCCTGATCATCGGCATAGGCATCGGCCACGCGCGCGAACAGGTCCTGATACTTCTCGCCCGGCAACAGATAGCGGTCGTCCAGCGTATCCTTGCCGAAATCAGTAAGGAGCGCATCGCGGCTGTGATCGGTCACAATGGTGAAGCGGCGCGGATTGACCGTCTTGGAATCGCTGACCGGGGCCGCAGCAACAGCCGCAGCAGCCATGCCAGCCACGAGCGCATCACTGCCTGCATCCTTGGCGTTCATATCTACAGCTTTCGCTTCACCGGCAAAAGCCGGGGCGCTTGCCAGCGCCAATTCATCCTGCGCAACCACGGAGCCGTCTCCAGTCCTGAAATCCACGTTGTAACCCCCGTCCGCACACCGGATGAAACCATCCGGGCGATCAATCGACAATCGAATCGGGCGGCCGCACCGATCCTACACCGGACAGAACGAAAGTGGAACATTGATGTCCCGCACGCGCGCTGTCTCTAAACAAAGTTCGCAGCCGGAATTGTCTCGTGCTGAGGCAAAGTTCTGCCATTGCGCGAAAAACACGCCCAAGCGCTCTAAACAAGGTCTAGAGGTGCCCCGGATGTCCAACCACAACCTATAGTGCCCTAACGCCTGCCAGACACAAGAGGGTAATGTTCCTCAGGCAGACTCGATTCGTCGCACGCTCGATTCGTTTCGTCGTGCGCAAACTTATGCTGCAGTGCAGCGACGCGCCGGATTACCGACACTGCAAGACACAAAATGAACCTATCCGAGTTTATTTGGTCCAGATCACCAAATTGTGGACAAGAACCGGTCAATCGGCACCATGTTATGTGTCCACAGAAACGGAGCCAACCATGCTGAATATCCTGTCGATCGTTTTCACCGGCCTTGTGGTCGGCGTGCTGGCGCGGTTCCTCTATCCCGGCGCGGTCGAGATGGGGCTGGTCAAAACGATTCTGCTGGGCGTGGGCGGCGCACTGGTGGCGGGCCTGTTTGCCAGCTGGCGATCAAGCAGCACCTTCGGCGAAGGCGTTAACCGCGCCGGGTGCCTGGCCTCGGTGATCGGCGCGATGGTGCTGATCTTTATCGGGCGGAGTCTTTAAAGGCTTAGCGGGGCAAGGGTTCACGCAGAGACGCAGAGAGGAAAAGGGAGGCGCGAAGATGTTCCCGCTTGCGGCAAAGCCGCTCTCCCAATCTTGACGTTACGTTTTCCGCTATCGTAGCACTCGGAGATGGCCTTGCGGCCAAGCGCAGCCTCTCTGCGTCTCCCCTTCTTCTCCGCGTCTCTGCGTGAACCAGCCCAGATCAGGCCCGCGGCGCGATCCGCCGGTAGCTGAGCGCCTCAGCCACATGGATACGCCCGACCGTTTCCGCGCCTGCTAAGTCCGCGATCGTGCGCGCCACGCGCAACATGCGGGTATAGCCGCGAGCGGACAGGCGCATCGCCTCGGCAGCTTGGGCCAGCAGCTTGCGCCCCGGCTCATCCGGCGTGGCGTGGGTGTCTAGCATATCCCCGTTCAGCTCCGCATTGCTCCGCATGCCCGTCCCTTCCAGCCGGGCCACTTGAACGCTGCGCGCGCGCGCAACACGCGCGGCCACCTGATCCGATCCCTCTGCCGGTGGCGGCAGCGCCAAGTCGGCGGCAGAGACCGGATCGACCTCGACATGCAGATCGATCCGGTCCAGCAACGGCCCTGAGACCTTGGACTGGTAATCCCCCGCACAGCGCGGCGCACGGCTGCACCCCAGCGCCGGATCGCCCAGATGCCCGCAGCGGCACGGGTTCATCGCCGCAATCAGCTGCACCCGCGCCGGGAAGGTTACGTGCGCATTGGCGCGCGCCACCGTTACCTCACCCGTCTCCAGCGGCTGACGCAGCGAATCGAGCACCGCGCGCTGGAACTCCGGCAACTCATCGAGGAACAGCACGCCCAGATGAGCCAGGCTCACCTCACCGGGCCGCACTTTCAGGCCTCCACCAGTCAGCGCGGCCATCGAGGCGGAATGATGCGGCGCACGGAATGGGCGGGCGCGGCTGATCCGCCCATCCTCGAGCGTGCCCGCCACCGATGCCACCATCGAAACTTCCAGCGCCTCAGCCGGGGTTAGTTCTGGCAGGATACCCGGCAGGCATGATGCCATCAGCGATTTGCCCGCGCCCGGCGGCCCGATCATCAGCAGGTTGTGCCCGCCTGCCGCCGCAATCTCCAGCGCGCGCTTGGCGGTTTCCTGCCCTTTTACCTGCTTGAGGTCTGCCATGCGCCGCGCAGGCTCTGCAATGCCTTGCGCAGGCTGAGGCAACCGGTGCGTGCCTTTCAGGTGGTTGAGCAGCCCGATCAGGTCGGGCGCGGCGATCACGTCGATCCCGCTCGCCCAGCGCGCTTCAGGTCCTTGCGCAGCGGGGCAGATCAGCCCCTTGTCCTGTCCGCTGGCGTGGATGGCGGCCAGCAGCACGCCGGGCGATGGCAACACACGCCCATCCAGCGCCAGTTCGCCCACCGCCACGTAATCGGCAATCTGTTCCAGATCGACCACCCCCATCGCCGCCAGCAGCGCCAGCGCAATCGGCAGATCGTAATGCGATCCTTCCTTGGGCAGATCAGCCGGCGACAGGTTCACCGTGATCCGCTTGGGCGGCAGAGCAAGCCCTAATGCTGACAACGCCGATTGCACCCGCTCCCGGCTTTCACCCACTGCCTTGTCAGGCAGACCAACCAGCTTGAACGCGGGCATCCCGGGCGAGACCTGGCACTGCACCTCCACCCCGCGCGCCTCCAGCCCCAGATAGGCAACCGTGGAAACCAGCGCGACCATTCATCCTCCTGCGTGATGGGGGACAATGCGGGGCGAAATGGACGGGGGGAAGGGAAAGTGTCAGAATTGCGCCATTCCCGAGGCATTTGAATGGTTCACGCAGAGGCGCAGAGAAGAAAGGGAGACGCGGGGATGTCGCGCTTGCGGCAAAGCCGCTCTCCCATTGCCACGGTGCGTTTGCCGCAAGGCTTGCAGGAAGGTTACGGCCTTGCGGCCATGCGCCGCACCTCTGCGTCTCCCTTTCTTCTCTGCGTCTCTGCGTGAACCCTTTTTCCCAACCGACCAACAAAACACAGTGAACGCGATTTAACCCAGTTCCTTGGCACTTCGGCAATCCGCTCTGGCCGAAAGCAGAAGCCATGCTTTGCCGCCTCTCCCTGTCCGCCCTGTGCGTCCTGCTCGCCTGCCAACCGGTCAGCGCGGCTGAGGTCACAACACGCACATGGGTAGAAAACGGGGTCACGTGGACCGAGACGACCAGCGTCGAAGTTTTCGAACCCGGCTCCGAACGCTTTGTCGCTTCCACCCGCGCCAATGTGAAGGGCATCGCCAGCTTCGGCCCATTCGAAGTGCTTGATGGCACCCGCGCCGCACTGGTGGCCGAGACCGACAGCTATTCCCCCGCAGACTTTCAAAAGATGCTACGCGCCCACCCCGGCATCCGCGTGCTGGAAATGCCCGATTGCCCAGGCACCGTGGATGATTTCGCAAACCTTCGCCTTGGCCGCATGATCCGGGCTAAGGGCATCGCCACCCACGTGCCCGCCCACGGCTCGGTGCGATCAGGCGCGGTTGAGCTGTTCCTTGCCGGTGCCAGCCGCAGCGCCGCGCCAGATGCTGCGTTCGTGGTACATGCGTGGCTTGACGAGGACGGACGCCAACCGGCCGATTTTGAAGCAAATGACCCGGTCAATCGCGCCTATGTGAACTACTACCGCGAAATGGGCCTGCCCGCCGACAAGGCAGCGGCTTTCTATGCGCTGACCAATTCCGTGCCGCATGAGGACGTGCTGATGCTCGGCAGGGGCGATCTGGCAAGGTTTGCGGCGCTGAACTGAACCCCCCACCCGTTCGTGTCGAGCCCCTCGACACGAGCGAAGGTTTAGTCAGCAGCCCCTAATGCGCTGCCCCCCACGACAGCCCCGTGCCAATCTCAACCCCAAGCGGCACCGAAAGCGTTACCGAAGGCTCCGCCGCGCTCGCCATCACCCGTTCGATCACCGGCTTGGCCGCATCCACGTCCCCTGCAGGCAGTTCGAACACCAGTTCGTCATGCACCTGCAACAGCATCCGCACATTGGGCAGGCCAGCCTCGGCCAAAGCAGGCATCATCCGCGCCATCGCCCGCTTGATGATGTCGGCGCTGGTGCCCTGAATCGGCGCGTTGATCGCCGCGCGCTCGCTCCCCTGCCGCTCGGCCTGGTTCTTCGATCCGATGCGCGGGAACCATGTCTTGCGGCCAAAAAGCGTCTCGGAATAGCCCCGCTCGCGCACGCTCTCCAGCGTCTCGTGGATGTAGCGCTGAATGCCGGGAAAGCGCTCAAAGTAACGGTCGATCATCGCCTGCGCCTCGTCCGCGCTCACGCCCAGCCGCCCGCCAAGGCCCCAGCGGCTGATGCCATAGAGAATCGCGAAGTTGATCGTCTTGGCCCGCCCGCGCGTATCGCGGTCAACGTGCCCGAACATCTCCCGCGCGGTGCGCGAGTGGATGTCCTCACCGGCCTCAAACGCTTCCTTCAACGCCGGAACATCGGCCATGTGCGCGGCCAGCCGCAGCTCGATCTGGCTATAGTCCGCCGCCAGCAGCACGTTGCCCGGCTCGGCCACAAAAGCCTCGCGGATCTGGCGACCAATCTCGGTGCGGATCGGGATGTTCTGCAGGTTGGGATCGTTGGATGACAGACGCCCGGTCTGCGCCCCCACCAGCGAGTAGCTGGTATGCACCCGCCCGGTATCGGGATTGATCGCAGCCTGCAGCGCATCAGTATAGGTGGATTTGAGCTTCGACAGCTGCCGCCATTCCAGCACCAGCGTAGCGACTTCAGCGCCCTGAGCCGCAAGGCCTTCCAACACCGACTGGTCGGTGGAATACTGCCCGGTCTTGCCCTTCTTCCCGCCCTTGTAGCCCAGCTTGTCGAACAGCACTTCACCCAGTTGTTTGGGGCTGCCGATGGTAAAGGCCATGCCCGCCGCTTCGTGGATCACGCCTTCCAGCCGCGCGATCTGCGTTGCGAATTCGGCTGAAAGGCCCGCCAGACGCTCCCGGTCCACCTTTATGCCGCCTCGCTCCATCATGGCGACAACCGGCACCAGCGGACGGTCCACGCGGCTGTAGATGCGCATGCCGCTTTCATCCACCAGCCGGGGCTGGAACAGGCGGTGCAGCCGCCACGTCACGTCGGCATCCTCGGCGGCATAGCGCGTGGCATCGGCCAGCGGCACTTCGGCAAAGGAGATCGCCTTTTTGCCCGTGCCGCATACATCCTTGAACGCCATCGTGGTGTGGCCAAGGTGGCGCTCGGACAGCTCGTCCATGCCATGCCCGCCCACGCCCACTTCGCTGCGCCCGGCGTCAAGGCAGAAGCTCATCACCATCGTATCGTCAATCGGGCCAACCATCACGCCATAGCGCGCCAGCACGTTGATATCATACTTGATGTTCTGCCCCACCTTCAGCACCGCATCGCTTTCCAGCAGCGGCTTCAATGCGGCAATCGCCTGCGCCCGATCCACCTGATCGGGCTTTTCGGCAAACATATCCGCCCCGCCATGCCCCAGCGGGATGTAGCAAGCATCGTTAGGGCCAAGCGCTAGGCTAACCCCCACCAGATCGGCGCGCATCGCATCCAGCGCGCTGGTTTCAGTGTCCACCGCCACAACCCGCGCGGCAAAGGCACGCGCGATCCACTGCTCCAGCGCCTCCATCGTCTGCACGCAAGCATAAGCCTCCCGGTCCACCGCAGGCCATGATGGCAAAGGCCGCGTCTCACCCGCAAGCGTGGCAGGCGCGGCGGCATTGTCCGCCTTGGCCGGGTTCAGCTGCGTGTTCGGCCCCGGGCTGCCCTTGCCATCGTCCAGCCGCCGCAGCAGGCTGGTAAAGCCATGCACTTCCAGAAACGCTGCCAAAGGCTCGCGCGGGATCACCTCCAGCTCGAAGTCCTCGATCGGCACCGGCAGCGGACAGTCTTCTTTCAACTGCACCAGCACGCGCGAAAGCCGCGCCATGTCGGCCTGCTCGATCAGGCTCTCGCGCAGCTTGCCCGCCTTCATCGATGGCGCTGCAGCCAGAACCGATTCGAGATTACCGTGTTCCTGAATCAGCTTGGTCGCCGTCTTGGGCCCGATGCCGCGAATGCCGGGGACGTTGTCGACCGAATCACCCATCAGCGCCAGCACGTCCCCCACCTGTTCAGGCGTCACGCCAAACTTTTCGACCACTTCGGGAATGCCGATGCGCAGGTTTTTCATCGTATCGAGCATGTCGATACAGCCGCCCCCGGTCGCGCACTGGCCTACCAGCTGCATCAGATCCTTGTCGGACGAAACGATCGTCACGTCCCAGCCGCGCAGCGTGGCGGCGCGGGCGTAGGACGCGATGATGTCATCGGCCTCAACCGCCTCTTCCTCGATGCAGGCAAGGCTGAAAGCCCGCGTGGCGTCACGGATCAGCGGGAATTGTGGCACAAGGTCTTCGGGCGCGGGCGGGCGGTTGGCCTTGTACTGATCGTATAGGTCATTGCGGAACGATGTGCCCGCCTTGTCGAGAATCACCGCAAGGTGGGTTGGCCCATCGGCCTTGTGCAGGTCCTCGGCCAGCTTCCACAGCATTGTGGTATAGCCGTAAACCGCGCCCACCGGGGTTCCCGCGGGGTTCGTCAACGGTGGCAGACGGTGATAGGCGCGGAAAATATAGGCCGACCCATCGACCAGATAGAGATGCTGTTTTTCGTTCATACGGGGGTGTTAGCAGGGCATTTGGCCCGCGTCATCGGGCGTAATCCGCCGAAATCGGGTTTCCATCGCAACTTTGTTGCAACATTTTACACGCCCAAAACCCCGGAAATCAGGCGAAAAAAAGGCAACTCCGCCCACCTGGAGGGTGCGAAGCGACAGAATGCATACGTCTTGTGCTTGCAAGGCGATGAATTGCCGATTAATTGGGTCGCGAAGTCTACCGGCTGAGTAGGCTTTGCGGCGGGCTGCTTGCCCGGCGCTGTTCACTTCAATCCAGGGATTGTAACGCATGCGCAAGCTCATTCTCGCCGCTGTCGCCGGCACCGCCTTCGCTCTCGCTGGCTGCTCGGAAAAGCCGGCTGAAGAAGCGACCGAAGCTGCTGTTGAAGCAACCGAAGCCGCTATGGACGCTTCGGCTGCCGCTGTTGACGCTTCGGGCGCTGCTTCGGAAGCAGCTGCTGAAGCTTCTGAAGCTTCGATGTAATCTTTGCCGTAAAGGCAGATTGCAAGAGTTAAAGGGGGCGTGGTCTTCGGACCGCGCCCCTTTCTCTTTGCGCCAAGTGCTCTTGGACAAAGAGTGTTTCTCGCAGAAGTAGAGAGCGCGGATAAATAGCGCTGGCGGCAAATGCCGCCTTTTTTATTGGTCGTTTGGCTTGGGCGTAACGTGGTTATACTAGAGGGCCTGACGGCCTAACGCCACTTCTTTGCACTCTCTGCTTCCTCTGCGTCTCGGCGCGAAATGAGGGCTAAAAGCGCTGCCGCCAGCATATTGGGCCCCCGGTTTCAACGGCGGCGAACGAGGTCCTGCGTGCCGGAACCCAGCGGAGTGGCATAGCCATCATAGATCGTGCGCATCATCCGTGCGATCAGCTTGGCATGGGCAGCGTGGCCTTCTGGCCCGGTAACAAAGAACGCCACGGCCAGATGCCGCCCATCGGGCAGGCGGACGATGCCGACATCGTCAGTCACGCCTGAAAGCGTACCCGTCTTGTGCGCCACCAGAGTGCCTTCGGGCAGGCCTGCACGGATGCGAGTCTTGCCGGTGCTGGTGCGGGTCATTGTATCGAGCAGCACGGCGCGGCTTTCCGGGCTGAGCACACCGCCACGGTCAATCGCGGCCAACAGCGCGATCATCGAACGTGGCGTGCTGGACGTGCGCGTATCGATCACGCGCGCCGGATCAACCTTGCCGTCATCACGCACCAGCGTGGCCATCGTATGGTCCAGCCGCTGTCCGGTAATGCCGTTGCGCGTCAGCCAGCGGTTGACGTTCTCATATCCACCAACCACCTTGATCAGCCCGTCGGTCGCCTCATTGCTGCTGCGGGTGATCATCAATTCCATCAGGCTTTGCGCGGTCATCACGCTGCCAGCGCGCAGTGGAGCTTCCGGGCTGGCCGGGCCTTTCTCAGCCACGCGCAGCATCATCGGGAACTGTTGATCGAGCGAGTAATTGCCCTTTTCAACTTGCTCCAGAAACGTCGCGGCAACCGCAATCTTGGCCGTGCTGGCCATCGGGAACGGCATGTCTCCATTCACGAAAATCTGCCCGCCGCCATCAAGGTCCATCGCGGCCACGCCAATGCGTCCACGCCCTTCGGCGGCGATGGCGGCAACTTGCTGCTGAATGATCTGATCACGCTGATCCAGCAGCGAAATCGCATCACGGCTTTGCACCTGTGGGACCGTGACGACAAGCGCGGGTACTGCGGTGATCAGTGCAGCAATGATTCGTGCGGTGCGAAACTTCATGCTCTCGCCTACCCCGATCCCGGTTTATGTCTCTTTAACGAAACTAACCGTTTGTCATTGCGCGGCAAAGTGCCTTTTCGAACATCTCGGCGCAAGGCCAGCGCAGCCTGGCTGATCTGCGGGAACAAAATCGGGTTTCCATCAAGCGGGTGGTCGTGGCAGCCATCACTCGAACAGCCGGTCAAACCACGTCTGTTTCCCTGAAACCGGTGCAACTACCGGTGGCGCGACCGTCCTTTCCTCGAACAGCCCTTCCACCAGCGCCCGCACTTCCACTCGCCGTCCCCGCACTGGCTGGTAGGATGGCTTGGCCACTCCATAGACCAGCGCCGTCCCGCTCTCGCTCCATTTGCCGTCAAAGAACAGCGCCTGCTCCTTGCGCCGCCGGGCCAGCAGTTCCTTGGGCCGCGCCCAATCGAGCATCCGGCGGCGCGCGCCATCCACATCGCCGCGCACATACCGGCCCAGCCAGCTCGCTCGCGCAATTGCGCCGGTGTTCCAGTGGAACGAAAGCGCCGCGCCCAGTTCTGCCTCGCTCGGATCATGCTTCCCAAATGCTGCCAGCACCGGCGGCAGATACTTCTCACGCAGCAGCCAAAGGTACACGCCGATGCAATGCTCCAGCGGCTGCGGCTTGTCCTTGTAGCGCGGGAAGACTTTGTGCCCGCTGGCATCAGTAATCCCGACGCTCCAGGTCCACACGCCAACGCTGTCCTTGTAGGCCTCGGTCACGATCCCTTCGTGGGCAATCAGTTCAAGAGCGATGCGGGGGGTGAGTTCGCGCATGAGAGGTCCGACTCCGTTGCAAAAACCAGAGTCGTGCGCGCTAAGTCCGATTGTAGGAAACCACAGATGAAACCCATCAACCTCCGTTCGTGTCGAGCGAAGTCGAGACACCGTGCGCCGTGTCTCGACTTCGCTCGACACGAACGGATAACACTGAAACACAAAAAGGCCCGCTTCGGGTCACGAAGCGGGCCGTTTGGTAGCGTTCAGGTGCAGTTAGGTGCATCTAGGTGCACTTCAGGATTTCAGGCCAAAGCAGCCTTCAGATCGTCGACCAGATCGGTGCGCTCCCATGGGAAGAAGTCGCCTTCGGGCTTGCGGCCGAAGTGGCCATAGGCCGCGCTCGGCTGATAGATCGGCTTGTTGAGGCCCAGATGCGTGCGGATCGCGCGCGGGGTCAGGCCGCCCAGCTTGGCAATGCCCTTGATCGCCGCTTCGATCTTGTCATCGCCCACCGTTCCGGTGTCATGCGTGTCGACATAGAGCGAGAGCGGCTCGGACACGCCGATGGCGTAGGCAATCTGGATCGTGCAGCGCGTGGCAAGGCCAGCAGCCACAACGTTTTTGGCCAGATAGCGCGTGATGTAGGCAGCCGAGCGGTCAACCTTCGTCGGGTCCTTACCCGAAAACGCGCCACCGCCGTGCGGGGAAGCGCCACCGTAAGTGTCCACGATGATCTTGCGACCGGTGAGGCCAGCATCACCATCGGGGCCGCCGATTTCGAACGAGCCGGTCGGGTTGATGTAATACGTGGTCTCGCGCAGCAGCACCGGCGGGATCACATCGGCAATTACGCGCTTCACATAAGCGTGCAGTTCGGCTTCCTTTTCGCCCTCGTCATAACCCGGCGCGTGCTGGGTGGAGACGACGACAGCAGTGGCGGCAACCGGGAGCGAACCTTCGTAGCGGAGCGTGACTTGGCTCTTGGCGTCAGGCTCAAGAAACGGGGCCGCGCCCGAGTGGCGGTCAGCCGCCATGCGTTCCAGGATCTTGTGGCTGTAATACAGCGTGGCGGGCATCAGATCGGGCGTTTCGTCGGTGGCGTAGCCGAACATGATGCCCTGATCGCCTGCGCCTTCGTCCTTGTTGTCCGCCGCATCCACGCCCTGCGCGATGTGGTCCGACTGGCCGTGCAGACGGTTGATGAATTCGAACTTTTCCCAGTGGAAGCCGTTCTGCTCATAGCCGATGCGCTTGACCGTTGCGCGCACGGTCTTTTCGATCTCGTCCTGCGCGCCCGGTGCCCACTCGCCGTTTTCATAGACGCCCTTGCAGCGGATTTCGCCAGCCAGCACGACCAACTGCGTGGTGGTGAGCGTTTCGCAGGCGATGCGCGCTTCGGGGTCCTTTGACAGGAACAGGTCGACGATGGCGTCGCTGATCTGGTCGGAAACCTTGTCAGGATGGCCTTCGGAAACGGATTCGGAGGTGAACAGGTAATCGCTGCGCATTGGCGGTCCTATGCTGATGGCCGTGCCCGAAACGGGCCGAGGCGATATAAAGAAACCTTTATGTCCGCTCCCGCTTAGCGTTTCCGCGTTGCGCTTGCAACCAGTGCCACGAAAAGAAGCGCTATCGCCCAGCCAAGCGCCAGCATGTTGCCAAACAGGGCAAAAGGCGTGGGCGCATGGGCAGGCGGCACTTTGCCATCAAGACGGCCTGCGCGCAGTTGCGGCACGAACTGGCGCACCACGCCATCGG
The DNA here is from genome assembly GCF_057180525.1 of Novosphingobium sp. HNCC26BN242. NCBI lineage: Bacteria > Pseudomonadati > Pseudomonadota > Alphaproteobacteria > Sphingomonadales > Sphingomonadaceae > Novosphingobium > Novosphingobium sp. HNCC26BN242. The sequence goes on from NZ_JBXUGM010000002.1 coordinate 132,894, forward strand.
CATCAATCACCGCGCTGATCCCGGTGGTGGTGGAGCGCAGCACCGGCAGCCCTTCCTCGATTGCGCGCATCCGCGCCTGGGCCAGATGCTGCGGCGGGCCCCACGATCCGAACCAGCCATCGTTGGACGGATTGAACAGATAGTCCGGGCGGTCCGCGCGATCGACCACTTGGCCAGAGAAGATGATCTCGTAACAGATCTGCATACCAGCTTTCCCATGCGCTCCCAGATCCAGCGTGCGCGGGCCGGGGCCGGAGAGGAAATCGAGACTGCCCGCCACCAAGCGCGACAGGCCAATGGGTTCGAGAATCTCCCGCATCGGCAGGTATTCGCCATAAGGCACGAGATGCGCCTTGGCATAAGAGCCGCGAATCGCCCCGCTTTCATCCACGGCGCTGACCACGTTCCACGCGCCCGTAACTTTGGGGCCTTTCATCGCCAGATCGGTGGTGCCAGTCAGCAGCATCCCGCCCTTGCCCGCCACGCGGCCCAGCCGTTCGCGCGCCAGCAGCGGATCACCTGCATAGGTCGTCTCATCATACCAGAACTGCGCATAACCCGGCCGCAGGAAATCGGGCACGCCGCTTTCCGGCCATAACAGAAGCCGCGTCTCACCGGGCCTGCGCGCAAGCGAAAGAGCGGCGGTCTTGAGAAACTGGTTCTCGTAATTGGCCGGATCATTGAGCAGGTCTTGCCGCACATCGGGCTGGACCAGCGTGTAGACAAGCCTGCCTTCGCGCCGCTCTCCGTGAAGCGGCAGCACCATCAGCAGCGCCGGGGTCAGTGCATAGGCTACCGCCGCCCATTTGCGCCCCTGCCGCCAAGATCGTAGCGCAAACAGCCACCACCCGCCCAGCACCACGACAAGGCCCGAGAGCGCATAAGTGCCCGTCCATTGCGCCGCCAGTGCAAGGCCCGGGCGGTCAAACCCGCCCAGCGTGACCATGGCCAGCGGGTTCCACGCAAAGCCGGTAAACAGCCACGCGCGCAGCCATTCAGCAAAAATCCATGAGGCGGCAAAGGCAGGCAGCAGCACCGCGCGCCGTGTATTGGCCAGCCACCAGCCGAGCAAAGTGGCGATAACCGGATAGACGGCAAGATAAAGCGCCAGCAGGAACACCCCGACCCAACCCAGCCACGCGGGCATTTCGGCCTGATAGGTGAACGCCTTGGCGATCCAGCCAAGGCCAACAGTGAAGTGCCCCAAGCCGAACAACCAGCCCGCCAGCGCAGCCTGCCGCCAGGCCTTCACCACATAGAGCCGGTGGATTAACCACGCCATCGCCGCCAACGTCAGCGGCCAGAGGCCCAGCGGCTGGAACCCGCAGGCGGCAAGACCACCGGCAGCAATCGTCAGCAGATCGTCGCGTGTCAGCAGGCGGAGGGAGATCGGGCGGGCGGGGAAGCGGAGGCGGATCATGCCCGCCTGCTATGGGGTGCGCCGGGGCCGACCGCAAGCGGCCAGCCCCAGCGCATGATCAGGCGTCAAATATCAGCCTTCAACCGTTTCGTTTGCCTCTGGCAGCGGAGTCTTGCGAGGGCGACCGCGCTTTTTGGGGGCAGGCGCGGCTTCTTCGGCCACAGGTTCGGGTGCGAGTGCAGGTGCAGGTGCAGGTGCAGCTTCTGGCTCGCTCCTTGCGCTGATGGAAGGCGGCAAGAACGAGGCGTCCAGCATAGCTGGCGCATCATCATCCACCTTGGCCGTGCGCGGACGCCGTTCGGTGCGGGGACGCAATCCGCGCGCCGAGCGCGGTTCAGCCACGAAGGGGTTTTCAGCTGCAGCGGTGATAGGCTCGCCTTCGATGGCAGGCACACCTTCGCCCGGCAGCGTTCCCGCAGGAGCGGCTTCGGCATCACGCCCGCGATTGCGATCGAACCGACGGTTGCCGTCACGCCGACCGTCATTCCGATCTTCGCGGGGGCGATCTTCGCGGGGCCTGTCGTCACGCGGCCTGTCCTCACGGGGGCGATCTTCGCGCGGCCTGTCATCGCGTGAGCGTTCGGCGCGGGGCCGATCTTCACGCGGTCTATCTTCGCGGGGTCTATCTTCGCGGGGCCGATCTTCACGATCACGCCGTCCTTCGGACCGGTCCGGGCGCTCTGCACGTTCTGACCGTTCAGCCTGCTCAGGCCGCTCATCACGCTCTTCGCGTTCGCGGCGGGTGGCGGGACGGTCAAAGCCGAGGAAATCACCCTCTGCGCCGAATTCGCCGCCGTCGTCTTCGCCGTCCTGTTCCTGCCAGCGTTCACCGTTGGCACCGGCCGGGCGGGCACGCTGTTCATCCTGCCGGACGCGCGTATCGGCGATGACGCGGAAATAGTGATCGGCAAATTGCAGATAGTATTCGGCCTGCACCCGATCGCCATTCATATGGGCGTCCTGCGCAAGCTTGCGATACTTTTCGAGCAATTGGGGGGCATTGCCCCGCGCGCGACTATCGATCCGATTGAGCTGCTGACCACCACCATTTTGCGGACGATTGTTATTGCGTCCGCGACGGCGGTTGTTGTTACCACGATTGTTATTCAACTCGGGCACTTCCTTAATTGAGGCGGCCTCTCGGATTCATGGTGCAAGCCTGTGGCAGCGAGCGATCCCGCTGCGAACAATCCCGCCAATGGCCTCCCCGGTGCTTCACGCCACGCATGATGGTGTGCGATTCGGGGTTCCCAGCATTTGCGCTCTTCCCAGCCGAATTGGCCGTTCATCCCTGCAAATGGTGGAGCCGGCGGGGATGGGAAGCCTCATCCGTCCCCTGCCTGAGAAAACAATTAGAGAGCCGGAGAGGCCTTGCCAAGCGGAATATTCCATATTTTCGCCATTTCCACTGCCCTTTCGCGCAATCCAAGGTCCCGATGGACGCGCGCAGACAGCCCCGCACCTTGGGCCAGCGCGCAAACCGCCGCGCCTTGGGTCCAGCCGATCTCGATCACGGCAATGCCATTTTCGGCAAGCAGGGCGGGCATTTGCGGGATCAGCACGCGGTAATCGTCAAGCCCATCGGGGCCAGAAAACAACGCTTGGGCCGGTTCATGCGCGCGCACCGATGGGGCAAGATCAGCCGCATCCTCAACATAAGGCGGGTTCGAGAGGACGAGGTCGAACTGGCCGAGGCCCTGTGACCAACCGGTCTGCGTCCAGTCGCCCGCAAGGAAGCGCGCGGCGGGAGCATGGCGCTGGCCATTGGTGCGCGCGATTTCGAGCGCTTCGGGCGAGCGTTCTATCGCCACGCCCTCTGCCTGCGGCCAGAGCGACAGCGCAGCAAGCAGCAGCGCACCCGATCCGGTGCCCAGATCAAGGATGCGCCCTGGCGCGGCACGGCTGGCAAAAGCCTCACGCGCGGCCTCCACCAAGGTTTCGGTATCGCCGCGCGGGATCAGCACGGCGGGGCTGACGGTGAGTTCGAGGCCGTAGAATTCGGCGCTGCCGGTGATGTAGGCGATAGGTTCGTGGGTAAGGCGGCGTTCGATGAGCGCGGCGAAGCTGGCGGGGGCTTCGGCCTGCATATGGCGCAGCAACACATCGGTGCGCGTGCAGCCAAGCGCGTGGGCCATCAGCAGCTCTGCATCGAGCCGGGCGGTGTCGCTGGTGGCGGACAGGCGTTCGTTGGCTGCGCGGAGGGTTTGAGCGACGGTCATTCGACCATCGCCTTTAAACACATTGCTCCCCCGCGAAGGCGGGGGCCTCAGGCCTGTTACGGAACATCAGCGTAAACGGCCTGAGGTCCCCGCCTTCGCGGGGACGGCGGGGATTATGCAGCAAAAGTTCACCCATCCATCGCCGCCAGCCGCTTCGACTGGTCCTCGGCAATCAGCGCATCGATCAGTTCGCCAAGCCCTGTGCCTTCCAGCACCTCGGGCAGGCGGTGGAGCGTCAGGTTGATGCGGTGGTCGGTCACGCGGCCTTGCGGGAAGTTGTAGGTGCGGATGCGTTCGGAACGGTCGCCCGATCCGACCATGGCCTTGCGCGCTTCGGCCTCTTCGCCCTGTGCGGCATCGCGCTGCGCTTCGAACAGGCGTGCGCGCAGGACCTGCATCGCCTTGTCCTTGTTCTTGTGCTGGCTGCGCCCGTCCTGACAGGTGACGACGGTGCCGGTGGGCAAGTGCGTGATGCGCACCGCCGAATCGGTGGTGTTCACGTGCTGCCCGCCCGCGCCGCTGGCACGATAGACGTCGATCTTCAGATCCTTGTCTTCGATGCGGATATCCACCTCGTCAGGTTCTGGCAGAACGGCAACGGTGGCGGCAGAGGTGTGGATGCGCCCGCCGGATTCGGTGACCGGCACGCGCTGCACGCGGTGGACGCCGGATTCGAACTTCAGCTTGGCGAACACGCCATTGCCCGCGACGTTGGCGACGACTTCCTTGTAGCCGCCGATGTCGTTGGCGTTGACCGAGACGACTTCGACCCGCCAGCCCTGCTCAGCGGCGTACTTTTCGTACATGCGGAACAAGTCTGCGGCAAAGAGCGCAGCCTCATCGCCCCCGGTGCCCGCGCGGATTTCGAGCATGGCGGGGCGCACGTCTGCCGAATCGCGCGGCAGCATGGCGATGGCGAGGCGGTGTTCGGCCTCGGGGAGCTGGGCGTGGATGCGGGCGAGTTCCTCGTCAGCCATCTCGCGCATTTCGGGATCATCAAACGCAGCAAGGCTGACGAGTTCCTCGCGCATCGCGGCGATTTCCTGCGCGATGCGGGCGACGGGTTCGAGTTCGGCATAGTCGCGGCTGGCGGCGATGAAGTCTGCGCCTTCGAGCGTGCCCGACGCGAGCCGCGCTTCGAGTTCAGCGAAGCGGTGCGTGAGGTGGCCGAGGCGGGTGTCGGATACGCTCATGCGTCACCCCCACACTTCGTCATCCCGGGCTTGACCCGGGATCCCGCTTGGTTGTGCGCCGCTGCGGGAAGAAAAGCGGGACCCCGGGTCAAGCCCGGGGTGACGGGGATTGAGAGCCGACACATCTGTTCAATCCCGGAAGTTCTGCGCGCCAAGCACTTCCATGACCTTCTTCTGAAACGGCTCGACTTCCCCTCGTGTCGTAACTGTTGTGATGTTGAATTCACGTCCGTGCTCGTCAGCAGGCCGTATGTAGAGTGAGGTCTCGACCCCGTCGGTACGCGCCTTAGCACCACGCTTTTTGGGATTACCTCGGTAAGCAGTCCAACAAGGAATGCCTGCTTGTCGTAGCATTGAGGCAACCTCGATAGCGCGCTGATCTTCGGCTTCCGTCTGAGGCAGAATTGCCACCGCATCTGAGAAATCGTCTCGTATCCCCACCAACATCGCCAACCGCTCAATCCCCGCAGCCCAGCCAACCGCTGGCGTAGCCGCGCCGCCCAGTGCTTCCATCAGTCCATCATAGCGCCCGCCACCCAGCACGGTGCCTTGTGCGCCCAGCCGGTCGGTGACGAATTCGAACGCAGTGTGGCGGTAGTAGTCCAGCCCACGCACCAGCGCCGGGGCGCGAGTCCATGCAACGCCTGCGGCATCCAGCCCGCCGGTGACCTTGGCGAAGAAGTCCTGCGCTTCATCGCTAAGGAAATCATCGATCTTCGGGGCTTCGGCGGTGAAGGGCTTGTCGCGCGGGTCTTTGCTGTCGAGGATGCGCAGGGGGTTGCGTTCCAGCCGGTCCTGCGAATCTTCGGACAGGTCGCCCTTCACGGCGCGGAAGTAGGCGATCAGCGCCTCACGCCAGGCATCACGGCTGGCGCCATCGCCCAGCGTGTTCAGCTGCAGCGTCACGCCGTCCGCAATGCCCAGTTCCTTGAGCAGCTGGTCGGCCATCACCAGCAGTTCCACGTCGGCCTGCGGTTCGGCTGCGCCGATCACTTCGGCGTCGATCTGGTGGAACTGGCGGTAGCGGCCCTTTTGCGGGCGTTCATAGCGAAACAAAGGCCCGTGGGTGGCGACCTTGAGCGGGGCGTACTGCTGCCAGCCATCGGTGAGATAGGCGCGCGCAATGCCGGCGGTGAATTCGGGGCGCAGGGTCAGCGATTCTCCGCCGCGATCTTCGAAGCTGTACATTTCCTTGGAAACGACATCAGTCGTCTCGCCCAGCGAGCGGCTGAACACGGCGGTCTTTTCGAACACCGGCATTTCGACGCGGCGGAAGCGGTAGAGCTTGCGCACGCGCTCGAAGGTTTCGACGACGAAGGCGAAGGCCTCGGCATCGGGGCCGAAGATGTCTTGCGTTCCGCGGATTGCCTGAGGAGTCTGAATGCTTGGGGTCTGGGTGCTCATGCGGCGCGATTAGCGGTATTCGGGCAAAACGGGAAGCGCTCACAAAAAGGCGCGGCCCAATGGTTGCGAATGTGACCGCATCGCGCCATGAAAAGCCCCATGATCAAGAAACTCGCGGTCGCCCCGCTCTTCCTCGCCCTTTCCGTTTCAACGCAGGCCCTTGCTGCCAATTCTGCGCCGATGGCCGTGCCGATCACACAGACCGTGCCCGATGCGCAGGACGTGGCCTATCCCGGCACGATGACGTTGGATATCGATGCGTCCGATATCACGCGCCGCGCCTATCGTGTGACGCAGGTGATCCCGGTGGCCGATGGCGCGAAGGAGATGATCCTGCTGTTCCCGCAGTGGCTGCCGGGTAACCACGGCCCGCGCGGGCCTTTGGCTGAGTTGGTGGGGGTGCAGTTCTTTGTGGATGGCAAGCCGGTGGCGTGGAAGCGGGATCGGGTTGAGGTCTTTGCCTTTCACCTGAAGCTGCCCGCAGGCACCAAGGCGGTGACCGCCAAGTTCATCCACACCTCGCCGCTGGATTCGCGCGAGGGGCGCATCACGATGACGCCCGACATGCTGAACCTGCAGTGGGAGAAGATGAGCCTTTACCCGGCGGGCCACTACGTGCGGCAGATCAAGGTGAAGCCGACAGTGACGCTGCCGCAGGGCTGGACGCCCGCCACCGCATTGGATGGCATGAGCATGAGCGGCAACCGCGCCACGTGGGCCGAGACGGATTACGAAACGCTGGTCGATTCGCCGATCTTTGCCGGCAAGCATTTCAAGAAGTGGGATCTGGGCCAGAAGGTCACGCTGAACGTGGTGGCCGACAAGCCCGAGCAACTGGCGGCCAAGCCCGAACACATCGCTGCGCATTCCGCATTGGTAGAAGAAGCTAAGCTGGCGTTCGGCGCGAACCATTTCGACCATTACGAATTCCTGCTGGCGCTTTCCGACAAGATCGGCGGGATCGGCCTTGAACATCACCGGTCGAGCGAGAACCAGCTGGAGCCCGATGCCTTTATCGCGTGGGACAAGCAGGAGTGGGACCGCAACCTGTTGCCGCACGAATATGCGCATTCGTGGTCGGGCAAGTTCCGCCGCCCCGCGCGGCTTTGGACGCCCGATTATCGCCAGCCGATGCAGGGTGACCTTTTGTGGACCTATGAAGGGCAGGATCAGTTCTGGGGTCTGGTGCTGGGCGCGCGATCAGGTTTGCAGGGCAAGGACATGGTGCTGGGCATGCTGGCGGCATGGGCTGGCGGATACACGCAAGCGCCGGGGCGCGAGTGGCGTTCGGTTGAGGATACCGGGTTCGATCCGGTGTTCGGCGCGCGCAAGCCCAAGCCGTTTGCCTCGCTTGCCCGCAGCGAAGATTACTACACCGAAGGCGCGCTGGTGTGGCTGGAGATCGACCAGATCCTGCGCGAGGGTACCGGGGGCAAGAAATCCATCGACGATTTTGCCAAGGCGTTTTTTGGCATGAACCCGGGCGATTGGGGCCAAATCCCGTTCGAGGTAGACGAGATCGTAACCAAGCTGAACGCGCTTTACCCCTATGACTGGGCCAAGCTGATCGACACCCGCATCAACCAGCCCGGCCAGCCTGCCCCGCTGAACGGAATTGCCAAGGGCGGCTACAAGCTGGTGTGGAAGGAAGAGCCAAATCCCTATACCAAGGCTGGCATGGATTTTGGCAAGGGATTGAACCTCAACAATTCCATCGGCCTGTCGCTCGACAAGGACGGCAAGGTCACCGGCACGCGGTGGGACAGCCCGGCTTTCAACGCAGGGATCGTTACCGGCGCGCAGATCATGGCGGTGAACGGGCTGGCCTATAGCGCGGACGAGATGAAGAAGGCGATCACGGCGGCCAAGGGCGAAAAGGGAGCGCCGTTCGACCTGCTGGTCAAGCGCGGCGACCGGTTCGATACCATCCGCATCGATTACAAGGATGGCTTGCGCTACCCATGGCTGGAGCGCGTGGCACCGGGCAAGGCGCCTGTTGGGCTCGACTTGTTGCTTGAACCCAAACGACCAGTGGCCGCTGCAAAGAAGTGACCTGAAATGGCCCTTCTCACTTCAGGAGGGCCATTTCGCCATAAGTCTTGTTGCGGCGCACAAGCCGCTTCGCTAGGGCCTGCGGGTTATCACCACCCAACCAATAGGGGCAAAGATGCGCATCGACATGATTCCCACTGGCGACAATCCGCCGGAAAGCCTGAACGTGATCATCGAGGTTCCCGTGGGTGGTGAGCCGGTAAAGTACGAATTCGACAAGGCATCGGGCGCGCTGTTCGTGGACCGCATTCTGCACACGCCGATGCGCTATCCGGCCAACTATGGCTTTGTTCCGCACACGCTTTCACCCGATGGCGATCCGCTGGACGCGCTGGTCATTGCGCGTTCGCCCTTCGTCCCCGGCTCGGTCGTGCGCGCACGCCCGATTGCAGTGCTGAACCTGGAAGACGAGCATGGCGGCGATGAAAAGCTGGTCTGCGTGCCGGTCGATTCTACCTTCCCGTACTATTCGGACGTGAAGGAAAAGGAAGACATCCCCGAAATCGTGCTGCAGCAGATCGAGCACTTCTTCACGCACTACAAGGACCTGGAAAAGGACAAGTGGGTGCGCGTGGGCACGTGGGGCGGCGCAGAAGATGCGCGCCAGATCGTGATCGAAGCGATCGAGCGGGAAAAGACCGCGAAGGCTGCCAAGGACGCCTGACGCGACGATCAGGTTTGAAAACAGGGGCGCGGGTTCAGCAGAACCGGCGCCCTTTTTTTGGGTATGGCTGTGCCCACCCCGCTGCGACTAATCTTGCCTTCGGCTCGCTAAGTCTCGCGGCCCTCCCGCCTGCGGGAGGGCAAAATCAGCGCTACTCTTCCCACCTCCCGCTTGCCGGAGGGGTCGGGGGTGGGCTTTCGCTCAATCCCCCGCCACGCTCATCCCGTCCACCCGCAGCGTGGGCGAATCGATGCCGCGGTAGATTTCAAGGTCATCGGCGGCGGTCAGTGCTGCGAACATGTCGATCAGGTTGCCTGCCACGGTGAATTCGGCAATCGGCCCGGTCAGTTGGCCATTCACGATGCGGAAACCCGATGCGCCGCGGCTGTAATCGCCGGTTACGCCGTTGATCCCGTGCCCGATCAGTTCGGTGACGTAGACGCCATCGGCGATGTCGGCCATCAGCGCGGCGGGCGAGACGGAGCCCGGCTGCAGCACGACATTGCTGGATGTGACATGCGGCGCACCCGATGACCCGCGCGAGGCGTGGCCGGTGGGTCCAGCGCCCAGTTGGCGGGCGGCAGCGGCATCCATCAGCCAACCGGTGATGTGGCCCGCATCAACCAGCTTGCGCGGGGCAGTGGGCAGACCTTCGCCATCGAACGGGCGCGAGCGCAGCCCGCGCGGGCGCAGCGGATCGTCGGTGATGGTAATGGAACTGTCGAACAGCTTCTGGCCATCACGATCCAGCAGGAAGCTGGCGCGGCGCGCAATCGAAGCGCCCGACATTGCGCCAATCAGATGCCCGACCAGCGAGCCTGCCACACGCGGATCGAACACTACCGGCATCGGCCCACTCTTGACCCGGCCCGGATTGAGGCGGCGCACGGCGCGCTCTCCGGCTTCGCGCCCAATGTCTTCGGGGCTGAGCAAGTCTGCGGCATGGCGCGTGCTGCGCCACGAATAGTCGCGCTGCATCCCGCTGCCTTCGCCCGCAACCACACTGGCTGAAAGACTGTGGCTGGAAGCGGCGTAAGCGCCGGAAAAACCGTGACTGGTGGCAAGCGCAAAGAGCCCGCGCCCGGTTGTGGCACCGCCGCCTTCACTGTTGGTCACGCCGGGAATGGCGCGCGCGGCATCTTCTGCTTCCTGCGCCAAACGGCGCAAGTCTGCCGGGCTGCGTTCGGTCGCATCTTCCAGATCAAGATCAGGCAGGGACCCTCGCAGCAGAAGCTCTTCTGCGGCAAGGCCAGCAAACTTGTCCGCCGGGGCCAGCCGCGCCATCGCCACTGCGCGGCTGGCGAGTTCATCGAGCGCGGCATCGCCAAGGTCAGTCGATCCGATCGAGGCCGAAGCGCCATCGACAAACACGCGCAGGCCCACGCTTTCGGATTCGGAACGCTCAACATCTTCCAGCTTGCCCAGCCGGACCGAGACCGATTCGGACCCGCTGCCAACATAGACCGCATCGCCGGCCTGGGCCCCTGCGCGGCGCGCGCGATCAATCAGCGCTTCGCAGCGTTCGCGGGCTTCGGCAGGTGACAGCATGAACAGACCTTTCGCAACAGCAAGGCTGCGGGGTCTAGAACAGGGATCGCGCCCTAGCAATCGTGCGCCGGGCTTAAGTCCCTTTAGAGCATCATCGTGAGCGCGCGGTATCCGCCGGTGATCACGATGGGCAGGATCGCGGCCATCGCCCATACCTTGATCTGATCGCGACGGTATGCGGCCTTGTAGGCCATGTTGTGGGCCTGTTCATCGGTCAGGTGTTCCCACCGGCGTTCGAAATGGCGGAACAGCGGAATGATCGCCGCGACCAATACCACGAGCACGAACAACGGCAGGATCGATGCGCTCGACCCCTGAATTTCATGCATCGTAACGAAAATCTGGAGGCCGGTGTAGACCAGCAGACCATAGGCGACATTATCGCTCATCTTCTTGCGCCAGTCCACTTTGGCCGACGTTGCGGCACTGGTGGCTTGCGAGTTCAGGGCCTTGACCATGGCACCAATCCTCTTTTTTCCTGCTCCAACGTCAATACATCACGCACGGGCCCGGCCTGCAAGCGCTATTCCAATCTGCGTGTCTTTCACTGGGATTTAATGGGCTGGCGATAAACGTGACATGCATAAATCCTGCCAAATTGCACCGCGGGGTTTGAAGTGCGGGTCGCACTCGCTATTGCAAGAACCCAAGCGCCCGATAACAGCCGAGCTGATTGATGACCACGACTGCCGAAACCGTGCCCCATGCCAATGCCGCGCCGCCGATTCCGCAGGGCGGGCTTGAGGTCGTGTCAATCGCCAAGAGCTATGACAAGCGCGCGGTCCTGACCGATATTTCGCTGTCTGTCGGCAAGGGCGAAGTGCTGGGCCTGCTTGGCCCCAATGGTGCGGGCAAGACCACGTGCTTCTATTCGATCATGGGCCTGGTCCGCCCGGATTCGGGGCGCATCCTGTTGGATGGCGTGGATATTACCAAGCTGCCGATGTATCGACGTTCAATCCTCGGCCTTGGTTATCTGCCGCAGGAGACCTCGATTTTCCGCGGCATGACGGTGGAGCAGAACATTGCGACGGTGCTCGAACTGATCGAGCCGGACAAGGCCACGCGCGAGGCTGAGCTTGAGCGTCTTCTTGATGAATTCGGCCTGACGCGGCTGCGCGCCAGCCCGGCCATGGCGCTTTCGGGCGGGGAACGCCGCCGTTGCGAAATTGCCCGCGCGCTGGCAGCACGTCCATCGATCATCCTGCTGGACGAACCGTTTGCGGGCATCGATCCGCTGTCGATCAGCGATATTCGACATCTGGTAAAAGACCTTTCGAACCGGGGCATCGGCGTGCTGATCACCGATCACAACGTGCGCGAAACGCTGGATATCGTGGATCGCGCCTGCATCATCTATGGCGGGCAAGTGCTGTTTGCAGGCAGCCCCGAAGCGCTGGTGGCCGATGCGAATGTGCGCAGGCTCTATCTGGGTGAGGGCTTTACGCTGTGAGCTTGGCCTATGGTCCTTCGACAGCCTCAGGACGAGCGGAGGTTGTGCTGAGACACTCCTCTTCCCCGCTCATGCTGAGCCTGTCGAAGCAGGTTTGCTGATGCAGGTCTCGGGGGGGATCTAGGGCATGACACTCGGGCCAAGGCTGGACATACGGCAGTCCCAATCGCTGGTGATGACGCCGCAGTTGCAGCAGGCGATCAAGCTGCTGGCGCTATCGAACATCGAGGTCGAAACCTTCATCAGCGAGGCGCTGGAAGCCAATCCGCTGCTGGATGTGGGCGAGTCTGCGCCGGTTGAAATCGGTGATGTGGTGCCGGAAGAGCAGCGCCGTACCAACCTTGAATCATCCCCGGTGGATCAGCTCGTGGCCGAAGGGCGCGTGGCCGAGGACCGACCGCTGGATATCGATGCCACCGCGCTCGACAGGGACCGCGATACTGGCGACGGCGCGCGGCTTGAACTGTCTTCTGCGCGTGAGAGCACCGGCAGCGGCGGCGAAGGGCCGGATATTGACGAGCATGGCCACTTTGACCTGTCGCTAGCCGAACACCTGCACGGCCAGATCGGCGCGGCCACATCTGATGCCCAACTGCTGTTTGTGGCGCGCTGGCTGATCGATCAGCTGGATGAGGCGGGCTATCTGCGCGTGCCATTGAGCGAAGTGGCCGACGCGCTGGGGCTTTCGTTCGTCGTGGTAGAACGCGCGCTGGGGCTGGTACAATCGCTTGATCCCACCGGCGTTGGCGCGCGCAATCTGGCTGAATGCATCGCACTGCAGGCCAAGGAAGCGGACCGCTATGATCCGTGCATGGCGCGGCTGATTGACAATCTGGAGCTGGTCGCGCGCGGCGAGATCGCGCGGCTGAAGCGGCTGTGCAATGTCGATGATGAAGATTTTGCCGATATGCTGGCCGAACTGCGCAGCTATGATCCGCGCCCGGGCTTGCGCTTTGGCGGGGGTGTGGCCGAATCCGTGGTGCCCGATATCCTGATCCGCAGCACGGTGAGCGGCGGGTGGGACATTGCCATCAATCAGGCCACGCTGCCGCGCCTGATCGTCAACCGCAGCTACTATGTGGAGATGCGCGGGGCTTGCGTGGGCAAGGAGGCCAAGGCCTGGCTGGGCGAAAAGCTCGCCGATGCCAATTGGTTGCTCAAAGCGCTGGACCAGCGGCAGAAGACGATCCTGAAAGTGGCCGCCGAAATCGTGAAGCAGCAGGATGGCTTTTTCCGCCATGGCGTGGCCCATCTGCGCCCGTTGACGCTGCGGCAGGTGGCCGAGGCAATTGAAATGCACGAATCGACCGTCAGCCGCGTGACCTCGAACAAGTACCTGCACTGCAATCGCGGGACGTTTGAGCTGAAATACTTCTTCACCTCGGGCGTCGGCTCCTCCGATGGCGAAGGGGCTTCGGCCGAGGCAGTAAAGGCCGCGATCCGCACGCTGATCGATGCCGAAGACCCCAAAGCGATCCTTTCGGACGATGCGCTGGTCGATCTGCTGAAGGCCAAGGGTTTCGATCTCGCGCGGCGCACGGTGGCGAAATATCGCGAGGCTATCGGCCTTGGCAGTTCAGTGCAGCGGCGGCGGCAAAAGGCATTGGCCGGGGTCCGTTAAGGATCAGGTCGGATCGGGACGCTCGGCCAGCATATCGCGCACCATGTCGGTCAGGTTGGCGTCAAACTTTGCCAGCACCTGATGGTCTTCGGCGGTGTCCCAGTGCGTGATCAGTTCGCGCCCGTTGAACCAGTGCAGCGCATAGCCGGGAGGATCGGCAAGGATCAGGTTGCGCTCATCAGGATGATCGGGGTCAATCGGCCGCAGATCGAGCGCCACTTGCGGCGCGGTGGATGGACAGGTGGCCACCAGCGTGCCCTCCCATGTGGTAGCGATGGCGCGGTGGATATGGCCGCAGATCATGCCGACGATGTTGCTGCGCCCGCGCACGCATTGCGCCAGCCGCTCCACCCACGGCTCTGACGGATCGGTGTTCATCCACGCGATGCCCACTTCCATTGGCGGGTGGTGCAGCACCACCAGCGTGCGCGCATCGGGCGCTTCATCGAGCCGCGCGGTGAACCACGCCGCGCGCGCCTCGCAGAAGGCGCCGCCGTGGCGGCCTTCTTCCAAGGTATCGAGCACGATCAGCCGCAGCGCCCCTGCATCGATCACATATTGCAGGAAGCCACCATCGAATGGCGCTTCCGGGAAAACTTCGGCAAAAGTCGCGCGCGCATCGTGGTTGCCAAGCGCATAGTGCACCGGAAACGGCAGGCCGGAAAAGGCTTCGCGCAGGCGTTCGTAACTGACCTTGTCACCTCGGTCGATCAGATCTCCAGTGGCCACAAGCATGTCGGGGCGTGGGCGCATCACCGCCAGTTCATCGAGCACACGGTCCAGCCGCTGCCGGTTGAATTCCCCGGGCGAATCGGGTTCGAACCCCAGATGAATATCGGTGACTTGCGCTATCAGCATCGTCCCCCCACGGCCGTTCAGTGCAGCTTGATTGGGAAGTGCGGACGGCTTGCCACAGCCACACTCTGCCCGTCCGATTTCTTGCGGTCATTCTTCGGCACCCAAGGGGCACCAGCGCCCATGTGATAGGAGTGACACATCGCGCACGAAGAATCGACAGGGTCCTTCACGGATGCCGTTGCAAGCTTCGCACCATCTCCGCCGACATGGCAGGTGCGGCACCCGCCTTGGCCTTCGATGCCCGGTATCAGCAGGTCCGTGGCCTTGTTCGAAGTGGTGGCGCCGGTATGGCATTCCACGCAATCGCTTTGCACGTGCACCTTGTGATCGAACCAGCCCTTGCGGAAATAGCGGTCGTTCTGGGCAACCGGCTGGATCGCAAAGCCTGCGGTCTGCGCGGTCCCACCGCGTGTCACCACATGGCAATCGTTGCACATGCCGCCTTCGGAAAAGACCTGGGTAATCGCCTGATCGGCCCCGCCGGGATAGAACCGCACGGCGCGGGCATAGTCTGCTGCTGTGGATTGCTGCGCAGCATCACCGGGCACGCGCCGCGCCATGCCCGACAAGTTGGCCGGACGCGCAGGCGCGGTGCTGCGATAGAACGCGCGCAGATCGGCCACGACTTGCGCTGGCTCGCCATGGCGCAAGGTGCGGAATGTGCCGCCGATCTGATCGAAGCTCAGCGAATGGCACGCCTGGCAGGCCTGCTCCATATCAACCGGCTGAAAACGCGCGCCTGCTGAATCGGCCTGATGGCAATCGGCGCAGTTGAGCGCATCCTTCGCCGCAAACTGGTCCGGCATCCGCCGCACCATCTGCGCGATACCATTGGTCTTGGACATGTGTTGGCCGTGCGTGAATTTCAGGCCGTTGTTTTCCTGCAACCCGGCGCTCCACGCCACGCGCTGGAACAGCGGCTTGCCCCGTTCACTGCCCCGCACAAGCGCGGGCCTGAACTGCGGGTGGGCCGTTCCAAAATCGGCGGCATCGGCGATTTTTGTATCGGGCAAGCGACCTTTCATCCCGTCATGGCAGTCCGCGCAAAACTGCTGCTGGGTTGCAGGCATAGCACCTGCGCCTTCATGTTCAGTGTGACAATCCACACATCGCCCCGCCGGACGGTTGAAGGCACTGGCCACCGCGCGCTGCACTGCCGCCATGCCTTCGGGCGCACCGCGCGATTGCAGCAGGCGCGCCTTGTCCGCAATATGATCGTGCGCGTCCTTGGTATGGCAGGTCAGGCACGCGTTATCGGTCACCGCCACGAAAGCCTGCGTATGGCAGGCCTGACAATCCTCATTCAGCGCCTTGTGCGAAATGCTCAAAAGGCCGGAGGACCAGCTTTGATCACCATGGATGCCATCGGGCCGTCGCGCGTCCTTGTCCATCGCCAATGGTTTGTACGTGGCGTAACTGTAAAGCGGAAACGCAAGAAACGCGAACAGCACGAACAGCGCAAAGCCCCATGCCGAAATGCGTTTGCCCGGCAGCAGGCCTTTGAGCGAATAGGCCGCGCCGATATCGCGGTCTTCGGCCGAATCCGATACCGCCTCCACCCGGCGCACGGTCAGCAGCACGCGTGCGAAATCATCGTCCAGCGAAACTGCGATGCGGTGCCCGCCAAACGACAGCTCGCCGCCAATGGCCGGATCAATTTCCGCCAGCCGCGCGTTGCGGCCATTCAGGCCGAACGGCTGGTCCGTCGTTGCTGTGACCGTCAACATTCCGCCGGCATCCAGCGCAAGTCGGGCATGGATCGGGTTCACCGCAAGATCGGGCAGATGAACTGCGCAGGCTGCATTGCGGCCAACAGTGATCTCGGCCATCGCATAGTCGGCGGAACGGACGATTTCCTCGCCGCTGGCCTTGAGTGCAATCTGGCGGACAACGAAGCTCATCGTGCGCTCACCAGTAGAAGAACACGCTGACGACATGCGCCGATAGGGCAGCAATCAGCGCGAAAGTGACGGGGACATGGACATAGAGCCAGGCCTGCAGCCATGCCTTCAGCTTCAAATGCTGGCGCAGGCGTTCCAACAGGGCCTCCTTGCGCGCCAGTTGCGCCTCGATCCGGCCAAGCAGATCATCCTTGGTGCGCTGGCGTGCTGCACGTAACGCGCGCAATTCGGTGATAGCGGCATGCGTCGAACAGCCAGCATAGATGCCTGTCACGCGGTTCCAGAAGCTACCGCTGAACGGGTCCTGCTCAAGACTTTGCCCGACCACCGTGGCGGCCTGCGCATCCAGCGGTTGCGCCGCATCGTGGATCTGCCGGTCCAAGGACCGCAGCGCCTCAATCATCTGCTTTTCGGTGATCGCGCCATCTGCGTCATAACGGTTGGCCGAAAGCGCGCGCGGGAGCGTGGCATACGCATAGATGCCGAAAATGCCCGATCCCACCACCAGCAGCATCAGCGCCCAAGCCAGCGTGTGGACATTCCACGCAAATTCAAAGCCCGAATGCAGCGTGCCTACCACGGTGACCAGCAGGCCCAGATAGACATGCGCCGAAGTCCACGCCTTAAGGCTCCACCGCCCCGGCGTGATCGCGCGCTTGCGCATGCCCAGCATGGTTAGCCACAGGATGAGCAGCGCGCCGACGGTGCCCAGCGTATAGCCCAGCCAGCTTGCGCCAAAGTGCGTGCCCGGCAGCGGCACGAAAATATAGAGCACCGTCAGTGCCAGCGCGAGCGCGGCTGAAAGCTTGGCCCAAACCATGTTGCGATGGGTCAGGAACCCTTCGTGCATGCTCTGGCGCTGGCGCGATGTCCCGGTCTTTTTAAGGCCAGTCTTTTTATTGGGAGCAACAGACGCCATCGCTCAAGCCCCCTCGTTCTCAAGCCGGGCCACCGTCAGAAACTCGTCCGGCGAAACGCGAATGGCCGCGCCCGTGGGGCATGCGCGCACACAGCTGGGGCCACCCTCTATCCCTGAACACATATCGCACTTGATCGCCTTCTTGCGGTCCAGCGCCTCGTCCACCACGGGATCACCGGTATATTTGGTATGCTTTTTTGACCATTTGTATGAAGGTTCCCCCGGCCCCGGCCCTGCCCCGAACAGCAGCCATGACAGCAGCGAAGGCTTCTTTGGCGGGACCTTGTCCATGCGAATCACGCCATAGGGGCAGTTGCGCTGACAATTGCCGCAGCCGATGCAGGTATCGTTGATCGTCACTTCGCCATCCGGCCCGCGCTGGATCGCATTGGGCGGGCAATCGGCCATGCAATGCGGGTGTTCACAGTGGCGGCACGATGTGGGCACGTGCAGATGGGCAAAGCTCTTGCCCGCCTCGCGGTCCAGCCGAGATAATCCGTCATGACTATCGGCGCAGGCCTTTTCGCAATTGTCGCAGCCCACGCACAGCCGCTCATCAATCAGCAGCACGTCGGTCGCCTCGCCCAGCCCTTGGGAGACGAGGAACTTGGCCTGTTCCGAATAGAGATCGACAACGCCTGAGAACGTGTCCTTCTTGGTTTCGATGAAGGCGTTGGTCGCGCGGCGCACCTCCATCTGCTTGCGCGCGCTATCGAGCAGAGCCGGTTTGGCGGCCAGCACGCGCCGGAAAGCCTTGCCATCAATGCGGATCACCTCGCTCTTGATCGCGGCGCGCACCGTGGCGGTGCGCAGGCCGCCGTCGATCACCGCCATTTCCCCCACATAGGATCCGGCGGGCAGGTAGGAAAGGAACACGGGCTTTCCGCCAACTTCCTTTTCCACGATCATCGAGCCCACGCGGATCACATAGATATCGCGGTTATCATCGCCTTCCTTGATGATCGCCTCGCCCGCGCGGACCTGCATGATCTTTGATCCATCGACCACTTCGGCGATATCGGCGGGCGTCAGGCCCGATCCGAACATCTGCAGGATCTGCCGCTCGGTCGATATCCGCTCAATCGCGCGGCGGGCGCTTGGCACCTGGCTTTGCAGCTTCAATGCAGCGTTGCGGCTGATCTCGATACAGACCGTATCGTGCGCCGCCACCACCGTCGCCCCGCGCTTGCGCCCGGAAATCAGCCCCACTTCGCCAAAGATCGACCCCGCCGGGATCGCCACCACTTTTGCGGCGTCCTTGGGATCAAGCCGCACGTTGACCCCGCCCGATGCGATGGCAAAGAGCGAGGAACCCGGATCATTCTTCTCGAAGATCACGTCGCCTGCGGCATAGGCGCGCGCTTGCGAATCCAGCATGAATTCGCGCAACTGCAGCGTCGTCATCCCTTCAAGGATGGCCACATTGGCGCGCAGGAAATCCAGCCAGTCATTGACCGCGCGCTGCCCCGGAAGCCCTGCAAACTTGGCTTCCAGCAGAGGTTCGTCCGCCGGTTTCAGGTCCTTGTTGCCATTGATGAATTCAACAACATCATAGCCCTGATTCATGCAGTGCTTGATCAGCGGATAGCCCGCCAGTGCGCCGATCACGAAAATGCCCGGCGCGGTCGATTCAAATTGCGGCGACAATGTCGGGAAGGCCAGCCGATCAGCGCTGGCAAATTCGATGCCGCAGCTTTCAACGAAGGCGCGCGGCGGGGCAGAGCCGATGCGCGCGATGATCCGGTCACACCGGATACGCTCCTCGCCATCGCGGGTGGAAAGCGTGACCCAGCCCGGCTCCACCGCGCTGGTCTCAGCTTCGTAGCGGATCGTCAGCCGCCCGGCCGCATCATCTTCGATCAGCGCCTTGGCATTGGGTTCCTTGGCGGTGGAAAAGCTTTCGCGGACATTGGTGGAGCGCGGGTTGCGGTTGAGGATGGTCACGGTGTTGCCCTGCGCCGGGTCCTCCACCAGTCCGCGCGCATTCTCGATTCCCGCATCGCCTGTGCCGACGACGATGACATGCTGATCGATCACCGCATAAGGATCGTCCAGCTGATAGGTCACATGCGGCAGGTCGCCGCCGGGGCAGCGCATCAGGTTGGGATTGCCCTGCGTGCCGATGGCCAGCACCACGTTCTGCGCCAGCACCGTCTCGCCATTGGTCAGCGTGATCGCATAGGGCGAGGCATGCCGTTGCAGTTCGGTGGTTTTTGTCGATCCATCGCGCGCGCGCGCCACGATCTTCTGGACCGATCCGGCAATGGCCTCACCGGTGCCCTTGATCGCCTTCACTTCGGCATTGTATTTCACGTTTACGCCGAGGGCCGCCGTGCGCGCGTTCCATTTGTCGAGGATATCCTCCCGCTTGCCGGCATCAAACTCCTGATCGGACCGCAGGACCAGTTGCGATGGCGTGGCCATCACATGCTTGCCCTTCTGGTATTTGAAGATCGTATCGGAAAGGTGGTCCGCCTTTTCCAGCAGCACGTGGGACAGGCCGAGCTGCGCAGCACGGCTGGCGGCGCTGATTCCCGCCGGGCCGGAACCGATGATCACCACTTTGAAAACTTCGCTCACCGGTGTGCGTCCCCCGCATCGCCAACCGACGGCACATGTCCCTGCGCGCGCCTGCTTTTCATACCGATTTGCGACCCCTGAGGCAGACCTTAACGGATGCGTCGCGCATTGCCAGAAACAAATATCGGCACCGCCGCCATATGCCGCGCCACAGAGTCAGGTTGTGCTTCATCGCAACGGGTTGCGCGTTGCCTATCGGGCGCGATATGCGCAAAAGGCACGGATGCCGCTATCCGGCAGGAGTTCAGAATGATCGAGCCAAAGCCAGCCCCTGAAACTCGCCCGATAGCAGAAGGTGGCGCAGAAGGGGCATCGCGCATTGGCCGAATCGCGCTGATCGCAGCAGCCGTGATTGCGCTGGGGGCAGGTGGCATGGCCATGGTGCGTGGCCCCGAAAATCCGCCGCCACCCGCAGTGCCGCCGCCGACAGAGCCGAGCCAGCAGCCTTCGGTTGATGATGTGATTACCAAGCTGGAGGCAAAGCTGGCCGAAAAGCCCGACGATGCCGAAGGCTGGCGCATGCTGGGCTGGTCCTATTTCCAGACCGAACGCTATGCCGAAGCCGCCACAGCGTTGAAAAAGGCCACGACGCTGGATCCCGAAAACGCGCAGACGTGGTCGTTCCTGGGCGAAGCGCTGGTATTGGCCAGCAAGGAAGAAGGGCGGATGCCGCGCGATGCGCGCGCAGCTTTCGACAAGGCGATCAAGCTTGATCCCAAGGATGCGCGCGCGCGCTATTTCCGCGCCGTCGCCTTGGATCTTGCGGGCCGCCACCGTCAGGCGATCAACGCGTGGTTCGATCTGCTGGAAGATACCCCGTCCGATGCGCCCTATGCCGAGGATATCCGCTCGGTGATCCGCGCTGTGGGCGAAAAGCGCAAGATCGAGGTGGAAAAACGTCTGGCCGAAGCACAGTTTGCCGCACCATCGGGCGGCGCCGTCACCGATGGTCCGATGAAGGCTGCAGCAGCCATTCCTGGTCCATCCAGCGAACAGATCAAAGCCGCCGCCGCCCTACCCAAAGGCGCGCAAGCCACGATGATCCGGGGCATGGTAGATGGGCTTGAAGCGAAGCTGGAAACCAACCCGGGCAATGTCGATGGCTGGATCATGCTGCTGCGCAGCCGCATGCAGCTTGGTGAGCCCAAACAGGCTGCCGCCGCGCTGCAAAAGGGCCTTGTGGCGCTGCGCAACGATGGTGCTGCGGCACGCAAGCTGCGCGAGGCTGCGTCAAGTCTGGGCGTGGCAGGGGCCTGATTCGGGTTTCAGACGTATCGGAATCTAGCAATGACAAGGCGATTCGTTAATATTCGTCCGTTGTGGTGTTAATCGCAAAGTGGCGCTGATTCATTCTGGAACAGCTGGAATCACAAGGATTTTTGCCGCAATTTGAATCACTTTGCGGCCATGGCGCTGCGTTACCACGGCATTTTCCAGATAACCGGGCAGGAACCGCGCATCGGCTTTACAACAAATTAACCTTTCATGTTCATTTCTCCTATGGTTAATGGCGGGCAACCCGGAATTTGTAGTGGGTTAATTGCCAACGGGGACTGGCAAGAAAAGGGGCAGTTCAATGCGCGTACTGCTGATTGAAGACGAACCAACCACGGCCAAGGCGATCGAGCTTATGCTCACCACCGAAGGCTTCAATGTCTATTCGACCGATCTTGGCGAAGAAGGCCTCGATCTGGGTAAGCTCTATGATTACGACATCATCTTGCTCGACCTGAACCTGCCGGATATGCACGGCTACGATGTGCTGAAAAAGCTGCGCGTCGCCAAAGTGCAAACCCCGGTGCTGATCCTGTCCGGCATTTCGGAAATGGACAGCAAAGTCCGCTCGTTCGGCTTTGGTGCCGACGATTACGTGACCAAGCCGTTCCACCGCGAAGAACTGATCGCCCGCATCCATGCCGTGGTGCGCCGGTCAAAGGGCCATTCGCAATCGGTCATCCGCACCGGCAAGCTTTCGGTCAATCTCGATGCCAAGACGGTCGAGGTCGATAGCGCCCGCGTGCACCTGACCGGCAAGGAATACGCGATGCTGGAACTGCTCAGCTTGCGCAAGGGCACGACGCTTACCAAGGAAATGTTCCTGAACCACCTGTATGGCGGGATGGACGAACCCGAACTCAAGATCATCGACGTGTTCATCTGCAAGCTGCGCAAGAAACTGGCGCATGCCTGTGGTGGTGAAAACTACATCGAAACCGTCTGGGGCCGCGGCTATGTGCTGCGCGATCCTGATGACATGAGCGTGATCGAAGCGGCCTGAAACAACAGGTGCGGCTTCAGCCCCGCACCGACTGATCCCTGGAGAAACGGCTCGCCCTCCCCGGCGAGCCGTTTTCGTTTGGCCTGGCAACCCCAGTGGCATCAGCTGGGCCCAGTGGCATCAGTTGGGCCCAGTGGAATCAGTTGGGCCCAGTGGCATCAGTTGGGCCCAGTGGCATCAGCTGGGCAGGAACTGCTTATCCGATACGGCTGAAGTATGTGGTTTCCTGCTTCTGCATTCCGCTGCCGGACCACACGATCGTTTCGGTCATTGATCTCTTGTCCTTGGCAACGGTGTAGACACGCGTGGAGGCCGGTTTCCCGTCTTTACCAAGCGTCATCACCAAGGTCTCTGGCGAGGGCTGGCGCAATGCCACGCTATCGATGAAATCCATGTTGCCCTCCACCGGGACAGGAACACCGTCCAGCGCTGCCGTCGAAATTGCCTGTCTTGTGGAACCATCGGGACTGACGATCTCCACAAGCGTCTTCCATTTGCCATCAGGTGAAATGGCGAAAGTAATTGTCACGCGGCGCGGCCTTTCCTCGGCCGGCATGCGGGCAACATCCAGCAACCAGCTACCGGCAAGCGGCATCTGGACACCAACTGGCTGTTGTGCAGCCGATGAATCGGACGAGGGCGACATCAAGTCCGCAGCCATGATCATCAGACCAGCGGCAAAGGGGATTGCGATAAACATGAGAATTCTTCCTTTCGATCTGGGAGGCCCGTCTGATGCGGGCGGTGCCAGTTCGTCCTCCGAATATTGAGGCGCTGGAAGCTCGATATTCTTGTCCCAATTTTCTTGGGTCACGGCATTCTTGCAGGCTGTTCTGCGTGCTTCGACAAGGCGCGCAAGTTCGCGGCTGCTGCCAATCCCGGTCTTGCGCCGCGCATCGCGCAAGCGCTCGTTGATGGAAGCCTCGGAACGTCCCAGCCGCACAGCAATGGATTTGACAGTGTGCCCTGTTGTAAGCAGGTGCAAGATTTCAAGCTCCTTGTCGGTGAGATCCTCAAGCGAGCCAGAAAGTCGTGCAGGGGCCGTCATGACTCCTGATCACCACAGGTGCCTGATTGCGTCTATCCCAATTTTTTTGTGGGCCAAACATGCCAGCGTTCTGCGTGGAGAGTTTGATCGAGCCACCGAATCTTGACCGTTGCCGGGCCGACTGCCAATGCCCGCGCGATGACAGCATACAAATCCGGCGATCCCACCACGATCAACCGCCTTTATGGCCGCGCCAAGGGCAAGCCTTTGCGGCAGGGCCAGCAGGGGCTGGTCGATGATCTGTTGCCGCAGATTGCCATGCCGGCCGAAGGGCCGATCACCCCGCAGGCGCTGTTCGGCGATGACCGCCCGTTGCATTTCGAGATCGGCTTTGGCGGGGGCGAGCACATGGCCTTCCGCGCCGACATGCTGCCCGATCACGGCTTCATCGGGGCCGAACCATTTCTTAATGGCGTGGCGCAGGCGCTGACGCATGTCTCCGGGGATAACGGAGCGCACCCACCCATCCCCAACGTGCGCATCCACCATGGGGATGCGCTTGAAGTGCTGCGCCGCATTCCCGATGACGCGCTGTCATTCGTCTACCTGCTCCATCCCGATCCCTGGCCCAAGGCTCGCCATGCCAAGCGGCGCATGATGAACGACGGCCCGCTCGATCTGATTGCGGCCAAACTACGTCCGGGTGGTGAATTCCGGTTCGGCACCGATCACGCCGTCTATCTGCGCCATGCGCTTATGGTCATGCGCCGCCACAAGCACCAGTTCGAATGGCTGGCAAAGGACGCGCGCGATTTTCAGGTGCGTCCAGGCGGCTGGCCCGAAACGCGCTATGAACACAAGGCGCGCACCGTCTATGGCCACGAAGTCTGGTACTTTCGATACCGGCGGCGATAGTTTGGGTCTTCAAGTCGCAATGTAATAGATCTACTGCCTTCTCAATATCGGAGCCAGATATTGGGGCCGGATAGTGGGAGAGTGCGATGAAACTCGCCGTCTACAATGTCGAAAACCTGTTCGATCGCGCCAAGGCGATGAACCTCGATAGTTGGGCGGATGGTCGTCCGGTCCTCGAAAAGTTTGCCGCTCTCAACGCGCTGCTGGGCCAAAGCCACTACAGCGACGCAGATCGTGCCCAAATGGCCAAGCTGATGATCGAACTGGGGCTGGAGAAGTCCGATACCGGCCCCTTCGTGCTGCTGCGCCGCAACCGGGGCGGCCTGT
This sequence comes from Novosphingobium sp. HNCC26BN242, assembly GCF_057180525.1. Classification (NCBI taxonomy): domain Bacteria; kingdom Pseudomonadati; phylum Pseudomonadota; class Alphaproteobacteria; order Sphingomonadales; family Sphingomonadaceae; genus Novosphingobium; species Novosphingobium sp. HNCC26BN242. The sequence goes on from NZ_JBXUGM010000002.1 coordinate 157,234, forward strand.
TGCGGCGGCCAAAGACCGGCGGTATCGTAATCGATGCGCATGGCCGCGCCGATTGGGTGGGGTCGCTCGAACTGCGCGATGCGCCGGTGAACGAACATGCCATGCGCAACACGGCCCGCGTGATGATCGATTTGCAGGCCGATGTGCTGGGCATTGTCGAGGCTGAGAGTCGGCCCGTCCTCGCCGCCTTCAACGCCGAAATCCTGCCCGCACTGGGCGGCGCGCCCTTCCGCCATGTCATGCTGATCGATGGCAATGACGAACGCGGGATCGACGTTGGCCTGATGAGCCGCGAGGGATATCCGATCGGTGCACTGCGCAGCCATGTCGATGATCGCCTGTCCAATGGCCAGCCCACCTTTTCGCGCGATTGCGCCCAGTTCGAGATTACGACACCGGGCGGCGCAAAAGTGCTGGTTCTGGTCAACCATCTGAAAAGCAAGGGATATGGCGGCAAGGCGGCATCCGATGCAAAGCGAAAGGCACAGGCCGAACGGGTTGCCGAAATCTACCGCAGCCATATCGCCAACGGGGTTCAGAACATCGCCATTATCGGCGATATGAACGACACGCCCGACAGCGATACGCTCTCGCCGGTGCTTCAAGACACCGATTTGCAAGACATCTTTGCCCACCCTTCGTTTGATGATGGCGGCTACCCCGGCACGTATGGTCTGTGCAACGCCGGCAACAAGATCGACTACATCCTGCTCTCCCCCGCCCTGTTCGATCGCGTGCGCACTGGTGGCGTTTTCCGCAAGGGCATGTGGCCCGGTTCGCGCCCCCGGCGCTGGGACGCCTATGCCGAAGTTGCGCGACCCGCCGAAGCAGGTTCGGACCATGCGGCCATCTGGGCCGACATCGATATCTGACCAGTTCGGCAATATTACTGCTTGTCAGGCCGCAATGGATCGCCATTGGCATCGCCGTACCGCATACCGGTTTACCGCAAAAAACTCTGTCTTTGCGGTAGAGTTTAAATTCTTCCTTCCCGGTAGAGTTTGATTATCTTATCCGGTGCGCGGTAACAGGTGGGGGCTCGCGATGGATTTTCTGGTCGGTATCGATCTTTCGGCGCTTCTTCCGTTCATCGCGGTCGGCTTTGCCGCCCAGATGATCGACGGTGCACTGGGCATGGCGTTTGGCGTGATATCCAACACACTGATGGTTGGCGTACTCGGCGTTCCGCCTGCGCTTGCCTCGCAGCGGGTCCACATCGTCGAATGCTTCACGACCGCCACTTCAGGGATCAGCCACCTGATTCATGGCAATGTCGACAAGAAGCTGTTCTTCCGCCTGCTCCTGCCCGGCATGGCCGGTGGCATTCTGGGTGCCTATGTGCTGTCCTCGCTTGATGCGTCGGTGGTAAAGCCCTGGGTGCTGACCTATCTTGCCGGCATTGGCCTGTATCTGCTGGTGCGCGGCATTTTGTACCCGCCCAAACTGCGCGATGCCCGGTGGGTGGCCCCGCTTGGCCTTGCCGGAGGATTCCTTGATGCTGCGGGCGGCGGCGGCTGGGGGCCAGTGGTCACGTCCAACTTGCTGATTCAAGGCGCAGACCCGCGCAAAGTCGTCGGCACTGTCAACACGGTTGAGTTCTTCCTCACGCTCACCGTCTCGGCCACGTTCATCTGGCAGATCGGCGTGGCGGATTTGGCTGGGCCAACGCTCGGCTTCCTGATCGGTGGCGTCGCCGCTGCTCCGTTTGGCGCATGGGCGGCAAAGCACATTCCGGCCAAGACTATGCTGATCATGGTCGGTGCTGTGCTGACTCTGACCAGCGCTTACGGTGCCTATAGCGCGTTTGGTTAGCACTGGCTGCCCAATTACCCGCTGTTAACCACGTTGTGCGATGCGTGGAGTGTCGCGCTGCCATGCCTATTGCATGCGGCGCAGGAGCACGACGATGGCCCGATTTGATGCAAGCGGCATGACCATTTCCGAAATGCGCGAGTTTGCAAGCTTTGCACCGTGCGAACAGCGTTATATCCGCCGCAGCCTCGACATTGCACTGAACCGGGGCGATGCGCAGCAACGCTGGGCGCGCACCGAGGATGAAGAACGCTCGATCCGCTTTCAATTTGCAATCTATGCCGAAATTCCGATGCTACGGCAGCTGCTACGCCATATTGAAGGGGTTGATACGCTTGAACCCTTTATCGGCCCTCTGATTCGCCTGACCGCTTATGATCTTGAACAAGGCCGCATTAACGGGTTTTCCGCTTATCGCTTCCTTTACGAGCGCTTGCTCGGTGCTGAAGCGCGGCCCTGGCTGCCCGGCGCGTTCTGCGGTGCCGCTGCGCTGCCGATGATCCGCCCGGACCGCCGCCGCCACCTGCTCCAGTCCATCAGCGAAGCCGCCGCCACCGCGCCCGGCTGGTCCACCCGCGCGCCGGTATTCTATCCCGAATTCGTGGAAGCCGAAGCGGCGTAACGGTTACGGCACCAACACTGTATCGCACGCCGCGGCATCGGTCTGCGGATAGTCCAGCGTATAGTGAAGCCCCCGGCTTTCGTGCCGCGCGCGCGCTGAACGCACGATCAATTCGGCGCTCTGTAACAGGTTACGCAGTTCGATCAGGTCCGTGGTCACGCGGAAGTGGCCGTAATAGTCGTTCACTTCCTCAGACAATAGCGCAATGCGGTGCGCCGCGCGTTCCAGCCGCTTGTCGGTGCGCACAATGCCCACATAGTTCCACATGAACCGGCGGATTTCGGTCCAGTTCTGCTTGATCACCACTTCCTCGTCGGAATCGGTGACGCGGCTTTCATCCCACGCCTGCACTTGTGGCGGCGCATCGAAGCTGTCCCATCGCCGCAGGATATCGCGCGCCGCCGCATCGCCGAACACGAAGCATTCGAGCAGCGAGTTCGACGCCAGGCGATTGGCGCCGTGCAGCCCGCTTTCGGTGCATTCACCCGCCGCATAAAGCCCCGGCAAGTCCGTGCGCCCGTACAGATCAATCAGCACGCCCCCGCAGGTATAGTGCTGTGCTGGCACCACCGGGATCGGATCTATGGTCATGTCGATACCCAGGCCGATCAGCTTTTCGTAAATGTTTGGAAAGTGCCCGCGCACAAAATCGGCCGGCATGTGGCTGATATCCAGATGGACGTAATCTAGGCCGAACTTCTTGATCTCGGCATCGATCGCGCGGGCCACCACATCGCGCGGGGCCAGCTCCATCCGCTCCTTGTCATAGAACGCCATGAACCGCTTGCCCGAACGCGGATTGATCAGCCGCCCGCCCTCGCCCCGCACCGCCTCGGTGATCAGGAAGTTCTTGACGTCGAGGTTGTAAAGGCAAGTCGGGTGGAACTGCATCATCTCCATATTGGAAACGCGCGCGCCCGCCCGCCAGGCCATGGCAATGCCATCGCCGGTTGCGCCGCGCGGTGCAGTGCTGAACTGGTAGACGCGCCCTGCCCCACCAGTGGCCAGAATCGTGGCACGCGCGGTGAAAGCCTCGACTTTGCCAGTCGCCTCGTCCAGCGCATAGACGCCCCAGACCCGCCCCGATCCCGAATAGCGCGCCGCTTCGTGCCGCCCGGTGATCAGATCGATGCAGGTGCGCCCTGGCAGCAGCGTCACGTTGGGATGTTCGCGCGCGGCCTTGAGCAGCGCCTGCTGCACCGCCGCGCCGGTGGCATCATCCACGTGCACAATGCGGCGGTGCGAATGGCCCCCTTCGCGCGTCAGGTGTAAAGCGCCAGCCTCAGCATTGAATGGCACGCCAAGTTCGGCCAGCCGCGCAATGGCTTGCGGGGCATTTTCGACCACGAACTCCACCGTTTCGCGACGGTTGAGCCCAGCACCTGCCACCATCGTATCGCGGATGTGATCGTCGAAGGTATCGCCTTCGTCCAGCACGGCGGCAATGCCGCCTTGCGCCCAATTGGTCGATCCGCCGTCCAGTGCACCCTTGGCCAGCACCAGCACGCGGCACGTCTCAGCCAGTACCAGAGCCGCCGTAAGCCCGGCTGCGCCAGAGCCGATGATCAGGACATCGTGCCCATTTTCGGGCTGTGGTTGCCTTTGCCCAATCACTCAAAGCTCCCTTCAGGTACCGTCCGTTTGGGACAGGACTTTTGCCCTACGCTGCGGGCGGTGCGAAGGAAAGTGGCCGAACGGGTTTTTGCAACCGCAAAATAACCTTTAAATATTGAAAATGAACAATAATTTTAATGAAAGTTAACCAAGGGAGGCCTGTTTTTCGCATCCGCAACATGATAAGTATTCTCACTTAGGGGCATGTTGACGGGTAACTAAGTCATGATGGGATCGCGATTTTTCTGTTTTTTCAACCGGCATCGGCCGGATCGGGAAAGTGTGGAATGGAACGGCCAGGCATTTGCAGGCAAGTGCAAGCACTGCAGCACAAACATCCGCCGGCAGGAAGGCGGCGGTTGGCGTAAGCGCATCGGTAATGAAACGCCCATCTATAAAGTCGAATAAACGCGCCGATCTGCGATCAAAAAGCCTCACGCGGCGTTGTCTGTTTATGCCGCCTCACGCGGCGTTGTCTGTTTATGCCGCCTCACGCGGCTGGCTCGTCAGCGTTACAAACACATCTTCAAGATCGGCCTCGCGCGTTGAAACATCGACGATGGCATAACCTTGACCCTGCACCAGGCTCATCACTTCGCCTGCGGTCATCGCGTCCTTGTCGTATCCGATCTCGATCTGCCGCTCGCCAGACACAACACTCTTGCGGAAAGCGGGATGCTGCGGCGCAACATCCACATCGCGGTCTACCGTGAGCACCACGATCTTCTCACGCGCCAGATCCACCATTTCGCGCGTCGGCATATTGGCAATCAGCTTGCCGTGGTTGATGATGGCGATACGGTCGCAGAGTTCCTCTGCTTCCTCAAGGTAATGCGTGGTCAAAACCACGGTCACCCCGTCACGGTTCATCTCGCCCACCAGTTCCCAAAGCTGCCGCCGCAATTCCACGTCCACGCCTGCGGTCGGCTCGTCCAGCACCAGCACCGGCGGGCTGTGCACCATCGCCTTGGCAATCAGCAGGCGCCGCTTCATGCCCCCGGACAGTGACCGTGCATAGGCATCGGCCTTGTCCGAAAGGTGCACCGCGCGCAGCAGGTCCACCGTCCGCCGCATCGATTTGGGCACCCCATAGAGACCGGCCTGATTTTCCAGAACTTCGGCAGGCGTAAAGAACGGATCGAACACGATTTCCTGCGGCACAATCCCGATCGAAGCCTTGGCATTGCGCACATCGCGATCAATGTCGTGACCCCAGATTTCCACTGTGCCCGATGTCTTCATCACCAGGCCCGCCAACGTGTTAATCAGCGTGGATTTGCCCGCGCCGTTCGGCCCCAGCAGCCCAAATATCTGCCCCTGCGGCACATCGAAGCTCACGCCATCAAGCGCCAGCTTGCCCGAAGACTTTCCGGTGGGCGCATAACGCTTTACCAGATCGCGGATACGAATGGCCGGAGCAGGATTTTCAGCTGAAGACATGACGCGCTGCCTGCACCACCACTCGCCAAAACGCAATTGTCTGAGAGCGCCAGATTTGCTAGTTGCGTGCCCATGATGCAGGCACCCGAAACCGTCTATACCGATCACCACCGCGTAAAGTGCGATGGCGCCTCCGACATTAGCGGCGGTGCAGCACTCGGCCACCCGCGCGTCTGGCTTGAAATTGACGAGCGGGGATTCGTCGAATGCGGCTACTGTGACAAACGCTTCGTGCTGAAGGGCGGCCCTGCCGACAGCGCACAGGCTGCTTGAAGCCGGGATGCTTCGACAGGCTCAGCATGAGCGGTTGGGGTATTAAGAAACGCCCGCTCATCCTGAGGCTGTCGAAGGACGCTCATCCTGAGCTTGTCGAAGGATGCCCGCGCCAAACACCGCACCTGCCCGACAAGCAGCCTTCCCCCCGGCCCTAACCCACCCTATATCGGTAACATGACCGATATCGACACCCGCTCGCTGCTCTACCGCTCTGGCCTGCTTTCGCCCGATGAAGCGCAGGCACTCACCGCCAATGCATTGAAATCGTGCGACGATGGCGAACTTTACCTTCAGTTCATCGCCAGCGAGAGCTTCGGCTTCGATGATGGTCGGCTGAAAACGGCAGACTATTCGCGCGACGCCGGATTTGGCCTGCGCGGCGTTTCGGGCGAGATGACCGGATTTGCCCACGCGAACGAGATATCGGCTGCGGCCATCGCCCGTGCCGGAGAAACGCTGAAGCTGCTCGATCCCGCGCAGGGCCAGCCCGCCCCGGCCCCGCGCAGCAGCAACCGCCACCTCTATACCGAAGCCTCGCCTTTGGATGCCGTACCGTTTGAGGCCAAGGTCAAACTGCTCGAATCGATTGATGCCGTCGCCCGCGCGCGCGATCCGCGCGTGGCACAAGTCTCGGCTTCCCTGGCGGGATCGTGGTCAGTTGTCGAAATCGTCCGCGCCGATGGCTTTGTCGCGCATGACGTGCGCCCACTGGTACGGCTCAACGTATCCATCGTGGCCGAACACAACGGACGGCGCGAAACCGGCTCCTTCGGCATCGGCGGCCGCCGCCTCTATGACGATCTGTTCGCGCCTGAAACGTGGAACCGCGCGATTGATGAAGCGCTGGCACAGGCACTGGTAAACCTCGAATCGGTTGCCGCTCCTGCGGGCGAGATGACCGTGCTGCTTGGCCCTGGCTGGCCCGGTGTGCTGCTGCATGAAGCGGTCGGCCATGGGCTCGAAGGCGATTTCAACCGCAAGGGAACCAGCGCCTTTTCGGGCCGCATTGGCGAACGTGTGGCTGCGCCCGGCGTAACCGTAGTCGATGATGGCACACTGCTGGGCGTGAATGGGCAGGGACGTCGCGGCTCGCTCTCCATTGACGACGAAGGCACGCCCACACAGGAAAACGTGCTGATCGAGGACGGCATTCTCAAGGGCTATATCCATGACCGCCTCAACGCGCGGCTGATGGGCGTGGCCCCCACCGGCAACGGGCGGCGTGAAAACTTTGCCCACGCCCCCATGCCGCGCATGACCAACACCTTCATGCGCGGTGGCAACGATGATCCCGCCGAACTGCTCAGCCGCGTCAAGAACGGCATCTTCGCCAAGTCGTTCGGCGGCGGGCAGGTGGACATCACCAGCGGCAAGTTCGTGTTCTCCTGCACCGAGGCCTATCGCATCGAAAACGGCAAGCTGGGCGCACCGATCAAGGGCGCCACGCTGATCGGCGATGGCCCCACCTGCCTCACCAAAGTCACCGGCATCGGCAACGATCTTGCGCTGGACGAAGGCGTGGGCGTGTGCGGCAAAGGCGGGCAAAGCGTGCCTGCAGGCGTTGGCCAGCCGACCTTGCTGGTCGAAGGGCTGACGGTGGGCGGAACGGCCTAAGAAGGGTTCCGGCGCTTCCTGCGTTGATTGGTCAGCACGGGTTCAGCCGACTCGCGCTATCGATCACAGATCGTTTTGAAAGGAAGCGCCAGTCATGAAGAATACCGCCAGCAAGATCGCTGCGGCACTGGCCGCCGGATCGCTGCTCCTCATTGGAGCCGCCGCCGACGCCCGCCCGCGTCTCACACCCGAACAACAGCTCGCCAAAACGCTCGAAGGCCGCGTCGCTGGAGAGCCGGTGAACTGCATCTACCTCCCCCGCGTCAACGGCACCCGCGTCTACGACAAGACGGCGATTGTCTATGAAGCGGGCAACACGATCTGGGTGAATCGCCCGGTTTCAGGCGCGGCCACGCTGGATGATAACGACATCATATTGACCACGCCGTTCGGATCACAACTGTGCAATGTCGATATCGTGCGGATGATTGATCGCAACGCTGGCTTCTGGCGTGGCTCGGTCGGGCTCGGCCAGTTCGTGCCTTATACCAAGGTGAAGACTGAAAAGGCGGGCTGACAGACTTGGAATAGCAGGCCTTGGCCGGGTAAGGCGGAGCCATGATGCTCCGCCTTGCCACCCTCGCCGATATTACCACCCTGTCCGATCTGGGCCGCCGTGCCTTCGTGGCCAAATTCGGCCACCTCTATAGCGCTGAAAACCTTGCGCGTTTCCTCGATGAAACGCATGCGCCTGCTACCATCTCGGCCCAACTTACCGATCCTGAAATGCAAATCGCAGTGATCGAGCAGGGCGGCAAACTCACCAGCTTCTGCAAGATCGTACGCACCAGCTCGCTACCACCCCACACCCCCGCCACCGCACCGATGGAGCTGAAGCAGCTTTACACCGACCCCGACCTGATCGGACGCGGCCACGGCGCGCGGCTGATGGATTGGGCGCTGGCGCAGGCGCGCGCGTGGGGCGCGGATGAAATGCAGCTTTCGGTCTATGCCGACAACCCGGAAGCCCAGCGATTCTATCGGCGCTACGGTTTGGAGAAGGTGGCAGACATCACCTTCGCCGTCGGCGACCACATTGACCCCGAATTCATGTTCGCCAGAGCGCTTTAGGCGCACTTAGGTGCGTTTAGGTGCTGCTAGGTGCATCTAGGTGCCTTTCAGGATTCACCGTTTGCGCCTATAAGCGCGTGCATGTCATCCATTCGTCCATGGCGCGATATCGCGCGTCGCAAGAGCCGCCAGATCATGGTCGGCACGGTCCCTGTCGGCGGCGATGCGCCGATCACCGTCCAGACCATGACCAACACCCTCACCTCCGATCCGGTCGCCACGATCAACCAGATCCGCCGGTGCGAGGATGCGGGCGCCGATATCATCCGCGTTTCGTGCCCCGATGTGGAAAGCACCGCCGCGCTCGGCAAGATCGTGAAAGCCGCGCGCATTCCGATCGTGGCCGACATCCACTTTCACTATCAACGCGCGTTGGAAGCCGCCGATGCTGGCGCTGCGTGCCTGCGCATCAATCCGGGCAACATCGGCAGCAACGCCCGCGTGGCCGAAGTGGTGCGCGCCGCCAAGGCCAATGGCTGTGCCATCCGCATCGGCGTGAACGCGGGCAGTCTTGAGAAAGACCTGCTGGAAAAATACGGCGAGCCCTGCCCCGAAGCGCTGATCGAATCTGCGCTCGACCACATCAAGCTGCTGCAGGACCACGATTTTCACGAATACAAAGTGGCGGTCAAAGCCTCTGATGTGTTCCTTGCGGTCGCCGCCTACATGGGGCTGGCCGACGCGGTCGATTGCCCGCTGCACCTTGGCATTACCGAGGCGGGCGGTTTGATCGGTGGCACGGTCAAGTCCTCGATCGGGCTGGGCAGCCTGCTCTGGGCGGGCGTGGGCGATACGATTCGCGTCTCGCTTTCGGCAGAGCCCGAAGAAGAAGTGCGCGTCGGCTTTGAAATCCTGAAAAGCTTGGGCCTGCGCACCCGCGGCGTCCGTGTGGTATCGTGCCCAAGCTGCGCGCGGCAGGGCTTTGACGTGATTCGCACCGTGGAAGCGCTGGAAAGCCGCCTCTCCCACATCAAGACCCCGCTCTCGCTCTCTGTCCTGGGCTGCGTGGTCAACGGCCCGGGCGAAGCGCGCGAGACGGACATCGGGCTGACCGGCGGCGGCAACGGCAAGCACATGGTCTACCTTTCGGGCGTGACCGACCACACCGTGCAGAGCGAAGACATGCTCGACCACATCGTGGCGCTGGTGGAAAAGAAAGCCGCCGAAATCGAAGCGGCAACCAGCGATGCCGGGAGCGTGACCGAGGCGGCGGAGTAGGGGCTGGCTTGGCCATGCGGAAATTGTTAGGCTCTCACCATGGGCAAGCTTGAGAAATTGTCGGTCGAAATTCCGGTGGAGTTGCTGGACTGTGCGAAAAGCGCTGTCGCCGGAGGCGAATATGAATCGATCGAGCAAGTGGTTGATTCTGCCCTGCGCAGCTGGATGATCAGGCGCGATGCTGAGCTGGCCAGAATTCGCGGACTGCTTGAAGAAGGCATCGCCAGCGGATTCGAGCCTTGGGACGGGGTTGACGGGATTATTGCCGAAGGCAGACGGATGCTGGCTGAGCGCAAGGCGTGACTTTCCGCATTGAGCGCGCCATCAAGGCGCGCCAAGACTTGCTGGGAATCTGGCAAAACATTGCGATCCACGACCTTGAAGCCGCCAATCGACAACTGGCTAGGATCGAAGAAGCGATCACCGCGCTCTCCGACTTTCCCAATATTGGCGCTCCTAAGGAAAATATCCTCGCCGGATCGCGAACGATCCTAAGGGCACCGCATCTTGTGTTCTACCGCGTATTTGAATCGGAACGGCTCGTGCAGATATTGAGAGTGCTGGACGGTCGCCGCGATCTGAATGCATTGTTTGTGGAATGACCCCAACTATCCGCCCCGCCACCGCCGATGATATCCCGCTGATCGCCCGCCTGATCCGCGCGCTGGCTGAGTATGAGAAGCTTGCCCATAAAGTACGGTTCGACGAAGCCGTGCTGACCGCAAAGCTGTTTGGCGCGCGTCCCTTTGCCGAAGTGGTGATCGGCGAGGTGGATGGCGTGGCGCAGGGCTTCGCCTTGTTCTTCCACAATTTCTCGACCTTTGAGGGCAAGCCGGGGATCTATCTGGAGGACCTGTTCGTGCAGCCCGAAGCGCGCGGGTCCGGCCTTGGCAAGGCGTTGCTATCGCACCTGGCGGGGCTGGCCGTGGAGCGCGATTGCGCGCGGCTGGAATGGTCGGTTCTCGACTGGAATGAACCGGCCATCGGATTCTACAAATCGTTGGGCGCAAAGTTCATGGACGAATGGACAGTGATGCGCGTGGATGGCCCCGCTTTGGCGCATTTGAGCGCAGAAGCTGGAAATATTGGCGCAAAAGCGTAGTATCGCACGTTCACGCCCGAGAAGGGGGCGGCGTGATACGGGGCTGGACATGACAATCGAGGTAAACAGGCGAACGGTTCTGACGGGCATTGCGGCCGGCGCCACTGCTGCCGTGATCCCGGCGCGGGTGGCTGCGGCGGTCTACGAGCCGAATGACCAGCATCGGCGCGTTCTGGAACTGGCCAAGGAAAAGGTCGAACAGCACCGCGCCGCGCTGTGGCGCACCGACATTGTCGGGATTGCCGATTTTGCAATGCCTTCATCGCTGCCCCGCTTTCACTTTGCCAATCTGGAACGGGGCGAAGTACGCTCGTTTCTGGTGTCGCACGGCCGCGGATCAGACCCGGAGCATGACGGATTTCTCAAGGCCTTTTCGAACGAGGTGGGCAGCCTTGCCACATCGCGCGGGGCCTACCTGACCAACGAATGGTACAAGGGCAAATATGGCACATCGATCCGCCTGACCGGCCTTTCGCCCGACAACACCAACGTGCTGGACCGCGCTATCGTGCTGCACCCGGCCTGGTATGCCAATGAAGACATGCTGGAGAAGTGGGGCAAGCTGGGCCGGTCGGACGGCTGCTTTGCGATGGGCGAGAAGGATTTCAACGAGGCGCTGTGGCACTTGTCCGGCGGGCGGTTGATTTTCGCAGACCGGCTGGGGTTGGGGTAGCTTACCGTCTTCTCTACTTTCATGCTCCCCCGCGAAAGCGGGGGCCTCAGGCCGTTTAAGCGAGCGTTCCGTAACAACACCGAGGCCCCCGCCTTCGCGGGGGAGCAGGCACTGTTTGCGGATCAGGGACGCGCCACCCGCCGCCCCTTGGTGCGGCTGGTCAGGTGCCAGCGCAAGCAGCGGTCGCAGTGATAGGCGTGAAGGACGAGGCCGCTTTTCAGTGCGGCCTCGGTGGCATCCTCGCGGCTCGCATAGCGGGCCTTGCGCTGGCAGACACTGAGCCGGGTCCTCACGTCAGAGGGGCCAGCTTACAGGGGATTATCCAGCTTGATCACTTCTTCCGTGCTCTTGCGCTGGGTGGTGTGCAATTCGCGCGGTTTGGCGAGGCTGGCGATCACCGGGGCATCGCGGTTGTAGACATCGGTGAACGAGCGCAGCATGCCGTTCACGTCTCGGGCTACGGTGAAATAAGTGATGTAGACCGGGAAGGTCTTGGTCATCGGCACTTTGGTATAGACCTTGGACGTATGCGCCAGCGCCACGTCCTCGGGCGTCATCGCCGCGCCGAGGATGCCCATTGTCATCGCCAGTTCCACTGCACCTTCCACACGGATGCAGCCGTGGCTGAGCGCGCGGACCGGCTGGTTGAAAGCGGCCTTGCTGGGCGTATCGTGCAGGAAGATCGCGTGTTCATTGGGCATGTCGAGCTTCATGCGGCCCAGCGAATTGTTGTCTCCGGGCTGCTGGACGACATAGATCGTGCCATCGGCCGTCTTGGTGACCTTGTAGCCTTCGCGCTCAGCCTGCTTGGGGTTGTTTACAAGCCGCGCGCCCAGCCCTTCGCCCACGACGATGGACTGCGGGACAGTCCAGGTAGGGTTGAAGATCACGCCTTCGACCGTTTCGGCCAGTTGCGGGGTAGCAGTGCGGCCGGGCTTGCCGACGACAACCTTGTAGCTCTTGATGATCCGGTTGCGCACGGTCAGCCGCAGCATCTGTTCGGGCACGTTGGTGAGGAGGTACTGAGTGCCAAGATCACGCGCCAGCCAGCGCCAACGGTCCATGTTGGCGCGGATTTGCGCGGACTGCTTGGCCGTGGTGGCTTTGGGCAGAGCATCTTTGAGCGCGGCATAATCGGGGTGGGTGGGCAGCAGCGCATCAAGCGCGCCCTTGATATCATGCTTTTCCAGCGCCGATGCGATGATCAGCTGGGTGGGGTTCATGTCTTGATCGGGATCGACCGCGAACCATTGCACGCGCGCGGGCATGGGCGTGCGGCCATCGCGCAAGTCTTCGATCAACCAGCTGAACAGGCGGTTGGCCGTCTCATCCAGTTCCGGGCTTTCACCTTTGACGATGGCGGCGGACAGCGCCTCGGGCTGATAGTCCTTTGGAAACAGGCCTTCTTTACCAATGCCCTTGATCGCCACCAGCAGCGCCTGCGCATCGGCCTGCGTCCAGTGCGGCAGCGGCACGGGTTCGGGTGCGACAGGTGCGGCAACTTCGGGCGGAAGCGGGGCAGGAGCAGCGGGGACGCTGGGCTGCACCTGCTTTGTCAGGTCAACCGGGGCGGCAGAGGCAGGCGCGGAACGCTGCGCAAGGGCCGAGGCCGGGGTCAGCAAGGAGGCGACGATCATCACAGCGATGCCCGACTTGCCGGAAAGGCCGGCCCCTTCGATGTCACGCTTCACGTTTGCAGATTCCCTGTAAGGTCTGGTCGGCAAAAATTTCGGACGGCCCATGCCGATGGTACATTGTGGTCCTGCCCCAAGCCGCCTGAACGATCAAGCCCGGCACGATTGTAGCCTGCATGATCAAGCAGTGTCCCTTTCTGCAGCCTGAATCGTGATGATGAACCGGCACGGGGCGAAAATGCGGTTTCGCACGGCAACCCGTTTGCTTATGGCCTTTTTCATGAACAGTCAGCCGCCCGGTCCAGTTCCCAAGTTGTTGTTACCGGTGCTGGCGGCCATGGCGGGCCTGGCGCTATTTTCGGTGATGGACGGGGTAATGAAAGCCGCATCGATTGCAGTGGGGGCTTATGCCGCGATGTGCTGGCGCGGGCTGGCAGGAACCGTGATCATGGCCCCGATCTGGCTGGTGCGCGGGCAAGGCTGGCCGGGAAAGGCCGCGTTGAAAGTGCATGTGCTGCGCGGTGTGGTCGCCTCCATCATGGCAACGCTGTTCTTTTATGGGATCGTACGGCTGCCTTTGGCCGAAGGTATCGCGCTGTCGTTCATCGCGCCGCTGATCGCGCTCTATCTGGCGGCGCTGCTGCTGGGGGAGAAAGTGCGGCCTGCCGCCATTGGTGGATCGGTGTTGGCGCTGGCGGGCGTGGGCGTGATTGCGGGCAGCAAGTTCGATGGCCCTGCCGATGCCGAAGCATTGAAGGGCCTGATTGCCACGCTGATTTCCGCCGTGCTCTATGCGTGGAATCTGGTGTTGCAACGCCAGCAGGCCCTGCTGGCACGGCCCGAGGAGGTGGCGTTCTTTCAGGCGCTGGTGCAGTTCGGGTTTCTGGGCCTTGGGGCGTGGTGGCTGGCGCCGTTTCCCGCAGGTGAAGTGTGGTGGTTGCTGATTGCATCGGCAGCAATGTCGGCAGTCTCTATCATGTTGCTGAGCTGGGCCTATGGCCGGGCCGAGGCGCAAGTGTTGGTGCCGCTGGAATATACTGCGTTCGTATGGGCCGCGATTGTGGGGTGGATCGCCTTTGCCGAGCCGGTAACGCTACCCATGCTGGCAGGGGTGGTGCTGATCGTGGCTGGGTGCCTTTATGCCACGCGCGCGGGTGCGGCAGCGCCTGCCCACTAACGCGGACGACGCACTATTGCTATTGAAATTCAATAAGCGATGGGAACCTGAAAATTGTGCTGCACCTGCGCAAAATGGGGGCTTCCCGCCCTTGACGCATGGCCGGTTTACGCGCATCGCGCACAGGCTTTCAGGCCGTAAACCGCCGCGCAGCCACCGGGTTTCTGGCCCAGGCTTTTCCCCGCGTGGCGCAACCGCATTGCGGCCGCGACACAGAGGGAAGACGCACAGCCATGACTCAGGTTGGACAGGATACACTCGGCACCCGCAGCACGATGAGCGTGGGCGGCAAGGACTTTGCCTACTATTCGCTTGCCAAAGCGGCAGCCCAATATGGCGACATCTCGCGCCTGCCCTTCTCGATGAAGGTGCTGCTGGAAAACCTGCTGCGCTTTGAAGATGGCGGCTTCACCGTATCGACCGACGATGTAAAGGCGGTGATCGATTGGCAGAAGAACCCGACCGACACGAACAAGGAAATCCAGTATCGCCCCGCGCGCGTGCTGCTGCAGGATTTCACCGGCGTGCCTTGCGTGGTCGATCTGGCCGCGATGCGCGATGCCATTGCCACGCTGGGCGGAGATACTTCGCGTATCAACCCGCTGGTGCCGGTCAACCTCGTCATCGACCATTCGGTGATGGTCGACGAATTCGGCCACCCGAAGGCCGCCGAACAGAACATGGAGATCGAGTACGAGCGCAACATGGAGCGCTACGACTTCCTCAAGTGGGGATCGAAGAGCCTCAACAATTTCTATGCTGTGCCCCCGGGCACCGGCATCTGCCATCAGGTGAACCTTGAGAACATCGCGCAGACAGTGTGGAGTTCGACCGACCAGAACGGCGTGACGGTGGCTTATCCTGATACCTGCGTCGGCACCGACAGCCACACCACGATGGTCAACGGCCTTGGCGTGTTGGGCTGGGGCGTTGGCGGGATCGAGGCTGAGGCCGCGATGCTGGGCCAGCCGGTTTCGATGCTGATCCCCGAAGTGGTAGGCTTCAAGTTCACCGGTGAGCTGAAGGAAGGCGTGACTGCAACCGACCTCGTGCTGACCTGCACCAACCTGTTGCGCAAGCATGGCGTGGTGGGCCGTTTCGTCGAATATTTCGGCCCCGGTCTTGCTGCGCTGAGCCTTGCTGACCGTGCGACGCTGGCCAACATGGCCCCGGAATATGGCGCAACCTGCGGCTTCTTCGGCATTGATGACAAGACGCTGGATTACCTGCGCCTGACCGGCCGCGAAGAAGCGCAGATTGCACTGGTCGAAGCTTATGCCAAGGAGCAGGGCTTCTGGATCGACCCTGCGGTTGAGCCGATCTTCTCCTCGACGCTGGAACTGGACCTTGGCACCGTGGTGCCTTCGCTCGCCGGACCCAAGCGCCCGCAGGACCGCGTGTCGCTTCCCGAAGTGGACGACGTGTTCAACGCCGACATGGCCAACACCTACAAGAAGGCGCAACAGCGCGTTCCGGTGGCGGGCATGGACTTCGACATCGGCGATGGCGACGTGACGATTGCGGCCATCACCAGTTGCACCAACACATCGAACCCCAGCGTGCTGGTGGCGGCGGGCCTCGTGGCCAAGAAAGCCAACGAACTGGGCCTGAAGCCCAAGCCGTGGGTCAAGACCTCGCTCGCACCGGGATCGCAGGTGGTGACCGACTACCTCGTGCGCGCCGGGCTGCAGGAGCATCTGGATGCGGTGGGCTTCAACCTTGTCGGCTATGGCTGCACCACCTGCATCGGCAATTCAGGCCCGCTGGCCGAACCGATCAGCAAGGCGATCAACGACAACGGCCTTGTTGCCGCAGCGGTGATCTCGGGCAACCGCAACTTCGAAGGGCGCGTTTCACCCGATGTGCGCGCAAACTTCCTCGCTTCGCCGCCGCTGGTCGTGGCCTATGCGCTCAAGGGCACGGTGATCGAAGACTTCACCACCACCCCGATCGGCGTGAGCAAGGATGGCGTTGACGTCTATCTGAAGGACATCTGGCCTTCGAACAGCGAAGTTGCCACCACGATGGCGGGCTGCATGGACCGCGCGATGTTCCAGGCGCGCTATGCCGATGTCTACAAGGGCGATGCGCACTGGCAGGCGATCAATGTGACGGGCAGCGAAACCTATTCGTGGCGCGCCGGATCGACGTATGTCGCCAACCCGCCGTACTTCGAAGGCATGAGCATGACGCCGGCCCCGGTGAACGACATCATCGAGGCCAAGCCGCTGCTGATCCTGGGTGATTCGATCACCACCGACCACATCAGCCCGGCAGGGTCGATCAAGGCTGACAGCCCGGCCGGCAAGTGGCTGATGGAGCATCAGGTCGCCAAGTCGGACTTCAACTCCTACGGCGCGCGCCGTGGCCACCACGAAGTGATGATGCGCGGCACCTTTGCCAACATCCGCATCAAGAACGAAATGGTCCCCGGCACCGAAGGCGGCTTCTCGCGCTATGGCGCCGAGGCTGGTTCGGTTTACGACGTGGCGATGAAGCACAAGGCCGACGGCACGCCGACGGTGGTGATCGCAGGCAAGGAATATGGCACCGGATCGAGCCGTGACTGGGCGGCCAAGGGCACGAACCTGCTGGGCGTGCGCGCGGTGATCGTCGAAAGCTTCGAGCGTATTCACCGCTCGAACCTGGTCGGCATGGGCGTGCTGCCGCTGCAGTTCAAGGAAGGCCAGAACCGCACCTCGCTGGGCCTGACCGGGGACGACACGTTCACGATCAAGGGTGTGGCAGGCCTCCAGCCGCGTCAGGACGTGGAAGTGGAAGTTACCCGCCCCGATGGCACCAAGCTGACCTTCACCGCACTGTGCCGCATCGATACCGCCAATGAAGTCGAATACTTCATGAACGGCGGCATCCTGCACTACGTGCTGCGCAAGCTGGCTTCGTAAGCGGGGGCTTTAGCCGAAACAGAAAGGGCGCGGGGACTGCGGTCCTCGCGCCCTTTTTCATTTCCCTTGATCCGTTCGTGTCGAGCGAAGTCGAGACACGCTTGCCCGACGCTACAGTGTCTCGACTTCGCTCGACACGAACGGATTTCTGGGGAGTGGTATCGGAACTCAGACGTCCGAGTTGCACCCACTGCATTCTGGGTCCTTGGCAATGCGCATCGTGCGCAGCGATGGCTTGAGGCCGTCGAGGATGTGCAACTGCCCCCATTGGGGATCGCCCAAGGTCGAGACGCCTTCCAGCAGCACGCGCATCGCGGCCATCGCGCCGAATGCGCCGACCATGCCCACCATCGCGCCCAGCACGCCCTGATCGGCACAGGTGTCGCAATCTTCGGCATCGAAAGCGTCGCCCACGAAGCAGCGGTAGCAGGCGTGATCAGGGCGATGTCCGGCAAAGTTGGCGACTTGCCCCTGAAAGCGTCCCAGTGCCGCGCTGGTGAGCGGCACGCCCGCCGCAACGCAGGCGTCCGAGACAGCAAGGCGGGTGGCGAAGTTATCCGAGCCATCGAGCACCACATCGGCCCCGGCGATCAGTTCTGCTGCGTTCTCACGCGTGATCCGGGTGAGATGGGCCGTGACCGCCAATGCAGGATCGAACGCCGCCGCCCAAGCCGCTGCAGCCTCGGCCTTGGACTTGCCGATATCGGCCTGCGTATAGATCGTCTGGCGTTGCAGGTTGCTCGCCTCGACCACATCGTCATCGATCAGCGTCAGGTGCCCTACGCCTGCGCCTGCAAGGTACTGCACCGCGGGTGAGCCGATGCCGCCCATGCCGACCAGCACGACATGTGATGCCGCAAGCCTTGCCTGTCCCATCGCGCCGACTTCTGGCAGGACGATGTGGCGGGCGAAGCGGTTCAGGCGGTCTGGGATCATGGTTTGCAGGTAGGGGCTGCGGCGGGAAAGAGGAAGGGGTTCACGCAGAGACGCAGAGAAGAAGGGAGGCGCGGAGGAATGTTGTGCTGGCGGCACAGCCGCAAGGAAATCTTTGTCCCGGCTCTGGAACTGAGCGTTGGTCGGCACTGGGGCCTGTCGGCCCGGCGCAACTCCTCTGCGGCTCTATTTCTTCTCTGCGCCTCTGCGCGAACCGTTTTGGACTTTAATCAGTCTTCCAACTGCCGCAGCAAGGTGCGCACATCGCCGTCCATATCGGCATCGCGCGTGCGCAGTTCTTCGATCAACCGCACCGCGTGGATTACAGTTGAGTGATCGCGGCCACCGAACTTGCGCCCGATTTCCGGGTAGGAGCGCGGGGTCAGGACCTTGGCGAGATACATCGCCACCTGACGCGGACGCACAACCGCACGGGCGCGGCGCTTTGAAGCCATTTCGGTGCGGTCGACGCGGTAGAACTGGCAGACGGTGCGCTGGATTTCATCAATGGTGATGCGGCGGCGGTTGGCCGAGAGGATATCGGTCAGCTGTTCCTCGGCCAGTTGCAGCGACACTGGCTGGCCGGTGAGCTGGGCATAAGCGATCAGCTTGTTGAGGCCGCCCACCAGTTCGCGCACATTGCGGTTGATCGTGCGGGCCAGGAATTCGATCACGTCTGCTGGCACTTGCGTGCTGTTGAAGCGGGCAAGACGATGTTCGAGGATCTTGCGGCGCAGTTCGATGTCAGCGGGCTGGATATCGGCCACAAGGCCCATCGACAGGCGCGAAAGCAAGCGCTGTTCGACGCCGTCCAGAGCCTGCGGTGCGCGGTCCGCCGCCACGATCAGGCGCTTTCCCGCGCTCATCAGCGCATCGATCGTGTGAAGGAATTCCTCCTGCGTCGAAGCTTTGCCGATGATGAACTGGATGTCATCGACCAGCAGCATGTCAAACCCGCGCAGGCGCGACTTGAACTCGATCATCTCGTTCGAGCGCATAGCCTGCACGAATTCGATCATGAAGCGTTCGGCTGAACAGTAGAAGATTCGCGCGCCGGGCTTGTTGGCAGCAAAGGCGTGGCCGATAGCGTGGAGCAAGTGCGTTTTGCCCTGCCCGGTCGAGCCTTTAAGATAGAGCGGCGAGAACTGCGGCGTTTCCACCGCAGCCATGCGCTGGGCAGCGTTGAGTGCCAATACGTTGGCAGAGCCGGACACGAACTCTGCAAATGTCAGCGACGGATCAAGGCCCGATTGGGCCGTGTCGATCATGGCCGGGCCGGTGTTGAGATAGGTAGGCGCGCGGGCCGGGGCCGATACTTCACCTCCTACGCGCATATCGGGCATCGAGCGCCGGCGTGGATGCACGGTGATGCGCACCTGGCGCACTTCGGAGCGTGCGATCTTCCAAGCCAAGCTGAGGCGATCAGCGAAGCGATCGGCAACCCAATTGGCGGAGAATTCGGTGGGCAGGAACAGGTCAAGTGTCCCTGTTTCCTTGCAGAAGGCACCAAGCTGAATTGGCTTGATCCACTGCGCATGCAGTTGCGAGCCGAGATCCTTTTTCAGACCCTGGCTGATATCGGCCCAGTCTGCTGCCAGATCCAGCGCTTCCTGGTCCTCAATCATATTGCTGTCACGTCCCTTCCTGCCTGCCCCACTGCGATCAGTAATGATCGCTGCGCCACTTGCGCTTGCCCCTGCGAAATCGTCCACCTTCACGCTTCGCTGCCCCGACTTCCTGACCTGAGCACCTCTCGCGGCATTCAGGCACAAATAACCACTAGCTGCCGCGCAGTGTGCGACAGGTCCTGTTCGAAAAATGTCCAGTGACACCGATTGGCAGTGATTCCCGCCGCCGGTGGAGCCTGTCTATTGGCCTAGGGGCCTATCGCGCAAGCGGGGGGAGCGCAAAAAAACTGAAATAAATGCCCTTGACTCCTGCTAACCCGCAGAGCTGCATTAACATACTGTATTTTCAGGATTTTTACTTATGCTCTCCACGTAGGCCATGCGAATCGCGTAGTTTCCGTGACTTGCTGCGACTGCACACTGTAACAATCCAGAATTGTCACATGAACAGATCGCAGAAATGAAAAGGGCCAGCGAAGAATTCGCCGGCCACGTTCCATGTTCCTGCTGAAATAACCACCATCACGCCCAAAGACGTTGGTCAGGAGCGATTCGATCAGATCCAATCTGGACCTGAGGATCACCCACAGTGGGGCAATCAGAGCGCGGAAACGCGCTTTGTCAGGCGCGACAGCTTGCGCGCCACGGTGTTCTTGTGAAGCACGCCGCGGGCAACACCACGGGCCAGTTCAGGCTGCGCAGCCTTGAGCGCTTCTGCCGCTGCCGACTTGTCGCCACCTTCGAGTGCCGATTCGACCTTCTTGACGAAAGTGCGGATGCGCGAGAGGCGGTTGCCGTTGATTTCGGCGCGACGATCATTGCGACGGATACGCTTGCGGGCTTGCGGCGTGTTGGCCATGGTTTTCCTGTTTCTCGTGCCTTGGCGGGCGCACGGGGCGGCCGCATGAAATCTGGTAGGATGGCGGAAAGTCCCGCCGGAAAGCGCGGCCCTTAGCGGTGGCGCACCGAATCGTCAACAGATTCGGCGCAAGTCCACTTTCAATCCGTCGCGCGGCTTCGGGATTGGCCATGCCTGCCATTGCGGATCTGCCCCTGTCTGCATGACGATCTCGAAGCGGGTCAGGATGTGACATGCCAGCAACTTCACCTGCATATAGGCAAAGTGCAGGCCAAGGCACATATGCGCGCCGCCGCCGAACGGCACCCAGGCATATTTGTGGCGCGCGGCGACCTTTTCGGGCGTGAAGCGCATCGGATCGAACACTTCAGGCGCATCCCAATGCGCCGGATCGGCATGGACGGCGGCCGGACTGATGCCGATGGGCGTTCCGGCCGGTATGTCATAGCCCCCGAAGCGGAAATCCCGCAGTGCGCGGCGGGGCATGTTGGGCACAGGCGGCATGAAGCGCAGCGCTTCCTTGAAGGCCATCTCGGTCAATTCCATCCGGCCAAGGTCTTCGTACGCCAGCGGCAGGCCATCCCCTCCGGTGACCGCACGTGCTTCGGCGCGCAGTTTGTCCTGCCATTCGGGATTCCGCGCCAGCTGCCAGAACAGCACCGTGGCCGAAGACGTGATCGTATCGTGCGCGGCCATCATCAGGAAGATCATGTGATCGACCACGACGTCTTCAGGCAGCAGCGAGCCGTCATCGCGGGTGGCAAGCGCGAACTGGCTGAACATGTCCTGCCCGGGATGGGCGCGGCGTTCGCGCACCAGCTTGCCGAAGTATTCGACCATCAGCCGCCGTCCGGCCACGCCCTTGCCCATCTTGGTGAACGGCAGCGGTTTGCGCACCACGCCGACCGAGGCCTGAACCATATCGACGAAGGCCTGGTTCAGCCGGTCCGCCTCTGGCCCCAGCGGCAGGCCGAGGAAGCTGGAGGCGGCGGTATCGAGTGTCAGCGCCTTGATCGCATCATAGAACTGCATATTGCCTTTTTCAGCAGTTCTGGCCCACGTGGCCATTGCAGATGCGATGCCGGAGTTTAGCACCGAGCAATAGGCGCGCATCGGTTCGGGCTTGAAGGCGATGGACAGCGCGCGGCGGTCCACCCGGTGCGCTTCGAAATCCATCAGCATCAGCCCGCGCGGGAACAGTAGGTTGAGCACCGGGCCCCAGCCCTGTTCGTTCGAGAACAGCTTTTCACGATCGAACAGCACCAGTTCGTTGGCGTCAGCTCCGACCAGATTTACCCCGCGCCGCCCGAAGCTGCGGGTGCGGAACACCGGGCCGTAGGTATCGACCATGCGCTTTTGGAAACCCAAGGGATCGGCGAGTTGCATCATCGTGGTGCCAAGCACCGGCCAGCCGTCCTCGCCGGGGATGTGATCCAGCTTGCTATCGTCCCCCAGCCGCACCCAGTGCGGGTTGGCCCGATCGGTATGCAGGTTCGTGTCGATTTCTGGCGCTAGACTGGCCATGCTATCTCCCGGCTTTTGCTTTAACCGGTCAATTAACACGCCTGTCAACGGCGGCCAAGAGGCTAGTTCAGATCCAGCCAGAGAGTTCGCGCCGAACCAGCGCTTCGAGCATGTCCATGCCTTCAGGCCCGGCATTCAGGCAGGTGAGCGCAGCAAAGTGCGTGCCGCCTGCCTCTTCAAAGTCTTCCTTGCCCCGGATGGCCAATTCTTCCAGCGTTTCGAGACAGTCGGCCGAGAATGCAGGCGCAGCGATCGCCACGCGGCGCGTGCCCTTGGCGGCTTCTTCCAGCAGCACGGTATCGGTGGCCGGCTCCAGCCATTTGGCGCGGCCAAAGCGCGATTGGAACGTGGTTTCCAGCCGCAGGCCGGGATGGCTGACGGCAAAGCGTTCGGCCAGCAAGCGCGAGGTCTTGCGGCAGTGGCAGTGGTATGGATCGCCCAGCAGCAGCGTGCGTTCGGGCATGCCGTGGTAGCTAAGCAGCAGCAATTCGGGTGTGAACGACAGCGCCGCCAGTTCCCGCGACATCTGCGCATGGAGCGCGCCGATCAGCGCAGGATCATCGAAATAGGGCGGCAGGGTGCGCAGCGCGGGCAAGCGGCGGCGGGCCTTGATCCAATCGGCCACGGCATCAAGCGCCGAGGCGGTGGTGGCGCCCGAAAAGTGCGGATAGAGCGGCGCGATCAGGAT
Source organism: Novosphingobium sp. HNCC26BN242 (assembly GCF_057180525.1). NCBI lineage: Bacteria > Pseudomonadati > Pseudomonadota > Alphaproteobacteria > Sphingomonadales > Sphingomonadaceae > Novosphingobium > Novosphingobium sp. HNCC26BN242. Next base: position 180,025 of record NZ_JBXUGM010000002.1, read on the forward strand.
GCGTTCGCACCCTGCTGCCAGCAGCGCATCAAGCTCTGCCGCCACTGCCGGCGATTGATACCGCATCGCGTGGCGCACGATCACCGCATCGCCCAGCCGCTCTTGCAGTGCGCGCGCCTGTGCCTTGGTGATGGCGGCAAGGGGCGAGCCGTCCTTGCTCCACACCTGCGAATAGGCATGGGCGGATTTCTTGGGCCGGGTGTTGAGGATGATGCCGCGCAGGATCGGCTGCCAGATCAGACGGGGGATTTCCACCACCCGGCGATCCGACAGAAACTCTTTCAGATAGCGCTTTACCGCAGGCACATCGGGCGCATCGGGGGTGCCGAGGTTGACGACGAGAACGCCGATCTTGCCGGTAAGCACAACGGGATGATCGGCAGGGCGTTGCATCATGGTCCTTGAAATTGAGGCTCACAGGCCTTCGGAGATAAGTGGTAATCGTCGGAAGCGCACGCCCGTAGCCGAAAAAAGGGCGTTGGCGATAGCGGGCGCTACGGCAACCATGCCCAGATCGCCGGGATCGAACGGGTCCTCTTTGCTGTCGGCAAAGGCAATATCAACCTTGGGGCAATCGGCAAGCAGGGGTAGCCCCAATTGGGAGAGTCTGCCTGCAAGCGGCCGTCCTTTGGCATAGCCACTCGCCCCGCCGACCGCATGGGCAAGACCGAACATCAGCCCCCCTTCGATCTGCTGGCGCGCAAGGGCCATGTTCACGATTCGCCCGATATCGACAAAGGCGCTGAGCCGCTCCACGCGCACCACGCCCGCTTCGGCCCGCGCGGTGGCGACGACGGCGATCAGGCCTTTGCGCACCACGCCGCTGCCGGTGACCAGTTCCATCTGGTGGCAGGCAATGCCCTGGCCCGAAGCCTCAATCCCGCCGCCCCATTGCGCCAACCGCCCCGCCCCTTGCAGGCAGGCGACAAGGCGCGGCTCACCCTCCAGCATGCCAACGCGAAACGAAAGTGGCTCCTTGCCCGCCGCATCGGCGAGTTCATCGATGAAGCTTTCGGTGAAGAACGCGGTGTAGCCATGCGCCTGCCCCCGGAACCGCGCGGTCGGCTGGCGCAGGGCGAGCGGCACTTGATCCACCGCCTTTTCCGGGATGCGATAAAGCGGCATCGCCCCTTCGCAGGCCATTGGATCGGTCTGGTCCTGCAGGTCCAGCGCCTGTTTCACGCCCCAGCCATCGAGCAGTCGCGCGCCGGATTCGATGGCCGTTGCCGGAACCGCCAGCCGTGCGCGCCAGCCCAGCACGCGAGTCTTGTCAGGGCTGAGCGCGCCGTCCAGTTGCGCTGACAGCGGCGTGCGGGGGATGCCTGCCAGCGCTTCCTGCCAGCGCGAATAAGTAAGCTGCACCGGCTTGCCCACGACCTTGCAGATCGCGGCAACCTCAGCTGCGATGTGCGTATCGAGCCGCGCATCGAAGCTGCCGCCTGCATGCATCGGGTAGACGATCACATCGCCGCGCGAGACGCCTGCCGCCCGCGCCGCTGCGCGCCGTGCGCGTTCGGGGGCTTGGGTGGCGATCCACAGTTCCAGCTGGCCATGCCGCATCCGCGCGGTGGCGCTGGCGGTTTCGAGCGGGGCGTGGAAAGCCGCATCCACATCATAGCGGACCGAGAGCGCAGGCTTGGCCAGCAGCACATCAGGATCGCCTTCTGCCAACAGGCGCACAGGCTCACCCTTGGTCAGCGCCTTGTCGAGCGCGACGAGCACCTTTTCGCTATCAGCAATCGGGCCATCGGCGCGGAAGCGTGGCTCCATCGCACGCACCGCCTTGTCTGCCGCGTGCCAGCCGGTGGCAACCGCCGCGAGCCACCGCTTGGCTTTGACCACCGTGACCAGCCCGCGCACCGTTGCGGCGGCCTGCTTGTCATAGCTCGACAGCACACTCGCGCCTTGCGGTCCATGAGCGATTGCAGCGAAGACCATGCCCGGCAGCCGCACATCGCCCGCGAATGTAAAACTCCCATCGACTTTGGCGGGTAGATCGAGCCGGGGGTGGCGCGCAGGGGCGCCTTCGGGGAACTGGCCGGGAGCCTCACGCGGGGGTTCTGCCCGAAGCACCGGCACAGCAGGCGGATCATAATCCACCGCGGCATCGAGCAGTTCGGCAAAGGAGAGACGTTTCTTGCCATGGGTCACGAAGCTGTCCTTCGTATCGCATTCCTCCCAGCCGACGCCCCATTTTTCTGCCGCCGCCTGCGCCATCATGGCGCGCAAGGCCGCGCCCGCCTCGCGCAGAGGCGCTTCGAAGGCCGCAAGGGCGGTGCCATCGGCGGTGATCATCAACGGGCCGCGTTCGGCATGGAGCCGGGCCAAAGCGCCATTGGCATCCTCCCCCAGCGAGGCGAAGGCGGGCATCCACAGGATTGCCCATTTGGCCGATAGTATTGGGTCTGCATAAGCAGGGCTGATCGGCGCGGCCTCTACGGCCACCTTGCGCCAGTCCGCTCCTGCCTCATCCGCCACGATCTGCGCGACCAGCGTGGTGACGCCCTGTCCCATTTCGCACAGGGGCACGGCAACGGTCAGGATGCAGTCGCCCTTGCCGTCTGGTCCGCCCTTCACCTTGCCAAGCTTCAGGAAGGCATCGACGACATGTTCGTCCTTGCCCGCAACGAGCGGCACCGGGTGGCGGCGCTGCAGCAGCGGGAAGGCGATGAGCAGTGCGCCAAGGCCACCAGCGCCTACCCCTGCCCCCACCAGCAAGCCTCGCCTGGTAAGTCTTAGGGGCGTAAGGCGCATCGGCTTCAGCGCTTCCCGTCAATCCACGCGAGCACGCCGCGCGCTATCGAAAGGAACGCTTCGGCCTGCGGGGTGTCTCCAGCCGCCGGCGGATTGCCCGCATCGCTTTCGCGCCGGATCGCCATGTCCAAGGGCACGCGGCCAAGGAAGGGCAGCTTCATCAGCTTCGCCGCAGCTTCGGCCCCACCCACGCCGAACGGATCGCTCTCCTCGCCACAATGCGGGCAGATATAGCCTGCCATGTTTTCAACCATGCCGATCAGCGGCACCCCGCCCTGTTCGAACAGGCCGATGGCGCGGGTGGCATCCATTAGCGCCAGATCCTGCGGGGTGGAGACGATCACGGCGCCTGCGGGCTTGTGCTTGGCCAGCATCGTCAATTGAACGTCACCGGTGCCCGGCGGCAGGTCAACGACCAGAATTTCGGTATCGCCCCAGTGCGCATCGATCAGCTGGCCCAACGCATTGCCCGCCATCGGGCCGCGCCACGCAATTGCCTGCCCCGGCTGCACTAGATGCCCCATCGACAGCATCGGCACGCCCCACGGGCTTTGAATCGGGTGCATCTTGTTGCCCTCGGCCTCGGGCTTGCGACCTTCGGTCATCAACAGGCGCGGTTGAGATGGGCCATAGATATCGGCATCGACCAGGCCGACCTTGCGCCCCAGCCGCGCCATGGCGACTGCCAGATTGGCCGAGAGCGTGGATTTGCCAACGCCGCCTTTGCCCGATCCCACTGCGATGATCAGCCGCGCTTTGCGTTCGGCGGTCATGCCCAGCCTCAGATCGGCCACGCCTGCCTTCCGCGCGGCATCGCGCACGGCCATCTCCAGCTTGTCACGGTCCAGCCTCTCCAGCCCGCCCACTTCGAGCATGACTGAAGCCACGCTATCGGCCACTTTCAGCGTCTGCAGCCGGTCTCCAGCCACCTGATGAAGCGCATCTTGCAGCGCCTGTTGTTCGATGCTCACGCCATTTCCCTGTTATGCTCTTGTCCAGAGCCTTCCCTTTCGCCCCTAGCAGATGAATTTTCGGGAATGGACACTGTTTTTCGCAGCCAGCGTTCCTATAACGAATGCATGACAGATCTGGTTGGAATATTCGCGCGTATTGGCCGGGAGAAGGGCCTCTTCATGACTGGGAAGAAAAGCCCATGGGGTTCGGGCGGCGGTGACGCTGCGCCTTCGGGCGAAAGGGACGCAGGCGACGCGCCTGAAGCCCCACCTTCTTCCACGCCGCAGGGTGATGGCCCGCGCAATCCATGGTTGCCCCCGCAATCGGGCAAGCCGGCTGGCAACAGCGGACCCGGCCAGCGCCGCGGCCCGAACATCGAAGACATCTTCCGCAACCGCAAGGGCGGCGGCGGTGGTGGTGGACGCGGCCCGACCATGCCCCGCCTGCCACAACGCCCGGATGGTAAATCGTGGCTTCCGATCGGCATCGCCGTGGTGGTGGTGTTATGGTTATCGACATCGATGGTCCACCTGATCTCGCCCCAGGAAAAGGGCGTGGTCACCACATTCGGCGCCTACAGCCGCACGCTCGATTCAGGCACCGCGTTTACGCTGCCCTGGCCGATCCAGTCGGTTGCGGTCGAAGATGTTACCTCGGTCCGCAGCGAATCGATCCCCGAAGGTGATGGGGAAAAGCTCATGCTGACAGGCGATCAGAACCTCGTCGACCTCACCTATCTGGTCCGCTGGAACATCAAGGACCTCAAGCAATACATGTTCCAGCTGGCCGAACCGCAGCAGACCGTGCGCGAACTGGCCGAAGCCGCCATGCGCCAGTCCATTGCCGAAGTATCGCTGAACGATGCGATGGGATCGGGCCGCCAGCAAATCGAACAGAGCGTGCGTGATCGCATGCAGAACGTGCTCGATGCCTATCGCTCGGGCGTGGTGATCCAGGGCGTTGACATCAAGAAGACCGACCCGCCCACCAAGGTCGTCGATGCCTTCAAGGAAGTGCTGGCTGCCCAGCAGGATGCGCAGAGCGAAGTGAACCGGGCGCAAGCCTGGGCGCAACAATTGACCGCGCGTGCAGGCGGTGAAGCGACCGCCTTCGACAAAGTCTATGAACAGTACAAGCTTTCCCCGGAAGTGACCCGCCGCCGTATGTATTACGAAACCATGGAGCGCGTGCTGAGCCAGACCGACAAGGTCGTGCTCGAAGCGCCGGGTGTGCAGACTTATCTGCCGCTGCCCGGCCTGAAGCGCGCTGAACCCGCGCCGGCCCCCGTTGCTGCAGGAGGCCAATAAGATGAACCCCTTGCAAACGCTGTGGCAGGATCAGAAAGCCATCATCATTGCCGCTGTTGTCGCGCTGCTGGCCGCGGCCAGTTGCCTCAAGGTGGTGGATGAAACGACGCAGGCGGTAATCGTGCGGCTTGGTCAGCCCGATCGCGTGGTCAATCGCTTCAAACCGGACGCCGATTTCGGCCAGACTGGCGCGGGCGTGATCTGGCGCATCCCGTTCATGGAACAGGTGGTCGAAGTGGACCGCCGCATCCTGGATCTGGACATGGAGCGCCAGCAAGTGCTGTCCGCTGACCAGCGCCGCCTTGAAGTTGACGCTTTCGCCCGCTTCCGCATCATCGATCCGGTGCGGATGGTGCAGACTGCAGGCACGACAGACCGTCTGGCCGTGCAGCTTCAGCCGATCCTCAATTCCGCGTTGCGGCAGGAACTGGGCAAGCGGACGTTTGATTCACTGCTGACCGCAGACCGTGGCCGCGCGATGGAGCAGATCCGCCAGGGGCTTGACCGCGAAGCGCGCGAATATGGGGCGCAGATCATTGACGTGCGTATCAAGCGCGCGGACTTGCCCGAAGGCACCCCGCTCGAATCCGCGTTCACCCGCATGGCCACCGCGCGCCAGCAGGAAGCCGCCACGATCAGGGCGCAAGGGCAGAAGCAAGCGCAGATCATCCGCGCAACCGCCGAGGCCACTGCCGCCAAGACTTATGCCGATGCCTTCAACAAGGACCCGGCTTTCTACGATTTCTACCGCGCCATGCAGAGCTATGACACGACGTTTGCGCAGAAGGGTTCAAGCACATCGATCGTGCTTTCGCCCGACAATGAATACTTGAAGCAGTTCAAGGGCAAGTAAGCGAAGTCGGCGAACAAAGCCATTGCCGACCAGCCCCTTTGCTGAACAATTGGGAACTGCGTCATTCAAAGTTCGTTCATCGCAAGGCGGCTGAATCGGCATTGAGTGACAAAATTTGAGTGACTCACACCGCGCCGCCCCGGCGCACATTTGAGACAAAGAGGACCAGGCCACGTGCGATACGCTTATGGTGTGACTTCGGCGCTGCTGCTTGCAGGCAGCGCACTGACCCTGGTGACAGGCCTTCCCGCTGGCGCACAAGTTGCGCAAAACGAACAATCGGAAATGCGCACGGTCGTGCCGCGCGCGGGCGCGCCTTCCAGCTTTGCCGATCTGACGCAGCAATTGCAGCCGGCGGTAGTCAACATTTCCACCCGTCAGCGGGTGAAGGTGCAGAACAACAACCCGTTTGCCGGAACGCCCTTTGGCGATCTGTTCGGCGGCGGTCAGGGCAACGGCCCGCAAACGCGCGAGGCGCAGTCGCTGGGTTCGGGCTTCATCATCTCGGCCGATGGTTATGTGGTGACCAACAATCATGTGATCACGGCTGACGGGCAGGGCGAGGTCGAATCGATCACGGTTACCACCCCTGACGGCACCGAATACCCGGCCAAGCTGATCGGCAAGGATGCCGCATCGGATCTGGCTGTGTTGAAGATTTCAGCTTCCAAGCCCTTCCCGTTCGTGAAATTCGGCGATTCGCGTCAGGCACGTGTGGGTGACTGGGTGATTGCCATCGGCAATCCGTTCGGCCTTGGCGGCACGGTGACGCAGGGCATCGTCTCGGCGGTCTATCGCAACACCGGGTCAGGTTCAGCCTATGACCGCTATCTGCAGACAGATGCTTCGATCAACCGGGGCAATTCGGGCGGCCCGATGTTTGACATGCAGGGCAACGTGATTGGCATCAACAATGCCATCTTCTCGCCCACGGGCGGTTCGGTCGGCATCGGCTTTGCCATTCCGGCAGAAATCGCAGCACCCATCGTGGAAAAGCTGCGCGCTGGGCAAGCAATCGAACGCGGCTACCTTGGCGTGCGCATTCAGGCCCTGTCCGATGATCTGGCTGCATCGCTTGGCCTGCCCAAGAAGCGCGGCGAGTTCATTCAGGCGGTCGAACCCAATCAGGCTGCTGCCAAGGCTGGCATCCAGCCGGGTGACGTGGTCGTCAAGGTTGATGGCAAGGACGTGACGCCCGATCAGACGCTGTCTTTCATCGTGGCCAACACGGCCCCCGGCAAGCGTATTCCGGTGGAACTGTTGCGCAATGGTCAGCGCCTCACCGTGCAGGCCGTGGTCGGCAAACGCCCGACCGAAGAAGAGCTGGCGCAGCAAAGCTTCGATCCCGATGCCGCGCAGGATGAAGACAGCTTCGGCAGCAATTCGCAGCAGGCAGGGCCAGGCGCGCTCCAGAGCAGCCTTGGCATTGCCGCGATCCCGCTCAACACCCAAATTGCCCGCCAGCTTGGCGTCAGCGAAGAGACAAAGGGCGTCGTAATCTCGGCAGTCAGCCCATCTTCAGACGCTGCGACCAAGGGCCTTCAGCGCGGCGATATCGTTCTGTCGGCCAACTATATCTCTGTTGCAACGGTCGCAGACCTTGAAAAGATCGTCCGCAATGCCAAGACCGAAGGCCGCGATGCGGTGCTGCTGCGCATCCAGCGCCGCGGCCAGCCGCCGATCTACACCCCGGTGCGCATTCGCTGATCACAGCGTTCAAGACCAAAGGAAAGGGCCGCCCCAGCGATGGAGCGGCCCTTTTTCTTGCGGCAAAACGCGCCCAAATGGTCCTGCGTTATACCCGCCCGACGCTGCTATAGGCAAAGCCTGCCGCGCGTGCTTCTGCCGGGTCATAGACATTGCGCAGATCGACCAGCACCGGGGCATTCATCAGGCTTTTCACACGGGCGAAATCGAGCGCGCGAAACGCGTCCCATTCGGTCACGAGCGCTACCGCATCGGCTCCTTCGACCGCGGCGTAGGTGCTGTTCACCATCTGCACTTCGGGCATGATCGCGGCGGCCGCCTCCATCCCTTCGGGGTCATAGGCCACAACCTGCGCGCCTGCATCCAGCAGGGTCTGCACGATAGCGATCGAGGGCGCATCGCGCATGTCATCGGTGTTGGGCTTGAACGTCAGCCCCAACAGCGCCACGCGCTTGCCCCGCGCATCGCCGCCCAGCGCTTCGATCACCTTGCGGCCCATCGCGCGCTTGCGGCTGTCGTTGGCCTTGACCACCGCTTCGACCAGCCGCACCGGGCTGCCATAATCCTCTGCGGTCTTGAGCAGCGCCAGCGTGTCCTTGGGAAAGCATGATCCGCCATAGCCCGGCCCTGCGTGCAGGAACTTAGATCCGATCCGTCCATCCAGCCCGATACCGCGCGCCACATCCTGCACATCGCCGCCCACCTTTTCGCAGAGGTCGGCCATCTCATTGATGAACATGATCTTGGTGGCAAGAAAAGCGTTGGCGGCGTACTTGATCAATTCGCTGCTGCGGCGCGAGGTGAACAGGATCGGCGCCTTGTTCAAAAACAGCGGGCGGTAGACTTCCTTCATCACGCCTTGCGCCCATTCCTCTTCGGCCCCGATCACAATACGGTCAGGCCGCTTGAAATCGCCAATGGCCGCGCCTTCGCGCAGGAATTCTGGGTTCGATACGACCGCGAACTGAACTCCCGTGCCGCTATCGCGGATGATGCGCTCCACCTCATCGCCCGTACCTACCGGCACGGTAGACTTGGTGACGACCACGGTGGGCGTGCGGATGTTTTCGGCCAATTCCTGCGCCACCGCGCGCACATAGCTGAGATCGGCATGGCCATCACCGCGCCGCGATGGCGTGCCCACGGCGATGAATACCGCCTGCGCGCCTTCAATGGCGCTGGGAAGGTCGGTCGAGAACGAAAGCCGCCCTGCTTTCACATTGGCGGCCACCAGTTCGGCAAGGCCCGGCTCGTAAATCGGCATCACGCCATCAAGCAGGCGCGCGATCTTGCTCTCGTCCTTGTCGATGCAGACGACATCGTGGCCGAAATCGGCAAAGCAGGCACCTGAAACCAGCCCGACATAGCCCGAGCCTACCATCGCGATCTTCATTCGCACACCATCCGTAGCTAATCCGTCGCGCCGGTTGCACGACCTTTTCGCAGTAGCAGCATAGGGGAACATACCAATGCTGCACAAGCACACATCGCACTTTGCTGCAGCCTTTCGCACCTTGCGAGGCGCAGCACGCGTGCGTAAGCGATGTGGCGATGAAATCTGTGAACTTCCCGCCATCATGGCGTCCAGCGATGGAACCCGTGCTGCAATCGGCACCATTGGGCGCGCTTGAAGAATGGCTTCTGGGCGAGGAACAGGCCGGGAAAGTCATCTATCCCCCGCAAGAGCAACGCTTTGCCGCGCTGGAACTGACTCCGCTCGATCAGGTGCGCGTGGTGATTCTGGGGCAAGACCCCTATCACGGCGCCGGGCAGGCGCATGGCCTTGCCTTTTCAGTCCAGCAAGGCGTGAAAATTCCACCGAGTCTTGCCAACATTTACAAGGAACGGGAAACCGATCTTGGCCTGCCCCGCACTGCCGACGGAGACCTTACGCACTGGGCACGCCAAGGGGTGCTGCTGCTGAACACCGTGCTCACGGTCGAAGCGGCAAAGGCCGGATCGCATCAGGGCAAAGGGTGGGAGCAATTCACCGATGCCGCCATCACCGCCGTGGCCGCGCGGGATGAGCCTACAGTGTTCATTCTGTGGGGCAGCCATGCGAAGAAGAAGGCTTTGCGCGTGGCCCGTCTGGCCGATGGGCCGCATCTGGTGCTGAAGGCCCCGCACCCCAGCCCGCTTTCGGCCTATCACGGCTTTTTCGGGTCACGCCCGTTCAGCCGCTCCAATACCTTTTTGGAAGCGCATGAGCGAGGTGCCATCGACTGGCGGGTTTGAAGACGGCGCAAAAAACCCCGCCGAAGCGGGGCTTTTCAAACCATTGATGCGCCTGAATCAGCTGGGAATCGAAGCCGAGGCCGCCTGCCCATCACCTTCCGGTGCGGCCAGAATATCGCGCACGACCTGACCCTTGGCTACCGTCTGCGTTTCAGGATCGCCCACGGTGGAGCGGATCGAAGCAGCAGCCGTGCCAGAACGGTTGAGTGCATCGGTCTCAACGCTCGACCGGGCCGATGGGCCGCCGAACAGCGTTTCGAGCGTCTGCTTGCCAGTGTCCGAATCCTGCGGACGTGGCGCGCCGGGGCTGGGCGGAACCAGCGAAAAATCAGGCGGCACGATCAGCGGCGCAGCGCGCGTAACGGCCATTTCATCAGGCCGCGCGCGGTTGAACAGCGAATTGCTGCTGCCGCAAGCTGAAACGAGCATTGCCGCGCCAACGACAAGACCAAGGGTGGCAGCTTTACGCATCATGCATTCTCCGTGGCGCTATCATCGCCGTTAGTCTCAGGCTTTTCGCGCGATTTGAACGAGCGGGCAAGCAGTATCAGAACACCGAACGTGATCGCCACGTCGGCAAGATTGAAGATCTGGAACGGCCGCCATGCGCCGATGTTCAGATCGGCATAGTCGATCACGTACCCGAACACGAGCCGGTCATAGATATTGCCGACTGCTCCGCCCAGCACGAGCGCCAGCCCTGCAATATCCCCGCGCGCCTTTTCGCGCAGCATCCACACCAACACGCCGGTGGCGATGAGCCCGGTAACGAGGATCAGGCCATAGCGCATTTCCATCGACGTTGCGCTGAACATGCCGAACGATACGCCGTAATTCTCAGCATACCGGAAATCGAAGAATGGCAGCAGTTCGATCAACCCGCGTTCCCGCAGCGCCAGCGGGCCGACCATGATGGCCTTCACGGCGCGGTCCACCATTGCAACCAGCAGCGCAAGGCCAAGGCCTTCGATACGCAGGCGAGTCAGCATCAGGCGGCGGCTTCTGCGTCGATTTGCGCCACCACATCGTCGCACCGCGCGCACAGTGCGCCGTCTTCCACAACTTCGGGAAGCAGGCGCCAGCAACGGCCGCACTTGTGGTCGGTTGAGCGAGTGACGGTCACACGCTTGCCATGTTCTCTTTCAACTGACGCCACGATGAACAACTCTGTGAGAGCGGGCCAAGAGAAGGAATGTGCCGTGTCGTTGCCCACGACAACTTTGGCCTCAAGTCCCGATCCCAAGATCTTTTCACGGCGCAGCGGTTCGATAGCTTCATTCACCGACTGACGCAGCGCGCGCAATTCAGCCCACTTTGTTTCGTCAAGCTCAGTAACTGGCAATTCCGGCCATTCAAGCAGATGCACGCTGTCTGCACCTGGATAGCGCGATGCCCATACCTCTTCCGCCGTGAACACCAGCACCGGCGCGCCGTAGCGGACCAGTGCGTGGAACAGCGTGTCGAGCACGGTGCGATAGGCGCGGCGCTTCAAATCCGAGGGCGCATCGCAATAGAGGCTGTCCTTGCGGATATCGAAGAAGAACGCCGACAGGTCCTCGTTGCAGAAGTCGGTCAGCGCGCGGACATAGGTGTTGTAGTCGAAGTCATCGACCGCCTGCCGCAGCGTGGCGTCCAGCTTGCCCAGCAGGCCCAGCATGTACTGCTCAAGCTCGGGCATCTCCGCCACTGGCAGCCGCTCGTCCTCGCTGAAGCCTTCCAGCGCGCCCAGCAGATAGCGATAGGTATTGCGCAACTTGCGGTACTGGTCGGCAACGCCCTGCAGGATTTCCTTGCCGATGCGGTGGTCCTCGGTGAAATCGACCGAGAGCGCCCAGAGCCGCAGGATATCCGCGCCATAATCGCGCATCAGATCGATCGGGCTGATCGTGTTGCCGAGCGACTTGGACATTTTCATGCCCTTCTGGTCCATCGTGAACCCGTGCGTCAGCACCGCATCATAAGGCGCACGCCCGCGCGTGGCGCAGGATTCGAGCAGCGAGGACTGGAACCAGCCGCGATGCTGGTCAGACCCTTCGAGATAGAGGTTGGCAGGCCACTGCAGATCGGGCCAGCGCCCCGATTCGAGCACGAAAGCATGGGTGGAGCCGGAATCGAACCACACATCGAGAATGTCGGTGACGCGCTCGTAGTCGTCGAGCTTGTAATTCTCGCCAAGGTACTCCTGCGCGTGCTCCTCGTCCCACGCATCCACGCCGCCTGCCATGACAGCGGCAACGATGCGGGCGTTCACTTCGGGATCGTTGAGATACTGCCCAGTCTTGCGATCCACGAACAGCGTGATCGGCACACCCCATGCGCGCTGGCGGGACAGGACCCAGTCGGGGCGACCTTCGACCATCGCACCGATGCGGTTCCGGCCCTTTTCGGGGACGAAGCGGGTGTTGGCGATGGCTTGAACGGCGATGTCGCGCAAAGTGGCCCCTCCGTCAGCCGCTGGCGCGTCTGCCACCTCCCCTTTTGGCTGCGCAAAATGGGGAGGATTTGATCCTCCCTGTTTCTCCGCAGGATAAACGGGGAGGGGGACCGTCGGCGTAGCCGATGGTGGAGGGGAAACAGCACGATCCATCGGCACGAACCACTGCGGCGTGCAACGATAGATCACCTTGGCCTTCGAACGCCACGAATGCGGGTAGGAATGCTTGTAGTCGGCACTGGCCGCGAGCAGCCCGCCCGCCTCGCGCAGGTCCGAACAGATCGGCCCATCGGGCGCGTTGAACTTGGGGTTGATGACCGAGCCCTGCCCGCCGAGCCAGCCCCAGTCCTCACGATACTTGCCATCGCCCTGCACCGCGAAGACCGGCTCGATACCGTGCGCCTTGCACAGTGCAAAGTCGTCCTCGCCATGATCGGGCGCCATGTGGACAAGGCCGGTGCCGCTGTCGGTCGTGACGAAATCGCCGGGGAGCATGGGGCGGGGTCGCAGGAAAAACTCCGCGAGGGGCGAGTTCACATCCACATTCCCGTCGCCCCGGACTTGATCCGGGGCTTGGCTTTGCCCTTCCGGCGCGGCGATTGAAGAAGAGCCAAGCCCCGTGTCAAGCACGGGGCGACGGAAGAGGTTGGCCATCGGGTGCTGGCAGATGGTTCCGGCGAGGTCGGAGCCTTTACCGACAACTTCCCATTCAGCTGTCGGCGTAAACATGTACTCTGAGTCAGCGGCTTGCGCCGCCGTCACAGCATTACCCCAACGCGCAATGAACGCCATCACTAGCGGAGCCGCGACCAGCGAGCGTTTGCCTTCGAACTTCGCTAATGGCTTGTTTTCATCGAAGCTGCCGCGCTTGTGTTGGTTCAATCCGTGCTGAACCAAAACATACTCAACCTCAGGCCCATAAGCCAAAGCTTGGTTCACCGGGATCGTCCAAGGCGTCGTCGTCCAGATCACCGCATACGCGCCGACCAGTTCAGCAATCGGCGACTCAACAATCTCAAACGCCACGTCGATCTGCGTCGAGACGATGTCCTCGTACTCGACCTCAGCCTCGGCCAGCGCAGTCTTTTCGACCGGCGACCACATCACCGGCTTGGCCCCGCGATAGAGCTGGCCACTTTCGGCAAACTTTAGCAGTTCGCGCACGATGGTGCCCTCGGCTTGGCTATCCATCGTCAGGTAGGGGTTGTCCCAATCGCCATTGATGCCGAGGCGCTTCAATTGCTCGCGCTGCACATCCACCCACTTCTGGGCATAGGCGCGGCATTCGGCGCGGAATTCCTTCGGCGGAACCTCGTCCTTGTTCTTCTTTTTCTTGCGGTATTCTTCCTCGACCTTCCATTCGATCGGAAGGCCGTGGCAGTCCCAACCGGGCACATAGGGCGCGTCCTTGCCCAGCAGCGTCTGGGTGCGGCAGACCATGTCCTTGAGGATATGGTTCAGCGCATGGCCGATGTGCATGTCGCCATTGGCATAGGGCGGGCCGTCATGGAGGATGAACTTCTCGCGGCCTTTGCGGCTCTCGCGGACCTTCTGGTAAATGCCCTCGTCCTGCCAGCGCGACAGGATCACCGGCTCCTTCTGGGGCAGGCCGGCTTTCATCGGGAAATCGGTCTTCGGCAGGAAGACGGTCGGGCGGAAATCGCGTGGTTCGGTCATGACCGGCGGGCCTTAGCGCTGCGGCGGGCTTTGCGCAATTTTTCTGGTTGGGCTTGTGAGATCGGGGTTTGCGTTTGGGGAAAAGTAGCCGGTTTCACGCAGAGACGCAGAGAAGGAAGTGAGACGCAGAGGGACCGTGCTGGCGGCGAAGCCGTCTCTCAAGCTGCACGTTGCGTTTGCCTTGAAGGTGCTGGCGCCAAGGGCCTTACGGCCCCGAGCAACATCTTAGCGTCTCCACTTTCTTCTCCGCGTCTCTGCGTGAAACAGAAACTTGCTCAACCCAGCAATCGCCGCGCTTCGTCGCAATCCAGCGCCATCTGCGCCACCAGCGCATCGAGCCCGTCAAACTTCGCCTCGGGCCGCAGGAAGTGGTGAAACGCCACCTCGATTTCCTGCCCGTAAAGATCGCCCGCAAAATCGAAGAAATGCGGCTCCAGCAATTCCTTGGGCGGATCGAACGTGGGCCGGATGCCTAGGTTCGCTGCGCCTTTCAGCAAACGCCCGTCTGCCAACCGCCCCGTCACCGCATAGATGCCATAGCGCGGGCGCAGGTACATGCCGATGTCGAGATTGGCGGTGGGGAAGTTGATCGTGCGGCCCACCTTGTCGCCATGCTGCACCGTCCCGCGCATCGCGAAGGGCCGGGTCAACAGGCGCGTGGCAGTTTCGCAATCGCCGGAAATCAGCGCATCGCGGATACGGCTGGACGAGACAACCTCGCCTTCCAGCGTCACCGGCCCCACCGCGCGCGCGGTCAGGCCGAAGCGGGGGCCATCATCGCGCAGCACATCGGCGTTGCCGCTGCGGCCCTTGCCAAAGGTGAAGTCCTCGCCCGTCACCACGCCCACCGCGCCCAGATGCCCGACCAGCCCTGCCTCAATCCATTCGAGCGCGGTCATGCCCGCAACATCCGCGCCGAAGTGGATCACCAGCATGGCGTCCGCCCCGGCGGCGGCGAAAAGCTCCTGCCGCTGATCGAGCGTGGTCAGCCGAAACGGCGCAGCATCGGGTTTGAAGTGGCGCACCGGATGCGGATCGAACGTGGCGACGATGGCAGGGCGGCCTTCGGCACGTGCCCAGCGGATCGCCTCGCCCACCACGGCCTGATGCCCCAGATGAAAGCCATCAAAATTGCCCAGCGCCACAATGCCACCGCGCATGGCTTCGGGCACGGGTTCAAGACTGCTCAGGCGGATCACCGGGCTTCACCCGTCCGGTATGCATGTGCTCCCATCACAAGCCGTATTTCGGTGCGGGCGGGCACGGCGTCAAGACCGGTGCAGCGTGACAAAAGCATGGGCCGGGCGCGCGCCATCGGCAGGATGCTCCTCGCGCGCCGTCTCCCGCCATTCGGGGCCGAGCGGCGGCATCACGGTATCGCCGTCAAAGTCGCCGTAAACTTCGGTCAGTTCCACCCGTTCTGCCAGCGGCATGAACAGGCGGTAGACTTCCGCCCCGCCGACCACTGCGACCTCGCCCTCTCCGGCCATAGCAAGCGCGGCTTCCACCGAGGTGGCAACCTCTGCTCCATCAGCGCTCCACCCGGCATCGCGCGTCAGCACGATGTGGCGGCGGCCGGGCAGCAGGCCGGGCAGGCTTTCAAAGGTCTTGCGGCCCATGATCATGGGCTTGTCCATGGTCAGCGCCTTGAACCGCCTCAGGTCTGCCGGAAGCCGCCACGGCAGGGCATTGTCCTTGCCAATCACGCCATTGGTGGCGCGGGCATAGATCAGGAACAGACCTTTCCGAATGCCGCTCACAGCACCAGCCGCGTCACGTGGCCCATCTTGCGCCCGGGTCGCACCGCCGCCTTGCCATACAAGTGCAGGTGGTTGGCCGGGTCAGACAGGATCGCGGGCCAATCGTGCGCATCATCGCCGATTAGGTTGTCCATCACCACGCCCTTGGCCGCCAGCGCGGTGGAGCCCAGCGGCAATCCGCAGATCGCGCGGACGTGGTTCTCGAACTGGCTGGTGAGCGCGCCTTCGATGCTCCAGTGCCCGGAATTGTGGACGCGCGGGGCCATTTCGTTGAACACCGGGCCCTCTGCCGTGGCAAAGAATTCGAACGTCAGCACGCCGACATAGTCCAGCGCACCGGCCACCTTGGCGGCCAACGCGCGCGCTTCTTCCACTTGTGCGAGAATCACCGGCGCGGCAGGCACCGTGGAGCGGTCGAGAATGCCATTCTTGTGGACGTTTTCAGCAGAGTCCCAGAAGCGCACTTCACCGGCGCTGGTGCGCACCAGGATGACCGAGAACTCGGCCTCAAACGTCACAAAGCCTTCGTAGATCAGCGGCACGTCCGGCAGGGCAATCGCATCGGCATCGGCAGGCTGCATGATCCGCCACTGGCCCTTGCCATCATAGCCATCACGCCGTGTCTTGAGGATGCCGGGTGAGCCAATCTTCGCAATGGCAGCGCGCAAATCGTCCATCGAATCGACCTTCGCCCATGGCGCGGGCCGTCCGCCCAGCGCCTCGACGAAGGACTTCTCATTCACCCGATCCTGCGCCACTTCCAGCGCGCGAGCAGGCGGGTGCAGGCGGGCATGTGGCGCAATCACCGCAAGCGGCCCGGCGGCGACATTCTCAAACTCATAGGTAACCACCGCGCATTGCTGCGCGAAAGCGGCCAGCGCCGCTTCATCATCGAACGCGCCTTGCGTAAACGCCGCGCAGACATCGGCGGCAATCGGATCAGCCTCGGGCGCGTAAACGTGGCAGCGATAGCCCAGATTGGCTGCCGCCAGCGCGATCATCCGGCCAAGCTGGCCGCCGCCGAGAATGCCGATTGTCTCGCCGGGAGGGATCATTTGCCTCTCCTCTTGCGGGCGTCCTTCGACAGGCTCAGGACGAGCGGGCTTGGGGGCAGAGCGCCGAAACCCGTACCCCGCTCATGCTGAGCTTGTCGAAGCACCCGAAGCATCAGACCGGCTTCTCCGCCACCGATTCGGTCTGCGCGGTGCGGAAGGCGATCAAACGCTGCGCCAGTGCATCATCGGATGTCGCCAGAATCGATGCTGCCAGAATACCCGCATTCGTCGCGCCCGGAACGCCGATGGCCAGCGTAGCCACCGGAATGCCGCCCGGCATCTGCACGATCGACAGCAGCGAATCCATGCCCTTCAGCGCCTTGGATTCCACCGGCACGCCCAGCACCGGCAGATGCGTCATCGATGCGACCATGCCAGGCAGATGCGCCGCGCCGCCTGCGCCCGCGATCACCACTTTGAAGCCTTCCAGATGCGCGCCTTTGGCAAAGCTCACCAGCCGGTCCGGCGTGCGGTGTGCCGAAACGATGCGGCATTCATGCGCAACGCCCAGCTTTTCCAGCACGGCGGCGGCGTTCTTTATCGTTTCCCAGTCAGACTGGCTGCCCATGACGATGGCAACTTGCGGCTTTTCCGTCATCTCTCCCTGCCCCTTTCAGGCTTGCCGAAACGCTCAGCGCTCCGAAAGGTAGTAGCGTTCCACTTCGGCGAGATTATCGTCGAGTTCGTAGATGATCGGCTGGCCGGTGGGAATTTCGAGGCTGGTGATGTCCTCGTCAGAAATGCCCGACAGGTGCTTCACCAGCGCGCGCAAGCTGTTGCCATGGGCCGAAACGATCACCGTTTCCCCGGCACGCAGCGCAGGGGCAATCTTCTCTTCCCAGCACGGCAGCACACGCGCGATCGTATCCTTGAGGCTCTCGGTCGAGGGCACCGCGATCCCGGCATAGCGCGGATCGGACGCCAGATCGAACTCGCTGCCCGCTTCCAGCACCGGCGGCGGCACGTCAAAGCTGCGGCGCCAGATCTTCACCTGATCTTCGCCATGCTTGGCCGCCGTCTCGGCCTTGTCGAGGCCGGTGAGGCCCCCATAGTGCCGCTCGTTCAGCCGCCAGTCCTTGTCCACTTGCACCCACAGGCGGCCCATCGCCTCCAGCGCCAGGTTCAGCGTCTTGATCGCGCGGGTCTGCAGCGAGGTGAAGGCGAGCGTCGGCAATACGCCCTTGTCTTTCAGCAACTTGCCCGCTGCAAAGGCTTCGGCAGCGCCCTTTTCGGTCACATCCACGTCCCACCAGCCGGTGAAGCGGTTTTCGAGGTTCCACTGCGATTGGCCGTGGCGAATCAGGATCAGGCGGGGCATCGGGGCATCCTGTAGCTGACTGAATTGGGAGACGGTTATTGGGCTTTGGGCCCTAGCGTCAGGAGGCCGGATTGGAAAGCCCGGTTTCCGGCAAATCTGGCGATTCGCTATCACCTTGCGCTGCGGCCCCCATCGCGCGCGCCTGCGCTTTACGACGCTTCAGATTTTCACGCAGCCGCTGAGCCAGTCGCTCTTCACGGGTCATGGCTGGTTTCGTATCGCTCATGGCGCGCTTGATTGCAGTGATTGCCTGCGAACTGCAAGCGCCGCCGGAACAGTTGCTTGACATTACCCGCGCCCACCGTCATTAGCCCGCCCTTGCCCACCCTGCCGGTTTGCCGGTGAACAGGTGTGGCCAGGCGGAAATGGTGTGCTGCTGTAGCTCAGTGGTAGAGCGCATCCTTGGTAAGGCTGAGGTCGGGAGTTCAATCCTCCCCAGCAGCACCATTTCCCTTCCCCCTACAGGTCATGCGCGCAAATCCGCCCACTCCGGGTGCCGCCGGAACGCGGCTTCGACATAGCTGCACTGCGGCACGATCTTGAAACCGGACTGGCGCGCATCGCCGATCAGCGCCTTGACCAGTTCTGCCGCCACGCCGCGCCCGCCGATTTCCGTCGGCACCAGCGTATGATCGGCCACCACCACATCGCCCTTTCGCTGGTAAGTCAGCCGCCCAATCGCCTCGCTGCCTTCCACTTGCGCGTGATATTCCCCGCGTGTGCCCTGATCGTGGTGAGTGATGACGATATCCGGCATGCTTTGTTCCTTGGGCTTTTGTGACTGCTTGACCGGAAACGCGCTGAGCCACATGGCAGTTTCCGATGAAGTTCTTCTCTGACAATGCCGCTGCCGTCCACCCCCGCGTGTGGGAGGCGATGCACGCCGCCGATGCACCCGACGCAGGCTATGATGGCGACGCGTTATCTGCACGTATGGACGATGCTTTTTCCACGCTGTTCGGGACCGAATGCACCGCGCTGTGGGTTGCCACCGGCACGGCGGCAAATTGCCTTGCGCTGGCGGCAATGGTCCCGCCCCACGGCGGCGTGGTCTGCCACCGCGAGGCGCATATCGAGATGGACGAAGGCGGCGCGCCGGGGTTCTACACCCATGGGGCGAAGCTCATACTGGCCGATGGCGAAGGGGCAAAGCTGACGCCCGAAGCTGTCAGCGCGGTCATCGACCCAATCCGCAACGATGTGCATCAGGTGCAGCCCCACGCCATTTCCATCACCCAAGCCACCGAATACGGGCGCACTTACTCGCCAGAAGAAGTCGCCGCCATCGGCTCGCTGGCACAGGGCCGCGGCCTTGGCCTGCACATGGACGGCGCGCGCTTTGCCAATGCCGTGGCGCATCTGGGCTGCCACCCGGCTGAAGTCACTGCGCAGGCGGGCGTCGATGTGCTGACGTTTGGTTGCGTGAAGAACGGCGGGATGAACGCCGAAGCGCTGGTATTCTTCGATATGGAACTGGCCGACGTGGTCCGCTACCGCCGCAAGCGCGCCGGGCACCTGCAGTCCAAGGGCCGCTATCTGGCCGCGCAAGTACTGGCCATGATCGAGGGCGACATTTGGCTGGACAACGCCCGCGCCGCCAATGCCGCCGCACGCGAAATCGCCGGGGCTTGCGCAGACAGGCTGTTCCATCCGGTTGAGGCGAACGAGCTGTTCATGATCCTCTCCCCGGCTGAACAGGATGCCTTGCGCGCACAAGGCTTTGATTTCTATGATTGGACTGCGCCTGCTGGCGCTCCTGGCGCTGCCCGCTTCGTTACCGCATGGAACAGCAATCCCGCGCATGTCTCGGCGCTTGCCCGCGCGATTGCCGCGCTGTGAGCGAGCAGGAGTTGGCCCAAGAACTGCCGGGTCAGGCAAAGTTCTGGCAGTGGTCCGTGGCCGGGCCGTTCCTGATCGTCGCGCTGATCTGGGGATCGACCTGGCTGGTGATCAAGGACCAGATCGGCAGCGTTCCGCCCAGTTGGTCGGTCACATGGCGCTTCGTCACCGCTGCCATCGGCATGGGCCTGCTGGCGCTGATCCGGCGCGAATCGCTGCGCATTTCCGCCACAGGCCTGAAGATCGCCGCACTGCTGGGCCTGACGCAGTTCGTGCTGAATTTCCAGTTCGTCTATCGCGCCGAATCGCATCTGACATCGGGCATCGTCGCCGTATTCTTCGCTCTGCTGGTGGTCCCCAATACGTTGCTGGCGTGGATCACATTCAGGCAGCCCGTCACGCGCGGCTTCCTTGGCGGATCGGCCGTGGCAGGCGCAGGCATCGCGCTGCTTTTGCTGCACGAATACCGCATGGCCCCGCCCGAGGGCCAAGTGCTGACCGGGATTGCCCTGATGGCTGCGGCGGTGTTCAGCGCATCATCAGCGAATGTGTTGCAGGCAAGCCCTGCGGCGCGCGGCGTGCCGATGATCCCGATGCTGACATATGCGATGGCCTTCGGCGCGCTGATCGACGCTGCGTTCGCATGGGCTGTCGAAGGCCCGCCGCAGTTCGATTTCCGCGCAGGCTATGTATTCGGCGTGCTCTACCTTGGCATCATGGGTTCAGTCGTCACTTTCCCGCTCTATTTCCGGCTGCTCCAGCGTCTTGGCGCAGGGCGCGGGGCCTATAACGGAGTGCTGGTGCCGGTCGTGGCCATGCTGCTTTCCACCCTGTTCGAAGGTTACCAGTGGTCGGCGCTGGCGCTGGCGGGGTCGGCGCTGGCGATGTTCGGCCTCGTGCTGGCGTTAAGAGCGCGCAACCCCTCGCGATAGGTCGGAAAGGCGGGCTTCCAGCCCAGCAGGCGCTTGGCCTTGCCATTGGCCACACGGCGATTCTCGGCATAGAAGCCCAGCGCCATTGGTGAAAGGTTCGCCTCCTCCAAAGATTGCATGGGTGGCGGCTCCACCCCCAGCAGCCGTGCCGCCTCTTCGATCACCTCGTTCTGGCTGCACGGCAGATCGTCCGCCAGATTGTAAACGCCCGAAGGCCCATCGAACCCGGCGATCACACCGCTGGCGATGTCCTCCACATGCACGCGGCTGAACACCTGATCGGGGATGGCAATGCGATGTGCTTTGCCTTCCCGCACCCGGTCCAGCGCACTGCGCCCCGGCCCGTAGATACCAGGCAAGCGGAACACGCGCGTGCGATAGGACAACGCCTGCCAATCCAGATCGGCTTGCGTCCGCGCAGAGCGTCTGCCCGTACCGACACTCGCCGTCTCATCCACCCATGCCCCGCCGGCATCGCCATAGACCCCGGTTGAGGACAAATACCCGACCCATGCCAGCCACCCCGCCGCAATGTCTGCGCCATAGGCCTGCAACACCGGATCAGTGCCATCACGGGCCGGAGGAACCGAGGACAGCACATGTGTCGCCTTGGCCAAGGCCGCCTCCACCGCCGCCCGGTCATCAAAAGCGATGTCGCCCGCGCGGCCTGTGCCCCGCACGGTCCAGCCCTGTGCCCGAAGCCGCGCTGCGATGACTTGGCTGGTGTAGCCCATTCCGAAGATAAGCATGTTTCCCATGCTTTTCCCTATAACCGCGATTGCCGCATCGTGCACGGGTTCCTAAGTTGGCTACATGAACGATCTTTCCGGCACGCCCGTCATCGCCCCTGTTTCGATCCACCGCGCCGATTATCGCCCGCCCGAATGGCTGGTGCCCGAAATCACGCTGGATTTTGCGTTGTCGCTCAATGCCACGCGCGTTCTAGCCACGCTGAAGGTGGTAAAAAACCCGGCAGGCAGCGGTGCCACGCAGATGCGCCTCAATGGCGACGGGTTGGAAGCCAAAGCCGTTACGGTCGATGGCCACCCGCACAACGACTGGCACATGGACGGCACCGATCTGGTGATCGCGCTTCCCGGTGATGGGCACGATGTGGGCATCGAAACGCTGATCGATCCTGCCGCCAACACCCAGCTGTCCGGCCTCTATGCCTCGAACGGACTGCTCTGCACCCAGTGCGAGGCCGAAGGCTTCCGCCGCATCACTTTCTTCCCCGATCGGCCCGATGTGCTTTCGGTCTATTCCGTGCGCATGAGCGGGGACAAGGCGCTGTTCCCGGTCCTGCTGTCGAACGGCAACCCCACCGCATCGGGCGAAGGCCCCGATGGAACCCACTGGGCAGAATGGCACGATCCTTGGCCCAAGCCATCGTACCTCTTCGCGCTGGTCGCCGGCGAACTCATCGCCAATCGCGACACCTTCACCACCATGAGCGGGCGCAAGGTGAACCTTGCCATCTACGTCCGCCCGGGAGACGAATCGCGCACCGACCACGCCATGCACTCGCTCATCGCCTCGATGCAGTGGGACGAGGAGGTCTATGGCCGCGAATACGATCTCGATGATTTCAATATCGTGGCCGTCAGCGATTTCAACGCAGGCGCGATGGAGAACAAGGGCCTCAACGTCTTCAACACGCGCTATATTCTGGCCGACCCCGAAACTGCCACCGACGGCGATTATGACGCCATCGAAGGCGTGGTGGCGCACGAATATTTCCACAACTGGTCGGGCAACCGCGTCACCTGCCGTGACTGGTTCCAGCTGAGCCTCAAGGAAGGCTTTACCGTGCTGCGCGACCAGCAGTTCAGCGCCGATCGCGGCTCACCCCCGGTCAAGCGGATCGAGGATGTGCGCATCCTGCGCGCGGCCCAGTTCCCTGAGGATTCCGGCCCGCTCGCCCACCCGATCCGCCCCGATTCCTATCAGGAAATCAGCAACTTCTACACCGCCACCGTCTATAACAAGGGCGCCGAGGTCATCCGCATGATGACCGTGCTGGCAGGCATGGAGCGGTTTCTGAACGGCACCACGCTCTATTTCGACCGGCATGATGGCGAAGCGGCTACCTGCGAGGATTTCGTCAAGGCGATTGAGGATGGCGCAGGGCTGGACCTGACCCAGTTCCGCCGCTGGTACGAACAGGCGGGAACGCCCAAAGTCACCGTCACGATGGCGCTGGACGGCACCACGCTGACGCTCACCTTGACGCAGAGCATGGCCCCCACGCCGGGCCAGATGGTCAAGCAGCCGATGGTCATCCCACTGCGCACCGCGCTGTTTGATCGCACCACCGGCACCCATCGCGGCGAGAAACTGCTGGTGCTGACGCAGGCGCAGCAGACGTTTACCTTCGAAGGCTTCGATTCGCTCCCGGTCCTGTCGATCAACCGCGGCTTTTCCGCGCCGGTCGAAGTGACCGCGCCTGTGACCACCGATGACCTCGTGTTCTTGGCCCGCCACGATGACGACCCGTTCGCGCGCTACGAAGCGATGCAGCAGTTGATCGTGCGCCATCTGGTGGGCGCAGTGGCGGGCACGCTCGAAGGCCGCGAAGCCTCGCAAGCCGCCATCAGCGCGGCGATGGGTGCGATTCTGGATGACAGCGCGCTCGATGATCTGATGCGCGGCGAACTGCTGATTCTGCCCGGCGAAGCCTATCTTGCCGAACAGCTGACCCGCGCCGATCCCACCCGCATCTTTGCCGAGCGCGAAGCGCTGAAACGCTGGCTGGGCGAGACGCTGAAAGACAGATGGCTCGCGCTCCACGATCGTTGCTCTGCCGTCCCCTACAGCCTTGAAGCCGCCGCCCGTGGCGCGCGCAAGTGCAAGACGCAGGCCCTCGTCTATCTCGCCGCCGCCGATCCGGCCGAAGCCGCACGCCGGGCCAAGGCGCAGTATGACGCCGCCACCAACATGACCGACCGTCAGGGCGCGCTGATGGTTTTGTGCAGCCTCGATTGCCCCGAACGCGAGGTTGCTCTGGCCGATTTCCACGCGCGCTTCGAAGGCAACATGCTGGTCACCGACAAGTGGTTCTCGCTGCAGGCAGGTTCGCTCAACCCCAACGTGACCGAGCACGTCAAGGCCTTGGCCGCGCACCCCGATTTCACGCTCACCAACCCCAACCGCGTGCGCGCGCTGTGGATGGCCTATGCGGTCAATGCGCAAGGGTTCCATAAGGCGGGAGGCGAAGGCTATCGTCTGATCGCCGACCTTATTCTGAAGCTCGACCCGATCAACGGCAATGTCGCCGCCCGCTTCGTGCCGCCGCTGGGCCGCTGGAAGAAAGTGGACGACACCCGCGCCGCCCTGATGCGTGCGGAACTGGAGCGGATCGCCGCCGAACCGTCATTGTCCAAAGACGTGCGCGAACAGGTAACCAAGAGCCTCGAAGCGTGAGTGTCGAGGCGCTGACTCACCCGCTGCTGGCCGGGGCCGCGCACGGCTTCCTAGGCCGCAGCGGCGGTGTCAGCACGGGCGATCTGGCGGGCCTCAACGTCAGCTACAGCGAGGATGACCCAGCGCTGACTGCCGAAAACCGCCGCCGCGCAGTGGAAGCGGTGCTGCCGGGCGGTACCCTGCAGACCTGCTACCAGATCCATTCGCCCGATGTGGTCACCGTGACCGAACCGTGGGCCGATGCCGACCGTCCCCGGGCCGATGCGCTGGTCACCAACCGCCCCGGCCTCGTCCTCGGCGTCCTGACCGCCGATTGCGCACCGGTGCTGTTTCACGATGCCAGCGCGGGCGTGATCGGCGCTGCCCATGCAGGCTGGAAGGGCGCATTCACCGGCGTCACCGATTCCACCATCGCCGCGATGGAAGCGCTCGGCGCAACCCGCGCGAACATCGCCGCTGTGGTCGGCCCGTGCATCGCGCAGAAAAGCTATGAAGTGGACACCGCTTTCGAAGCCCGATTCATCCAACAGGCCCCTGAAAACGAACGCTTTTTCCGTGCAGGTCGCGAAGGCCACGCGTGGTTCGACCTCGAAGGCTACGTCGCCTCGCGCCTGCGCGATGCGGGCCTTACCCAAGTCGGCCTGCTGGGCGAGGACACTTATGCCCAAGAGGACCGCTTCTATTCGTTCCGCCGCGCCACGCATCGCAAGGAAGCCAGCTACGGTCGCCAAATCTCGCTGATCGGCCTTCCGGCCTGAGCGCCCTGCCGATCCTCTACAGCTTCCGCCGCTGCCCCTATGCTATGCGCGCGCGATTGGCGCTGGCCACCAGCGGAACACAAGTGGAATTGCGCGAAGTAAAACTCGCCGCCAAGCCGCCCGAAATGCTAGAGGCTTCGCCAAAGGGCACCGTCCCGGTCCTCGTCCTGCCCAATGGCAGCGTGATCGACGAAAGCCTCGATGTGATGCACTGGGCGCTGTCGCTGAACGACCCCGAACACTGGCTGAAGCGCACCGACAGCGCCCTGATCGCCCGCAACGACGGCCCGTTCAAGCACGATCTCGACCGCTACAAATACCCCGAACGCCACGGCAGCGATTCGCTGGCGCATCGTGAAAGCGGCTTGGCGTTTTTGTACACGCTGAACGAGCGACTGGCAGCGCATGGCCAATTGTGCGGACCGGTGCGCGGCCTCGCCGATATGGCGATCATGCCCTTCGTCCGCCAATTCGCCGCCGTCGATCCGGCGTGGTTCGAAGCCCAGCCGCTGCCGCATCTCCATCATTGGCTGGCGGGCCACTGCGAATCCGCACTGTTCGGCGCGATCATGCAAAAGTTTGCTCCGTGGCGAGGTGGCGATTCGCCGGTCCGCTTTCCAGCTTAGAGCAGCCCCAGCGCCTGCAACCGTGCTTCCAGCACATCTGCATCGCGCACAAAGTGATGCACGTGCCAGCCCAGCGCCCGCGCCGTGGCAATGTTTGCGGCATTGTCGTCGATAAACAGCATCGTTTCAGGCGCACGGCCAAACCGCGCCGCCGCCAGATCGAAAATCGCCGGATCAGGCTTGATCAGTCGCTCCACGCCCGACACCACAATGTCCTGCATATGGTCCAGCACCGGAAAAGTCGGGCGAAACAGGCCCCAAGCATCGACCCCAAAATTGGTGATCGCATATTGCGGCACACCCCCCGCAGCCAGCCGCTCGATCAGCGCATGCGTTCCCGCCACCGGTCCCGGCAGGCTGGCCAGCCAGTTATCGGCATAGAGCGCGATTCGCGCGGCATGTTCGGGAAATTCCGCCGTGCGCGCCGCCACCATTTCGGCAAACGACACGCCCTCGTCGTGCTGCGCGTGCCACTCTTCGGTCACCACTTCGGCAACGAATCGCGCGCGCTCATCCGCATCGGGAATCGCTTCGCGGTAGATGCCGGTAAGGTCGAACTCGACCAGCACCCGGCCAATGTCCCAGACGACCGCTTCGATCACCGCCACAACTCCAGACATCAAAGGCCCACAAACGACAGCGCCCCCGCTGTTGGGCGGGGGCAACGCGCTTCACTGGGAAGCCTGCCGGTGTTTCCGATGCAGCCCCGCCGTCGCAGGACTGCACCGAAACTCAAAAAAGATTAGCCCTGACGCGCCTTGAAGCGCTTCTGGGTCTTGTTGATCACATAGACGCGGCCACGGCGACGGATCACGCGGTTATCGCGATGACGGTCCTTGAGCGACTTCAGGCTGTTGCGAATCTTCATGTCGAATCCCTTTGCCCGAAGCTGACCGGGCTGAAAACTGAAGCGTGGCCGTTAAAGACGGTGCGCACCCAAGTCAACCTTGCGAAAGGCCATTGGCTGCATTTCCCTGATTGCGCGCAGGATTTCGCCGCCAAGCGCGTTCATGACAGCGACAGCCCTTCTGTGGGAAGCACAAACATGAACTCCAAAATGCTCTTCTGCACCCTCGCAGCGTTATCCCTCCCGGCCACCGCCATCGCTCAACCTGTTGGTGGGCGCTGGGGCGGCGGGATGATGGACCAGCGATTCGGCAGCACGCAGCGCCCGTCCTCGCAGCCATCCAAAAGCGTCGAGGTTACCGCCTTCCAATCCGCCGATGCCGCCCCGCTTTTGGGCAAAGGGCCGATCACGGTTGCCGCCGCCAATGGCGCGGAGGTGGAATGGAAGCTGCCAGTCTATGAAGCCGCCGTCGTCGATCAACTGGCCAAGCTTGGCTATGATACTGCCGTCAGCGGAGCCGAAGGCGGGCAGATTGCGCAGATCGGCATCACCCATTCGGTCGTCGTGCCCGAAGAGCAGAAGCGCAAGCCGGTGTCAGGCGCGATGGAAGTCGGCGTCTCCAACCGTGGCAGCTATCAGGCGATGGCGCTGAACATCGATCTGTCCAAACCGCGCAAGGCCATCGTCGCCACCCGGCTCGACGTGCGCATTCGCGACAAGGCCACCGACCGCGTGCTGTGGGAAGGCCATGCCGAAGCACTGACGCGCGAAGACGATGATGGGCTGGATAATGGCGCAATTGCCGCCAAACTCGCCACGGCCCTGTTCGCACGCTTTGCCGAAGCGCAGGTGGTGCAGACCGGCGGTTGATTGTGCTGTTTGACACAGTGTGCTGTTTGACATTGCAGCACAGGCCAAACGCGCCCACCTTGGGATCAAACAGATGGATGCTGCACTATGAAACGCCTCGCCGCTGCCCTCGCCCTATCGGCCCTGACCATCACCCCCGCGCTGGCCAAACCGGCCCCGGTTGAAGTCACGCGCTTCCACACACCGGAAACGCTGGCCCGGCTGAAGGGTGTCGCCGCCATGGTAGAAGCCGCCCCCGCCAGCGATCCCAAAAGCCTTGAGGACAAGACCTGGCTCGCCGCCGTGCAGCGTGAACTGGCCGCGCAGGGCTTTGGCTATGCCACCCCCGGTGCCACCGATGTCGTGGCCGAAGTGCTGGTCGAACGCGAAGTGCAAAAGCGTGAGCGCACACGCAGCCCGGTCAGCGTTGGCGTGGGCGGATCGACCGGTAACTTCGGCAGTGGGCTGGGATTAGGCCTTGGCTTCAACCTTGGCGGCGGCCCGAAGGACTTCGTCGTAACCCGTCTGTCGGTCCGCATCCGTGACAAGAAAACCGGCGAATCGCTGTGGGAGGGCCGCGCCGACAATCGTGAAAGCGCCAAGGCCAAGGAGGCCGCGATCGGCGAAGCGGCACCGCGCCTTGCCCGCGCGCTGTTCTCGGGCTTCCCCGGCACCTCGGGAGAGACTATCAGCGTTAGATGAGTGATATCCGCATCAATGCCGCGTTCGATTCCGGCAATATCGAAGTGCTTTCTGTTTCAGGCGCGAGCGCAACCCTTTCGATCCGCAAGGATCGCGATTCGGACTTCTTCCAGTGGTTCCATTTCCGCGTCGATGGCGCGGGCGGGCGCGAACTTGAGCTGAAAATCACCGGCCTTGCCAAATCCGCCTACCCCGGCGGCTGGCCAGCCTATCGCGCGGCATTTTCCGAAGACCGCGAATTCTGGGGCCGCGCGCACACTACCTATGATGCCGCTGAGGCAGAAGGCACGCTGACCATCCGCCACAGGCCGGACGCGGGCACCTGCTGGTTCGCCTATTTCGCTCCCTATTCGATGGAGCGGCATCACGATCTGGTGGCGCAAGTGGCGGCTGAGCCGGGCGTGGACTACCGCTGCCTTGGCACCAGCATCGAAGGCCAGCCGATCGATTGCCTCGAAATGGGCGAGGGTGACAAGCACGTGTGGCTCTATGCCCGCCAGCACCCCGGCGAATCGATGGCCGAATGGTGGATGGAAGGCGCGCTGGAAATGCTGAACGATCCGGCCAACCCCCACGCGCGCCGCCTGCGCCAGTTGTGCCGCTTTCACGTGGTGCCCAATGCCAACCCTGATGGCTCCTGCCGCGGCCACCTGCGCACCAATGCCGTTGGCGTAAACCTGAACCGCGAATGGCACGAACCCACGCCCGAACGCTCACCCGAGGTCTTGGCGATTCGCAACGCCATGGACGAAACCGGCTGCCACTTCGCGATGGACGTGCATGGCGATGAAGCGATTCCCTATGTCTTCATCGCCGGCTTCGAAGGCATCCCATCGTGGACCGAAACGCTGGGCGAAAGCTACACCCGCTACCGCCAGATCCTCGAACGCCGCACCCCCGATTTCCAGACCAAACGCGGCTATCCCACCGCCGCCCCGGGCCGCGCGAACCTCGCCATGTCCACCAATCAGGTCGCCCACCGCTTCGGCTGCGTGGCGATGACGCTGGAAATGCCCTTCAAGGACAATGACGACCTGCCCTGCCCCGAACAGGGCTGGAGCCCGGAACGCTCAAAGCTTCTGGCCCACGATTGCCTCGCCGCGCTGCTGGAATGGCTGGAGGGGTGACGCTTTGGCACTTATCGCGTCCGCACCCCCGCCTCCCTTACTCCGTCACCCTGAACTCGTTTGACGATTACCCCGCTCCCATACGTAACTCTCAAATTCGTCATGCTGAACTTGTTTCAGCATCCATCTAACAACACGCACTGCCGTTCGTGGGGAGAAATGGACCCTGAAACAAGTTCAGGATGACGGTCGTGTTATTCCACTGCCGAACGGGGCAAGGGCCGTTCGCCTTTACGCAAAGTTAAGAGTTCAGCGCGCATGCCACGCAAATGGCCCGCACCATCGCCCTCATCCAAGCGCCCCTCGCAGACCTCTCCCTGCAGAACCTCGCGCGCAAGACAATCGTACTGGGCTGCGCTGCCGCGCTGATCATGGCGGGCAAGCCGTTCCTGTTTTTCTGACAATCTGAGACGTGGGTAATTGCATCGGGCGGATTTAGCGTCCGGTTTTGGCGTGCGCGTGAAATCAATGGAATGGCGGGAAGTGGGTGGCTAGCCGCCCTTTTTCCGCTGGAACTTTTGCCGTGCCCCTCCCTGCTTATGACCATCAACAAAGGCAGCAACCTGACGGTCTATATCATCAAGAGCTTCCTTGAACGCTTCGGGACTGTCGTTCTTGGTTGTAGCCCGGAATTTATGGCGCTTGCCATGATGCATAACGCTTCTTTGGACCGTCGCTGGCATTGGGGTGCCTTAGTCGAATTCTGCGCGACTGTCATGGCGGTTATGGGGTCGTTTCCCGAAAGGCAGCTTTTGTCGATTGCAGGCGCATAGCGGACCTTTGCTGCGCGCCTAACCAGCGGCGGGTTTCGTTGGTTTGGACAAGGACCTGTTACTGCTGCTTTGAGGTAGCCTGCGAATAACCGACTCAAAAAAACTACCCGTCGCCCCGTGCTCGACACGGGGCTTGGCTTTTCTTGCGATTTGGCGCTTGGTTGGTGGCCTGATCGACGGGGCCGCTAAGCGAAGCGCGGGAGGTTGGCGTCAAAAATTAGCCAAGCCCCGTGTCGAGCACGGGGCGACGAGGGTTTTGGACTAGGTTGAGGGAGCCAGTGCCTCTGCCCCACGCGCTCCCTACAAAATCTCCAGCACCTTCTCCTTCGGACGACACAGCCGCACGCCCTTGTCCGTCTCTACCAGCGGGCGTTCGATCAGCTTGGGTTCTGCCACCATCGCGGCAAGCACCGTCGCATCATCGGCAGCCAGCAACCCGCGCGCCTCGGCATCGGTGCCGCGCAGGCGCAGGCCCTGCTGTGGGGTCATTCCGGCATCGCGGTAAAGCTGCGCGAGCTTTTCGGCACTCGGCGGGGTCTTCAGGTATTCTACCACCGTCACGTCCGCGCCCGCATCCTGCAGCATCGCCAGCGTGTTGCGCGAGGTGCCGCAACCAGGGTTGTGCCAGATCGTCGCCTTCATCGCCTGCTCTCCATGGAATTTGCAGGCTACCGCCTTACGGCCAACGCTGCTCGACGCAACGCGCAAAAGCGATTTGATCTGCATCAATGTTATTGCGACCCAATCGCATAATTTCCCTTGCAAGTGCAATTGACTCGCAATAAGCGAAGTGACTGCAAGTCATTATCGCCGATTTCGCAAGTGCCAACAGGGAATTATCGTGAACCGCCTTACCCGTCTGCTTCTCGTCGGAACCATGCTCGCACCCTGCAGCGTTTTGGCAGAAGAGGTTGTGCCGGCCGATGCTGCATTAGACGAGGCAAACACCGTCATCGTCGTCACCGGCACCGCCGATGGTTATCGCCCGGTCGATGCCAATGCGGTGAAGACCCCCACCCCGCTGGTCGATGTGCCGCAAACCATCACCGTGCTGACGCGCGAACAGCTCGACGATCAGGGCATCACCCAGCTTGGCGATGCACTGCGCTATGTCCCCGGCGTCGTGCTGGGCCAGGGCGAAGGCCACCGCGATCAGATCACCATTCGCGGCCAGAACACCACCGCCGATTTCTATTTCGACGGGCTGCGTGATGACACGCAATACTACCGCTCGCTCTACAATATCGAGCGCGTCGAGGTGCTGAAGGGTGCCAACGCGCTGCTGTTTGGCCGTGGCGGTGGCGGCGGCGTGATCAACCGCGTCAGCAAGACGCCCGACCTCACCCGCACCAAAGGCCAAGCCAGCGCCAATGTCGACAGCTTCGGTGCCTTCGCGCTTGCCGCCGACTGGAACCAGCCTTTCAGCGAAACCGTAGGCGGACGATTGAACGCCACTTACGAGGAATTCGACAACCACCGGCAGGACTTCGAAGGCCGCTTCATCGGCGTGAACCCTACGCTGGCATTGCAGCCGGGTGAGGCGACGCGGATCGAACTGTCCTACAACTACGATGATGATCGCCGCATCACCGATCGCGGCGTACCATCGCTGAACGGCAAGCCGCTGACTGGCTTTGACGACACGTTCTTTGGCCGCACCGATACGAACATCGCCACGGTCCAGGCGCACATCGCGCAGGCCCGGCTTGATCACGATCTGGCCGAAAACCTCAGCTTCAACGTGCTCGGCCAATACAGCCACACCGACAAGTATTACGGCAACATCTTTGCCAGCGGCGCGCTGAACACCACGACCAACACCGTCGCCCTTGCCGGATATGACAGCGGCACCGTGCGCGGAAGCTGGATCGGGCAGGCAAACCTCGTATGGACCGGGCAGACCGGCGGCATCGGCCACACGCTACTGGCAGGTTTTGAAGTCGCCGATCAGGACACGCACGCCACCCGCCGCAATACGCCGAACAGCAGCGTGACGCTGGCCAAGCGCCTAACCGTTCCCGCACTCGCCTATGGTGCGTTCGTTACCAACAGCCGCACCGATGTGCGTACGATCTCGGCCTATGTGCAGGACCAGATCGAGCTGACCGAGTTTCTACAGGTCGTCGCAGGCGTGCGCTTTGACGAGTTCCGCATCACCGGACGCAACGCAATCAACAACGTTGGTGCCACGCGCACCGACAAGAAGTGGTCGCCGCGCTTCGGCGTGATCGTGAAGCCGCAGCAGAACGTCAGCTTCTACGGCAGCTTCACCCGCACCTTCCTGCCGCAATCGGGCGATCAGTTTGGCGCGCTCGATGCCACGCAGGCCACGCTTGCCCCCGAACAGTTCGAAAACCTCGAAGCGGGCGTGAAGTGGGATGTGAACCCCGCCCTTGCCTTCACCGCCGCTGTTTATCAGCTGGACCGCGACAATTCGCGCTTCAACAACCCCGTCACCGGGCTGCCAGAACTGTCGGGCAAGACCCGCGCCAAGGGCGTGGAGCTTTCGCTGGCAGGCCGCGTATTGCCCGAATTGCAGATGAGCCTTGGCTACACGCTGCAGGACGGCGAAGTGCGTTCAGCCACCACCGCCGCACCCGCTGGCCGCCGCCTTGCGCAGCTTCCACGCCATCAGGCCTCGGCATGGACGCGCTATGACGTAACCGACAAGATCGGCCTTGGCCTTGGGCTGACACACCAGTCCAGCAGCTTTGCCACGATCAGCAACGGCGTAACGCTGCCTGCCTTCACCCGCGTGGATGCCGCCGTGTTCTATGATCTGTCGGAAAACCTCTCGGTCCAACTCAATGTCGAGAACCTGACCGACGCCGACTATTTCCCCTCCGCGCACACCGACAACAACATCTCCACTGGCGAACCACTCAACGCCCGCCTGACGATCCGCGCCAAGTTCTGACCTCACGAGCCCCCGCCGCGCCCCCTCCCACCCCCTCCTCCCGGGAGGGGGCGCAAACCGGACCTTAACCCGCCCCCGGTGCCACAATCGCAGGCGGCGGTGCGGCGCTGATCGTCTCTTCGCCCCGCATCACCCGCGCCGCGCGCTGGATCGCCCGCGTCAGGCGAGGATAGACCCCGCAGCGGCAGATGTTGGTAATGGCCCGCGCGATGTCCTCGTCCGCCGGGCTGGCATTGGCCGAAAGCAGCGCGGCTGCCGCCATCACGATGCCCGGCGTGCAGAACCCGCACTGAATCGCCTGCTCGGCCACCAGCGCCTGCTGCACCGGATGCGACCGGTCAGCCGAAAGCCCCTCAATTGTGGTGACATTGCGCCCCTCGGCCTCGCCCAAGGATAGCGTGCAACTGGCCATCGCCTGCCCATCAACGATCACCATGCACGCGCCGCACTCCCCGGTGCCGCAGCCATACTTTGTGCCGGTCAGGTTCGCCGCATCGCGCAACGCCCACAGTAGCGGCGTATCGTTCTCAAGTCGGTACTCGACGGGCTGGTTGTTCACGGTCAGGCGGGCCATGGACGCGGCTTAGCCCGCCACCCCCCGCGCAATCAATCCCGCCAACTGCGATCAATCCGGTCAATCCGCCGCGTCCACGCTGCAAAGTCTGCCACACCAGCTGCACCACCGGCAGTGACCTGCCCCAGATCACGCTGATGCACCGCCACCACATCGTCTGGCACATGGATGGCCGGGCGCCCCATCGCCAGCGTCGCCATCTGGATCTCGCAGGCGCGCTGCAGGCTCCATTGCATCAGGAACATCTGTGGCAGCGTTTGCGCCAGCACCACCGGGCCGTGGTTCTTCAGCATCAGGATGCGTTTGCTGCCAAGGTTGGCCAGCAGCCGCTCACCCTCCTCAGCCCGCACCGTCACGCCTTCAAAATCGTGATAGGCAAGCTGGCCGATGAAGTTGCAGGCATAGAAGTTGATCGGCATCAGTCCTTCTTCCAAGCTGCACACCGCCATTGTCGCCGTAGTGTGAACATGGCTGATCGCATGCGCCCAGGGCAGATGACGGTGGAAATAAGCATGCTGGGTAAAGCCTGCCTGATTCACCGGATAAGGGCTGTTATCCAGCTTGTTGCCATCGATATCGATCTTCACCAGATTCGACGCCGTCACCTCACCATAGAGCAGCCCGAACGGATTGATCAGGAACGCCCCGTCTTCGTCGGGCACTTTCAACGAGATGTGGTTGTAGATCGATTCCGACCAGCCGAGGTGGTCATAGATGCGGTAGCACGCCGCGAGCTCCTGCCGCGCCTGCCATTCGGCATCGCTGCATTCGATATTGGGCCTGATCAGGCTGGCCATCACGCGCTCTCCGGGTATTATCGTTGCTATGTGCAACTTGTATCGCATGACCAGCAACGTGCAAGCCATCGCGCAGATGTTTGGCCCCGTGGCCAATGCGCAGATGAACCTGCCAGCCTTCACCGATATTTACCCTGATGCCGAAGCCCCCGTACTCATCGCCCGCGCCCAGCAACGCCGCTTGGGGCTGATGCGCTGGGGCTGGCCCCCGTTCGGCGATATCAAGCGCCCCGTCACCAACATTCGCAACCTCGCCTCACCCATGTGGCGCAGCGCATTGGAAGACCCGTCGCGCCGCTGCCTCGTGCCGGTGACCGAGTTTTCCGAATGGTCCGCCACGCCCGATCCTGCCACCGGTCGCAAGCGCAAACACTGGTTCGCGCTGAACGATCAGCCGTTGTTCGCCTTTGCCGGGCTATGGCGCTCCACAGCAGAAGGCCCGCGCTATGCCTTCCTCACCTGCGCCCCCAACACCACGGTGGGCCGCATCCACCCAAAGGCTATGCCGGTGATCCTAGCCAGCCATGAAGCCGCACACCAATGGCTCACGGCAGAAGGCGATCTGGCCGCACAGATGCAGCAACCCTTCCCCGACGCCCTGATGCACGAGGTCGACACCCAAGAGGAACTACCCCCGCCGCGCAAACCGGAACAGCCAAGCCTGTTCTGACTGCTCTAGCGACCCTCATCGCCGCGCCGCAACACGCGCCGCTCCACCGCGCGGAACAGCGCATCCAGATCGTCCGCTGCCACGTCGAGCCGCTCGTCCCAGTCGGCCAGCACGGCATCAAGATCGGCGCGGTCATAGGTCACGGTGCGCAGCGGCGCTGGTGCAGGCGGTGCGATGGCGCGGTGTGGCCAAGGATGCCCGGTCACCGTGTTGTAAATCCAGCCGATCAGCACGACACCCAGCACATTGAGCGCCAGCGGCACCAGCGGCCCCGGCAATTGCGCATCGGGCGCAAATCCCGCCAGCGCGCCAATGATTGCCGCCGCTCCGCCCGGCGGATGGGTGCAGCGGGCCAGCGCCATCACCGCAATGGCGCACCCCACAGCCACGCTCACCGCCACCGGCGCACCCAACCCAGCCAGCGCGCAAGTTTTGCCAACAGCTATGCCAACCATCGCCGAAACAAGATTGCCGCCCACCACTGGCCAAGGTTGCGCCAGCGGGCTGGCAGGCACGGCAAACACCAGCACCGCCGATGCGCCAACCGGGGCAATGATCCACGGCAATCCTTCGCCAGCCGGAACAAGGTGCCCCAGCAAGGCAGCCAACCCAATCCCCAGCACTGCGCCGATTGCGGCGCGCGGCCGCACTTCGGGAACCCAGTTAAGCAAGACGGTCATCGCCTCTCCTCGTCACTCCTGCCCCTTAAACCCGCTCATGCTGAGCTTGTCGAAGCATCCCGCACAGGGTCAGCGTCCTTCGACAGGCTCAGGACGAGCGGTTACGGTTTAGGCCGCAAATTGACCACGAAAAAAGGGGCCAGTCCGAAGACCAACCCCTTGTTTCCGTTTCGCTTTGCAGCCGAAGAGCGATTAGCGCTTCGAGAACTGGAAGCTCTTGCGTGCCTTCGCCTTGCCGTACTTCTTGCGTTCCACAACGCGCGGGTCGCGCGTTAGGAAGCCAGCGGCCTTAACAGCGCTGCGCAGTTCGGGTTCGAACTTCGACAGGGCCTGGGCGATACCGTGCTTTACAGCGCCGGCTTGGCCCGAAAGACCACCACCCTTGACGGTGCACACGATGTCGTACTGCTCTTCGCGGCCAGCCACGGCGAACGGCTGGTTGATCACCAGACGCAGCGTGGGGCGTGCAAAGTACACTTCCTGATCGCGGCCATTGACGGTGATCTTGCCCGAACCGGGCTTCAACCACACGCGGGCCACGGCGTCCTTGCGGCGGCCGGTTGCATACGAACGGCCCTGCGCGTCAATTTCGCGCGGACGGATCACGGCAGCAGGACCGGTGCGGATGACCGGAGCGGCAACTTCACCCGCTTCGGCAGACGCCGCAGCGGCAACCGGAGCAGCAGCCGTCAGATCCTTCAGATCAGCCAGGCTCGATACGGTGTTTTCGGTTTCGGACATGGTTTACGCCCCCACCTTGTTCTTGCGGTTCATCGAAGCGACGTCGAGCGCCACCGGCTGCGTGCCGCCATGCGGGTGTTCGGTCCCGGCATAGAGGTGAAGGGCGCGCATCTGCGCACGGCCCAGCGGCCCGCGCGGGATCATGCGTTCCACCGCCTTTTCAAGCACACGCTCGGGGAAGCGGCCACCGAGGATCTTGTCCGCAGTCACTTCCTTGATGCCACCGGCATAACCAGTGTGCTTGTAATAGATCTTGTCCTTCAGCTTGTTGCCGGTGAACTTGACCTTGTCGGCGTTGATCACGACGACGTGATCACCGCAATCGACGTGCGGGGTGAAGCTCGGCTTGTGCTTGCCGCGCAGATGATTGGCGATGACGACGGCGAGACGGCCGACAACCATGCCTTCAGCATCGATCAGATGCCACTTTTTTTCCACCTCAGCCGGTTTGATCGACCGGGTGACCTTGCTCAGTGCCTTCATGGCGCTTCGGTTCCTTCGGATTTCGGTTCGTTGCGATTTGTGTGCGTCATTCAGGGCGAAAAACCGCTTGCCTCGCAACGAAGGAAGCGCGCCTTTGTTGCATATGGCCTGAAGAGTCAAGCAAACTGCGGGTTTGTGGAGAGGTAAAATAATACCGTATATCCAATTGCACCTGAAACGCAGAACAAAGCCCATGTTCAGGTGGCGCAGAAACCTGCCTATCGCTGCGCGAATGACCAAGCCGCCTTTGGATCGCGCCGCGATCAGCGAAATCATCGAAATGGCGCTGAGCGATTTCACCAGCTTTGCCCATATCCAGTCCCTTCATGGGCTTGGCCCCGATGCCGTGAAAGACCTGATGCGGCGGGAGTTGAAGCCCGGCAGCTACCGGGCTTGGCGCAGGCGTGTCCGCGAATTTTCCGACCGGCGGGAAACGTACAAATAAAGCGCGCGCAGCGTCGCGGCCTTCAAAGCGCTTCCCGCATGGTAGCCAAGTCATCTGCCCCCAGTACCAGCCGCACGCCCAAAGACCCTGTTCCTGCCAAAACTGGCTGCTTCTTCAAGCAGATATCCAGCGCCATAACTGGCGCGTAAGCGGCATATGCCTTCGCAATCAGCGTCATCAGGTATTCTTGCGTCTCGAACTTCTGGCTTTGCGCAATCACCACAATTTGCGCGATCAACGGATCGTAATCGAACACGCGCGCCATCTCATCAGCCCCGATCTGCACAAGGTCGGGCGAGATAGTCAGCGTCAGATCCAAAATGTGCGCATCGGGCACAATATCGCTGGGGCCATAAGTGCCAATAGCCGCCGGAATGATAAGGTCGCGCAGTTCGACTTGGGCATGGCGAGTCACAACAACAATTCTCCATTCTGCGCATGTGGATTCTTCGGTGCGGTTGCCCGTGGATCTGCGCGCCATTCAATCGACTTTTGGTTGAGCCGTTTCAGGTCCAGCGTCCCGGCAATAATGCCCTCGCAAAGCTTCACGGCCCGGTATGCCTGATCGGCGCTCATGTTCTGGTACGCAGGCCGGGCGATGTGTTCGTACCATACGCCGCCGCAGACATTGTCCAGAACGATCCTTTGAAAGCAGTGATCGTTTTGCACCGGCCAATGCATATTCTGATCTTTGGCAAAGTCAGGCATCACCTTCCCCGTCAAGTGCCGATAGCGCTGAACAAGGCGCGCCTTGTCATTAGGCGACGTGGCACGTCGCGCGGAAAAAAGGTCATGAGCCAAAGCGTCTGATTTCCAAATCAAATCCGCACCTGAATGATCAGTCGCCCGGCGCAGGGTGAGTGGTTCATGATGCCCGCACGTTTTGGCACTGTTATTCGATTTCGATGCTGCCGAGGTTCAGCAGCGCCAAAATCACGTCAACCGTTCCGGGCGATTCCACGGTTGAGGCATCAATCACCATCGCATCGAAACCGCACAACTGTTCGGCAAAAATCGCGCAGTCATCCGCGCATTCAAACGAACGGCCATCGACAAACAAAACAACCGACTGCGCGCTAACCCGCATGAAGGAGAAGCGGCTCGCCGGGTTGCGGATCACGGATGCGGGTTCTGCCACCAGTTTACGCAAGCCGACGGCGGTTATCGCAACATCTGGCGACCAGTCGATTTCGGGATTCTTGGGTGCGGAACTGTATTGGCCGAACCAGCGCGCGAAGGCTTGGCGGTCCATCAGCTTTTCGGTGACCAGCGCATGCAGGTCTTCAATCGCCTGAGCAGTGATCTCGCCGGGGTTGGCCTGCAATGCCAACGCAGGATCGGCATAGCGGCGGTCGGAACCGGATTCATCCACCAGATGTTCCGCCCAGCCCGCA
Source organism: Novosphingobium sp. HNCC26BN242 (assembly GCF_057180525.1). Taxonomy (NCBI): domain Bacteria; kingdom Pseudomonadati; phylum Pseudomonadota; class Alphaproteobacteria; order Sphingomonadales; family Sphingomonadaceae; genus Novosphingobium; species Novosphingobium sp. HNCC26BN242. The sequence goes on from NZ_JBXUGM010000002.1 coordinate 218,656, forward strand.
ATCAATTCGTCCTGCGATGGCGCGCGAAAGCCGACCGAATAGGTCATGCAATCATCGCCCACGGCCACGCCATTGTGGGCAATGCCGGGCGGTACGTAGAGCACGTCGCCGGGTTCCAAAACCCATTCCTGCACAGGTTTAAAGTTGGCCAACAGGCGCAAATCCGTGTTGGGAAGCAGCGCAGTCGTCTCGTCACACACCTCGCCGAGCTGCCATAGCCGCCGCCCAAGTCCTTGAATCAGAAACACGTCATATTGATCGAAGTGTGGCCCCACGCCACCGTGATCTGTGGCATAGCTCACCATCACATCATCGATGCGCCAGTTGGGGATGAAGCGGAAAGTATCGATCAGCGCGCTCACATCGGGCACATGATGATCAACCGCGTTGACCAGCAACGTCCACGGTTCCGGGCCAAGCGTGCCAAAGCGCTGCTCGGCAAAAGGGCCGTGTTCGGTGACCAGCTCAGCGCCTGCATGTCGGATAATCCGCGCCTCTACACCTTCTTCGCACGCAAGACCCGCCAGCTCGTCAGGTTCGAGGGGATTGTCCAGCGCGGGGAACAGCCCCCTGATCAGGAGCGGCCTTTTTTGCCAGCAATCGCGCAGGAAAACTTGCGGATCAAAGGTCATGCCTGTTCCCGGCTACCGAGCAGATGCGCGCACCACACCGTGGCGGCCACCAGCAGCGCACCGACCAGCTGGTGCAGCACCGCTATCCACAGCGCCACGCCGCTATACACGGTGAAAATGCCCAGCAACACTTGGGTGCCGAATGCTGTGTGAAGCACAACCGACGCCACGCGGTAATCCTTGCGCAATTGCCGCGCCAGCACCACCAGCACCGCCACCACGCCCCAGGCCCACCAGCGGTGGATGAAGTGGACGAGGAACGGGTCAGACAAGAAAGCATGGGCCGCGCCCAGCGCCCAGTCGACGCCATCGGGATAGACTTTGCCCTGCATCAGCGGCCAGGCGTCTGCTCTGAACCAGCCTGCGCCTGCCGAAGTGCCCGCGCGCATCCCCGCCACCAGCGCGCCATAGAAAAGCTGCACCAGCAGCATTCCCAGCGCCAACAAACCCAGCCCTTTCAGCCGCGCGCGGGGTTTGTCCTTGGCCAGTGCCACCAGATCGAGTGCAGTCCAGATCAACCCACCCAGCGTGATCAGCGCCACCAGCAGGTGCGCGGCAAGGCGGAAATGGCTGACTTTCACATCATTCACGATGCCAGACTTGACCATCCACCAGCCCACCGTGCCCTGCAGAGCACCAAGCGCCAGCAGCGCCAGCAGGCGTGGCTTGTACCCTTCGGGAATGCGGCCTTTGATCCAGAACCACGCCAGCGGCACCGCGAAGACCAGACCGATGGTGCGCGCGATCAGGCGGTGGACCCATTCCCAGAAGAAGATGAATTTGTACGATTCCAGCGTCATCCCCGCCGGACCGTTGATGAGTTGATACTGCGGCGTGGCGCGATAGGCGGCGAATTCGGCCTCCCACTGCGCATCGGTGATCGGCGGGATCGTGCCAGTCACCGGCTTCCATTCGGTGATCGAAACGCCCGATTCGGTCAGCCGCGTGATGCCGCCCACCGCCACGATCATCACCACCATCAGCGCGACGACAAACAGCCAGCGCGCCAGCGCCAGCGCATTGGTGCGGGTTTCGGCCAAGGGGCTTACCGGCTTTGGGCTGCCGGACAGCACGTCCGGCGAAATGGCGCTTGCAGACATGACTTTGCCCTGCTCTCGGCGCTGACAAATCGCAAGGGGGATTGTCGGGATGAGGCACCGGCACGTTTGGGCAAAATTGTTCGGCACCCTACCTTGCGCGATGTAATACTATAACATATATGCAAATTCACATGAGCGACGCACTCCCCTCCTTTCGCGCCCGGCTTGACCGGTTCGGCGTGGTCCTTTCGGGCCTTTGCCTGCTTCACTGCGTGGCGGGCGTGTTCCTCGTAGGCATGCTGGGCATTGGTGGCGGCGTGCTGCTCGATCCTGACTGGCACCGCTGGGGCCTTGCCCTGGCGCTGGTGATCGGCGCGCTGACCATCGGCCTTGGCGCATTGCGGCACGGGCGGTTTCTGCCGCTGATGGTGGGCAGCACCGGCCTTGCCCTGATGGGCGGTGCGCTGGCCGTGGGGCACGGGGATGAGGAAGTGGTGTTGACCGTCATCGGCGTTGTGCTGGTGGCTGCGGCACACCTGATCAATATCCGCACCAACAGCTGCAATTCCTGAAGTGCACCTAGATGCACCTAGAAGCACCTAGGCGCACACAACCCGGCCTTGCGCACCTTTGACGCATCGCTAAAGCGTCCAGCATGACTGCAATGCTATCCCTGACCATCAATGGCGAACCGCGCCGCGCCGCTCCCGGATCGATTGCCGATGTGGTGCGTAGTCTCGATCTTGAACCCACCAAGGTCGCGGTGGAGCGCAATGGCGAAATTGTCCCCCGTTCGACTCTGGCCGATGTGCAGATTGCCGAGGGGGACGTGCTGGAAATCGTGCATTTCGTGGGTGGAGGACAGACTGACGTGACCGACAATTCAGATACATGGACCGTTGCTGGCCGCACCTTCACCTCGCGCCTGATCGTGGGGACGGGGAAATACAAGGACTTCGCGCAGAATGCCGCTGCGGTGGAAGCTTCGGGTGCGGAAATCGTGACCGTTGCCGTGCGCCGCGTCAACGTGTCGGACCCCAAGGCCCCGATGCTGACGGATTTTATCGACCCGAAGAAGATCACGTATCTGCCCAACACCGCCGGATGCTTCACCGCCGAAGATGCGATCCGCACGCTGCGCTTGGCGCGTGAGGCGGGCGGTTGGGATCTGGTGAAGCTGGAAGTTCTGGGCGAGGCGCGCACGCTCTATCCCAACATGGTTGAAACCATCCGCGCCACCGAAGTGCTTGCCAAGGAAGGCTTTCTTCCGATGGTCTACTGCGTGGACGATCCGATTGCGGCCAAGCAGCTTGAGGATGTGGGCGCGGTCGCCGTCATGCCGCTGGGCGCGCCGATTGGCTCAGGGCTGGGTATCCAGAACCGCGTGACCATCCGCCTGATCGTGGAAGGGGCCAAAGTGCCGGTGCTGGTCGATGCAGGCGTTGGCACGGCATCGGAAGCTGCCGTGGCGATGGAACTGGGCTGCGATGGCGTGCTGATGAACACCGCCATCGCCGAGGCCAAGGACCCGATCCGCATGGCCCGCGCGATGAAACTGGCCGTGCAGGCCGGGCGCGATGCTTATCTGGCTGGGCGGATGCAGACGCGCAAGTACGCCGATCCATCCAGCCCGCTGGCGGGGTTGATTTAAGCGCAGACCATTGAGTAACCCGGCGCCCCCGCGAAGGCGGGGGCCTCGGTGTTGTTACGGAACATTTGCGTAATCGGCCTGAGGCCCCCGCCTGCGCGGGGGCGCTCTAGCTTTGTATCTAGTTCAACCGACAACCCCCGCGGCTGCCAGCACAGCCAGCGTCAGCAGATCGGGGGCCAGAGCGGTCATCGGGGCAATCTGGACAGGCTTTTCCATGCCGATCAGCATCGGGCCGATAACGGCATTGCCCGCCAGTTCGCGCAGTAGCTTGGCCGAGATATTGGCCGACTGAAGCCCCGGCATGATCAGAACGTTGGCAGGCCCGGACAGGCGGCTGAACGGATAGTTGGCCATGACCTTAGGATTCAGCGCCGCGTCCGGGGCCAGTTCGCCCTCATACTCAAAGCCGGGATTGTCGGCATCGAGGATCGACACGGCTCCCCGGATCGGCTCAAGGAAGCGCCCGTTGGGATTGCCGAAGGTGGCGTAAGAGATGAACGCCACGCGCGGTTCGTGGCCCATGCGGCGGGCAACGGCGGCGGTTTCACGCGCGATGTGCGCCAGTTCTTCGGCGCTGGGGCGCTCGTTGATCGTGGTGTCGGCGATGAACACCGTGTAATTCTTGGCCACCATCAGATGGATGCCGAACGGCAGATGCCCCGGCTTGGGGTCCAGCACCCGGCGCACGTCCTTGATCGACTGCGCAAAGGTGCGGGTCATGCCGGTGATCAGCGCATCGCCATGCCCCAGCGCCACGAGCAGCGAGGCGAACACGTTGCGGTCCTGATTGACCATGCGCCGCACGTCACGCTCAAGATAGCCGCGGCGCTGCAGGCGTTCATAGAGGTAGGTGACCATATCGGGCACCAGTGGCGAGACCAGCGAGTTGTGAATCTCGTAGGATTCAGGATTGCCCACGCCCAGTTCGGTCAACCGATCCAGCACCGCCTGCGTGCGGCCCACCAGCACCGGAATGCCATAGCCGAAATCGCGGAACTGGATCGCGGCGCGCAGCACCACTTCGTTTTCCGCCTCGGCAAATACCACGCGCTTCGGGTTGGCCTTGGCCTTGGCAAACACATTGGTCAGGACCGATGTGGTCGGGTTGAGCCGCGCTTTGAGACTGGTGCGATAGGCCTCCATGTCCTCGATCGGCTTTTGCGCCACGCCAGAATCCATCGCCGCCTGCGCCACGGCAGAGGAGACGACTTCCATCAGGCGCGGATCGAACGGTGCAGGGATGATGTAATCAAGGCCGAAGGTGTGGTTCATGCCATAGGCGGCGGCCACTTCTTCGGGCACCGGCTCACGCGCCAGCTTGGCGATGGCTTCGGCGGCGGCAATCTTCATTTCCTCGTTGATCGTGGTGGCCCGTACATCGAGCGCGCCACGGAAGATGAACGGGAAGCCGAGCACGTTGTTGACCTGATTTGGATAGTCCGAACGGCCCGTGGCCACGATGCAATCGGGGCGCACCGCCTTGGCATCGGGCGGAGTAATTTCCGGGTCAGGATTGGCCATGGCAAAGATGATCGGCTGCGGGGCCATTTTCGTGACCCAATCGGGACGCAGCGCGCCAGCGGCGGACAGGCCGAGGAAGATATCTGCGCCATCGAGCGCATCTTCAAGGCTGCGGGCCGAGGTATCGATGGCATGCGCGCTTTTCCACTGGTCCATGCCGGATTCACGGCCGCGATAGATCACGCCCGAACGGTCGCACATGATCACGTTGTTGTGGCGCACGCCCATAGCCTTGATCAGCGCGGTGCAGGCAATCGCCGCCGCTCCTGCGCCATTGACCACGACTTTCACGTCTTCGAGCTTGCGCCCGGTCAGGTAGCAGGCGTTGAGCAGGCCAGCGGCAGAGATGATTGCGGTGCCATGCTGGTCATCGTGCATGATCGGAATCTTCAGCCGCTCTTTCAGCGTCTGTTCGATGATGAAGCATTCGGGTGCCTTGATATCTTCAAGGTTGATGCCGCCGAACGTTGGCTCCATCAGCGTGACCGCTTCGATGAAGGCATCGGGGTCTTCAGTGGCCAGTTCGATATCGATCGAATCTACATCGGCAAAGCGCTTGAACAGCACCGCCTTGCCTTCCATCACCGGCTTTGCCGCCAGCGCGCCCAGATTGCCAAGGCCAAGGATTGCGGTGCCATTGGAAATTACCGCGACCAGATTGCCCTTGGCGGTGTATTCATAAGCATCGGCAGGGTTTTCCGCGATCGCGCGGACCGGCACGGCCACGCCCGGCGAATAGGCCAGCGACAAGTCACGCTGCGTTGCCATCGGCTTGGACGCGATGATCTCGATCTTACCGGGGCGGATGGTGTTGTGGTAGAAAAGCGCCTCGCGCTCAGTAAAGCGGACGTTGCTTTCCTCGGACATGAATTTCCCCGTAACTGACCAGCCGTGTTCAATATGCCCTGTCCGCACTTTGCCGCTACGTCAAGGCGCGCAGACGCCAGATCGGCGGCATGACATTTCGTTACAGTGGCGCGCGCTTACAGTTCTGGCAATTTCCGGCTGGGAATGCCCAAGCGGCGGACCTTGAACAGCAGGCTGCGGCCTTCCTGCCACACCAGTTGCAGGCGCGGATCGGCGCGGCGCGGCAGGCCGGTATCAATCAGCCAGACGTAATCGACCCGCTCAATCGGGGCGGCCTTCAGCGCACTGTCGACATTGCGCCGCCAACCGCCCGCACAGCGGCGCGACCAGACGAATTCGGATGGATCGGCGGTGAAATTGCGGCCCGGACGGAAGCGCGGCACCACCATGTGCAGGCCCGGCACCGCCCAGTTATCGTTGACCCACGCCTGCCGATAGAGGCTGGCAAGGCTGGCAAGGTGATCGCGCCGGGTGTTGCGCCACGATTCATCGATGCAGGAATGTTCGACAAAGGCCAGAACGCGGCTGCCCGGCTCTACGTGCGTCAGCGCCGAAAGCTGCTTTTTGTAATCAACGGCATAGTCGTTGAAGCTCCACGCTGTGACCGCCAGCCGCACCGCCAGCAGCGCCATGCCGACATAGGCCACCGCCTTTGCCCATTGCACGCGGCGCGCGCCGCTCCAGTCCTGCAGACCGAGGCCGAGCATCGCGGCCACCGGCAGCAGACGGATATCGACGAAGGACGAGCCATTTATGTCGCTGGGAATGGCAAGGAACAGCAGAAACACCGTGAGCGCGGGCAGGCCCTGCCGCCAGCGCCACTTTGCGCCGAGGAATGGCCCGACCAGCACCAGCAACCCGGCGATGATTGATGTGGTGAAATCCAGCAGCTTTGACTGATCGCGCAGCGTCAGCACAAACGACCACGCCTTTTGATCCCAGCGCCAGATATTCATCGATTTGACCGGCGGCGAAAACGCCTTCCACAGCAGGATCGTGATGACCGTGGCGAGCAGCGGCCAGCAGGCCTGCCAGAGGCGCAGCCCGATAGCCTTCCAGTCAAGCGTGGCACGCCATTCGCGGTTGGCAAAATCACGGAAACGCCAGCCTGCAGGCAGTTCGTCCATCGCGCGACCAAAGGCATGCGCGCCCACCAGCAGCGCCAGCAACAGCCCGCCGATGGCATGGCACAGCATGGCCACGGGCTGCGCCACGATCAGCATTGCAGCGCGGGCGCGCGGGTTCTTTTCGAGCCACAGCGACGCACCAAACGCCGTCAGCGCAAGACCGGTGGCGAGGATATAGTTGAGGAAACCGGTGAGCAGCGGGAAGCTGAACACGAACATCAGCGACCATGCCGCTGCGTGCCCGCCCTTGGGGTTCAGCATGCGGATGGTCCACAGGCAGCCGCCTGCAAACAGGCCGGTGGCCAGCACCGTGCTCCACCATCCGGCGGCCAGAATGCCGAACTGTGCGCCCAGCACTTTCATCAGCACGCCGCCGCCGATGTTCAGCGTGAACACCCACTTCCAAGTAAAGTATTGCTCAAGCGGATTGCCGGGACCGGCAGCCTCGATCGCAGCGGCGCCCATGTGGCCGGGAATATCGATCAGGGGCGGCACATCGACCAGCGCAAAAGGCAGGCACACCAGCAGGATGCCTAGGGCAATGCCGGGACCAGACAGCCACGGCAGCGCACCGGCGCGCGCCAGCAGCGTCTTGACCGAATCGCGCCAGTTGCTTTCGCCCACTTGCTTCAAGCTCTGCTTACCCCACAAAGACCGCCCTTGCTGTGCCACTTTGGCGCGCAGTTGCGGATATCCAGCCACGATGGTTTGAGAAACACGCGCGGCTGGTCTAGCCACCTCCGCGTGACGCCTAATGCCCCAACTCCGATGATGGCGCAATATCTTGCTCTTAAAGAGCAGGCCGCCGACTGCCTGCTGTTCTACCGCATGGGCGACTTCTTCGAGCTGTTCTTTGACGATGCAAAGATCGCCGCCCAAGTGCTGGACATTGCGCTGACCAGCCGGGGCGAACATGGGGGCGTGCCGATCCCGATGTGTGGCGTGCCAGTGCATTCGGCGGAGGGATACCTTGCGCGGCTGATCAAGGCCGGGTGCCGCGTGGCCATTGCCGAACAAGTAGAAACGCCCGAAGAAGCCCGCAAACGCGGGGGTTCGAAGACATTGGTAGCGCGCGATATCGTGCGCTTCGTGACGGCAGGCACGCTGACCGAGGAGGCTCTGCTCGAACCGCGCCGCGCCAATGTGCTGGCCGCGGTGTGCGATGTGCGCGGGGTGGCAGGGATTGCCGCCTGCGACATTTCGACAGGTCGCATGGAGCTGGAAGAGTGCGCGCCCGACCAGATGGGAGCAGCGCTGGCGCGGCTGGGCGCGAGTGAAATTGTTGCGGCAGATTCATGGGATCTGGCTCCGGCTGATTGCGTTTCCCGCCCGAATCGGTCGTTCTCCAGCGACGAGGGCGAGGCACGGCTGAAAGCGCTGCATGGCGTTTCCACGCTGGATGGCTTCGGCCAGTTCAGCCGCGCGATGCTGGCGGCGGCGGGCGGGCTGATTTCCTACCTCGACCACGTCGGGCGCGGGAGCCTGCCGCTGCTGCTGCCCCCGGTGGTGCGCGAGGCGGGCACGCACATGGCGATGGATGAGGCAACGCGGGCCAGCCTTGAAATCCTGATGAGTTCCACTGGCACGCGGCGCGGTTCGCTGGTGGAAGCCATCGACCGCTGCGTGACCGGCGCTGGTGCGCGGTTGCTGGCCGAGGACTTGTCGGCCCCCCTCACCGATGCGCGGGCGATCAACCGGCGGCTGGAATTGGTCAGCTGGCTGCATGACGATCCGCTGCTGCGTGGCGATATTCGCGGCGTGTTGCGCGCGTTACCCGATGTGGGCCGTGCGCTGGGGCGCGTGGTGGCGGGGCGTGGGTCTCCGCGTGATCTGGGGCAATTGCGCGATGGTTTGAGCGAGGCGCGGCGGTTGCATGACTTGCTGGCCGCGCGCACCGACAAGCCCGAGCCGATGGTGGCGCTGCTGCCTTCGCTTTCGGGCCACGGCGCGCTGACCGATCTCTATGCCCGTGCCCTGGTGCCCGCGCCGCCGACCGAGCGGTCGCAGGGGGGCTATATTGCCGAGGGCTATGACGCGGGGCTGGATCAATTGCGCCGCGTATCGGGCAATGCGCGCCGGGCGATTGCGGCGCTGGAGGCAAAGTACCGCGATGAAACCGGCATCGCCGCGCTGAAAATCCGCCACAACGGGGTGCTGGGCTATTTCATCGAAGTTCCGGCCAAGCACGCCGACCGGCTGATGGCCCCGGAAACGGGCTTTACCCACCGCCAGACAATGGCGGGCGCGGTGCGGTTCAATGCGCTGGCGCTGCACGAGGAAGCCAGCCGGATTGCCGAAAGTGGCGGGCATGCGCTGGCGGCGGAAGAGGCGCATTTCGAGGAATTGGTCGGCCATGCGGTGCGGGCCAAGGAGGCTATTGCGGCCACGGCAGCGGCGCTGGCGCGGATCGATGTGACGGCGGGGCAGGCTGAACGGGCGGCTGAAGGCGGCTGGGCTTTGCCGCGGGTGGTGGACGAGGCATGCCTTGAAATCGTGGGCGGGCGGCATCCGGTGGTCGAGGCCGCGCTGGCGATTAAGGGTGAGCGGTTCGTTGCCAACGATTGCTACCTCAACACTCCAAAACCCGCTCATGCTGAGCCTGTCGAAGCACCGTTGCGCAGCGCTCATCCTTCGACAGGCTCAGGACGAGCGGGAGAGGGTGGCGCAAAATCATCACGGCTCTGGCTGGTTGGCGGGCCGAACATGGGCGGTAAATCCACCTTTCTGCGCCAGAACGCGCTGATCGTGCTGTTGGCGCAGGCGGGCGGCTTTGTGCCTGCGCAGGCCGCAAAGGTGGGGCTGGTGGACCGCCTGTTCAGCCGCGTGGGCGCATCGGACAATCTGGCGCGAGGGCGGTCGACTTTCATGGTCGAGATGGTGGAAACCGCTGCGATCCTGAGCCAAGCAACCGACCGCAGCTTTGTGATTCTGGACGAGGTAGGGCGCGGGACGTCAACCTATGATGGCCTCGCGCTGGCGTGGGCGGTGGCCGAGGCGGTGCATTCGATCAACCAGTGCCGCTGCCTGTTCGCCACGCACTATCACGAACTCGCCCGGCTGGCCGAGACGTGCGAAGCGCTGTCGCTCCACCACGTCCGTGCGCGCGAGTGGAAGGGCGATCTGGTGCTGCTGCACGAACTGGCCGAAGGCCCGGCGGACAAGTCCTATGGCCTGGCTGTGGCGCGGCTGGCAGGCGTGCCTGCGCCAGTGCTGAAGCGGGCAAAGTCTGTGCTGGAAAAGCTGGAAAAAGGCCGCGCGGCCACCGGCGGGCTGGCGGCGGGACTAAATGATCTTCCGCTGTTCGCCGCCGCGATCGAGGCTGCGGAGGAGAAGGTCGACGCCTTGCGCGAACGGCTGAACGGGCTGGACATCGACGCGCTGTCGCCGCGTGAGGCGCTGGACCTGCTCTATCAGTTGAAAGCTCAGGCGAATGGTTGAGGCAGGAATGATGATGGATGGGTAAGCGGGGTGGGCAGCGCGCGACCCATCGGTTAGACTAGGCACCATGAAGCGCATCCTCCTCCCTGCATTCCTCCTCTGCACCACGCCCCTCTTTGCTCAGCCCGGCCCTCCTCCGCCCGGAGACGGCAGCGCAGGCCGTCCGCAGCGGGCCTATGCCAATCCCAGCGCGCTGATCGCTGCCGACATCGCTTTTGCCCGCCTTGCCCGCGAAAAGGGCCAATGGACTGCGTTTCGCGAAACCGCTGCTGATACGGCCGAAATGTTCGATGGCAAGCGCGTGCCGGCAAAGGCGCTGCTGAAAGACCGCAAGGACCCTGCCGAACCAAATCAATGGGCACCGCGCGCTGCGTGGATCAGTTGCGATGGATCAGCCGGGCTGACCATCGGGGGTGCCAGCTATCCGGGCGGTGGCGTTCAAGGGGGGAGCGGTGAATACATCACCGTTTGGGAACGCCAGTTCAAGGGCAAGGCGGCGTGGAAGTGGGTGCTGGACGATGGCGCGCCGCTGGCCAAAGCGCTGCCCGAAGTCGACTGGGTGCAAGGCACGGTTGCAGATTGCCCGGTGCGGCGCAGGCCCGAAGGCGAAGCACCGCCGCCGCCGGGCAGCAAGCGCGAGCGCAAGGAGCGGGGGAAGGACGCCCCGCTCATGCCGCTGGCAGGGCCACTGCCCATCACCACGATCGCTGCAAGCGCAGACGCCAGGATCGGCCAATCGCGCGATGGCTCGCTGGCATGGCGCTCCATCGTATTGCCCGATGGCACCCGCCATCATCAGGTATGGATCTGGAAGGACGGCACGATGAAGCCCGTGTTCGACCGCATCTTCGCCCGGACTGGCGCCTGATCGATGTGGGAGCTGTTCATCTCCGCCTTCATCACCCTGTTCGTGGTGATCGATCCGCCCGGCTGCGCGCCGATCTATGCCAGCCTTACCGGCAACGCGACGGCCAAGCAGGCCTTCAGCATGGCAGTGCGCGCCTGCCTGATCGCCACCGGCATTCTGCTGGTGTTTGCGCTGTTCGGCGAAGACCTGCTTGGTGCGCTGCACATCGAACTCGACAGCTTCCGCATAGCAGGCGGCATCATGCTGTTCCTGATCGCGCTCGACATGGTGTTCGAAAAGCGCACCGAACGGCGTGAGGAACGCGCAGAAAAGGTGCGCACTGCCCAACCGCAAGTAGAGGACGTGTCGGTCTTCCCGATGGCCATGCCGATGCTGGCTGGCCCCGGCTCGATTGCTTCGGTCATGCTGCTGACATCAAAAGCCAAAGGCATAGAGGAAACCGCCGTAATCCTGAGCGCGCTGGGCATCGTGATGTTGATGAGCTTTGTCGCGCTGGTCGCCGCCCGCCCGCTGATCCGAGCGCTGGGCTCGCAAGTTGAAGCGGTGATTACGCGGCTGCTCGGCGTGCTGTTGGCAGCATTGGCGGCGCAGTTCGTGATCGACGGGATCAGAGCGCAGTTTTGATGCGTTAACCGGGACCACCGTTCCAGCGCTCCCTCGCACCGGACACCTGGCCCAACCACCCACTAGTGTATCCTGTCGGGTGGTCGGGCCGGGGGTGCGGGGTGGTGGGTGGTGCAAACTTCAAGCGTCAGCTTGAGGCGGTTCATGCAGCTACTGTAGCGTCACTCGCCCGCCATCATCGCTGTCGCGCTTGCCGAAGAACTGCATCAGCTGCACCAGCAACTCGCACCGCGCGCCCAAAGAATTGGCCTCAAGCAGCGCCTGCTTGGCCGCCGCATCGAACGGGGCGATCTGTGATACGCCATTGATCAGCGACATGTCATCCAGCCTCCCGACCGAATCCCAATCCACCGAATAGCCTTGGGCATCGGCAAACTTGCGCGATTCACGCTCGAACGACGCGCGCTCGACCGCGCTCAACGCCTCGGTCATGTCGTCTTCGATCAGTTCAGCTTCAACCTGGCGGAACAGCGTGGTCACTTCCAGTTCGCGGATCACGCGAAAGCGGGACTTGCCTTCCAGCAGCAAGTTATAGCGGCCATCCTCCATCGCCTCGACATCCACGATCTTGCCCACGCAGCCTATGTTGAACAAGGGCGCGCCCGGTTCGGCCGATTGGGGCTGGATCATCGCAATGCGCCGGTCACGCGCCAAGGAATCGCTGACCATCGCACGATAGCGCGGTTCGAAAATGTGCAGCGGCAGTTGCAGCCCCGGATAGAGCACGGCTCCGGTCAGCGGGAATACCGACAAGCGCACTGGTTTGGTCGCTGCTGCCATCGCGTTTATCCGAACAGTACTGTGGAAAGCTTGCGCCGGGCGGCGGCAACCCATGGATCTTCGAGGCCCGTTGCCTCAAAGATTTGCAGCAGACGCGCTTTGGCCGCGCCATCGTTCCACGCCCGGTCTGCCGCTATCATCGCCAGCAGCTTGGCCGCGGCTTCGTCGCGGTCGCCGGCTGCATAAAGCGCGTTGGCAAAGGCCAGTTGCGCGTCCATGTCGGCCGGACGTTCAGCCGCAGCGGCGCGCAAAGCGGCAAGCTCGGCTTCCTCCGGCGCGTCAAGAGCCAGCGCAAGCGCAGAGCGCGCCTGCGCAAACACCGGATCGGCCACCATTTCGGGGCTAAGCGAATCGAGCACGCCCTGCGCTTCGTCCTTGTGTCCTGCCAAAAGCAGCGCGCGCACCAGCCCGGCATGGGCGAGCGAATTGTCCGGTGCGATTTCAACAATTTGGGCAAAGATGCTGGCGGCGCGGTCGCCATCGCCCTCAGCCAGAACGTCCTCGGCCATCGCCAGCAGCGGCGTGACGTCCTGCTGAACTTCACCAACCTGAATCGGCAGCTTGGCCAGCAACTGGTCCAGATACTGCTTCAACTGCGTTTCGCCGCGCGCTGGCGTCAGGTCCGCCACGGGCTGGCCCTGGAACATGGCATAGACGGTCGGGATCGAGCGCACCTGAAACTGCGCGGCGATGAACTGTTCTTCATCGACGTTCACCTTGGCGAGCACGACGCCCTTGTCAGCATATTCGGCCGCCACTTTTTCAAGCACCGGAGTGAGCGCTTTGCAAGGCCCGCACCACTCCGCCCAGAAATCGAGAATGACCAGGTTGGTCATCGACGGTTCGACCACGTTGGTGCGAAAACGATCAACCGCTTTCTGTTCGTCCAGGCTAAGCCCCATGCTGGCCAAGGTATGTCTCCGACAGGTTCAGGTGCATCTAGGTGTGTTTTAGGTGCACTTCAGGATTTGCCGCACAATGTGGTGTCGCACACCCAATCGGCAAGAGGAAACGCGCCACGGCCCAAAGACTTCGCACCGGGTGCAATTTTGCTGTTGCGCTAATGCCGACTCATGGTTAGAGGCCCCCACACCCCAGCCGGAAGGGACATTCCCCACCCGGCCAGAAACGCACGAGCGGGCGTAGCTCAGGGGTAGAGCACAACCTTGCCAAGGTTGGGGTCGAGGGTTCGAATCCCTTCGCCCGCTCCAGTTTTTCCGGTGTAATTACCGATGGTTAGCGAGGCTGCCGAGAGGCAGCCTTCGTTGTTTCTGGGCTTTGGGGGAGCAGGCGGGGGAGCATAATTTATTATTAGTTTGCCCCTCGGAATCGCAGACTCTAAGATTCCCCAAATGGGGTAACGTCAAGGGAGTGGCCGTGAAATTCATCGAGGATCAAACGGCCCAGAAGCTACGGGGTGGTTACTACACCCCCCTCGATCTTGCGTCCTTCATTTCCCGTTGGGTTGCCGACCTTAAACCAAGCAAGATCCTTGAGCCGAGCTGCGGCGATGGCATCTTCTTCCAGGCGATGGCCGATGTTGGCGGCTTTCAGAAAGCGAACCTTACCGGCTTCGAACTTAACGATGACGAAGCGGGCAAGGCGACGCGACGCGCCAAGGAGCTTGGCCTCCGCCATGCGGACATTCGTTCGGAAGACTTCCTAGGCTGGGCCATAGACAATATGGCAAGGGGCGGCGAACGCTTCGACGCGGTAGTAGGAAATCCGCCATTCGTCCGTTATCAGTTTCTCCCGCCGGAATTTCAGACGCGGGCCGCCACAATCTTCGATGAGCTAGGGCTAAAGTTCACCAAGCACACAAATGCGTGGGTGCCGTTCATCCTCGCCTCAATGTCGTTGCTTCGACCGGGTGGCCGGTTGGCGATGGTTGTTCCGGCCGAGATCATCCACGTCACCCACGCCCAGTCGCTGCGGAGCTATCTTGGCAAAGAGTGTCGTCGGCTTGTCATCATCGACCCGGAGGAACTGTGGTTCGATGGTACGTTGCAAGGCGCTGTGATCCTTATGGCCGAGAAGCGCGGTAATGCTCGCCAGAAGGCCGAGGGCCTTGGCATGGTGCCAGTGCGAGGCCGGGAGTTTCTTCGTCGGCCCCCAGCTGAGGTGTTTGCAGAGCCGCAGTCGATCAACGGAAAGACGGTCGCAGGCAAATGGACACGGGCATTGCTCGATCTAGAGACGCGCGAGCTGTTCGACGAACTCGAAGCACATAATGACGTTCATCGCTTCGATGATATCGCGCGCGTTGACGTTGGTATCGTTACGGGCGCGAATAAGTTCTTCCTTGTCCCCGACGAGACGGTAAGTAGCTATAACCTAGCCAAATATGCTCATCCCATGTTTGGCCGTAGCGAACACTGCCCCGGCGTGATCTATGACGAACGCCAACACGCCGCGAATGCGGAGAAGGGAAGTCCAACCAACTTCCTCTGGTTCGATGACGCTCCCAATAAAATGTCGAGCCGGGCACGCCAATATATCGAGCGTGGCGAGGCCGAAAATCTGCACACCAGATATAAATGCCGTATCCGCGCCCCGTGGTACAAAGTGCCGTCGGTCTATTCGACCGAAGTCGGAATGCTCAAACGGTGTCACGACACACCGCGCCTCATCCTCAATAAGATAGGGGCCTACACCACGGACACAGCCTATCGCATCCGTACCCGCGAGGGCGAGGGCGAACGGCTGGTGGGATGCTTCATTAATCCGCTAACGGCGCTAAGTGCGGAACTCGAAGGAAGACACTACGGCGGCGGCGTACTCGAACTTATCCCGTCCGAAATCGAACGGCTAATAATACCTCTCCCCAAAGGGGTCACGCCCGACCTAGGAGATTTGGACGCCTCTATCCGTACTCGACCGACGCACGAAACGTTGGAGCGGCAGGGGAAGATTGTCCTCGGCGCGCTGGGCATCTCCAAGGCGAAGCAAGGCCGTGCATTAGAAGGTTGGCGTAAGCTGCGGGATCGGAGACATCGAACTTCAACGGATACGCTTGAGGCCTAACTAGTCGATTTCGACTTGGAACTCTGTCGGATCAGCGGTTGAGCGCCAGATACGCATTGTCCGCTCAAGCAAATCCTCGCGCGCGACAAGCGGACGAGCCTCGTTCCAGCTCAGGCTGGTCGGGGAGTTATGGTCTGCCGCCGCCGCTGCCGCTCGTGTCAGACTGTGCCTCAGCGTCAGGTCAAACGTACCGACCAGAACTCCTTTTATAACGAGATCAAACTGTTGATCTGCAGTTTCTATCGTACCGTTCAAGGCCCAGGCGAGATGCCCAAATAGATCATCCCGGAAATAAGTTACCCGGTCAATGTCATCGAATGTGCCGGAGCCAAGCGTAGTCGATCCGGTCGGATTGGAGTTCGGGCCGGTGGGAATACCAAGTGACCGTCGGCTCAGGGGTTTGCTTTCCCAGACCAATTCCAAATCGGGAGCGATAGTCGTAGAAGCGCCAGCGGCATTCCCCGGCGAGGCTGCAACGGGAGCCGCTGCCGCTGGTTGGATAGGCGCAACAACCGGAGCTGGGGCTGCGGGCGGACCTTTGGCCTTGGCTTTGCCTCGCAGTGCCTTTGGCTGCATCTTCATGCGAGGTGTCGGGTCTGTGCTGCCTGCCTTCGCTTTTGTAGCAGCGCGTGGCGGCGGTGCCGCCAGTTCGTCGATCAGTCGTCCTGCATCCAACAGTACATTCACCATCGCCTCGTTCGCGATCACAAATACATTTTCAGGGTGTTCGCCTGTCAGGCCGTCAAAAGATGCCTCCAAGTTTTCTACGAACGCTGCATCATGGGCATCGTCAAACGACAGATCGACTAAGACACCAGCTTCGATGTTATTGTTCAAACCTCCTAAAGTGAGATTTGCACTGCCTACGGACAGCTTGGCCGAAGCGCCTGTGCGCACATAATATAATTTCGGGTGGAACAGCAGCATTCGCGTTCCGGTGTCAACCGCGTATAGTGAAACCCCTATTTCCAGTAGCCTCTTAAGAGCTTGGGCCGAAGTTATTTCGTTTCTGATGCCTGCGTATACCGTGATCTTGTTGGCGTGGGCTGCCAGCAATGGCGCAATATGGTCCACGCCGTCCTGCGAGACGAAGGCAACACTTACGATAGCGCGCTCGACGTCTTGCGCGAACATTTCGCCGATAACTTCGGCGTGTGTCCGCTTAGTCAGCCCTTGCAGAATCAGTTCTAACGACACCGGTACCCCCTGTTGGGGGAACATCGTAGCCAGCAATCCCGATCGACTGCAATGGCTTCGCTTTAGCTTACGGTGAGAAGGGACTCATGTCGGCCGCCCTGAGGCGGCAGTATTTGCACAAGCGATGCCCCGGCCCTTCGCTGGCAAAGGGCGTGCTGCACATGAGGCATGGCCGGGTTGTCGAGCCGGGCGGACCTCCCTTCACGTATCGCCCCCGCCTCGGCTGAGCGCCGGGGAGGCGTGGACCTTTGCCCAGAGGGGAGGCGGGCTGTGCCGTCATGCCTCGTCGTCCGTATCGCCGGGACGCGGGCCACGGTCCCAGCGCAGCCGCCCGCCGTGGAGCGCCAAGGCCTCGTCGCGGGCGTCGAGGTAGCGCAGGTGTGCCGCCGGATCCGCCCAGAGGGGGTCGATATCTGCCTCGCGCGGCTCGACGCCCCGGCGCAAGTCCGCCAGCACCCTTTCCAATGCCGCCGCGCGGGTAGTGGCGGCGAAGCGCGCAGCCTCTTCGAGCGCTGGGCTATGGCCGGGGGCTGGCGTCGCATGGCGGGCGACATAGGCGTCCGCCAGCAAGCGGGAGATCGCATCGCTCATAGCTTCTTCGCCGCGCTTTCCTTGGTCCACGCGCGGATGGCGACGACCTTCCCGCTCGGGCGCTTGGCCCGCCAATATTTCTTCTTACGGAGGAAGCCGCCAATCCACGTCCGGTCGAGATACTGCTCGACCTCGCCCTTAGTGGGGACGCCGTCCTTGACGGTGTATGCGATGAGGACGCCCCGCCGGAACGTGTTGATCTTGGTGTAGGTGTATGGCCATGCCATCGGTCAGCCCTCCCGCAATGCCTTGACGGACTTTTCCGCCTGAACGACCGGCATATTGCGGAGCGCCAGCACCCCGCCGTATCGCTTGACGATGGCGCTGCTCGCCGCCGCGACGTGCTCAATGGTCACGTCGGTTGCGTCGAGCTGGGCGCTATCGACGGGCGCGAAGCGCGCCGCCGCCCGCGTTCGGATGACCGCGTGCATCCCAGCGTCGAGGCCGGACAGGAAGGGTGGGGCGTGAAGGACGGCGGAAACCGTGGGCAGGTCGCCCGCCTCCAACGCGTCCATGACGAACTTGGCCCGCTGGTCCGGGCGCTTCAACGCCTTGATGTGCGACCGTACCTCGCTCGCCAGCGCCAGCCCTTCCGGGGTGCGCCGGGCGGGCGCGTCGAGCGCCGTTTCCACGCGCTTCGCCAGCGCGTCGCGATAGCCCTGCAACTCCGTCATGCGGCGGTCCACCGCCGGGGACGTGCGAGCGAACGCCTGTTCCGCCGCCGCGACAAAGTCCTCAGTGTTCACAATCCGGGTCGGCTTGCCGTTGACCATGCGGACATTGCCGGTGATTTCGGTGCGCCCGCCCCGGTCGGCGGGATGCTGGCGACGCACCGCTGGTTCCGCCGCCGCCTGCAAGTCGCGCTCGGCATCGTTCATCCGCCCAAATAGGTCGTAGCAGAGGCGCAGCGCTTCCCGCCCGGCGGACACGACGGACACGCCCAGAGTGTTGGGCTGTTCGAGAGTGGCATTGAAGCCCAGGAGGGCATCGGGGTGCATATTCAGCGGCACGTCGCTGCGGACGAGCGTGCTTTCGTCAAGCGGCGTGGTCATGGGCTTCTCCTTCTCAATACCAGCCGGTCACGCGGCCATATCCAACGCGGACGGCGGCGTGCATCACGGCATATCTGGCGGCGTCGGCGGCGTGGTCGGGGCCGGTCGTCAGCACATCTTCGGGGCGTGACGGGTCGCGTTCGATGAACGGGACGGTCTGCCAAAAATAGCGGCAACGGGCGGTGATCCACATGCCGGGACGGCCATTGCGTTCCTTGGTGTTGTGCAGCCTTTCACGCATCGCGGCCCATCCCGCCACGCGCTCCTTGCGCGGGCGCTGGAGGTGGACGCCATGCCGACCAAGCACGTTGAGCAAGGTATCTTCCAGCCCGCGCGCGTCGTCTCCGACGCCCTCAGCCGGGACGCCCCAACGCCCGCACATTTCCAGCACTGCTTCCGCGAGCTTGCCCGGCGGCCAGCCGAGGCCGACGTTCGGGTCGTTCGGCTCTACGGTCGCCAGCTCGTCCAACAGGATCAGGCTGTCCTTGGGGAACGGACCAATATCGCCGGGGGCCTTGAGGCAAACATAGGTAACGGACGGCGCGGCGCTGCCCCAATCCATCGCGAGAAAGGGACGCCAGCCGCGCTTGGGGTTGGGATAGGGCCATGCGACGGGCAGCATGTGCGTCCGTTCGTCCAGCGTTCCGCCGAAGAACGCGCCGCGCGCAATGTTCCAGTCACCGCTGAGCCATGCCCGCATCAGCTCTTCGTCGTTGCCGCAAGCGGCCATGAGGCGGCGGCGATAGTCGTGCTGATCGAGGTGGGGATTGTCGATCAGCGTGGAAGGGCAATTCACCCACGTCTCCCCGTCCACCTCATAGGGGTGCCATGCGAGGGCGCGGGCGATGTAGTTGTGATGGATGAGGGCGTGCAGTGGCCCGCCGGGGTTGGCCGTGCGGACCTCCCGCAAGGGCATCCCCTCTTCCGCCCGAAGGTTGGACTTGAGCATGTCTACCCAGCGCCGGTCACGGAGCAAGCCGAACTCATCCACAGCGAGCAAAGTGAAGCTGCGGCCCTGGAACTTCTTGTAGGCGTTCGGGCCGTCGAGCTGGCCGCATTCGATGATCGCGCCATTGGGCAGGCGGAAAGTGTGGTCCGCCCGGTTGTGGCGAACGCTGCGCCCGTAGGCCGTGGACAACAGGGCGTCGAGTTGCTCTTCCAGCTCCTGCACAGCCTTGTGCGTTTCGCGGACGATAAGGGGCCGGGCGCGCTCACCATGCTTCTCGACGTGGCGCAGCACCAGCAGCAGCGCCGCCGTGGACTTGCCACCGCCGCGCCCGCCCGCCAGCAGCAAGTTCCACTTCTCGGGCACCGCCAGCACGGTCGCTTGATATGGCGTGGGGGAAATGCCGCTCATCGCATGGTGCCCGGAGAGGGGAGCGCCGGGGCGTCGGGAACGGCGGGCAGCTCGGTCACGCGGATCGCGCGAAGATAGGCTTCGGGCGTCTGGCTGTCGGGCAGGTTGATGGTGATGTTGGGCCGGGCGTCCGGCGCGTCGCCCTCGCGCCAGCCGAGCCGGGCCTTGGTGAGGTAGATGGCCGCAACGACGTTGCCCTTGCGGGCCTGCCCAAGCAGGAGGTGTGTCAGCTCATCGCCCAAGGCGGCAAGGCCGCGCTCGAACGCATCGTCAACCTCGGGGATGCGACGGCGCATATCGGTCATGGTCTTGCGGTCCATGCCGAGCCGCTTGGCAATGGTGCGCTGGTCGTTGCCGAGCGCGGCCATTTCCTCGATCACCGCCAGCCCCGCCGGGGTGACGGTGATCGGGGCCGTCTTGCCGCGACCGGTGCGCGTGATGAGGGCGGTAGCTTCCATGCCTCGACCTTACCCCTCGTAGGGGCAGGCGCTCGGGGGGTTACTCGCTGAATAAGCGGGGGAAATTGGCGCGACTGACACCGCCGGGGGAGCACTCGGGGAGCACGGCCCCTTTTAGTGGGCACGAGGCCGGGACACGTCCCGCCTTGCGGCCCTTTTTTAGGGCGGGAGGGGCGGGATGGCAGAGGTTTTGCCCAGAGGGAGGTGGCACTCCCTAAGTCGGCTACGCCGCCCGACTGCCAACCCGGCTTGCCGAACCGACTTGCCCTAAGCCCTTAGTTTCTCTTCTCTTTCTTCTCTCTAAGTCGGTTAAGTCGGGTAAGTCGGGAAGAACAGAGTAACAACCGAACAGCTATGCCAAGCCACCAACTGCCCCTCTCTGGGCATTTCCCCCGAACAAGTGCCAACCCCCGACTTACCCGGCTTCCCGACTTATTCGCCCGTAAGCCACCGTTCCCGCACGCTTTTCCTCAAGCCGGGTTGCTAAGTCGGCTCGACTTAACCGCGACGCCCATGCTGCCCCGGAAGCTCTGGCTCGTCGTCATAGCGGCTTGGACGATCTTCCAGCCCCCAAGTCGCCACCGACCCCGGCCATTCCATTGTGCGCCCAAGATGTGCAGCCCAACGCGCCCGGCACGTCCCCAAATCGGGAAGCCAATAGCCCCGCCACTGGCGCTTGGCGTAACCCGCGCCAAGGTATTCGCGGACGCTCACAGCCCCGTCGCCCGCCAGCACGCGCAAGGCATCACCGAGCGCCCGCTCGTGTTCCTCTCCGAGCCGCCCGGCCTCTGCCAGCGCCCGCGTCGCGACGAACACCGCCCCCGCCTTATCATTGGTGTCATGCAGGCCCGGCACCTCGCCGTCGCGCAGCATATTGTGGACCAACCGCATCGCCGGGGGCAGGCTGTGGTTCTTCTGTTCCTGCAAAGCTGCCGTCTTGGGCCGGTCGCGCACGTCCCATGCGCCAGTTTCCAGCATCTTCCGCCAATACGCCCCGCGCAGCCACCGGAACAGTGCTGAACGCCCGCCGTCGCGCCATTCGTCCACGATGGCACCGAAATAGGTGCCGCTCTGGTTGTGCGCGCCCGCGTCCACGTTCAGCACGAGGTAGCGCCGGTCGTCGCCTTCCGCCCGGACGACATGCTCGTCGTTGCTGGCGATGATGAGCCGAAACAGCTTCTTCGCCATGAACCCATCGACGCCCTTGGGATGAATGAAAATCTCGTCGTCGGTGATGAGCGTCTTGAGCGTGGCGGCATGCTGGCGGTTGCCGGCGAAGAAAGCCTCGTCCGCAAACACAATGCACTTGTCCTGTAGCCCATCTCGTCGGTGGCCGCCCACACGGCCTTGATTTCCTCGTCGGTCAGCGCCCGCTCGCTGGGTTGAAGGGTGAGATCGCGGCGCGTCATACCCGCCATCGGCGACGCCCCAATCAAAGATTTCTCGGTCGCGTAGTTCATCAGCCGCGACATCATCTTGCGGACCTCGCGGGCGGTGCCGTGCTTGTCGTCCGCCACAAGGTCATCCAACAGCTTGTGGATGTTCGCCTGTGTCACGTCCGCAATAGGGCGAGTGCCCAGAGAGGGCCAGACGTAGTCGCGCAAAACCTGCTCCATGCGCGGCCATGTCTCCACTTGCTTCTTCGCCAGCTCGATCATGCGCTTCGACACGGCCTCGACGCTGTTGGTATGGCGTAACAGATTGGTGTCGCGGCGTTCGGGCCGGGGATCGCGCCCGGTCAATGCCTGCCCGATGATCCGGCTGGCTTCGCTTCGGGCCTCCGCGACGCCTAACATGGGGAACTGCCCGATGGTGATGCGCTTCTGTGATCCTTTGAGAGGCCTACCCGTGGGGCTGACGCCGCGCTCACCGGGAACTTTGTAAATCACCGACCACGACTTCACGCCCGTCTCGCCAATGCGAAGCACAAGGCCGCGCTGGATCGCGTCGCCAATCTCGCGGCGGGTGCCGCGCGGGGCAGACATCTTCGCCACCCCTTCCTCGGTAAACGCCTTCTTCTGTCCTCGTGCCATCCCGGCCTCCTCTAGCTGGGGGAGCACCGGGGGAGCAGATATGCAGGGGCTTCCCCGGAACCAGCAGGAACGAACCGTGCCCAGTATTGGCAGCAAAGGCAAGCACTTACGCTGTCACGAAAGTTTCCAGTGGGAACCGGGTGGGCCTGCTCAGCACAACCTTGCCAAGGTTGGGGTCGAGGGTTCGAATCCCTTCGCCCGCTCCAGTTTTCCCAAGAAAACTAATCAATTGCACCTCGCGTAGCTCGCGAGGCCTTGGTGACAAAGCTCCAATCGCTCGCCGTTGTCACCACATTGTCACCAATGCGAAACCAACTCAGGGCCAGTCAGGCGATCTCCCAAGTTCAGCTTAGACTGATCGTATCGATCGCCGATCTCAAGCCTTTCGGCCCGAGTGAGCTACTTCGGCATAGGCACCGGTAGGCGGATCGCTCGCTCCTCCGCAGAACCAACCACTCGTTAAGCCGCTGATCCCTGGGCTAGGCGACTGTCGAGCGGGGTGGTCCCGCTAGCCGCAACATGCCACTGACAACCGCACAATCGCTTGGCTGGAACCCCTCCGGGATACTGGTGACGGTGATCGTCATCATCAAGACCAGCCAGGGCTATTCTGTTATCTCTGCCCCCAAATTCCGGTCATTGAAAAGATCTGATCGAAAGGTGGACACAGAAAGAGATTGTGATGCCGAAGCAGGATGGCTGGGATGTTGCGGCGGGACTGAAAGCGCCAAAACCGCAGATCACGGCCTGCTACCGTGATAAAATCCAGGATGAACCGTACGCTCTGTTGCCTGTGCAGTTGCAAAACAGCTTGGATATCTGAGATGCCCATACGCTCAAGAAACCGACCATGACGGACCGGAGCCTACTGATAGCGAAAGCAGGCACAGCTATTCCTGCACGCCATCGATAAGAAGTTTACCGAAAGAGGCCGTCTCTTTCATTAAGTTGGCCAGCGTGAAGCGATCCAGGTGACGGAAGAAAGCTTCGACCCCGCCGGACAGCACGTGGCGCAATTGGCAAGCGGGCGTGATGACGCACGAATTGGTTTGCGGATCAAAGCACTCTACGAAACTGCCGGTTTCCTCAAGCCTACGAGCAACCTGACCGACATTGATCTGATCGGCAGGCAGCGCGAGCTGCAGACCGCCTGCGCGTCCGCGCGCGGCCGCCACAAAGCCCTCGGCCACCAAGCGCTGGGCGACTTTCATCAGATGGTTTTTTGATATTCCATAAGCCCGAGCAATCTCGCCGATAGACCGCTGGCCATCGTGAGCCGCCAGATACATCAGCGTACGCAAGGCGTAATCGGTGTGGAGCGATAATCTCATTAAAGATGCATATAATATATTGCTTTAAAGTTCCAGCGGCGTTAAAAGATGCAAATGAAATACCTAATTAAAGTGATAGGCCAATGACGCCCACACCCCATGCCGCGTCGGTTCGCGCACAGAAACGCGCTGCGGCCAACCAAGCCGGACTAGACGATGCCCTCATCAGTCTCCTGGTCGATGCGTTCTATGCGCGCATAAAATCGGACGATCTTCTAGGCCCGATCTTTGCCGAACACGTGGCCGATTGGTCGCAGCATCTGCCGCACATGAAGGATTTCTGGGCCTCGATCATGATCGAATCCGGTCGCTTCACCGGCAGGCCGATGCAGAAACACATTGCACTCGGCATCTTGGACCAGACCCATTTCGTGCGTTGGCTAGCACTTTGGGACGAAACCGTTGCACTCCATGTTTCAAACCCGGCTGTCGCTGACAGGTTTCGTGCATCCGCCCAACGGATTGCAGACAGTCTGCTGACAGGCGTGCTGCTGGAACGCGGCGGTTTGGCAGCTTTGCACTCACGGTCGGTTAAACCGACAGTCAAGGGGATAATGCAATGACCCAAACACCTTATGCATCCTCAGCCGTGTTCGATGAGCAAAGCTTACCGGACGCATTGCGCAACGATCACCGAACGAAGGACGGGACCTGGGGGCTGTTGCGTGTCTTTACCGGTGAAGTGCACCTGATTTTCACTGATCCACGCCGCGAAGTTCTGGTCACGCCGGATAGGCCTGCGCCCATTGCGCCGATGGAAACGCATTACGTGGTGCCACTTGGCAAAATGTCGATGCAGGTGGAATTTTACAGGTCGCGTCCAGACCTCGACGATAACGCTGCGCACGAGCATATTGATGGATGACATTACTATCGCGCGCATTGTCCACGTGGTGGCGGTGCTGTTCTGGATCGGCGGCGTGGGGTTTGTGACTCTGGTGATCATGCCCACCATCCGGCGCCATGAACGCGCGTCTGAATGGTTGGGCAAATTCCATGCGATTGAAGGTCTGTTTGCCGCGCAGGCCAAGCTTTGGGTTCTGCTCGCAGGGGCCAGCGGATTCTGGATGGTTCACCGGGCAGACATGTGGGGCCGCTTTGCCGATCCGCAATTCTGGTGGATGCACGCAATGGCGGGGCTGTGGGCAATCTTCATGCTGATGCTGTTCGTCATGGAACCGCTGTTTCTGCACCGCCGGATGGCAACATCCATCACACCCCAAACCGATTTCAAGCGCATGGAGCATGTTCATCGCATCCTGCTTATGCTGGCGGTAATCACGCTGATCGGTGCGGTTGGCGGAAGCCACGGTCTGTTTTGATTGATGACACTTCAACTGGGCGCGGTGAAAATTGGTGCAGGCAATTTACTCTCGGTTGAGCGCAAAGCCAACATACCGCCTTGTAAATACTAGTATTCGCACCAAGTAGCATTTGACATCGCGGCACTGCTTCCGCGCGCGAAAACGCCAGACAACAATACCGTTCTGGCTTCTTTTTCCAAAGATTTAGAGCATCGTCCGCCTTTGTTTGGACGGGTTCCCCAAGTGTCCTGAAAGGACCGACCATGGTTAACACCATCCTGACTCCAGATCGGCAAGGATTGGCCGATGAACGTGCCGCCCAGCCCGTCATTCATCATACACCCCATGGCTTTTCGGATCGGTTTGCACTGGGCTTCACGAAGCTTCTTCGTTTTACCGCCGATACATTTTTCGCCAAGCGCTACGGCCATCGCGCCATCGTTCTGGAAACGGTTGCTGCCGTGCCGGGCATGGTGGGGGCGATGTTCACGCATCTGACCAGCTTGCGCAGCATGAAGGACGATGAAGGCTGGATCCGCACCTTGATGGAAGAGGCGGAGAATGAGCGCATGCACCTGATGACTTTCATCGAAATAGCAAAACCCACGCTGTTCGAACGACTGGTCATCCTGACGGTACAATGGATCTTTCTGGCGCTGTTTTCGGTGCTCTATCTTGTTTCTTCACGCACGGCGCATCGCGTTGTCGGGTATTTCGAGGAAGAGGCCGTGATCAGTTATGCGCTGTATCTGCAGGAAATTGACGAAGGCCGCTCACCAAATGTTCCGGCTCCGGCCATTGCAAAGCATTATTGGAAAATGGCAGACAATGCGACCCTGCGCGATGTTGTTTTGCTGGTTCAGGCCGATGAAGCGCATCACCGCGATGTCAATCACGGCTTTGCCAACAAGCTTGGTGGACAACCAGCCAATCCACGCATGACAGCGCCCTACCCAGAGCATGCCGATGAAATACGGATGAACGCATAAAGTGGCGTTTAGAATTGCATCGTGCCGGTTTCTATAAAGCGCTGATGCCAAGATAACGCCTCGCCCGGCAAAGTTGGTGTTTGTTGCCCGTACGACCCGCCCCGCGCACGGCGATAATAGTCGGCCAATGCGGGGCGGTAATCGGGATGCGCGCAATTCTCGATAATCACGGCTGCGCGCTGCTTGGGGCTTAGGCCGCGCAAATCGGCCAAGCCTTGTTCCGTGACGAGCACCTGCACGTCTTGCGATATGTGATCGACGTGGCTGGCCTGCGGGACGATGGCGGAAATCTTGCCCCCTTTCGCGGTAGAGGGCGTCATGAAGATCGAGACATAGGCGTTGCGCGCAAAATCGCCCGAGCCGCCAATGCCGTTCTGAATCCGCGAACCCATGATATGCGTCGAATTGACGTTGCCATAGATGTCAGCCTCAATCAGCCCGTTCATGGCCAGACAGCCAAGCCGCCGGATGAGCTCGGGATGATTGCTGATCTCTTGCGGGCGCAGGATCATGCGATTGCGGTAAGCACCCAAATCCGCATTCAGCCGCGCCGCTGCTTCGGGACTCAGCGAAAATGCTGTGGCAGAGGCCATGCGCAATTTGCCGGAATCGAGCAGGTCCAGCATCCCGTCCTGAATAACCTCGGTATAGGATGTCATCGCCTCGAACGGAGAGGTGACAAGACCGGTCAAGACAGCATTGGCAATGTTACCGACGCCCGATTGCAGCGGCAATAGCGAGGGCGGCAACCGGCCTTTGCCAACCTCGTGGCGAAAGAATTCAATCAGGTGGCCCGCAATTGCATGCGCGGCCCCATCGGGCGCGGCAAATGGCAGATTGCGATCCGGCGCTTCGGTCTCGACGATGGCAACGATCTTGGCAGGGTCTACGCGAAAATAGGCTTCACCAATCCGGTCATCAGGACGGACCAAAGGAATGGGCACGCGGTTTGGCGGCAGGGCCGTGCCGTAATAGATGTCGTGCATCCCCTCCAACGCAGGGTTCTGCCATCGGTTGACCTCAAGGATGATCTGATCGGCGCGGTCCAGCCATGTCTTGTTGTTGCCGATGGATGACGACGGAATCAAAGAGCCATCGGCGCGGATGCCGGACACTTCAACAACTGCCGTATCAAGCGGTCCAAGAAAACCCTGCCAAGCCATCGGTGCGACCTGGCTCAAATGCATGTCGAAATAATCCATTTCGCCGCGATTGATCTTTTCACGGGCGATTGGATCGGAATTGTACGGCAGGCGAAATTCGATGCCGTTGGCTTTTGCCAGCGCGCCATCCAGTTCCGGGCCGGTTGAAGCACCGGTCCAGACTCTCACCTGAAAGGGCCTGCCCGCAGCGTGCTCTGCCTCGATCCGTGCAGCCAACGCCATCGGCACCAGTTTGGGGTAACCCGACCCGGTAAAGCCGCTCAAGCCAATAGTGCTTCCCGGTGCAATCAGCGTTGCAGCCTCATCAGCACCCATGATGTGCTTGCGCAAACTCTCACACAAAATCCGACCCATTTTTCTCTCAATCGATTTGGAAGTTGGCGGGGAATTTTGGCGAAGTGATGATTTATCATATATTTGATTAGCACCGATCGCCAACCACACCCTAAGCCTTTTGCATATGTTCCGCGCTGACAGACATCCGGCGCATGACGGGTTTGCAAGCTTCCAGCAACACCAGCAGACCCACTCCGAGGCCCAGCGCCATCACCATATCGTCCCAATCGATCGATCCGAATTTCAGCAACTCTTGCGCTTGTGGCAGCAACAGGATCAGTGCGGTCACCGCACCAATCGCGGCCAAAACATAGCGCAAAGCAACGTTGCGCCGGATAACCGCTTTGGTCAGCGACGCGCTGAATGAGCGGTTGATCAGAATCAGTGCGACGATCTGCGCAATCAGGGCAAAGAACATGAGCGCACGCAGTTCAACTTCGGGCATGCCAGCCCTTGTCTTGAAGAAGAACACGGCGGCCAGCATCGCAAACGCAAGCCCGCCCTGAAATACGCTCCATGCGATCATCGGCAAAGAAAACAGCGCTTGTGATGGATCACGCGGACTTCGCTGCATGATGTCGCGTTCATCGCTTTCGGCTTCGAACACCAATGCGCAAACCGGATCGATGACCATTTCCAGCAAAGCGATATGGATCGGCCCGAACAGGATGGGCAACCCGAAGAACAACGGCAGCAGCGCCAATCCCGCAATCGGCACATGCACCGCAAAAATAAACGCCATCGCTTTGCGAATGTTATCGTAAATGCGCCGCCCCAACCGCACGGACTGGACAATTGAGCCGAAGTCATCATCTAGCAGCACCATCGCCGATGCCTCACGCGAAACGTCGGTGCCGCGCTTGCCCATAGCGATGCCGATGTGCGCAGCTTTCAGCGAGGGCGCATCATTTACGCCGTCACCTGTCATCGCCACAACCTCGCCATCGGCCTTGAACGCCTGGACGATGCGCAGCTTCTGTTCTGGCATGATCCGCGCGAACACCGTGACTGTCTTCAGCCGCTCTGCCAACCGGTCATCATCAAGCCCGCCAAGGTCTGCGCCAGTCAGCACGTCTCCCTCGGCAATGCCTGCCTGTGTCGCGATAGAACGCGCAGTCGCAGCATAGTCGCCGGTTATCATCACCACCCGAATGCCAGCGCTACGGCACTCTGCCACTGCTGCAAGCACGCTGGCGCGCAAGGGATCAGCTAGACCGACCAACCCTGCCAATTCATAGGCAAAGCCGGTTTGGGTATCCGGCCAGTTCCGGTCATTAGCAACAGCTCTTGCAACCGCCAGCACGCGAATGCCGCGCACCGCCATCGCATCGACCGCGGCGCGCATTGCAGCGAATGCTGCAGGCTCCAGTTTGCACAACTCTGCGATTGCCTCCGGCGCACCCTTGGCCGCAATCTGCAAAGCGCCGTCCATCTCCCACACGTTCGACATCGCCAACAGATCGGGACTAAGGCCATAGGCATGGACCAGCCTGCCCTGTGGCGATTCCGGTGATGGCACCGCCCCGCGTGCTGCGTGGAGCGCAATGTCCATCGGATCAGTGGGATCGGGTGCGCTGGCAAGGGCCGCTGTCTGGATAAGCGGCTGGAATGCATCGGGCACAGCGACGCCCGCTGCCATTTCGAACGTCTCGCCAGAAGGCAGCCATATTTTGCTTAGCGACATCCGGTTTTCGGTCAGAGTGCCTGTTTTGTCCGTGCACAGCACGGTTGCCGAACCCAGCGTTTCGATCGCTGATGCACGCCGCGTCAGCACACCCACTTTGCCAATTCGCCAGGCGCCCATGGCAAGGAACACGGTCAGGACAACCGGAAACTCCTCGGGCAACATCGACATGCCGATAGCGATGCCTGCCAGGATGGCTTCGATCCAGCCACCGCGCAACAAGCCGTATAAAAGCACAACGGTTAAAGCGACCGCACCGCCGCCAATCGCACACCAGCGCACAATCCGCATCGTCTCGGTCCGCAGACGCGGGGCTTCGGTATCAAGGGCCGCCAGCGATTGTCCGATCTTGCCAATCTCGCTGCGCGGACCCGTGGCCACAACACGCGCAATGCCGGTGCCGCGGGTTATCAGGGCACCGGAAAAAACGTAAGGTAACCCCTCCCCGCCCGGACGCGCAGCCTCATCCACAGTTTCGACAGCAGACGCCACTTTGCCCACTGGCAGCGATTCACCCGTCAACAGCGATTCATCAGCCTCAAGCTCGGTCGCTTCGATCAACAGCGCATCGGCTGCGATCCGGTCACCCTGTTCAAGCACCAGCAGGTCATCACAAACCACCTCGCGGCCAGCAATGCGCACATGCGACCCACCGCGGATCACCAATGCGCGCGGGGCCGACAAATCGCGCAAGGCTTCAAGCACATGTTCGGTGCGCGTTTCCTGCACCACGGTAACGATGATCGAAAAGCTGGCAAAGCCGAGCAGAATCAGCGCTTCGGCCAGATCACCCAACAGCAGATAAGCTATGCCGCCCACCAGCAACAACGCCAGCATAGGCTCGCGCACCACCTCCAATGCAATGCGCCATACCGAACGCCGACCCACGCGTGGCAATTCGTTCGGACCGTCCGCTGCCAGCTTGGCCTGTGCCGCCTCTGCACTAAGGCCGGTGCGGCTATGGACATCAATCATCACCACACCCGCCGCCTAAGCCTTGGCCGTCATCATATTCAGAAGCGCTGCGATGGCAGGAGCTGCAGTTGTCGATGTTCCTGATACCTTTTTCCAGATGCTCGGCACATATTTGCGCGCACTGACGCTCATGGCAGTGATAACAGGTGTAACGCTTGAAACTGCCTTTCGTATGGCACGTTGTGCAACTGGCGTTGTGTAGACCGGTCAGAGCACAGAAACAGCGGAAACGCCGATTGTTTCAAGTGCTGGGGAGGTCTGGTAGTGGTTCATCGCCGAGATTGCATCAGATGCACGATCCACGCCGTGGACTTTGTGTGCAACCTTTCAATGTCATGTGGAAAGATAACACCATGAAAATCAATGATGTGCTCGGCACGGGTCGCAAGCTGTCTGACGGTGGCGAAAAGGTGGGGAACGCTGGAGCCAGCACGCTCGGACTGGAAATCACCATCAAAAAAATCAGCGATCATGCAAAGGTCGCCACCTCGGGCACAGCATCAA
This sequence comes from Novosphingobium sp. HNCC26BN242, assembly GCF_057180525.1. Taxonomy (NCBI): domain Bacteria; kingdom Pseudomonadati; phylum Pseudomonadota; class Alphaproteobacteria; order Sphingomonadales; family Sphingomonadaceae; genus Novosphingobium; species Novosphingobium sp. HNCC26BN242. Next base: position 249,202 of record NZ_JBXUGM010000002.1, read on the forward strand.
CCTCAGGCATCATGATTGAAGACAAAGTGGTTCAGGCAGGCCGACTGGCCAAGCAAGACAATCTTACCCAAGGGCTTCAGGCATAAGCGATGGAATCGCACGACATCGTTATCGTCGGCGGAGGCCAGATGGCGCTGGCGCTTGGCTATTATCTGCGTCGGGCCAAAGCGGATTTCTTGATCCTTGATGCTGAACACGGCCCCGGCGGTGCTTGGCGACACGGGTGGGACTCGCTGCGGCTGTTTTCCCCTGCTGGCTACAGTTCGCTGCCCGGATGGTTGATGCCGCCCACGCAGCACGAGGGCTATCCCACGCGTGACGACGTCCTCGATTACCTGACCCGCTATGAAGCGCGCTATGACCTTCCAATCAAGCGACCTGTGCAGGTGCAATCGGTCGAGCGCTTAGATGACCATCTGGAGCTTGTGACCGATACAGGCCGATTTGCGGCACGCGCAGTCGTAGGTGCGACAGGAACATGGTCCAAGCCGCACATTCCCGACATCGTGGGTCGCGATGTGTTCAAGGGCACCCAGATCCATTCCGCACAATATATCAGCCCTGACGATTTTGCCGGCCAAACCGTGCTGGTGGTTGGTGGCGGCAACAGCGGCGCACAGATCATGGCCGAAGTTGCACCGGTGGCGCGGGCGTTGTGGGTTACCACGCAAGACCCGTTGTTCCTGCCCGAAGATGTTGATGGCCGCGTCCTGTTCGAACGCGCCGTCGCGCGAATGAAAGCAGGTCCCCAGAGCACGCCCGTTGGCGGCATTGGTGATATTGTCCAAGTCCCGCCCGTAAAAGCAGCAAGAGAGCGGGGTGATTTGGTATCTGTGCGGCCATTTGATCGAATGACCGGCACCGGTGTCATCTGGGCAGACGGTTCGGAAATGGCCATTGACGCCGTAATCTGGTGTACCGGCTTTCGTCCCGCACTGGATTATCTAGGCCCCCTTGATGTCCTGGAGCCTGACGGACGTGTGCTGGTTGAAGCCCATCGCTCCGTCAAAGAGCCACGGCTTTGGCTGGCAGGTTTCGGCGATTGGACCGGGCCGGGTTCGGCCACCTTGATGGGAGCGGCACGGACCGCACGGGACTTGGCCTTGGCGATATTCAGACGAGAGCAGGGCGTTGTTGATAAGGCGTAGCGTTTATACCAACGCGGCAAGCGCCCCAACAACCCAAAACTACCTTAAGACGAATAGCAACGGTCACGGGTGCGTGGCGTGGCGTGGCGTGGCTCAGTATGGCGTGGGCAATTGGCCCAAATCCGGTCTTCGTCACAAACATAGGCGCCACTTCATGACTGACCGGTTTCGGCGCCCCCAGCCAATGCCGATAGAAATAGAGATCAGACGGAATGTCCCACGATGCTGCGGTCCGCTTCAGACAGCACGCGACCAGACCCGGTCGCTCAGATTGGCTGCGTTGATCGTCATATCTAGCCGGAAGCGGTCGATCAGCGAGAAGGATGTGGATGGTCAGTTTTGATTCACATGTCCAGTCACTGCGACTCAAATGCCGAGCGTCCAAAAGCAAATGTAGTTCGCAACTTGGTATAGATGGCCCGTAGGACAATAACGCGTGACGTTCCGCTGGTGAGCATATTAGAGAAAGCTGGTCATAAGATCCAAACTACATGAACCATGCTGGATCGCCGTGTTGATGCTGTGGCCATGACTCGTGACGACCAGCTTTTACGGGAAGGCAGCGATCGCGCTGGCGGATGAAATAATGGCGCGCCCTACGCGGAATCTTCTAATTCAATGAGCGTGGAGCAAACCCAGAATCCACATTGCCCGCCCCAGGTTTCAACGCCAGGATAAGCACGATCGAAGCGGTCTGAAGAACCGTGCGCAACCGGCTTTAACGCTCCACTCCAATCATGGTTGCAGGCAGGATTGAACTTGGACTGTGTTGAGCGTAGAAGATTCTTGTGCAATCGCTTAAGCAATCGTCTCAAAGCAGCTTAGCGCATCCAGGACTTGTCGCCGCGGCAATTTTGCTTGTCTCGGCCTTGACATGGACCGTTCCCATGCTTGCTCTTCTTGCCAGCACTGCCTGGCAGACGGAGTCTGGCAGTATAGGGCCCTTGACGCTGATGATGGGCCTCGGCGTGCTATGGTATGAGATTCGGTTGCATCAGCGGTATGAAGAGGAGGGAAATGGTTACGCTTTTGCCCTTTTTTGTACTTTGGGCTGTGTACTTTACACCATCGCCATCGGAATTGCCTTCACTGCACTTGCGGTAGCTGCCGCCTGGATCGTATTGGTTTCGGGAATTTACTGGCTCCATGGCTTAAGGGTCCTACGCAAGCTTTGGTTCCCGTTGCTTTATCTTCTACTCGTCGTGCCACTGCCTTACAGTCTGACGTATTCCGGTGGTGCATGGTTGGGTGCGGCCCTGGCGAGGATTGCGACTGAGTTGCTGCAATTCGCGGGATTGGAAGCAGCGTATAGTGACAACATGTTGTTCATTGACCAGTACGAGATGTCCGTTGAGCTTGCCTGTTCCGGTCTGAGTTCGACGGTGAGCCTTATTGCAGTGACGATCATATATGCCAGATGGGTCCACCGAAGCGAGCCGTTCCGGATCGGTTATCTGCTAGTCTTAGCTCTACCAATTGCATTTCTGGCCAATGTTTTGCGCGTGGCGCTGTTGGCGATCGCAGTTCATAGTCAGGGAACTACGGTGCTGCATTCTGTCGTCCATCCTTTGTCAGGACTGTTCAGCTTCATTCTCGCCATAATGCTCAGCCTGACAGTCGACAAGGCGATCTCAGTTGCATTGAGAGTAGTGAAATGAAGCCGATCGATCGCAGGCATCTGATTCTGGCTTTAGCACTTGCTACAGGAACCGGGGCGGTCGCGTTAACTCGCCCGAACAGACGGCTTGTCTCGACGCGTGGTCTGGCGCTTACCGAGGCGGCGCTGGAGCATGTCAAGGGTTGGGAGAACGTGGAGCTTTCCGATTTCATCCTGCCGCTGAAAAGCAGCCTCGAAAGCGCCACTTACAATGCGCAGATCCTGAAAGGCTATCGCAACTCGGCAGGTCGCTCACTCTACTGCCTTGTGGCATATGGCGCTGTTCAGGACTATGCGTTGCAGTTACACAGCCCCCAAATATGCTATCCTTCTTCGGGATTTACCATCATCAGTATCGCTGACTTCGATCTGATTCTTGTTGGCAAAGCAGTGCCTGCGCGCATCCTGATAGCGAAGCGCGGCAGGCGGACAGAGACTGTGCTTTACTGGTCAAGGGTCGGCGATTCCTTCCCGCAAACGCAATGGCAGGTCCGTTCCAAGATCGTCGGAAGTTTCCTATCAGGCACTCTAGCCGATGGGCTGCTGGTCCGGCTTTCAACCACTGAACTTGAAGGCGAGCGGGCGGTGGATGAATTGTGCAGTTTCGCCCGGGAATTTGCATCAGGCATGACAGTCGGGGCAGCCAACTTTGTGTTCGGGGCATAAAGCATGCGAAGGATGAGGCTCGCATTTGAAATGAGGTTGCGACTCTTTGCACCTGTGGCAGGCCTTTTGGTGGCCGCATGCAATCCCAATGCCGTTGACGACCAAGTTTTGGCCACAGTGGAAGGCGTTGAAGTCACGAGGCGTGACCTGCTCGCAGAGCAGCGACAATTCGGTGACGCCACCCAGGATGTTTTGCAGAAGGTCATCGACAGAAAGCTGTTGGTAGCTAATGCACACAAGCAAAATGTTGATGCCGACCCGGGCTACTTGGCTGATTTTCGTAAAGCCCGGGAAGAATTGCTGGTTGACGCTCTCAAACGCAGGATGGCTCGAAAGCTGCCGCGCCCCGGACTGAAAGACCTTTTCCGATTTGCCGAACAACGGCCGTGGCTGTTTGCGAAGCGAGAGTTGATCACGCTTGTACCGACCGAAACCCCGCTGGGCGACAGTGGAGAAAAGCTCATCGATACCGCGCAACTTGACAAAACTTACTGGGACATTCTTTCGATCCCAGGGAAGACGGTAACGATTGACGATGTTCCGTACCGAATTGCTGCAAGAAGCCCGGCCCCCTTGTCTCCCCAGGACGACGAAGAACAGGCACGGGCCTTGTGGGTTGAAGATCAGATCGATCAGCAAGTACGCTCACTGCTCGAAGCGAGCCACGCAAGGGGAGCGGTAAAGTACGAACAAGGCATGGGGCCAGGCGCATAACAGCTGGCAGACAAGGTGAGGGGACAGGAATGACAAACAAAGGCAATTCCGCCAGAGCGGGTCAGGGAGTGCGGACACACACGATCGTGACGGTTGCAATCCTGCTTGCCGTCGTCGTTTCAATCGGCCTGTCTTGGCAACTTTACCGCTACAATGGGCTCATGGCTCTGCTGGCAGAATGGCAATACGATACTTTCGGGACATTCCACTCCACAGCAACAATTGCCATCACGGTAATGCTAGTAATAGCACCGCTAGTTATAGTTCTGATTAAGCGGTCAACCAAGTCTCGGACGGAACAACTTCTGAAGGCTGAGCCCATGGCCTTGCTCATGCGGGCAAAGTTGGCATATCGTGAGTTTTTTGCGGTTGGTGCTGCGATTATTATGGTGGCATGTGCCATCTTGGCCTACGGCTATTCGATCCAACTCGTGCCGACAATGCAGCAATATCTTGCAGCGGACGCAAGCGAGCCCTCAACTGTGCAGCGTATGGCGCTCGATGAAGTCATGTTGCGGTTGGACAGAGTCGCGCGATATCAGAGTAATTCGTTGTTCTTCAGCCGCACAGTCAATGTCGCACCACTACAATCCGCACCGAACGAGGCCATTGCCTTTTTCTTGGAAGTAGAGACGAAAAAGCCTTTGCCATCGCGCACTATCAGGCTGACGGGCAGCACGGCCCCTGTTCCAGTCCCGGGACCGCTGCTGCAACTATACCGGGATGCCGGGTTTCGGGTTTCGGACAACGCGGTTCTGCTTGTTGCTTCGTTGGAAAGCGCGCGCATGCCTTATGTCCAGACCTCCCGCATCCTCTTACTGGCCGCACTGGTCTTGATTGCAATGGGTCTTGCACAATTGCACTGGTACCGGGTGCTCGACCGACAGATCAAGGCATGGGCCGACAACAGCAAGGGAGCAGTCGTTCCATTTCGGAGCTAAGGGGGGCCTGACTTAACTGATTTCGGGCTGTCATGCGCCGCAACTGCCTGACGCAAACGCCTGATGCAAACGCCTGACTTCGCATAGACCACTTCTTTAGCGCCAGTTCCTACCGCCCCATTAATCATAATCCGGCACGCTTCTACAACCGGCATCTGGCATTCGCACAGTATGTCGAGCGTCCCGTCCTTATTCGCCTTGGCCCTCGCGGTCTTGACTGCAGGTGCAACCTTGGCCCCGCAAGCAAGCGACGTGGCACATGGTCGCACGGAAGGATCTGGGATCTTACACGGTGCCAGAATTTCTGACAATGTTGAAGGCGTTGGAGGCGTTATTGAAGTGGCGAGAAGCGCTGACGGCTTCTTTTACCTCCCCGCCAGAATTGGCAGAGTCTCGGTTACGTTCCTGATCGACACCGGAACAAATATGCTGATCCTGCCCCGGTCTGCCGCAGCGCGCATCGGCCTTGCCGCCAAGGGAAAAGCGCAAGTTACGACGGTAGGTGGTATGCAAGACGTCACGCTTGCCAATGTGCCGAAACTGGAGACAGCAGGCATGGCGTTGACCGACGTTCCTGTAGCTATACAAGAAAACGATCAAGCCATCGCGCTGATGGGCTTAAACACTCTCTCACAACTCGGCCGGATTGAGATCGACGGGGACAAACTAACCATCCAGCGTCGTTCATTCTGACCAGAAGGCAATTCCGATCAGGCAAGGCCTTTGGCGCGGCGGCCGCCAGTCAACTTGGTCCGATACCTGAAGGCGGCCGCGAAGGCCAATCCGGACAAGCCCAGGATCCAAGCCGGAGGTTCAGGCACGGCCGGAGGTGGGGTTTCGGGAGAGGTTCCGGTTCCAAGGTTGCCGTTTATGCCGGCAAAAGCTCCAGGCTCTACGTTTGAAGGAATTGCTGGCAGAGGCTGAAACGACCGTATTTCGGGAATCGGTGCGCCTGCACCAGAAATTACAATATCACTGACCGCTGATAACGGCTCAGCGCTAAGCGGTATGCCTACTCGCGCGGTCTGCGAACTCGTATCAGAGATCAAGCGCCTTGCTCGTCGCACGGCAGTGGCATTCACCGGGACGGCTTCAACAAGGTAACCAGCGCTATAGGACGTGCCAGTGGGCTCTGTCACGCTCGCAAAGGCGGCCCTGGGTTGTTCAGGCAACACCAACAAACTTCGTGAAGAATAATCGGCGAACGAGGCACCAAGACCCAGTGCCACCAATGCCAAAGTCAGCCTACGAAGCCGTGTGGTAAGAACGAGCACCTCCCCTGTACGCATTCCAGTTCGCCTTCCTTCATCAGGCCCGCACATGCAAACCGTGTATTCCTCGTTGATCTCGTCGGCATACAGTGGCCTGAAAGCGAGTCAACTGTTGAGCAATTGAGCCTTTGTGCCAAATTGACCGTCGACAACAACTGAAGTGGAGCCGGATGTTCAGCCGATGCAGGCTCGAAACGCGTGGAGGATGCCGTCGGGATCTTGTCTTGAATATTGGTCATTTCTTAAAGTCGGCGTTGTCATGGCCAACAGATAGACAAGGACAACGTAGCTGTGGACGTCGAAAAGCTGAAGCTTCCACGCTGGCTAGTGGATTGATTTTGACATTCAAGTCCCGCTGGCAGCGCTCTCGCGTTCGAATGTTAGAATCAAACCACTAAAGGGTTTGATCCAAACAGAGTCGACCAACTGGAGGCTCAACGCAGGCTTGTTAAAGCCGGAAAAATTTGACGACTGCCTTGAAGCGAGGTCGGACATGGTTTTCTCTCGGGTTGACTGGCGGCTATCTGTATCTAGTAGCCGCCACCCGAATTGGCAGCACGCCAGCGCGCCGAGCCATCGTAGCGGCCAAAATTGATGCGCCGCTTGATCCCATCGATGTTCCGATACTGAACGATGAAGGTCCTGAGCCCCGACGGAAGCGCCCGCAAGCCGAAACCCCGAATTTCGCTGTCCCACAGGACGGCCTGTTTATCTTTAGGCGGCGCGAATGCGTCCACATTGCGCTTGTTCAACTTCGCTGACGGCATATTTGACCCTGCATTTGGGGACAAAGATTTCAGGAGGGTGCTTTGTCTCCAGATTTAAGCGTTTCGCGGGGATCATGAACGGAGACAATCGCACTTGAGAAAGTTCGAAAAACGGGGCTGAAATATTTTGCCAAGGTTGGGGTCGAGGGTTTGAATCCCTTCGCCCGCTCCAGTTTTCTTTCGACATGTCAGCGAGATTATCGCCTTTGGGGCGCAGCGTCTTCGCGCCGCAATCCGTGTCGCCGCCATGCCATCACTGGGGCGCAGTTGGGATGCGCAATGCCTATGCGCTTTTGGCCGCACTTCCGTTCAAGAAAATCGCAACGCATCGTCGCGCGTGGGCCGCAATCTGATCAACGCCCGGCAGCGGCAAGCCCACGAGCATCGTATTGTGCAAAGGCATCAGCGCCATGGCCACGAACAGCATGGTACGCTCGACACTCTGCTCCTCTTCGAGCGCATGTTTGCGCAGGAACGCGGCCAGCGGATTGATCAGGAAATCGAAATGCCCGCGCTGGATGGAACCGGCGAGCTCGGGATAATCACCCGCCTCACGCAGGAACAGCGCTCCCATCCCGTAACTGTCCTCGCGGACCAGTTCAGTGTGCAATTCCACGACGTACCGTTCAAGCCCTGTGGTGGCATCGACACCGGGTTGCGGACTGAGCCGGGGAAAGCGCTCCGCCCCCAGCATGACACAGGCCCGAAACAGCGACTCCTTATCTGCATGCCAGGCATAGAGTGTGCGCTTCGTAATCCCGGTAGCAGCTGCAACCTCGTCCATCGTTGTGGCACGATAGCCCCGCTTCACGAAGATGCCGCGTGCCACTGAGAGAAGATGCGCCATCCTGATACGGGTGGCTTCGGCTGATGGTCGCCCACGGGCTGCTGGCGAATTAGGCCCCGGCCCCATTGCCGCGTCATGCATCGGTGTTCCCTTCACAGCCCCTGTTTGCCCATGTGCATGCCCCAGTGTGTGCCCATGCAGGCGCGCTACGTAAATAGCACTTGCTAAATATACCTTGTAGTATAATTTTCCTCATGGCCCACGATTCCGATGGGCAATGTGGAGAGGCAAGGCGGATGACCGCGCGGCTGGACGTGCCAGACACACTCGAACTCGCCCGCGTGCATGGTGCAGGTGACGTGCGCTTAGACAGTGTTCCGATGCCGTCTGTGGGCCCCGGCGATGCGCTGGTGCGAATTGGCGCATGTGGTATTTGCGGCAGTGATCTTGGCTACATTGAGCAAGGCGGACTTGGCGGCGTTGAGCCTCTGGCCGCACCTCTGCCGATCGGCCACGAATTTGCCGGCACCGTGGTGTCAGTGGGCAGCGATGTGCAGGGCATTGCGCCGGGACTGCGCGTCGCGGTCAATCCTGATCGCGCCTACATCGGCGGCGGCGGGCCGGATGGGGCGATGGCACCATTTATCCGCGTGGCCGGAGCCGAAATCGGCGAGACGCTGTTTGTGCTGCCTGACCACTTGTCGTTTGCCCATGCCGCGCTGGCAGAGCCACTGTCCGTAGGCCTGCATGGGTTGCGCGTGGGCGGGGCTTGTGCCTTGGACAAGATCGCCATTCTCGGCGCAGGCCCCATCGGCCTGTGCACCCTGGTCATGGCGCAGCATCTGGGCGCGAAGGACATAGCAATCTTCGACCGGGTGCCTGAGCGGCTCGATCGGGCGCGCGCTCTGGGCGCAGGCCTTGCGGTTAATGTTGCCGACGAGCCGCTGACCGATGCGCTCGCGCAGTTCCACGGGCGGGGCGAGCGGTTCGGCAGTCCCTTCGTCAAGACTGACCTGTTCGTCGATTGCGCAGGCTCGGCTGGCGCACTAGCGAAAGTTGTGGCGGTAGCGAAGTACCGCGCAAGGATCGCGGTGATCGCGCTGCATCACAAGCCGATGGCGCTCGACCTGTGGCGGATGATGGCCAACGAGATCACCGTGGCAGGCTCGATCGCCGATAACCGCGCTGCAGAGTTCGGCGAGGCCATCGCGATGCTGGCGCAAAGGACGCAGGACCTTTCTGCGCTGATCAGCCACAGCTTCGACTTTTCCCGATTCCACGAGGCGCTTGCCGTGGCCGCCGACGGCGCGCGCGCGGCCAAGGTCATGCTCACGTTCCCGGAGGCCTCATGACCAGACTTATCGAAATCGACGACATGGCCGATCCGGTGGTGACACCCGCGCTTGCCGCATGGCGCGCAGGGCCTGCCGATTTCCCCTGCCCGATAAGCGCCGACGAAGTGCTGACGCAAGCGATGGCGCAAACCGGCCTCTCGAACTTCGGAGAGGATACCGGTTTCCGAACGCGGCTCGGGGTGATCCTCGAAGCGCTTTACGAGGACGAGGGGCTGACGCGCGGGGGGCAGGTTTTCGTGCTGCGGCAGGCGGTGCGGGCCATGGCCAACCGGCTGCGGATCGAGGATCTGATCGGGCGCCATCCCGAAATCCTCAACATTCCCATCAATCGCCCGATATTCATCGCCGGGCTGCCGCGTTCGGGCACCACACATCTGGTCAACTGGCTTTCGCGCGATGACCGACTCAATGCGCTGACGCTGTGGGAATCGGAAGAGCCGGTGCCGTCCGCTGCGGTTCCGCCGGGCGCAGAAGACCCCCGCATTGCGCGCTCAGCCGCATATTGGGGCGCGTTTGGCGCGCTGGTGCCGCACATGGCCGCGATGCACGAGATGACCGCGCACGATATCCATGAGGACAACGAACTGCTGTTCATGGACATGAACTGCTACAACTGGGAGTTTTCCGCACGCCTGCCGCGCTGGACCGACCATTACCTCACGCATGATCGCACTGCATCCTACGCCTATGAAAAGAAGGTGCTGCAGGTGCTGGCGTGGCAGCGCGGTGAGCAAGGGCGGCGGCGCTGGCTGCTCAAATCGCCGCAGCACATGGAAAACCTCGCCGCGATCAAGGCGGTATTCCCAGACGCCACCATGATCATCACGCACCGTGATCCGGTGGACGTGCTGCGCTCGCTCACCACAATGCTGGGCTATTCTGACCGCACGCGGCGCAATCCCGTTGATCCGCCTGCGCTGGCTACGTTGTGGTCTGGCCGGATCGAGCGGTTGCTGCGCGAATGTGTGGAGCAGCGCGATGCCTTCGGGCCGGACCAGTCGCTGGATGTGCTGTTCCACGAATACATGGGCGATCAGGAAGGCGTAGCGCGACAGGTCTATGCGCTGGCCGGGCTGGACCTGCCGCCTGAGACCGAAGCCAAGCTGCTGGGATACCTGTCCGAGAACCCGCGCCATGCGCACGGCAAGGTCGTCTACGATCTGGAAGGCGTGTTCGGAGTGGACGTGGCCGCGCTGCGGCAGCGGTTTGCCTTCTATTACGAGCGCTTTCACGTGAAGCAGGAGAATTGACGATGACAGCGCACGACACCGCGCGCGAACGCCTGCTTTCTGGACAGGCGTGGGATGATTTTTGCGATACGCTGAAAGTGGCAGGCCGCCATATCGAGAGCTTTGACGGTCCGCTGTCCGATCTGGACCGCGCCGAATGGTATCGCTTCATGTCGCGCCTTGCCCGGTCGAGCATGGAGCGCCTGATCGAGAACGCCGAACCCACCCGCCCGCGTCTGCGCGATATGGTGTGGCGGCAATCGATCAATGTGCAGACGGTCGATCAGGATCACCTGATGTGCCAGTTTGATGAGGCGCGCGATTATGTGATCACCGGCACACACGGCACACTCCCCTATTTTGTGATGGCACTGTGCACCTGCCCTGCGCCTGATGCACCGGGTGCTCAGGACTGGGCGGCGCAGGGCATTGCTGGGCTGAAGGCGTTCGATCCTTCGAACCTGAAGACCACCGGCTTTCTGCATTCAGGGCAGTTGACGTTTGCCGATGATGGGACGTTCGAGGTCGTGCTGTCGCAGAACGACCCCGGTAGCGGGCGCAACTGGCTGAAGCTGACGCCCGCAACCAACTGCATCCTGATCCGCCTCGTCTGGTCCGACCGTACAAACGAACAGGCCCCGGCCATGACCATAGCGCGCGCGGACAACGCACCGCCCGAACCTGTCACGCCCTCGCTGATCGCAGACAACCTCGCATGGACCGGGCAGGCCGTGTTGGGATATGCCGAACTGGTGCGCAACTGGTGGCAGGGCACGCAGGGCAACTTTTCGGCCAAGCTCAACCGGCTGGATTACAGCCGCGCGCAGTATCTTTCCAACGGTGGCGTGCCGGATCGCCACATGGCTTTCGGCGGCTGGGAGAAGGAGCTGGATGAGGCACTGGTGCTCGAATTCACGCCACCGCCGTGCGAATACTGGAACTTCCAGCTGTGCAACGTCTGGCAGGAAAACCTCGACACGTTCGAGGACGGCAATGGCTGGATCAGCAACTACCGCCACGCCGCCGAAGCGGATGGCCGGGTGCGCGTAGTGATTTCCGAGCGTGATCCTGGCGCGGGCGGCAACTGGATCAACAGCTATGGCCACGAACGCGGCATCTGGGGTCTGCGCTTTGTGCTGACCGAGGCCACCGCGCCAGTCACTTTGTGGCGATTGCCGCTGGCTGATCTGGAAACGCAGGGCCTCGCCGCGCTCGATCCCGCAAAAGCTGTGCTGACCGGTCAGTTTGTCGATTGATGGCCATGCACAATGCCCTTTCCCTCTGCCCGGCACCGCTGGCGCACGTGCCGCTGCTGGAACGCCTTGCGCCTGCCGCTACGGCCGGTTTTTCCGCCATCGCGCTCCAACCGAGTGATGTCTGGGCCGCCGAAGAACAGGGCCACAGCGCCGCCGATCTGGTCATGCGGATTGCCGATGCGGGCCTGACAGTGGCCGAGATCGACTGCACCGCATGCTGGATAGAGCGCCAGCGCAGCGGCGATGACAGCGACTTGGCGCAACTTTTGCGCGGCCTGACGCCCGAGCGCGTGATTGCCACCGCTGCGCGGATCGGCGCGCGTTCAGTGGCCGCGATTGACCTTTCGCCCACGCCCGCGCCGCTCGATGATGCGGCGGAAGGCTTTGCCAAACTATGCGACATGGCCGCCGAACACGGCCTGCGTGCGCATATAGAATTCATCCCCGTGGGCGGCATTCGCACACTAACCGAAGCATGGGGGATCGTCCGCGAGGCAGGGCGCGACAACGGTGGCTTGACGATCGATGCGTGGCACCTGTTCCGTAGCGGATCAATGCTGGCAGAACTCGCGGCCATTCCCGGCGAGCGCATCCATGCAGTGCAACTGTGCGATGCGCCTGCGCAAGCCAGCGCGAACTTGTGGACCGAACTGATGACCGCGCGCCTGCTGCCGGGTGAAGGCGCGTTCGATCTGGTGGGGCTGATCCAGACGCTCGACCGGATCGGATCGACCGCGCCCTTCGGCGTCGAAGTTTTCAACACACGTCAGAATGACCAGTCCATCGCGCAGGTCGCGCAGGATTGGGCAAGCGCCGCGCGCGCCGTTCTGGCCAAGGCGAGAGACACAGCATGAGCAGCACTCCTATCGGCGCGGTCGTCGTCGGCACCGGCTTCGGCCTGTTCACCCATGTGCGCGCCTTGCGTGATGCGGGGTTTGAAGTGCGCGCCATCGTGGGCCGCGATCTGGAAAAAACCCGCGCGCGTAGCGCCCCGCTGGGCATTCCGGTGGCGTCGAACGATCTGGCGGGGCTGCTGGCGAATGACCCCGCAATCAAGATTGTCACCGTGGCGACCCCTCCACACGCGCACTATACCCCGGTGATGCAGGCCATTGCGGCAGGTCGTGCGGTGATGTGCGAAAAGCCCTTTGCCCGCGATCTGGCACAGGCGCGCGAGATGCTGGCCGCGGCTGAAGCTGCTGGCGTCGTCCATGCGCTTGGCGCGGAATTCCGTTTTGATTCAGCGCAGGCGCTGCTGACACGGGTGGTGCAATCGGGCGCGATTGGCGATCCGGTGATGTTCCACCGTATCTACCAGCAGCCGGGAGGCGATGCAGACGAGCCGCTGGCCGACTGGTGGCTGGATGCAGCGCAAGGGGGCGGCTTCCTTGGCGCATTCGGCACGCACATGATTGATCAGGCACGGGTGACGGTGGGCGAGTTTGCGGCGGTCAGCGCTGTGCTGCGCAAGCTGTCACCGGGGCGACCGACTCAGACTTCGGACGATTACTACACGCTGCAATTCCGCACCGCTTCGGGCTGCATGGGGCTGCTGGAGGCGGCCTTGTGCTTCCCCGGCCCGTTCGTGATGTCCACCAAAGTGGCCGGAACAACCGGCGCGGCGTGGATCCAATCGGGCGCAGCCTTCGGCGAGCCGGAGCAGGTGTGGGTGCAGGACACAAACGGCGCGCGCATGGTGGAAATGCCGCCCGAACTGGTCAACCCCGCGCCTGAGCCTTTCCCGATCAGCGAGCTGGTGCAGACCGAGATGGACCGTTGGCACAGCCAGGGCTTCGATGTCGCGCCTTATGCCAAACTGTTCGGCCAGATCAGCGCAAAGATTGCTGGCGACGCCCCGCCGCTGCCGGATCGCGCAGGCGATTTCCGTGATGCTGCGGCCAATCAGGCGATCCTTGATGCGGCGCGTCTTTCGAATGCGCAGCAGCGCTGGGTTGACGTGGAGGCGGTATGACAATGGGACTTCGCCACGACTTTTCAGGCGCGCACGTCCTCGTCACCGGCGGCACCAGCGGCATCGGCGCAGCCAGTGCGGCGCTGTTCCGCGATGCCGGAGCGGTAGTGACGATCACCGGCACGCGCGGCTGTGCCGGGGAATACGATGCTGATCTGACAGGCTATCGCTACCTGCAGCTCGAGATCGAGGACAAGGCGCAGATCGATGCGGTGGCCGCCGCCCTGCCCCGGCTCGATGTGCTGGTGAACAATGCCGGGATCGCATTACCTTCGCTGGGACTGGATGAATGGGAGCCCGATGTGTTTGACCGCGCGGTGGCCATGCTGCTGAACGGCGCATTCCGCATGGCGCGGCGCACAGTCGATCTGTTGGCGGCGAGCGATATGCCCGGTGGCGGATCGGTGATCAGCATTGCATCGATGAGCAGTTTCTTCGGCATACCCATCGTGCCCGGATATGGCGCGGCCAAGACCGGGTTGGTGGGCCTGACCCGTACAATGGCGGCACACTGGGGGCAGCGCGGAGTGCGCGCCAATGCGGTGGCGGCGGGCCTTACGCGCAGCGGCATGACCGCAGGCACATTCGCTCAAGAAGCTTGGACCGCACCCACATTGGCCCGCACACCGCTGGGCCGATTGGGTGAACCGGATGACATCGCGCAGGCGATCGCTTTCCTCGCCAGTCCGGCAGCAAGCTGGATCACCGGACAGACGCTGGCCGTGGACGGCGGCTATACGATCTCGGGCTAGAGTCAGATGACAAGATCGGCAACTGCCCGGCGGTCGTAAGACCCGTCCTGTGACGGGGCCAAACCGCTTATCCGACAAGCTCTGACTCCAAAACAGCCGCGCCGTGAATGGCGCGGCTGCAAGTTCAGGCAAAGACAGATTGGCGTACCCAATCGACGCTGTTTTCCGCACCAGCCAGCCGGGCGGACCCGAGAACCTGTGACCAGTACCCTTCCGAGCCATCGGCCATACGCCATTCGTGCAGGCGGCGGGTCAGCAATTGCAGATCATATTCCTCGCTGATGCCGATGGCACCGTGCACCGCATGGGCACTGGCGGCGATACGCGGGACGGCGGACGACGTTGTGATCTTGGCCGTGGCGGCAACCGCCATCGGCACTTCGATCCCTTGCGCGGTGCCAAGCTGTGCGGCGATGCGGCAGGCGATCATGTCTTCAGCCATCAGCGCAAGCATCTGCTGGAGCGCCTGCTGACGGCCAATGGGCTTGCCGAACTGGACACGTTCGGAGGCATAGGCCGTGGTCACATCACACAGGCGCGCGGCGGCTCCGGCGATCAGGCTGGCGCGCAGCACGGCGGCGATGGCGCGAAGCCCAGCGGCCGGACGTGGCAATGTGGTGCCTTGGGGCGTGCCGGACAGGCGCGCGGCAAGCGAATGGACGACGCCGGTGGAGGTGGGTGACATATCCGCGATGCCACACAGAACCAGCGCTTCGCCGGTATCGACGAGCGCATGATCGGCCACGAGCCCGCATGGCACGGGTTGTGCCAGCGATGTGACGAGCACGATCGGTCCTTCGGGAGCGACAACACCAGCTTGTGCCAGCAGCGCGCGAGCGACCATCGTTTCGGCCACCGGAAGCGGCACGGCGCGTGCGCCCAGCGCTTCGATCAGTGGCTGGATATCGGCCAGCGAAAGACCGGCACCGCCGTGTTCTTCGGCCACCAACGCATCGAGGAAGCCGGATTCGGCGAATTCCTGCCACAGCGGCGCGGCGGATTGGGCTGCTTCGATGGCGCGCACGACCGCAGCGGGCGCTGCCGCATCGAGCATACGGATGAAGGGTTCGAGAAGTTCGTTCATGTCCATTTCTGTTTCCTTCACCGCAGGCCCATGCCGCGCGCGATGATCCCGCGCAGGATCTCGCGCGTGCCGCCGCGCAGGCTGAAGCTGGGCGCGATATGGGTAACGTAGAGCAGCGTGCGATAGAGGTCTTCGCTGACTGGCTCATCAGGATGGGCGGCGAGATCATCGGCAATGACCACGGGCAGTTCCTGTTCGAAGCCAGTGCCACGATCCTTGACGATGCTGGCCTCAACGACAGGGCTTTCGCCTGCCACGAGCCGCGCCGTGCAGGCAATGGACATGGCGCGCAGCGTGACCAGTTCTGCCGTAAGGCGGCCAACGAGTGCCGCAGCATCGTTGCGCCCTGCGGCCTGCATGTGCCTGATCCAGGCATCGAGCAGCACGACGCTGGAATAGATGCGCTCCGGCCCGGAGCGTTCGAAAGCGAGTTCGGCGACGACCTGCTTCCAGCCCTCACCCTCCTGGCCGACCAGCGCGTCTTCGCCCAGTTCCACGTTTTCGAAGAACACTTCGGCAAAGTGGGCGTCGCCTGTCAGATCGACGATGGGCCGCACGGTGACGCCGGGCGCTTTGAGATCGATGATCAGCTGCGAGAGGCCCGATTGACGGTCGGCCGACGTGCCCGAGGTGCGGATCAACGCGATCATGTAGTCCGAATGCATCGCATTGGTGGTCCAGATCTTCTGGCCATTGACCACCCAGCCGTTCTCCGTGCGGTCAGCGCGGGTGCGCACGCCAGCAAGGTCCGATCCAGCGCCCGGTTCGCTCATGCCGATGCAGAATATCTGCTCGCCCCGGCAGATGGCGGGGATGTGCTTCTGGCGCTGTGCCTCTGTGCCGAAGTTCAGGAGCAGCGGCGCGCTTTGCCGGTCGGCGATCCAGTGTGCGGCGACGGGGGCACCGGCGCTCAGCAATTCCTCGACCACGACGAAGCGGGCGAAGGGGCCTTGTTCGTGCCCGCCATAGGCCTTGGGCAGGGTAAGGCCCAGGAACCCGGCCTCGCCCAGTGCGCGGCTGAAATCAGCGCTGAAGCCTTGCCATGAGCGGGCACGACGATCGAGTGGCATGGACGCGATGTGGCGCTCAACAAAGGCGCGGATGGCGGGTCGCAGGGCTTCGTCCTCGGCCGGCAGGGGGGCAAGCGTAAAGGTATCGAACACGGGGGACAGGCTCCTTTCCCGGTGGCGGGCTGCATGTCCTGCCTTTCACTTGTGGAGCGATGCGCGCTTGGCTCGTCCGATTCAAATATTTAATTTGTCTCTTTTGATAGCTTTTGAGTATCAACCGTCACAACTGCTGAGCGCGGTGGCGACGAAATTCATAGCGAGAGCCGAGGCATCGCCAGCGCGGGCGATGCCCATTGCGATCGGCACCGGATCATCGAGCGTCACGATGCGCACCCCCGCCCCTGCAAAGCGGGCGCTGCGCGCAGGGATCAGCGCGACGCCAAGCCCAGCTTGGACAAGGCTAAGGATGGTTTGCACCTGCACGGCCTCCTGCGCAACGGACGGCGTAAATCCCGCGCGATGGCAGGCGAGCCGGATCGTTGCGTGCAGTACGCTGACCGGGCTGTAGATAATGAAGGAGCGATCCGCGAGTGCGCTGAGCGGGATGGCTTTGCGGCGGGCAAGCACGTCTTCTTTCGGCAGCGCCGCGACCAGCACATCGCGTTCTATCACGTCGATAGCGGCCGGGCTGGAATCCATCACAGGCAGGCGAACCAGCCCTATGTCCAGACGGCGCGCGGCAATGGCGCGGACAATTTCAACGCTGTTCATCTCTTCAAGCGCCAATTCGACCTGTGGAAAGGCGAGGCGAAAGGGCGAGACGATGCGAGGGAGCAGATCGCCAATGGCCGAGCCGATGAAGCCCACTGATAGGCGTCCGCGCAGTCCTGCAGCACCCTGGCGCACTGCTTCACGCACTTGCTCTGCCGCTGCAAGTGCCTCACGCGCAGGGCCAAGCGCGGCCTGCCCGGCTGCTGTCAACCGCACGCCGCGCGGATCGCGGTCAAACAAGGCGACGCCGAGGTCTTCCTCCAGCTTGCGGATCGCCACGGTCAGCGGCGGCTGCGAAATGTGCAGGCGCTCTGCCGCGCGATGAAAGTTCAGCGTTTCGGCAAGCGCGCTGAAATAGCGAAGCTGGCGCAGGTCCATGATATTCACTCACTATCGAAAGCGGAGAAATCAATATTAGCCCTTTCAGGCTGTCTGCCCTAGCGGTTTCATCCAAGAAAGCCCGATAACCGCAGAGGAAGCGCCCATGGCCGAAACCCCATTCCTGCTGATCGAACGCGATGGTCCCGTCGTGATCGTCACGCTCAACCGCCCCGACACGCGCAACGCCATTTCCGAAACTGCACATAGCGAGGAAATCGCCGATTTCTGCGCGCGCACGACGCGCGACATGAGCGTGCGAGCCGTCGTGATGACCGGCGCGGGCAAGGCGTTCTGTGCGGGCGGCAACGTCAAGCACATGCAGGAAAAGACCGGCATGTTCGGAGGCGCGCCGTTCGCCCTGCGCAATGCCTATCGCACCGGCATCCAGTTGATCCCGTCGGCGCTCTATGAACTGGAAGTGCCGGTTGTGGCGGCAGTCAACGGTCCCGCCATCGGCGCGGGGCTTGACCTTGCATGCATGGCCGATATTCGCGTGGCATCGGAAAAGGCGTTGTTTGCCGAAAGCTTCGTGAAGCTCGGCATCGTGCCCGGCGACGGCGGCGCATGGTTGCTGCCGCGCGTGATCGGCATGGCGCGTGCCAGCCTGATGACGCTGACCGGCGATACCATCGATGCGGCCAAGGCGCTGGAATATGGCCTTGTCAGCGAAGTCGTCGCGCCTGAACTGGTGCTGCCGCGCGCAATCGAGGTGGCGCAGTCCATCGCCGCCAACCCCGGCCACGCCACGCGCATGGCCAAGCGCCTGCTGCGCGAAGGGCAGGACATGAAGCTGGCGCCGCTGCTGGAACTGTCCGCCGCTTATCAGGCGCTGGCACACCACACGCAGGACCACCAGGAAGCAATCGACGCTTTCCTTGAAAAGCGTGCGCCGGAGTTCAAGGACCAATGAGCGAAACGGGCGCAACCGGGCCGCTCACCGGGATAAAGGTGCTCGACCTGTCGCGCGTGCTGGCAGGGCCGTGGTGTTCGCAGGTGCTGGGTGATCTTGGCGCGGAAGTGATCAAGATCGAGCAGCCAGGACAAGGCGATGACACGCGCAAGTGGGGGCCGCCGTTCCTTGACGATGGCAGCCGGGATTCGGCCTATTACCTCTGCGCCAACCGCAACAAGCGTTCGGTGGCGATCAACATGGCCGATCCCGAAGGCGCAGCGCTGATCCGCAAGTTTGTGGCTGAGGCGGACATCGTGATCGAGAATTTCCGCGTGGGCGGGCTGGTCAAGTACGGGCTGGACTATGATTCCTTGCGCGCGATCAAGCCGGACCTGATTTACCTGTCGATCACCGGCTTCGGCCAGACCGGCCCGCTGCGCGACAACGGCGGTTATGATTTCCTTGTGCAGGGCATGAGCGGATTGATGAGCGTTACCGGCCTGCCCGATGGTGAACCGGGCGGCGGGCCGATGAAGGTCGGCATTCCGATCAGCGATCTTACGACCGGGCTTTACGCATCGATCTCGGTTCTGGCTGCGCTCAACCATCGCCACGCGACGGGCGAAGGCCAGCGCATCGATCTTGCGCTGCTGGATACGCAAGTGGCGCTGCTGGCCAATCAGGCTTCGAACTGGATGAACGGCGGCATGGTGCCGCGCCGGTTGGGCAACCAGCATCCCAACACTGTGCCCTATCAGGATTTCGCCTGCTCCGACGGCAGCATCCTTGTGGCGCTGGGCAATGATCGCCAGTTCCGGGCGTTTATGGCATTGATCGGGCTACCCGCGCTTGCCGATGATGAGCGCTTTGCCATCAGCGCGGGACGCAGCGTGAACCGGGAAGCCCTGCTCGCCGAAATGCGGCCCGCTATCGCCCGCTGGAAATCGGATGAACTGATCACGGCTATGGAAGCAGCCAAGCTGCCCGGTGGCAAAGTGAACGAGATTCCAGACGTGCTCGAACACCCACAGATCAAGGCGCGCGGGCTTGTCCACGATATGGAGCGTTCGGACGGAACAGCGGTGAAGGTGCTTGGCTTCCCGGCCCAGCTTTCGGCCTCGCCTGCGACCTATCGCCATGCGCCTCCACGTTCGGGCGAAGACACTTTTGCGGTTCTGAAAGAGAAGTTGGGACTGACTCAGGATGAAATCCATCGCCTGGCCAAAGCCGGCGTGATTGCAGAGACGTTGTACTGAAAGGCGCAAACTACATCGACGGGCACTAATTCGATGGGGCAGTGCCCAAATTTGCGACGAAAGGCTATGCGGCGCTGCTTGAATGGGCGTGCAGAAACGCCGGGGTGGAACTGCCGCACATCGTGACATCGCAGCCTGCGCGATGCCGCCGGGACTGGGTAAGAGGTACCGAAGCATGCGCTGCGGACAAGCGGCTTCCTCCGTTGTCACTGCGCTCGCCCTTTGCCTCCGATGTGCAGTCCCTCTCCTGCCGGATCAGGTAACCGCGATCTGACGGGCAAGGTCGGGCATGATGGGCGGAACTTGTTCCTGCAGGAACCGCACCCGTCCACCGATGATCTGCTCGCTCATCTCGGGCTGGCTGTGCACCCAGAACTTGTTTTCGGCCATCTGTTCAAGGAACAGTCGGCAACCTTCATCGAGATCCATGCCGTAGTCGCGCATCATATCGAACATAGCACGACGGTGGTTTGCGGCGTTATCCGGTTCGCCCTCGCCCGCTTCGGCATTGAAGATGTTGGTGCGCATCATGCCCGGCACGATGGCCGAGACATGGATCGGCAGGTTCTTCAGTTCCATTTCGAGGTAGAGGCATTCGCTGAACGCCTGCACGGCATGTTTAGTCACGGTATAGGCGGTCTGCCCCGGCATCTGCCCGAACGCGCCGACCGAGGAGAGATTGCCGATCCAAGCTTCCTTGCCACTGGCGATGATGCGCGGCACGAAGGCGCGCACGCCGTGGATAACGCCGTGGACGTTGATGTTGAGCGTGGCTTCCCAGCGCGCTGTTGGCACTTCCCAAGTATAGCCAACCGTTTCGATGCCTGCGTTGTTAATCAGGAGCCGCACTTCACCGTGGCGGGAGAACACCAGATCGGCCAGACGGTCCAATTCTTCGGGCAAGGAGACATCAACCTTTTCTGCCTCCGCCTTGCCGCCCGCGGCTTGGATTGCGCAGACAGTTTCGGCTGCTGCGGTCTCGTTGATATCGGTGACAACCACGGTCATCCCAAGTGCGCCTGCACGCCTTGCCAGACCCGCGCCAATGCCCGATCCGGCCCCTGTAATGACGGCAACACCACCTGCAAAAACGTCGTTATCGCGTGCCATTGGCCAGTTCTCCGATGAAGTCAGAGGCGCTGCCAGATACTGGCCGCGCCTCAAAATAAGTGCTCACTAACTATCAAGCGATAATAGAGTCAACGCCCCTTGCGCGGGTAGCTTAGTGCACTAGCATCTGGACGTTTTCACAAAGAGCGCCCTCGGGGTCGGTCGAAAAAACGACGCGTATGCCGTGCTCAGCTTCTTCGCGGATGGGGCCGACCATCTTGCCGCCGTTTGCGGTAATCGTTGCGACCAAGGCGTCCAGATCTTCCACAACAAAGCCAAGAATCACCTGCTGGTCGCGCGGAGCATCGCGTTCTGTAAAATTGAACATAACCAATGAGCCGCGCGCCCAGTCGCCGCCCGGTGCCAGAATAACCTCTCGGAATGGCTGGCCATCGCTTTCGCCCGCCACGCGTTGAACCACGCCGTATCCGTAAACCGCGATATAGTAAGCGGCCATTGCTTCTTCATCGCGGCAGATCAGCTTGGTAAAGCTGGAAAGTGCAGTCATGTTGATATTCTCCCATTCTTTCGGTCGCAAAAATCGCCAAAGCGTTACCCTCAAGCCCTGTGGCTTCGCAAGGCCCGCAATAACGCCGACAGCCATTCTTGATTATCGTAAAAATATCCCGCACTAATTGCGCAATAGCAAGCTGTTCAGTCTTAGAAATTGATGTCCACGATATCAAGATAGGCACAGACAATATGAGCTTGGGGATCTCTGAAAGGGCGTGAATATCATGCGTAGTTACAATGTCGAAAATGGCGTGGTGGATATCGGACGGGTCAAGCTCGACGTGCCTGATACCATCAGCGAGGAGGCCAAAGCCTACCTGCGCTTTGATCCGAACCAGCAGATGCCCCAAGATGCGCCGCCAGTGCCTATGTGGCTGATGCGCGAACCGTTGGCCCCAATGTTCGAATGGCTGAACCAGCAAGCGCTTGAGGTTTTTCCTTGTGATGTGATGGAAACCGCGATTGAGGGCGTGCGATGCCATCGGATTACGCCCAAGGGTGGCGTGCGCCATGCTGACAAACTGCTGATCAACTTGCATGGCGGCGGCTTTGTAATGGGGTCCGATGCCTTGGTTGAAGCAGTCCCGATTGCGGCTGAGACCGGTTGCGAGGTAATTGCCGTCGACTATCGGCTGGCACCCGAGCACCCTTTCCCTGCTGCGGTGGACGATATCGTTGCGGTCTATCGCGATGCGCTCAAGACCCATTCTGCCGCTGACATTATCGTGTTTGGCACATCAGCGGGCGGATTTCTGACCGCGATGGCAATCATGCGCTTCAAGCACGAAGGCCTGCCGCTGCCAGTGGCTTGCGGCGTATTCACCGCTGGTGGCGATGTCACGCAACTAGGCGATACCTACAATTATTTAACGCTTTCAGGATTTTACGGGCACATTGGCGCGAAACTTGACGATCCACAAAGTGAGCGTGGCGCATTTGTCGGTGACGCTGATCGCAATAATCCGCTGCTGGCCCCGATCAAGGGGGACCTTTCCGATTTTCCGCCGACACTGCTAGTCACTGGCACGCGTGATGCCGTACTGAGTTCAGCTGCAATGTTTCATCGCGCCCTTCACAAAGCGGGGCGCGAGGCAGAACTGCACGTATTCGAAGCAATGCCACACGGTTTCTGGTTCAGTGTGGCCATGCCGGAGTCGCGCGAAGCAATTGATCTGATGGCTGGCTTCTTCAGGCGCCATCTTGCGATCCGCGAAGCATAAAGCGTTGTTCAAACGCACGTCGGGCAATCAAGCATCTGCCCGGCGTGCTCCCGAACCATCTGGGTCAGCGACCAGCTTCAGCGTGACGAACCGTGGCAGCGCTGCAGCAGGGGCACGATCGGGCGCAGCTCACGCAAAAGGGGCTGCATTGAAAAAGCCCCTGATCTTGCGATGAAGTTATGTCGCTTACCAATTGAACTTCAGTCCTGCACCAAACTCTCGTGACGCCGTGACGTTCATTTGGAGCCAGATGACATTGACGGTCATTACCACATCCTGAAGTTGGCAATGGCCAACTATATGATAGGTCCGGTCAACTGATTTTGTGCTGATCATCAATAACTTTCCGCTGCCTTCGTTCGATAAGGCCGCGTCTGCATCGCTTTGATGCTTTGATGCATTTTTGTCGCGCATCACTGCAGTGTCCACGTTTGCAAGCGCTAGTGGATTGCTTTTGACATTCGAGTCCTGCTGGCGAGTCCCGCAGGCGAGTCCCGCTGGCCGCGCACTCGCGTTCGAATGTCAGAATCATAAGAACCACCAGGGAGGCGCCCATCGGGCTCGACCACTTAACCGCAGAACATCCCGGCCCGTAGCGGCGCCAATGGCCATTGCTCCTGCCGTCCGCGTTCTACGATTCTAAGACTTTTGCTTGGTAAGCCTCAACCTTCAACCGACGGCAATCGGTATTGTTCGTCTGGCAGGCCTTTCCTCCGCGAAACTTATAATGTAAGTGCCCACTTATAATTAACCGGGAGACCGCCGCAATGGCTTCGATTTTTGCTGCAGACCGCATTGAGTTCTCTCCGCCGGCCGCGGGGCCTGAACTGGCCCGTGCGCTTGATGAAGCCAATGTACCTACTCTGCTTGCGGCCTATACCTATCTTTCGCATGATGCCCACTTTCTTGAACAATTCGCTGAATACATCCGACCGGCCTATTCTTATCCACCTACCGAGATCCCTGAGAGCCTGGCCGACGAATTGCGCCTAAAGCTGCGCCATTTGCTCACCACGGGCGAAGGACTGGCACGTAACACAGCGCCTGACGCACTTGTTCAGCGGATCATGTCGGTCTCCGTCGGCGAGCGGGTCGACGATGAATTCGTCGAGTTGGTCTATGACCAGTGCGGCTTTCGACCGTGGATCGACCGCAGCAAGCTACCAGACCGCCCTGCCCCGAAGCAGGATTTCAAGATTCTGGTAATCGGTGCCGGGATGACTGGGATGGCCGCCGCCACCAAACTGCGCGAGGCGGGCTACGATTTCATTGTGATCGAAAAGAATGCCGATGTTGGCGGCACCTGGTACGAAAACCGCTATCCGGGCGTCGGGGTGGATACGCCCAGCCATTTCTACAGCTTCAGTTGGGAAATCTGGCCGGACTGGCGGCACTATCACCCACATGGTGCCGATATGCAGCGCTACATGACCGGTGTGGCCGATAAGCATGACCTGCGCCGCGACATGCGTTTCAACACCACAGTGCAATCACTGGTCTGGGACGAATCTACCTGCCTGTGGACGGTCACCGTGCGCAATGCCAATGGCTCCACAGAGGCACTGGTCGTCAATGCCGTGATCAATGGTCACGGGCCGGTTAACCGCCCGAAAATGCCGGACATAGCCGGCCTTGCAAACTTCACTGGTCCGGTCGTCCACACCGCCGCCTACCCTGTTGATCTGGATATCAAGGGCAAGCGCGTGGCCGTAATTGGCACTGGTGCCAGTTCTGCTCAACTATGCGGCGCGATCGCACCCGACGTTGCCGCGCTGACCGTCTATCAACGGACCAAACACTGGGTCATCAACAATCCAGAAATCGCCAATGAGGTGAGCGAAGGAATGAAGTGGGCGTTGGCGCACATTCCTGCCTTCAAGGAATGGTTCAGGTTCCGTGTCTATTGGGCAGCGGCTGATGGCTTGTACGCCAATGTAGTAAAGGACCCTGCCTGGTCTGAAAACATGCTCGCCGTGTCCGAGGGCAACGAGATGACCCGGCAATATGCGCTATCTTACATGCAGCAGCGCTTTGCCGACCGGCCCGACCTGATCGAGAAGTTGACGCCGGATTTCCCGATCTTCTCCAAGCGCATCATCCTTGACAATGGCTGGTACGATGCGCTGGCCAGGCCCAATGTCCACCTCGAAGATCAGGCCATTGCGCGCGTCCTGCCCGGTGGGATCGAAGCGGCCGACGGTTCGGTCTTCGAATGCGATGTCATCATCTGCGCTACGGGCTTTAATGTCTCGCAGATGGTCGGCAATCTTGAAATCAAGGGTGAAGGCGGGCGCGATCTGGGCGCGGAATGGGGCACCGAAGACGCGCGCAGCTATCTGGGCATGTGCGTGCCGGGGTATCCCAACTATTTCCACACCGTCGGCCCCAACAGCGCGCCCAACCACGCCGCCGGCCAGAACCTGATCTCTGAAGCGCAGGTCAACTGGATCATCGAGGCGCTCGACCGGATCACCGAATCCGGCGCACGCGCCATAGTGGTGGAGCAAGACGCCTTTGACGCCTGGAACCGCAAGGTCGATGAACGTATGCCCAAGATGATCTGGACGCACCCTCGTGCCAATTCGTACTATAACAATTCGAAGGGCCGCGTCTTCATGTCCTGGCCTTGGCGGCTGGTGGACTTTTTCAATGCCACGCGCCGTCCCGAGCCGGGCAGCTATCGTTTGATCGACTGATCAAAATGGGCTGAACGATCCTGCCCGCATCAAAGTGCGCGGGCAGACGGCGAGAACGTTGGCCGTGACATCTCGGTCAAAAACACCTCGCTGTTCATGGCAAATGTCGGAACGGTGTTGAACGGTCTCTGTATGATGCCCCGCTGAAAACCTCGTGCGCGATGCAGTGAAGTTCTGCTGCCGCGG
This sequence comes from Novosphingobium sp. HNCC26BN242, assembly GCF_057180525.1. Classification (NCBI taxonomy): domain Bacteria; kingdom Pseudomonadati; phylum Pseudomonadota; class Alphaproteobacteria; order Sphingomonadales; family Sphingomonadaceae; genus Novosphingobium; species Novosphingobium sp. HNCC26BN242. The sequence goes on from NZ_JBXUGM010000002.1 coordinate 274,836, forward strand.
CGATAGGCTCCCTGACGAGGCGATCACGTTAGCTCGACGACCAGACCCTAAAGGATTTCCAGCGCGCTGTCGCATGCGGCAGTGCCAATCCCAGCGAAACAGAACGGCATTGACGCCCAAGACATCGATAAGTAAGCAAACACATACAAAATTTGCTGGTGCGGCGAATCTGTCGCGCGTGCCCATCGGAGAGATGCCATGACAGCCGATTCCACGTTCCGTCCGATTGCTCCGCCGCGCGTGATCGAGAATGCCTACACGCCCGATCAGCACGCCCGGATGCTTGACGTCGTGCGGCGCAATGGTCCTTGGTCATTGATCTTGGCACAGCATTTCAAATCGCCGGAAGAAGTCGTCGCCACTACGTCTGGTTCGATCCCTGAAGGTTTCATACCTACTTGGGATATGTTCCTCTCGCCGGTATTTCGGGGCTATTTCGGCATTGGTGCGACGCCATTTTATCCTGAGATCGAGGACTGCTTCCTCAACAGCAACTTCCTGGCTCTTGTGCGCAATTACTGGGGCGCAAAGTATGCTACCGCAGAGAACATGCTGTTCAATATTCAGGGACCATGTTCAGGCGGTGGCAGCCCGCACGTTGATGCCACACGCTTTCGCGGCGTTTCGATGAGCGACACACCGATCTGGCTCATGAACACCATGGTCAAATCGGGCCTGTTCGAACACTGGCGCGCCAAGAAAGCGCAGGTGATCACATGGTATTACAAAGGCCGCACCGGAGGCGGTTTTACATACTGGCCAGATGGCCCGCGCCAGGCACCGCAGCAGATCCAAGCCCCGATGTGGGGCCGCGCCGTGGTAGTTGAGAACGAGAAGATGTATCACACCGCGCAGACCAACGGTCCTGCCGCGATGCGCCGCCCGGAAGGGCTTGCTATCAATTCGCTGATGGAAGCCGATCCTGATAATGCAGGTGGTTGGCAGATCACAACTGACGGGCAAGTGATTCAGAAAATCCCGGAAGAAGAGTTCCGCTTCCTCGTCCACTGGGGCGCGGATATCTACATGGACATGGCCGAATTGAAGCGCGGGCTGGATCATACCGATGACCTGACGCACCAGATGATTTTCGATATCATGGTATCGGATCTGCGCAAGCGTGGCGAAGCGTTTCAAATGCCCAACGATCCGCTTACTGACCCGGCGTTCATCGGGCTTCTGACACGTGTTTACGATCCCGGACAGCCGTCGATCTTTCCGCCTGAACCCGAAGAGCAGATGGCTGCCTGAACTCTCATCAGCGGGCCGGGCCAGCCTTCAGCCGCAACATTTCAGTGAGAGCGCTTTCCGACCAATCCGCGCCACCGTAACGGAGCCGAATTGGGATCAGGGCGAGGCACCAGGAAGGAGCAATGCAGAGGCATTGAGACTGACGAGCAACGCTGCGCTGCGCCCAATCCGGCCCGCCGCGTAGCGGTTGCGAGAGGAAGAACTGTGGCCTGCGGTGATCGCGACACGACCGGGCATGGCCCCCCATCCCATGCTAAGCAAGTGGGCACAGTGCTTATGGGCTGTGCGCGTAACACGCTGGCCATAAGCACGACCGAACCGTGCTTTCATATGCGGCGCAGATGACGACAGAACAGCGTGTCGCACCCAAGCAATTCAGGCCATAAATAGCCGGTAGTAAGTGAAGCTTGTACGCTGGTTCGTCCACAAAGGCTTGCTTTTGCGCGGTTGACAGACCGTTTCGTAAAAGTGAGTGAGTATTCATGGCAAGGACGCGCATACCCGGCACCGAACGCCGCACCCAAATCGTTGCAGCGGCGCGGCGCGTGTTTTCACGGCATGGCTATGATGGCGCAAAAACCCTGCAGATCGCGCGCGAGGCGAATATCTCCGAGGCGCTGGTTTATCGTCATTTTCCAAGTAAGCTGTCGCTCTATCGCGCGGTGCTTAGGCAGGTGTTCCTTGAACAAGATGAGCGATGGCAGGAACAGGGCATTCATGCGGTTGGCTCGATGGGATTGGCAGAGGCCATACACACTTTCATCGCAGCCAGTGTCACCGACGCACAGGATCCTGAACGCCATGATTCGCACCGAATGACGCTCGCGAGTCTTGCTGGGGACGGTTCGTATGCAAGCCTGATCTACCGCCGGTCCCAGCGCCGCAATGCAGCTTCGATGGACGCGGCTTATGCTTCGGCCCGGGCTGACGGCGGGCTTGTCGGTAAGGCGCTTGACGTACCAGCTGCAGCAATGTTCATTGAACATGTCGGCACCATGATTGCGGCCATCGGCGCACTGCCACCAGCAGCGCAGCCCTATGGTGTCGAGAGTGACGACCTTGTCCGTCAAGCCACGTGGTTCTGCCTTCGCGGTATCGGCATGACCGAGACAGTCATCACAGACTACTTCGCCAGCCGCATCTGACGACACTATCGCCATAAAGAATTGTGTGACGAAACGCATCGGGTGCTGATCGACGCAGACAACTTGCGGACCGCGCAAAAGCCTCAAACTGTTACACTAGTGGTTCGATTCTGACATTTGCATCCCTGTTGGGATGGGTTGGCGCAAATGTCAGAATCATAAGAACCACTAGAAAATATATGATCCTATTGGATTTTATGATTTTGACATTCGAACGCGACAGCGCGACCAGCGGGACTCGAAGGTCAAAATCAATCCACTGGAGCGCACCCCAACAACGCGCATCGGGAACAGGAAAGGCGACCCACCAATGTCGATTGGCAAGACTGGGTTCGCTGCTTCGGAAGCCTTTTGGGGCCTCGCCGTGCCTGACGGCGCGGCTGCTGCTCAACGGGGCTATCAGCACTGTTACGAAAGCAAATACGCAGAATTTCATACCAGTGGCATGCCCATGATTGCATATGCCGCGCAATCGGGTGGCTATTGTATCGAGTTCGCAACAGGCTCTGTTGGCGAATATTTGGCTATCCGCTGTGCCTAGGGGAACGCAGGCGAGCCGGTCTTCTGCGAAACCAATCTCATTAAAGCCGGTCAACTGGGCGAGAACAAGTATATGGAAATCCGATACATTTTCCCCAATCAGTAACGTCATATCCTCCCTGTGGCCGAACATTGAGCTGGAACTCGGACGGAGGATTTCATACCAACCTGCTGCGACCGACTATAAGAGCGGTTCGCCCATTCTTACAAGGTCAGCCAGCAGACGGATGGTCGGGACTTCCACGCCTGCTTTTGCAGCGAGCTTCTCTATCGCGCCGTTGATCGATTCGATCTCGGTCAGACGGCCCGCCAGGCGATCTTGCAGCATCGACGGTTTGTGCGTGCGATGATTGGCAAGGGCAAAATCTGTCTTTGCCATAAGCCTGTCGCGGTCGATCGCGATGCCGAGCGCCGTGGCAGTGACAATGGCTTCGTCGATCACTTGGGCGGCGATGCGGCGTCCTTCGGCACTGTCGAGCCCGCCGACAGGCAGGCCGGTGATGGTCGAAAGCGCATTGAGCGCGGCATTGAAGGCGACCTTTTCCCAGACAGCGGATTGCACTTGCGCTTCGGCTGCAGCGTTGAGCCCTCCGGCATTGAGCAGGGCGGCGACGGCATCGGCATGGCCATGCGCCGCTTCATTCGTGCCGCCCAGCCAAATGTGCCCTTGCCCGTGCGACGCGACGCGATTGGGGCCTTCAAGGTCGGCCGGGAAATCGGTGACGCCCCATAGAATTCGTTCGCCTTCAAAGACATCAGCGATGGCTTCCACATTGCCGAGGCCGTTCTGCAAGGTCAACGCAAGACAGTGGCCATCGTTTAGATGCGCAACCGACCGGATTGCGGAGGCGCTGTGCATGCCCTTGGTCATCAGGATGACCAGATCGGCCGGACCCGTTACATCCTCAGCCAAAGCCGCGCTGACATGGGCCACATGATTGCCGTCATCGTCGTGCAAGTGAATGCCTTCGCGGCTAATCAGGTCCAGCCGATCCGCGCTGACATCGACCACGATCACATCCTGCCCGCCCAGTGCCAATCGCGCCGCAAACAGGCACCCCATTGCTCCGGCACCGACAACCACCACTTTTGCCATGTCGCAAGTCCTCTCACGTGTGTGCGCGAGTGTCCTTGCAATTTGTGGCGGCCGTCAACTCCCCCGATCAGCGGTTTGCTGCAGCGGAAAAAACTGAAGAAACTGGCGCGCAGCGCGCGGCAGCAGGCCGGACCGCCTGCGGAACAACAGGAAGCGGCGCGTCCGCTCCATGGCGGGCACGTCCAGCTTGCGCATGGTGGCATTGGCCAGATGCGCAGCCAGCAGGGGTTGGGGCAGCCAGCACAGCAGGTCACTGTTGGCGCTGACGGCGATCATGGTTTCGACGGAGGACGTTTCCACCGCGATCACCGGGGGCGGCAACCCTAAGCCCGCGCAAACCGTCTCGAACTGGATGCGCGGGGTCATGGCCCGGCCCGGCATGACCCAACCTTGCGCGGCGAGTTCATCCAGCGTGGGCTGCTGAGGCAAGGTATGCGTGCGGGCGCAGAACACCGCGAAATCGTCGGTGTAATTGCATGTGCCGATAAGTTCGACGCCTGCTGGATCAAGCTCGCTGGCGGTAACGGCAAGATCGATGCGCCGTCCGGTCAGCGCATCGCCCAGCTCGCCGTCCACCGCCTCTATCGCTTCGGCGGTGAGTTGCGGAAACTCCTGCAGCAGCCTGCCTAGCGATTGGGCCACCAAGGTTCGCATCACCGCAGCGACTGCACCAACCCGCACCGTGCCCCGGCGCAGGCCGCGCAAGGCATCAAGCTCAGCGCGGGCAGCGAGCATTTCGGACTGGAGCAGGCGCGCGTGCGGCAACAGCGCTTCGCCCGCAGCGGTCAGCGTCATGCCTTTGCTCTGCCGTTCGAACAGGGGATGGCCAAGACCCTGCTCCATCCGCTGGATCACGCGGCTGAGCGAGGGCTGGGTGAGATGCACCAGCGTTGCGGCCCGGCCGAGGCTGCCGGTTTCGGCCACAGCGAGGAATGCGCGCAACTGGCGTTCGTCCAGATCCATGCAATATGTGTATGGCTTTCAGCCGGATATGCAATTGCATCTATTGCAGCATAACATCACACTGAAGGCCAGACTGACGCCGGAATCGGCGCACACACTTGGGAGAACCTATGCCGACCGTCCGCCACGCCACCGTTGCGCTGCTGCGCGAGCTAGGCATGACCACGATTTTCGGCAATCCGGGATCGACCGAACTGCCGATGTTCCGGGACTTTCCTGAGGACTTCCGCTATGTAATGGGGCTTCAGGAAAGCGTAGTGCTGGGCATGGCCGATGGCTTTGCGCAAGGGACGCGCAATGCCGCGCTGGTCAACCTGCACAGCTCTGCGGGGGCGGGTCATGCGCTGGGCAACCTGTTTACTGCGTGGAAGAACCAGACACCACTGGTGGTGACCGCCGGGCAGCAGGCGCGTTCGATCCTGCCCTATGAGCCGTTCCTGTTTGCCGAGCGGCCCACCGAATTCCCCCGGCCTTTCGTGAAGTGGGCTTGCGAACCAGCCCGCGCGCAGGACGTGCCAGCTGCCATCGCGCGCGCCTATCACGTGGCGATGGAGCCGCCCTATGGGCCGACGTTCGTTTCCATCCCGATTGATGATTGGGACCAGCCATGTGATCCGCACCCCGCGCGGCGCATCCATGCGCAGCGGGTACCTGAGCGCGCAGCGATTGACGACTGCAGCGCGGCGCTGGCCAAGGCTTGTGCGCCCGCGATTGTGGTGGGGGCAGGCGTGGCGCGCGACGGGGCGTGGGATGCGGTGATTGCGCTGGCCGAGCGGCACAAGGCGGCGGTGTGGGTTGCGCCGATGTCTGCGCGGTGCAGCTTTCCTGAAGACCACCCACTGTTTGCAGGCTTTCTGACGGCCGGGCGTGAGGCGATTGTTGCGGCGCTCTCGCCCCATGACTTCGTGCTGGCGCTGGGCGGACCGATGAACCTGTACCACGTGGAGGGAGCTGGGCCGCACATGCCGGAACATGCCGAAGTCTGGCTGATCGGTGACAATCATGTCCACGCCGCATGGGCACCGGCAGGCACGGCCATCGTGGCGAATTGCGATGCGGCACTGGCCATGCTGCTGGAAGGTCCGGCTCCGGCGGTGGAGCGCATTGCCCCAGCGCCCTGCCCGCGTCCGGCGCGGCTTGATGGCAGCGTGATGACCGATGCCTATGTGCTGCAGCAGATTGCCACGCTGCGCCCCCATGGCGCGATCATCGTTGAAGAAGCGCCTTCGAGCCGGGGGGCGATGCACGACCTTTTGCCCATCATCGGGCGCGATACATTTTATACGACGGCGAGCGGCGGGCTGGGGCACGGACTTCCTGCAGCGGTTGGCATGGCGCTGGCTCGGCGCGATGAGAAGGTGGTGGCGGTGCTGGGCGATGGATCGGCGATGTATGCCATTCAGGGCCTGCACGCGGCGGCGCAACTGGGGCTGCCGGTCAGCTTCGTGATCCTGAAGAACGGGCGGTACGAGGCCCTGCACAGCTTCGGTCGGCACTTCGGGATGCAAAGCCTTGTCGGCACGCAGTTCCCCGAACTCGATTTCTGCGCGCTGGCGACGGGGCATGGCGTGGTGGGACGCCGGGCGGAGGATGCCGCATCGCTGGATGCCGCGCTACAGTGGTCGTTCGCCGCTGACGGGCCAACGCTGGTGGAAGCGGTGGTGGCATGAGCATCGATGTGAAGGCCTATGTCGACGACAGGCCCGATGAGGGCATTTTCCGCGTCAACCGCGCGATCTTTACAGACGAACAGGTGTTCGAGGCGGAGATGGCGCGGATTTTTGAAGGTGGGTGGGTGTTTCTGGGGCTGGAGGCACAGGCCCCTGCCCTCCACGATTTCTTCACCACATTTGCCGGGCGCGTGCCCATTCTGGTGCAGCGGGATGGCGAGGGCGAGTTACGCGCTTTCGTCAATTCCTGCCCGCACAAAGGCGCGCGGCTGGCGCAGACGCAGGCGGGCAATGCGCGGCTGCACGTGTGCCCTTATCACAGCTGGAGCTTTGACAGCGCGGGCCGCAGCAAGGCAGTGAAGTGGCAGAAGGCGGGGTGTTACAGCGCCGCGTTCGACCAGCAGGACCATGGGCTGGCTGCGGTGCCGTGCTTCGAAAACTATCGCGGGTTCCTGTTCGGCAGTCTGTCTGCCGATGTGCCGCCGCTGGCCAACTATCTGGGCGAGGCGGCCAAGCTGCTCGATCTGGTAGCAGACCAGAGCGAGGAGGGTGCCGAACTGGTGCCGGGGCAGGTGACGTTCACCTATCAGGCCAACTGGAAGCTGCAGTTGGAAAACTGTTCGGACGCCTATCACTTCACCTCGGCGCACCCGTCCTACATCCGTGTGCTGGAGCGGCGGCAGCAGGAGACGAGCGGCGAGGTGGTCGCCTCTGTCTGGGAGAACAGCGACTACTGGAAGGAAGAGACGCAAGGCATCGGCGGGGGCAGCTATTCGTTTCCCAACGGCCACGTGCTGAACTGGGGCGTCTTCGGCATCACGCCCACGATCCCGCTCTATGAAAGCGCTGCCGTGCTGGCGCAGCGGCACGGTGAGGGCAAGCGCGACTGGATGTTCAATATGCGCAACCTGACGATCTTTCCCAACCTGCAAGTGGCGGAAAACGCATCGAGCCAGTTGCGCGTGATCCGCCCGCTTGGCCCCGGCCTTACCGAAATGCGCACATGGTGCATCGCGCCCAAGGGGGAAAGTGATGCGGCGCGCCGCCAGCGCATTCGGCAGTATGAGGACTTCTTCAACCCCACCGGCATGGCCACGCCCGATGACACGGTGAGTTATGAGAACTGCCAGATCGGCTATGCCGGGACTGTCGATCCGTGGCTGCAAGGCTATGCGCGCGGGATGACCGCATCGGTGGAGGGCGGAAACCGCTTTTCAGATCGCATCAGCCTGAACCCGGCGCGCAGCGTGTTGGCGGATTCGCAGCTGTGCGATGAAACGCTCTACCACGCCTATTATCGCGCGTGGGCCGAGCGGATGGGAGACGCGGCATGACGGCTCCTCTTATGCGCGCGCAAGCCGAAGACCTACTGTTCCGCGAGGCGCTGCTGATCGATACGCGCCGCTATGACGCATGGCTGGCGATGTTCACGCCCGATGTGGAATTCTGGATGCCCGCGTGGCGCAGCGAAACCGAGACGACGACCGACCCAGACCGCGAGCTTTCGCTGATCTACTACAAGGGCCGGCGCAATCTGGAGGACCGCGTGATGCGGCTGACGTCGGGCCTGTCCACCGCCTCCACCCCGCCCCCGCGCGTGGTTCATGCGGTGAGCAACGTGCTCGTCACACCCGCCGATGCGGACACGGCAGAGGTGAGCGCCGTGTTCACCTGCCACCGCTTCGATGTGCGCATGAACCGCGCCGAATGCTTCTTCGGACGCTATGAATACGCGCTGCGGCGCGAGGGTGCCGACTGGTTGATCGCGCGCAAGAAGATCACGCTGCTCAATGACACAATCCCGACGGTGGTGGACATTACCTCGATCTGAAGGCACGGGTTGGGCATGAAGCTCTCGTTCTTTCGTGCTGTCATCGCCGCCGCCCTGCTGACGCTTGCGCCCGCAGCCTTGGCGCGCGAAACAGCCTTTCCGGCGATGTCGGAAGAAGCGCTGGCACCCAAGACCACGCCGAAAGCCCATGACGTGACCGTCATCGTCTTCTCCGATTACGGCTGCCCCTATTGCAAGAAGTTGCACGGCACGCTGGTGCAACTGCTGGCGCGCGATCCCAAAGTACGGATCGTCTGGCGAGACTGGCCGATCTTTGGCGAAGCTTCGCTGCTGGCGGCGCGTGCAGCGATTGCCAGCCAGTGGCAGGGCAAACACGCCGCCTTCAACGCTGCGATGTTTGCACAGCCGGGGCGCGTGACCGAGGCAACGGTCAAGGCTGCAGCAAAGGCAGCGGGTGTGGACTGGGCACGCTTGCAGCAGGACATGAAAGCCCGCGCCAAAGAGATCGACACCGTCATCGGGCGCAGCAATGCCGGGGCCAAGGCGCTGGAGTTTCAAGGCACGCCGGGGCTGCTGATCGGCAATGCCCGTTTTGGAGGAGCGGCTTCGCTGACCCAGCTGATGGAAGCGGTCGACAAGGCGCGCAAGGCGGGTGTCGGCTGAGTTCCGATGTTGCGCTGCAATATCGCTTTTATTGCAGAACTCTTGCACAACGTGCGGTTTTATCGATCACTGTTATGAGGCAAACCCGTTGGGAATGGCAGGCCATCTGACCTAACCGACTGACAGCCCGCGTTCTTGCGCGGGGATAACAGGAGGAGAGTCAGCCATGACAATCAGGAAATTCCATTTGGCCGCATTTCTGGCCGCCGGTTCTATGCTGGCGTTGACCGGTGCCGCCCATGCGCAAGACGGCGGGGCATCGCCAGTCATTTCCGAAGGCACTGCCACCAAGGAATGGTGGCCCAAGAGCGTGGATCTGACCGCGCTGCGCCAGAACGAAGCCGTGAATGCCAATCCCTATGGCCCGGACTTTGACTACGCCAAGGAGTTCGCCTCGCTCGATCTCGATGCGGTGAAGGAAGACATCCGCAAGACGCTGAAGACATCGCAGCCGTGGTGGCCGGCCGACTATGGTCACTATGGCCCGTTCTTCATCCGTATGGCATGGCACAGCGCGGGCACCTATCGCACCGGTGACGGGCGTGGTGGTTCGGATGGCGGCGAAATGCGCTTTGAACCGCTGAACTCATGGCCCGACAACGTGAACCTCGACAAGGCACGCCGCCTGGTGTGGCCGATCAAGCAGAAGTATGGTCGCAAGCTGTCTTGGGGCGATCTGATGGTGCTTTCAGGCACGGTTGCCATGGAGGACATGGGCTTCAAGACGCTGGGCTTTGCCGGTGGCCGCGTGGATGCCTGGCAGCCCGATCTGGTGTTCTGGGGCCCGGAAACCAAGATGCTGGACGACAAGCGCCGTGATGCCAAGGGCAACTTGAAAGGTCCGCTGGGCGCAACGCAGATGGGCCTGATCTATGTGAACCCCGAAGGCCCGAACGGCGTGCCCGATCCACTGGCCGCTGCCAACGACATCCGCCGTGCCTTTGGCGCGATGGCCATGAACGATGAAGAAACCGCCGCGCTGATCGTGGGCGGCCACACCTTCGGCAAAGCGCACGGCGCACGCAAGCCAGACGAATGCGTTGCCGCTGATCCGGGCATGGGCAAGATCGAACAGCAGGGCCTTGGCTGGGCCAACAAGTGTGGCAAGGGCAATGCCGAAGACACCGTATCGAGCGGTCTTGAAGGCGCATGGTCGGCCAATCCGATTGCGTGGAGCAGCCAGTACCTCGACAACCTCTATGGCTTCGAATGGGTAAAGACTAAGAGCCCGGCCGGTGCCACGCAGTGGATTCCCAAGGACCCAGCCGCCGCCAGCCTCGTGCCCGATGCGCACCGCGCCGATGTGCGCCACGCGCCGATCATGTTCACCACCGACATCGCGATGCGTGAAGACCCCGGCTTCCGCAAGATCACGATGGCATGGCAGAAGAACCCCGATCTGCTCGCCGATGCCTTTGCCCGCGCATGGTTCAAGCTGACCCACCGCGACATGGGTCCGCAGGCCCGCTATCTGGGCAAGGACGCGCCCAAGGTGACGCTGGCATGGCAGGACCCGCTGCCTGAAGCAACGTATGCCATGGTCGATGCAGGTGACATTGCGCAGCTGAAGGGCAGCATCCTGTCATCGGGCCTGACCACCGCAGAACTGGTGCGCACGGCATGGGCTTCGGCCTCGTCGTTCCGCGCGACTGACATGCGTGGCGGTGCCAATGGTGCGCGTCTGCGGCTTGCCCCGCAGAAGGACTGGGCGGTCAACGATCCGGCAGAAGTGGCCAAGGTTACGGCCAAGCTGGATGCGATCCGCACCTCCTTCAACAAGGGTGCCAAGGGCGGCAAGCAGGTCAGCCTGGCCGATCTGATCGTGCTGGGCGGCAATGCGGCCATCGAACAGGCAGCCAAAGCGGCCGGGCAGGACGTGTCCGTGCCGTTCACCCCGGGCCGCGTCGATGCCACGCAGGCGCAGACCGATGTCGACTCCTTCAACTTCCTCCAGCCAAAGGCCGATGCCTTCCGCAATTACTACGCGGCAGACTCGTTCTATGCGCCGGTCGAAGCGATGGTCGACAAGGCCGACATGCTGGGCCTGACTGTACCGGAACTGACCGTGCTTGTGGGCGGCATGCGCACGTTGGGTGCCAATGCCGGTGGTTCGAAGGCGGGCGTGTTCACCGACCGTCCGGGCACGCTGACCAACGACTTCTTCACCAACCTGCTGTCGATGGATAACGTCTGGACCAAGGCGGCAACGCCGGGCCTTTATGAAGGCAAGGACCGCAACGGCGGCGCGGTGAAGTGGACCGCAACCCCGGTTGATCTGGTGTTCGGTTCCAATTCGGAACTGCGCGCGGTGGCTGAGGTCTATGCATCCAGCGATGGCAAGGCCAAGTTCACTGCCGATTTCGTGGCGGCATGGACCAAGGTGATGAACGCCGACCGGTTCTGATCAATAACCGCACAAAGGCAGCGGCGGCAGGGCTTTGGCTCTGCCGCCGTTTGTTTATTCAAACACCACGAACGGCGCCCACACATGCGGATTGGCGGAATCGGGCAACTTCGGATCATCCATCGCGCGCAACATCGCCCGGCGCAGCGCCTCGGCAGGTAAACGCCCTCCTGCCGCCTCGCGCAGCACGCTGCCGGTAATCGCAGCGGCAGCATCATCGCGCACCGGCCAGTGTGACAGCATCAGCGTGCGCGCTCCGGCATAGCGGAACGCTTGGGCAAGGCCCGAATAGGCCGGCGCAGCTTCACCATCACCGGCAGCGGTATTGCAGGCCGACAGGATCACCCAATCGGCATCGAGCCTGAGCAGGCTGATTTCTGACGCCGTTAGCACGCCGTCGCCATTTGCCTTTTCATCAGGGCGGGCCAGCACCAGCGCGGGTTCGGAAATGCCCTCCATCTCGCCCGCCACCAGTGCGTGCGTAGCAAACAACAGCACGCGATACTGGTCGAGCGGGGAAGCCCGAAATGCGTCTTCACTGGCTGCAGCTCCGGTCAGCACCGTAGCATTTCGGACGCTGCGGGCAACCGTGGCGATTTCGGCAGATTCGAGCGATGGCAGCGCGGCGAGCGAGGTGGCATCGGCCTTTCCGCCCCGAAATACCGCGCTGGCCAGGACTGTGCGCGCGCCTGCCGGACTGTTTGCGGCCGGATGGTTGTCGGCCATCCGATCGGCCCCGAACGGGGTGGGCGCGCCCAGCGCCAGCATCGTGCCTTGCGCCATCGACCGGCGCGCCTGCCCCCGCACCGGAACCAGCGTGGCACTGATCGCCATGGCATAGCGTCTGATGAGAAACGGGGCGCCTTTGGCCGTGGTACCCATCGGCTTTTCAAGCAGCGCGGCAAAGGGAATGGCGGCGGCATCATCGCCAGTAACAATGCGCAAGGTGCGCGTGTTGCGCAGGCCCGCTGCCGGAAGGTCGGCAAAGATGGCGCGATAGAGATCGTGCGAGGCCACCGGATCAAACGCCCCGCGATCCAGCGCGCGGCGCAGTTGCACGGCGTTGCCTGCGAAAGCCGCCCGCGTGGGCTTCATGCGCTGGACCTGCATAGTGCCGGGCGTTGCTAACATCACGAAGGATGAACCAAGCGCCGGAATAATGGCCAGCGCCGCCTCATCCTTGGCCAGCGACGCTGCAAGATCGTCCGGCGAAATGGTTTGCCGCGCCGCAAGCACGGCCCATGACGGATCGGCTTGTGCCAGTGCCGTCCGTTGCCGTGCCAGCTCTTCCAGCGCAGTATCGCGCGCAGCGCGCGCAGCTTCCCAATCACCGCCATTGCCCAGCAGCAACAGATAGACCGAATTGGCCCGGCGATAGGCCTGTTCGGCATCCTGCAAACTGCGCAGACGCACGGCCAAGGCAGGATCGGCGGCACCGGCACGCGCGGCAGCAAGCCGCGTGGACCGCGCCACTTTGGAACCGACCAGAATCTGCGATGCGTTCAGCGCCAATTGCAAATCGCCGCGTTGCACGGCCAGCCGCATGGCGAGATCAAGCGACAGACGATCGGCGAGAAGCAGTTCGCCATCAGCACTGCCATCCAGCCTGTCAGCCACCGCGCGCACCAGATCTTCCCCGGCCTGGCCTGCGCAATCTGGCGCCTCAGCGCCCACCAGCGCGGCCATGACGCAAGCCTGCGCCTGCCCCAAAGCTGGAACACGCGGGCCTTTGGCCACCGCAAGGTGCGCTTGCGCTGCTGCCGCTGCACCCGCAAAATCGCCTTCATCAAGGCGGGCCAGCGCAATACCGGGCAGCAGCGTTTCTGCAGCTCCAGCGGCTTTCGAGCGGTTCCAGATTTCGAAGGCCTGGTCGAGCGTCTCGCGCGCCTGAGGCAGTTTGCCGAGAGCAAGGCGCGTATGACCCAGAAACGTCAGCGCACGCAGGCGGTCTTGCGCGCTGGCCCGGTCTCCCAGCGTATCAAGCGTTGCAATCGCCTGCAGCAGCGCAGGCTCTGCTTCTGCATAGCGACCAAGATCCGCCAGCAGGCCGCCCAACGTGCTCAGCCCGCTGGCATAGTTGCCATCACGCGATCCCGTTGTGGTCACGCGAATTTCCAGCGCATGGCGTGCCACCTCCACCGCTTCGCTGCGCTTGCCTGCACCAGCAAGGACGAGCGCCAGTGATTCCACCGCACGCACATGGCCAAGATCGCTTTTCGGGACATGGACAGTCACCTGTTCAACCGCGAGGCGAGCCAACGCTTCGGCCTCTTCATAGCGGCCTGCCCGCACCATACGCAGTGCCAGATTATAGCGGGCGCTGATGGTCGAAGGGTGGAATTCGCCGACCGCCCGCACCCGCGCAGCGACCCCCGCTTCCTGTGCGCGGACCGCATCGTCATATTCGCCAAGCTGCAGATGGGCGAGGGCCAGAACATAGGCGATGTTGGATTCACCCATGTCCAGCGCCGGTGTGGAAGGCATGTTCCCGCGGCGCTGCGCAAGATAGCGCGCCGCCTCGCCCAATCGCTCTGCTGCCTTGCGGTACATTGCCCGGCGCATCTCTACATCGCCCGCCAGTGCAATCGCCTGAACATAGGCATCGGGTGCAAGATCACGATAGGGCCTGACAACCGCATAAGCCTTTTCGGCATTTGTCAGCGTTGCATCCAGATCACCATCTTCGCGCGCACCATCGGCCAGGGCAACCAGCCCGCGCGCCAGATAAGGCGCGGTCACAGCACCAGACGGCGCTTTTTCGGCAGTGGCAACCAGCACCTTTGCCGCCTGCACACTGGCGGCCTGCGTGTCTCGGTTGGGATTGGCGTTCTGGCGATTGATCGCCCGCGTGAGGGCTTGGTCAAGCGCCTCCAGCGAGTCTGGCTGAACAGCTGCGGCCCATGCCGAACCGACCGTTGCCATAACCGGCACTGCCAGACAGACCACTGCCAGATGGCGCACAAAGGCCAGCGCAATAGCGGCAGTCCGCCGAATGTTGACCATGCAGAGGTCCCCTCAAGCCGATCGGTGCAAGGTGGCACCAAACTTCAGCAACAATCAGCAATGTCGTAATGATCGTTCGCTTTGGCGCAAGAGCTTCCCATGGCCAGAAAACCGACGTGCCGAGACATCTTGCGTCATAAACAACGCATCGGTTCCGGGGGGATTGGGAAAAATGGCGCACCCGACAGGATTCGAACCTGTGACCCCTGCCTTCGGAGGGCTTCCAGATTCCATAACTATATGGAATCATTTGGATTTTCCTTATCGTCTTTTGTGAACTTTGACGGATTTCCGCGCTTTTTGATGGAACCTTTCAGACGTTCTGTGAACTCATGTGCACCGGAATTGCCGGTGTCCGATTATGTATCTCAATTGGCCACCACTGGGTAGCGTCATTTATCTACAGGCTGCAGCTCAGCAGGTCGATTTGCGTTCGGCACCCGCAATTCCAGCGGGAAAGCCTGGTCAGCCACGATCCTGTGAAACAACAACCGAACTGCATCAGAAGTCGACAGGCCCATCGCGCTCAGCGCTTCAATCGCCTGCGCTTTCAGTTCAGCATCCAATCGGACATGCAGCATCGAAGTGTGGGTTGCCATCTCGGTCTCCTGAACCTCTATGTATAGCCGATACTGCTCAATCACGGAACAGGGCTAAGGCAGATCGGTGCGGTGTTGCTGCAATCCAGCGCCGTCAAATGTGATGGTCTGTCCAACCGGCTTCCCGCTGCTCGGGTTCAGCCGATCGACACATAGTCGTTGCGTTTATTTCGAATATTCGATATACACTCGGCACCCCGCGGAGAGAAACTATGACATTGCCAGCGAGCGCCTTGCCTTTCGGCAACAGGCTTCCATCGGCTGACGATAGGCAGATTGCCAATCAGCTGCGTCGTATTCTGGCAGCCCAGAAGGCAGGTGAGGCAACGCTGCGCGTGCCTGATCCCGAAACAAAAAGGCCGCTGGAGATCACTCTGACGCCGGCCGTGTCTGATCTGTTCCTGGAGCTGTTGCGTCACATCGGCAGTGGTGACGCTGTCACCCTCGTGCCGATTCAGCAAATGCTGACGACGCAGCAGGCCGCTGACCTGCTCAACGTATCGCGCCCCTATCTGATCAAGCTTATCGAAAGGGGAGATATCCCACACAGCACTGTGGGACGCCACCGCCGCCTCAAGGCCGAGGATGTGTTCGCCTACAAGATAGCTCGTGACAAGGCGCGCTCTGACGCGCTGGATGAATTGGTCGCAAACGACGCGGACCTTTACTGATCGCTGACAAGGATGTTCGCCAACCGCTATACTGCGCTGGTTGACGCATGCTCGCTTGTGAGCGCGCCACGCCGTGATCTGCTTCTGAGCCTCGCGGAAGCCGAGTTCTTCAGGGTGCGCTGGTCCGCGCGCATCCTCGATGAAACAATGGCAGCACTTCAGAAAATTCTCGCAGAACGGGGCTTGGGCGACCCGAGCGTTATAGCTGGCCGCATCATTGGCGCGATGCAGAGCGCTTTTCCCGAGGCATTGGTGAACCCCGATGGGGAGCCTTTGAATCTGACCTTACCATTGCCAGATCCGAATGATGAGCATGTGATCAAAGCCGCCGTACAAACCCAGGCTCAAGCGATAGTCACCGAGAACATTCGAGACTTTCCGTCCGACATTCTAGCGCCCATGGGCATCGAGGCACGGACTGCCGATGATTTCATCGCCGACACCATCGAGCTTGATGAAGGCAGAGCCGTGGCCGCAATCAGAAATTTGCGCCTGCGGATGCAACGTCCCGAAATGTCGGCCGAATCTTACCTTAGGTCACTAGAGGCCCACGGGCTTCTCGTAACGGCATCCGTCCTTAGCCCCCACATCGACTCGATCTGACGCGCGAACCTCACGTAACTGCAGAGGCTTGCTCGCGGATGGTCGACACCTCAGGCGATTTGCATGGCCAATGCCTGAAGATCACTGTGGTCAGCGTGGGTGTAGACCCGATCCTGTGTCTCGGCGGTCATGGCCAGAAATGCATCGACCTGGTGGCTGTGCATCCCCATGTTCCGTAGCTCCGTGACCCTCGTGTGGCGAAGCGTGTGCGGGGTAACATCCTTGAAGCCGCATCGCTCCACCGTTGCACGAAAGCCCTTCACCACCGAATTGACGCGTCGCGTGTGATCGAGCTTCTGGTGGAACACGAACTCGGGAACCGTCTCGTAGGCCATGTATCGCTGCAGCAGATAGGCTCGCAGTGGCGGCGCCATCGGCGTTACCGCGCGTGGCTTGTGGTCGACGATCAGTTCACCGCGATCGGGCAGACGGTAGTCAATTACGTTCCGGTCGAAATCGATGTTCGACCAACGCAGGTCCATGATCGCACCGCTGCGCGCGCCGGTGTAGTAGGCGATCATCAGAAACAGCTGAAGTGGCTCCGCAGCGCGATATTCCTTGGCTGCCTCGGCGAACAGCTGATCGAACTCGTGCCGCTTCAGCCAGCGCTTCCGCGGTGCTCCATCGCGTGGAAGCTTCGGGAACACGATGGCGTGCACCTTGTGGTTGACCGCCGCCGCCTTGACGGCAGCCCTGAGGTCGCTCAGTTCACGGCGGATTGTCGCGCGCGATCGACCGGGCTTCTTATCGCTCCGGACGTTTGCTTTTTCGTAGTCCAGCACGGCGTCAGGCGTAATCGCGTCGAGACACGCATCCTTCCAGAACTCGAGAATGTGCTGCATCGACGACAGGAACCTGTCTCCACGATCAGTCTTTGAAAGCCGCGCGTGATGGGCATCGAGAACGTCTGCGATCTTGACCCGATAGGGTGGCAAAGCCCGACTGCTCTTCGATAGACGCCGATCCCTCAGGAATTCCTCGAGGACCTCCTGCGCTTCTTCGCTGTCTCGAGTGTTTGTTGATACGTCCTTCTGCTGACCTGTGGCGGGGTCGATGTAGCGGACGTAGAAATTGGGCTTACCGCTTCTGCGGACGAGTCTGGGGCCGATGGATTGTCTTGGCACGGCGGCACCTCGAAGGTCATACAAAATTCGTCAATAGCATCCGATGGCAACAAGATCAGGCCACCTGCGCGAACGTGACGCAGCATGCGCGCCTTTATCATGCGACGAATTCGGCCTTCTGGCCATCCTGACTGCTGCGCCAGTTCTTTGGGGCTCAGCATGCTTTTGCCTGTCGGCGGCATTCTGGTCGTAGACATGATGCAGATCCAACCTCTGTCATCGAAGCGTGGGTGTTGGATCTAGTGTATTGCGACGAAAGACGAGCTGGAAGCTTTGGCTAAACCCAGTGCTGAATTTTGGCGTCTTTTTGCGCTCCCTGCGGTCTTTTGGCGCTCAGATGCCGCTTCGCCGCGCTGCGTGGTCATGAATCCAGACCCGGGTGGGCATGAATTCCGACCCAGGTGGGTATAAATTCCGACCCGGGTGGGTCTGAATCCAGACCCAGGTGGGAATGAATTCATACCCACCTATCAGCGAATCGGCTGCCTCTCTACGCAAGTGGCCGTTGACGCTAGCTCGCCAGCCCAACCAATCGAATGGCCGCTCACATATTTCTATGGAATGCACTTCCATTGACATTTTCTGATTTTTGGCTAGAACTGAAATCCATGAAAGCGATCGACCTTCAGGCGTGCGCCAGCATATTCAGCGGTTCCGCCGTTGTGCGGGGGGCAAGCGACTCGCGCGCCGTGATGGTGGGCGACCTTGATGGCGGCGGCGTTCTTCCCCGGCTGCTCACAAAGGTGGGCGCCCCTCCCTCTGGAAGCTCGGGGACCTTGCGTGCATGTGACATCGTGATCTCATTGCGCGGCAATGCCAACAACGCCGCGGTCATTGAGCCTAGCGATCTTGATGGCCCGCCATTGTTCGCCACCCTTGATCTGGCCGTCATCAGGCTCGCCGATCCTGAAAGCGTCAGCCCGCACTACATCGCCACCTACCTGAATCTGCCGGCAACGCAGGCAATCCTTGCCGATAGCCGGGAAGGGTCGGCCGCTAAGCGCCTGCCGCTGGGGCCGTTGAAAAGCCTTCAGGTTCCCATTCCCGACTGGCAGCGTCAGTTGGCGATTGTTTCCCTCGCACGCGAAGCAGCCGAAGAACGGCGTCTGGCCGATCAGCTTGCCCGCCTTCGCTCCACGCTCATCAATCATCGTCTGGCCGAGGCCGCCGCCCTGCCCATGAAGGAAGCCACCCTATGACCCCCGTCAAGCAGTCCGACGTCAACAAGGCCGCATGGGATGCCTGCGACACCTTCCGTGGCACCATCGATGCCGCCAACTACAAGGACTACATCCTTGTCTTCCTGTTCTGGAAGTACCTGAGCGACATCTGGGCCGACGAGCGCAAGCAGGCTGCCGAGCAGTATGACGGTGACGAAACGCGGATCGCCCGGCGCCTTTCGCGCTTCCGCTTCCAGCTTCCCGATGGCACCAGCTTCCATGACCTTTATCCGCAGCGGAACGCCGAGAATATCGGCGAGCTGGTCAACATCGCCTTGGAAGCGATCGAGGATGCGAACCTTGCGAAGCTGGAAAGCGTGCTGACCGCAGTCGATTTCAACAGCCGCAACAATCTTGGTGAAACAGCCGATCGCAACCGGCGAGTGAAAGACCTGTTCGACACCTTCCACAAGCCGGCGCTCGATTTCTCGCCCTCGCGCTTCTCGGGCAAGGACACCGCCGAAGACGTGATCGGCGAGACCTACATCTATCTGATTTCCCGCTTCGCCAGTGATGCGGGCAAGAAGGCGGGCGAGTTCTTCACCCCGCGCAAGGTGTCCGAGCTGCTGGTCAAGCTGGCGGATCCGCAGCCGGGCAACCGCATCTGCGATCCGGCCTGTGGTTCTTCCACGCTGCTGATCCGCGCTGCCGAATATGTGGCGGAGAAGGAAGGAAAGCACCACGCCAGCGAAGCGAATGTCGCGCTGTTCGGGCAGGAGGCAACCAACCAGACCTCGGCACTCGCCCGGATGAACATGTTCCTTCATGGGCTGGACAGCGCGCGCATCGAATGGGGCGACACGCTGACCAACCCCAAGTTCCTGACCGAAGACGCGCTGATGCGGTTTGATCGGGTGATCGCCAATCCGCCCTTCAGCCTCAAGAAGTGGGGCAGCGAGACGGCGAAGAACGACCGCTTCCACCGCTACCATCGCGGCCTGCCGCCACAGTCGCGCGGGGACTATGCCTTCGTCAGCCACATGATCGAAAGCGCGCGGCCGCGTGAGGGCAAGGTTGCGCTGATCGCGCCGCATGGGGTGCTGTTCCGGGGCGCGGCCGAAGGTGTGATCCGGCAGAAGCTGATCGAGGAGAACCTGCTCGATGCAGTGATCGGCCTGCCCGCGCAGCTGTTCCCCTCCACCGGCATCCCCGTGTGCATCGTGATCTTCGACCGTTCGCGGGAAAAGGGCGGCGCGCGCGCTGGCGTGGACGATGTGATGTTCATCGATGCGAGCCGCGATTTCACCCCCGGCAAGAAGCAAAACGAGCTGGAGGAAGGCCACATCGCAAAAATCGTCGCCACCTATCAGGCGCGCGAGAATGTGGAGCGTTATGCCGCCCTCATCGAGCGCGCCCAGATCCGGGAGAATGGCTACAACCTCAACATCCCCCGCTACGTCGACACCTTCGAGGCCGAAGCCGAAATCGACATTGCTGCCGTTCAGGCTGAGATCGTGGCGCTGGAAAAGCAGCTGGCCGACACGCGCAAGCGCATGGACGGCTTCCTGAAGGAACTGGGGGTCTCGCTCTGATGGCCAGTGACCTGATCCAGTACCAGACCGAGGATGGCGTTACCGTTATTCGTCTGCAGGCGCGCGATGGGACCGCGTGGCTTAGTCAGGCGGACATGGCCGAACTGTTCCAGACGACGGTCTCCAACATCAACAAGCATATCAAGGGCATATTGGCCGATGGAGAGCTCGACGAGTCAACCATTGAGGATTACTCAATAGTTCGATCAGAAGGGCAGCGGCAGGTGGAGCGCACGGTCGCGCACTATAACCTGCCCATGATCCTCGCCGTCGGTTTCCGCGTCCGCTCCCCGCGCGGGATGCAGTTCCGGCGCTGGGCAGCCGAGGCGCTCAGCCAGTATCTGGTCAAGGGCTTCGTCATGGACGACGAGCGCCTGAAGGACCCCGATACCGACTATTTCGAGGAACTGCTCGCTCGCATCCGCGACATCCGCAGTTCGGAAAAGCGGTTCTACCAGAAGGTGCTCGAGATCTACGCGACCAGCGTGGACTATGATCCACGGGCCGAAAGCTCGACCCGGTTCTTCAAGACGGTGCAGAACAAGATGCACTATGCCGCGCACGGGCAGACGGCGGCCGAGGTGATCTACACCCATGCCAATGCCAGCAAGGACCATATGGGCCTGACGCATTGGGACGGCCAGAAGCAGGGCAAGCCGCCGCGCAAGGCTGATGCGATGATCGCCAAAAACTATCTCAGCGAAGAGCAGATCGAGCCGCTCAACCGCGTCACCACGGCCTATCTCGAATTTGCTGAATTGCAGGCACAGGGGCGGCGCCCGATGCACATGGCGGACTGGATCGCCAAGCTGGACGAGTTCCTGAAGCTGGCGGATCGCGACATTCTGACCGGCGCAGGGGGGATCAGCCATGCCGCTGCCATGGCCAAGGTGGAGGCGGAATACCCCATCTGGAACCAGCGCCGCATCAATGCCCCCAGCGCGGTCGAGCAGCATTTCCAGGAGGCGACGCACGCGGCCAAGCGGATCGCGGCTGAGAAGAAGAAGCCGAAGCGCAAGGGGAAGGACGATGTCTGATCCCCAGACCAAAAAGCTCTCCCACTACTTCACGCACAGTAAGCGGAAGGGCAAGCCGGGGCTGCCGCTCGCGTCGGTCACCATGCACAATGGCTTGGTGCCGCGCGCCGATTTGGAGCGAGACAAGGAGCGCAAGACGAAGACCAGCCTTGCAGCCGATGACCACTCGCTCGTCGAGCCCGGCGACATTGCCTATAACATGATGCGAATGTGGCAGGGGGCATTTGGCTTGGCCAGCGCACCGGTCAACGTCAGCCCAGCATATGTTGTGATGCGCGCGAAGCCTACCCTCGAACCCCGATTTGCAGCGCAATGGCTGAAATCAGATCGCGCACTCTACCTGCTGTGGGCCTATTCCTACGGCCTGACGGATGACCGCTTGCGGCTATATCCGAAGGAGTTCCTCCGAATTCCCGTCGTATGGCCTGATGTAGCCGAGCAGAGAAGGATTGCGGTTGCCCTAGAGTCCTGGGACGATGCTATTGCCTTATGCGAAAGGCTAGTCGAGACGAAACAAGCGTCCAAAGCTGCATTGGCAGAAACCCTACTTATGCCAGCGCTCGCGACAACACCCATGGAAGGATGGCGGACTTACCGATTGGGGCAGCTCTTCACAGAGCGCAACGAGACAGCCCCGAATGCAGAGTTGCTTTCGATCACAAGTAGCAGAGGGGTTGTACGGCGGGACGACCTTGATCGAAAGGACTCCTCCTCACCCGACAAGACAAAATACAAAAAGATCATGGTTGGTGACATTGGCTATAACACCATGCGAATGTGGCAGGGAGTTTCTGCGCTTTCTTCGCTTGAAGGTATCGTGAGTCCAGCCTACACAGTAATTAGACCGAATTCTGAAATATCGGGAGAATTTTCGGCTCAACTCTTTAAGCTCCCAGCAATGATCCATCGGTTCTGGAGCTATTCACAAGGGCTGGTAGACGATACATTATCGCTAAAGTTCACGCATTTCCGTCAAATTAGAATTTCCATCCCGGACCTCTCCACACAGGATCGCATTTCGTGCATCCTGAAGGGCTTGGACAACGAAATTGCGGAGCAACGTGCACTCGCCTCACTACTCCGCTCCCAAAAGCGCGGGCTGATGCAAAAGATCTTCACGGGTGACTCGTCTGCACCTGGACGCATCGACGCGCTGCTGTCTGGAGACAGCGAGGCGACAGCATGACCGATTTTGGAGCCTTCGTGGAAGAGCTGCGCGCGGCGGCCATTCCCTATGCCAGCTTCGATGATCGCAAGGCGTTCCGCGCGCGCCATGCGACACTGCTGGCGCAGATGCTGGTCTGTCTCGATGAAGTCGGCGTGATCGGGGCCAATCCGATGCACGTCGATCCACCTGCCAACTGTGACCTGTGCTCTGCCGAACTATCGCAGCAGGTGGTGTTCGTGGACGGAGAGACGCGCCTTAACGTGCATTCGATCTTGGACCCGGACGGCGCGAGCCGCCAAATGGGGTCTTGGGCAAACATGTGCTTCGCATGCTTTTCGAGGGACGGTGTGGCGATTGGCTGGGGCTCCGGCCAGCTTTATGTCCAGCGTCACCCCGGCGAATGGCAGTGCATAGCTGGCGGTGATCCCCGCGCGCAGGGCGTGGACGAGTGACCGGCCCCCGCTTCGCGACCTCCGAAATGGGCGGTGTGCAGCTTGCCGCAGTGATGACGCTCGCGCGCAATGGCTGGCGCTACATGCCCCGCGCCGAGGTCGATGCCGAACGGCGTGGGCGGCTTGATGGCATCGTTCTGGAGGATGTGCTGGCCGAACGCATTCTGGCGCTCAACACAGTGCGCCAGCGCGGTCGCAGCCATCCCGTAACCGAATCTGCGGCGCGCGAGGCGGTGGACCGTCTGAAGGGTCTTGCCGCCAACCTCTCCGAAGGCCTGCTCACCGCCAATGGCAGGGCGAGCGACATGCTGCGGCTCGGCACCTCGGTCGATATGACGATCGAGGGGGAGACCAAGGGGCGGCAGCTGCGCTTCATCGATTGGGACAACCCCGCCAAAAACCGCTTCCACATGACCTGCGAATTCGCGGTGCGGCGTGAACGGCGGGACGATACCCGGCGGCCCGATATCGTGCTGTTCGTGAACGGCGTGCCGCTGGTCGTGATCGAGGTGAAGAAGAGCGCCGTCGCCACTGCCGAGGGCGTCAGCCAGATGATCCGCAACCAGAACCCGGACGGCGAAATCCCCCGGCTGTTCGTGCCGGCGCAGCTGCTGATCGCGGCCAATGACAGCGCCCCGCGCTATGCCACGACCGGCACCCCCGCCCCCTTCTGGGCACACTGGCGCGAGGAAGGCTTTGGCGAGGCCGAGCTGCACACGCGCGTCAACCGCGGGCTCGACCCGGAAGAGGCGGCGCGGATCTGGACCGATTTCAGCCCGTTCCGCCGCGCCCATGACCGTCTGATGGATGCAGGCAGCGGCGGGCGTCTGCCCACCGAACTCGACCGCACGCTGATCGGCCTCTGCACGCCCGAGCGCCTAGTCAAGATCGTGCGCGGGTTTACCCTTTTCGACAATGGCGTGAAGAAGGTCGCCCGCTACCAGCAGTTCTTCGGCGTGGAACGCACGCTGGAGCGCGTGGCGCAGGTCGATACTGCGGGCAAGCGCGCCGGCGGTGTCATCTGGCACACGCAGGGGTCCGGCAAGTCGCTCACCATGGTTATGCTGGCGGGCGCGATCGAGCGGGCCTATCCCCGCGCGCGGCTGATCCTGGTGACCGACCGCGTCGATCTCGACGACCAGCTGACCGGCACCTTCCGCGACACCGGCAAATCGCCCGAACAGGCCGCGACCGGCAAGGAGCTGATCCGTCTGCTCCGGGAAAAGCGCGCGGTTGTCACGACACTGATCCACAAGTTCCGCTCGGGCCTTGCCGCTGCCGGTCAGTTCGTGGACGATGATCAGGACGTCTTCGTGCTGGTCGATGAAAGCCATCGCAGTCAGGCCGTGACCGACATCGACAGCCTGCACGCCCAGATGCGCAAGGTGTTGCCGCGCGCCTCCTATATCGGCTTTACCGGCACGCCCCTGCTCAAGTCGGAGAAGAGCACCTTCGACCGCTTCGGCGGGCTGATCCACGACTATAAGATTGATCGCGCCGTTGAGGACAAGGCCGTGGTCAGGCTGCTTTACGAGGGTCGCCATGTCGACATGACGGTGCAGCAAGCCCCGCTCGACAAGTGGTTCGACCGCGTGACGCGGGAGCTTTCGTCCGACCAGTGCGCCGATCTCAAGAAGCGCATGGCCCGGGCGCAGGTGGTGCAGGGGGTCAAACCCTGGCTTCAGGAAGTGGCTTGGGACGTCGCCAACGATTTTGACCGCAACCTGCGTGGCACGCCATACAAGGCGCAGCTGGTCGCACCGTTCAAGCGGGAAGCGGTGCTGCTCAAGAAGCTGCTCGATGAAACCGGTCTCGTGACCAGCGCGGTCATTATCTCCGAAGAGGACGACCGGCAGGGCCACGAGGCTGTCGGTGCCGAGGATGAGGACGATGTCGTCAAGGCTTACCTCAAGCAGGTGACGGCGTTGCAGCCGCTCAAGACCTTTGAGAAGGACACAATCCGGGCGTTCATCGCCGGCACGGGCGTTGATGTGCTGATCGTGGTCGACAAGCTGCTCACCGGCTTCGACGCGCCGCGCAACCAGACGCTCTATCTCGCCAAGGAACTGCGCGAACATAAGCTGTTGCAGGCCATTGCCCGGGTGAACCGGCTGTTCTCGTCAAGCGAAGAAGACGAAATGGGCCGCCCGCTGCACGAAAAGGAACATGGGCGGATCGTCGATTATGTCGGGAGCCTCGGAAACCTCGATCAGGCGCTGACCAGCTATCGCGAGTTCGCGGGCTATGACGAAAGTGACGTCGCGCAGGCCATGCTGTCGCTCCATGATGAGGCACAGCTCCTGCCAGACCGGCATGCTGCGATGCTCGACATGTTCAAGGGCATTGGCAACGTGTTCGACATGGAAGCCTATCAGCTTCACCTGCGGGAGGAACTGACCCGCAGGCGCTTCTATGAAAGGCTGAGCGCGTTCGCCCGCACGTTGCAGACTGCGTTCTCATGCCAGCAATGGATCGAGGAGACCGAAGAGCGGGTCATTGCCAACTACAAGGCGGACCTCAAGCGCTTCGAGGAGTTGCGCCGGGCGGTCCGCCTTCGGTACGGCGACGCTGACGAGGATTACGACTATCGCCGCTATCAGGCGGCCATCCGCGCGCTGCTCGACAAGCATATCGATGCCAGCGAGCTGATGTCCGTGGTTCCCCCCGTCGATATCTTCGACGATCAGAGCTTCCGGCAGGTGGTGGAAGGACAGAGCGGAAGCCCGGCCTCCGTGGCCGACACCATTCTTTCCGCAGCAACCCGCACCATCAACGAGCGAATGGAGGAAGACCCCGCGCTCTATGCGCGCTTCTCGCGGATGGTTCAGGAAATCATCGACGCTTTTCGTGAGGGGCGCCTGAGCGAAGCCGAATATCTCAATCAGGCGCAGGAAGTGCGTGCCACAGTCGTGCGCGAGTCTCAGGGGCAGGGTGGCGGTGACCTGCCCGAAGCTGTGCGCGGCACTCCGTTGACCAGCGCGCTGTACCGGCAGGCGGCGGAGTCCATGCGTGAAATCTCGGGCGCTCAAACCGAAGAAATTGCATCGCTCATCGCTCTCGAGTTCGCGAACATCATTGGTCGACACGCCCGTGTGGGCTGGACGAACGATGCAGACATCGAAAAGCTGATGCGGCAGGACATGGATGATTTCCTGATCGATGAGATCAAGAACAAGCGCGGTCAGTACGGCCTCGATTTCGATCTGATCGATGAGATGCTCGATCAGGCCATTGCCCGCGCCAGAAAGCTCGCGGCCCAATGACCGAGGTAGCCGGGCGGTTGGAAATTGGCGCGGAAGCGTTCGACTACACGCTCCGCAGATCTGCGCGAAAGACCCTGGGAATCTCTGTAAAGCCGGACGGCAGCGTCGTTGTCACTGCTCCTGAAGCTGCCGACGCAAGCCAGATCGAGGCCATTCTGCGCAAGCGAGCCTCATGGATCCTCGACAAGGTCGATGAGTCTTTCTTGCGCACGCCGCCCTTGCCCCCACGTCGATACATCCCGGGCGAAACCCACTATTTTCTTGGTCGCCAATACCGATTGCGGGTTGATCCAGAGGCGCGAGGCACCCGCCGCGAGGACGATCGGATTATTGTGGGCGGCGTAGCTTCAGACGAACCGAGCAGGATCCGAAATCGCTTGGTGCGGTGGTATGAGGCTCAGGGTTATCACATATTTTCTGAACGATTATCGGCTTGCGTTCAGCCATTTGGCTCGAGCTTCAAGCGCCCCAAGCTGAAAATCGTTGAAATGGAGCGCCGTTGGGGAAGCTATGTTCCAGCGTCGCATAGCCTCGTGCTCAACCACGTTCTGGTGCAGGTGCCGGTGCCACTGATCGACTATGTGATTACCCATGAGCTTTGCCATCTCCCACACCCAAATCACGGGCCGGAGTTTGCCCAACTGCTAGGGAAGCTGATGCCCGATCATGCGCGACGCAAGGCCAAGCTGGAACAGGTATTCACGTAGCTCGCGCCAGACGTCGACGCGAGTAATTCGCGATCATCCAACCACCACTCGCAGTCCTCGCCGCAGCCGGGGCATTGTTGTGTTCGATTGGCAATTTTCGAGACCCGCAGCCGCTTGGGCCAGCACGCCGCATAGTCCGCCGGATCGATCCACCTGTTCACATGTCCACATGTGCAGTTGTGAACAATGACGACTCCCTCCTGCGCTGCCTCGCTGGCGAGCATCGATGATCGACGGAAATCCAGCCAGGCAGTCAGTTCATCGACGCCCATGATCCGGCCAATATCAGGGCTGGTGTTCGCCAGCTCGTACCCGTCTCGCATGAGCCGCTGTCCCCACCGCAATTCCGCCATCAGGCTTTGGCTTCGCGTCCGTGCCATCTCCAGAATTGCGAGCCGGGGCAATCGACCGATGGAAAACAACCCAGCAATATGCCGATGGACCATTTGGGAATCAGGGTTGAGTTTCTGCGATTTTCGGAAATGCCGGCGCAGTCGACGCTCGATTTCGCAGCTCTGCCCGACATAGAACGGGATGCCGTCGAACGGACCCTCCGCAAACTGCAGGCCGGGCTCACCAGGATCGAGAAGGGCATATACGACGTAAGGCGCGCCCTCCGCTTCGTACCGCGCCTGACGCTGCAGGGCCTTGAGGCGCTTGTCGATATCGATGGGATAGAGGGGCATGTCGATCTCCTTTGCTGAGTTCGACACACCCCTCCCTCTTCACTTTCTTTGGGTCTCGGCGTCTAGGACCTGAAATCCGCCCGGACTATCCTGCCCCAGAAGCAGGTCGATAACATCCGTTGCGGCGCGCACCTGTGAAGCGGATCAAGCCCATTGCGCTGAGCGCCGCGATATCCCGTCGTGCGGTTTTCGCACTGACCTTCCAGTGGCCACAAATGTCCGCCGCGCGGCACCGATGACCCGCTGCGACTCGGCCGAGAAACCAGCGCTGCCGCTCGTTCAGTGCTTCGGTTATTGGGTCATTTATAGGGTCAGTTTTAGGGTCATTTATACGGTCATTCTGGCGACGATCCTGCCGTGGCGGCTGCGTATCGGACGTTTTTGATGGTCGGCGAGCAGCTTTTTGGTCCACTCCGTGCCGATCATCGCCCGCCCCCTGGGAGCTTTCGATGAGCCCGATCACGAATGCTCTGATCACTGGTGAGCTGACGACCAGGCGTAGAAAGAACACAGTATCGGGACCATGTTGACCGGAGAGCCAGTGCTTGTCCGCAGCGTCTATGCAGCCTTTGTCCATGACGGGCTAAGCGAGCGCGAAATCGCCGATGACCTCAACAGCCGAGGCATCGTCACCGATTTAGGCCGGCCGTGGACGCGCGGTACAGTCCATCAGCTCCTCATCAACGGCAAGTACGTCGGCGACAATGTGTGGAACCGGCAGTCGTTCAAGCTGAAAAAGAAGCGGGTCCGCAACGACCCCGAAATGTGGATTCGCAGCCTTGGTGCCTTCGAGGCGATCGTCGAACGCGACCTGTTCGATGCTGCACAGGCGCTCATCGGCGCGCGGTCCTTCAGGCTGTCAGATGCCGAAATGATCGACGCGCTGCGCACGGTTTATGAAAGCAAGGGCTTGCTCTCGGGGATCATCATCGACGAATGTGAGGGCCTGCCCTCCAGCAGCGCCTATTCGTCGCGGTTTGGCAGCTTGCTGCGGGCCTACAGCTTGGTCGGCTATTCGCCGGATCGCGACTATCGCTACCTCGCCGTCAATCGTGCACTACGCCGGCTACACCCGGACATTCTTCGCGAGGTCCTCGAAGGCCTGAAGGCCCAGGGCAGTGAAGCATGGCAGGATCTGGAGACCGACCGGGTCATCGTGAACGATGAGTTCAGCCTGTCTGTCGTCATCGTCCGCTGCACGCCCACGCCAACGGGCCTGCTGCGCTGGAAGATCCGCTTCGACACCTCCAAGATGCCGGATATCACGCTTGTGGTCCGCATGGACGCCAGCAACCGGCAGCCGTTCGACTACTATCTCTTCCCGAGGCTTGATGTCGCCGCCGAACGGGTGCGGCTCGCCGAGGACAACGACCTGCTGCTCGATGCATACCGCTTCGACGCCCTCGATTTCTTCTACGAGATCGCCGCGCCCGTCAGAGTCGCGGAGGCTGCCTGATGACCGTTACCCGTCCCCAGACCATCGAGATGATCCCGATTTCGCGGATCACCGTGCTCAACCCTCGGGCGCGCAACAAGCGTCAGCACCGCGAGATCGTCAATAATATCGAGACCATCGGCCTCAAGCGTCCGATCACGGTCAGCAAGCATGATGGTCCCGGCGGCACTCGCTACGATTTGGTCTGCGGCGAAGGGCGGCTCGAAGCTTTCCAGATGCTTGGTCAGACCGAGATACCGGCGGTCGTGATTGAAGCCAGCGAGAGCGAATGCCTCGTCATGAGCCTAGTGGAGAACATTGCCCGCCGGGTGCAGCGCCCGATCGACGTGATGAATGAGATCGGTGCCCTGAGGAAACGCGGTTACACAGAAGCCGAGATCTCCCGCAAAATCGGCATCACCAGTTCGTGGGTCAGCATGATCGTGACCCTGCTCGAGCGCGGAGAGGAAAGGCTGCTGTCAGCGGTCGAGACTGGGCTGATCCCCATCAGCCTTGCCATGGAAATCTCGCGCGCCGAAAGCGAAGAGGCGCAAAACCTACTTCTTGATGCCTATGAGACCGGCAAGCTGCGCGGCAAGAAGCTGGCATCGGTTCGCAGGCTTCTTGATCTCCGCATGCGCGGACGCAGCAAGTCTATGACGTCAGGAAAGTTTGGAAGGAAAGGTACTAATCGCAAGCTGACGGCCGGCGACCTGATGCAGGTCTATCAGCGCGAGGCGGAAAAGCAGCGTCTGCTCGTGAAGAAATCTGATTTCACGCAGACCCGCCTTCTGTTCATCGTCGAGGCAATCAAGGATTTGCTCACGGACGACGGGTTTCTGACCCTGCTGAGGGCGGAAGGGCTCGAAACGATGCCTCGGGCGCTGGCCATGCGGATCGCGGGAGAAATCGATGACTGAGTGGCCATCGGCAGAACGGCTGCCCGCAGATCCCGGCGCCGACAATCGTGTCCGGCTAGGCTTCGAGCGCCAGTCTGTGACATTGCGCATCGATCAGATCGTGCCCCTGAAATCATTGCGGGAGGGCGTGCGGGAGAGCCGCAAATATGCCCAGATCGTGAGTTCGATCAAAGCCATCGGGTTGGTCGAAGCCCCTGCCGTCGTCCCCAATCCGAAGAATAAAGAGCAGTACTTCTTGCTCGATGGCCATTTGCGCATCGAGGTGCTCAAGCAGCTCGGTGTCGAAACGGTCGAATGCCTCGTCGCCAATGATGACGAGACCTACACCTATAACAAGCGCGTCAATCGCCTGCCCCCGGTGCAGGAGCACCGCATGATCGTTCGGGCCATTGAGCGCGGTGTCACCGAGGCTGTGATCGCCGACGCGCTCGGCCTGGAGGTGGGATCGATCCGCGCGCGTTTCCGCCTGCTCGATGGCATCTGCGACGAGACGGCTGACATGCTCAAGGACACCAATTGTTCAATGCGGGTGTTCGACATGCTGCGCCGCATGTCGCCTATGCGCCAGATTGAGGCTGCCGACCTGATGATCGGCCAGAACAATTATTCGCTGATCTTCGCACGCGCGCTCCTCGCAGCAACGCCGGAAGATCAGCTGACAGCGCCAGCGAAAAAGGCGCGCAAGAACGATCTGGTCGGTCCGACCAGTCAGCAGATTTCCCGGATGGAGCGTGAGCTTGCCACTCTCCAGACACAGGTGAAATCGGTAGAAGACAGCTACGGCATCGACAATCTCCACCTGACCTTCGCGCGTGGATACGTCACGAAACTGCTCAGCAACGCCCGGGTGGTTCGCTGGCTTTCGAACCATCGGCAGGAATATCTTTCCGAGTTTCAGCGCATTGCGGAGATCGAGACGATCGGGTCAATGACTGCGCCTTCACCGCAGGAATGAGATGACGGAGATCCGGATCAGTCCGCCTTGGTTAGATCAATCCCGATCACCGCAAGCCGAACGTCATGGTTCATGCTGATCTCGAGTTCGGCGGCCTGCGTCCGCAGTCGAGAGAGAACAGCCTCGAAATCCAGTCTCGCACCAGTGCCGGGACAGTCCCAATGGCGGGTCTTGTTCATCGTCACCAGCAGGCATCCAGCCCGGCAGTTTTCGTGCTGCATGTATTGGCCGACCAGTTGCTCCGCGAGTGCCTTCTCCAGATCAGGGATCGTATAGCCGTTGTTCGCAAGCTTCATTTCGATCACGGCTTGCGCGTTCGAGCGGACAGGCAGGAGGCGGATGTCGGTCTCCTTGTCGTTGACCACCAATGCCTCCCGATCGACCCGGTAGGCGCCGTTCTCGCGTTCCTGCAGGCGCTTCGCGAACCAGACCTGCATGTTCTTTTCAAGCGTTATCCCGAGCAGGATCGGGCGCTCTGAAAACTCATGCGCGGCAATGTCATGCTGAAGGTCGGCAAGCCGATCGATCATCAGGCGGAACATGCCGTTGCGATCCGTCGGCGGGGCTTCGCCATGGGCTTCAACCTTAGCGATATCGGCGTCTGCCTGCGGAGGACCTTCCGCCTCGCTCGCCGCCTTCTCACGCGCGAGTTGGTCCAGCCGATCCCTGAAATGCGCGAACAATGGGTCTGTCCGCATGGCCTGTTTGATCGCCCAGGCTTCGGGCCCGGTGCAGGCGAGCAATGCTCTCAGCACGGCGCTCCGACCGTGCTGAGCCTCATCGCGTGCGGTGGGGCTGTATGCGCCGGTGCCGGCGCGGTCGATGTCGTCGGCAAGGCGGATCTCGGCGTAGGCCAACCGGACCAGCCTCAGGAGCAATGGTGGGGTGAAGCGTGGATCGGACAGATCCGGACAGAAGCGCGCGCTGCGTCGGTCACTGAACGCAGCGAACAAATTGACGCTGATCTGGTAGCGCGCCTGCGGGTCTAGCGGGTCAACAATCCGCTCGAGGGCTTCTATCGCCTCTTCCGGAGCGGTACTGAGCAACAACATGAGCCACAGCAGAACGAAGGGGCTTTCGGGGTCGGTCTCCAGGCGTCGGTGGGCCAGGTCGAGCAACTGCGATCTGTCGCCTGAGCTACGCAGGAGATAGTCGATCGCCCGTTCGAGGTGATCGTAGACCCGCGCCAGTTCGTGCTCGCCATCGAAGGTTGCGGGCGTAGTGGACAGCCATGCGCTTACGCGGGGGACGAAAAATTCCAGAACGGTGTGATCCGCGCGCGAAAAATCGGCGAGCAGCCCAGGGAAAGCAAAGCTGACCGCGTCGCTGAGCTGTGCTGTGAGTTCCTTGCCCAACGTCCGGTCAACAACATCCGGGTGATGCTCGACGAGCTGGGTCAGCCATGGCGGCATGCCGTCCATCTCCTCGGGTGCCAGCCTGGCCGCATATTCTGCGTCCTTGGCGGTCAGGCCCTTCGCCCAGTCCGGATCCTCAGCTTCGGCGTAGACGCCAGCCAGGGCATGGACCCAGTGGCTCCAAACGGTATTGCGCTCGTCTTCAGCACGTTCGCTGCGAAGTGGGACTTTGACCGTGCGCCAGTAGCGGCAAAACGCCGCCCGGACCTTGTCAGCGATCGCGTCGCTGAAATGTGCGGTGATCGTCGAACGGTGCCAGTGTGCGCGCCAGCCGCGGTCTTGCGGGTCGCGTTCCAGCACCTGGGCGAAATCCCAGACCACTTGCCTGTCTTTGGTCTTGGCAAAATAGGCGTCGGGATCGCCAACCACCTCATTGCGCCAGGTGACCCAGGTCTCGATGGCGGCCTGTTCTTTGGCCTTTCGCTTTTCAGCCTTTTGCTTCCATTTGGCTTCCTGCGCTTCGTACGTCCTGTCGCGTTTTGGCGGAGCAAGCCGTTCTTCGAGCTTCTCCGCCCATGAGGGCTCGCCGGCCGCTATCTCGCGCAGTTCGCTGACCCGGTTGTCGTCGAGCGTGCCGTTTGGTCTCATCAACCACATCGCATCCCAGTACGCGGCCGCGCGGGTCTTTTGCTCGACACTTGCGTCACGGCAGATTGCAACCAGCCAGCCGAAGTCGTCATTGTCGAGTTGGCCGACCAGCGTGCCATGCGTCAGGTTCGCGCCGAACTCATTGCCATTGCGGGCCGGAATGTGCGCTGCGCAGAACGCGCTTTCAGCCACATAGACATCCTTGCGCCAGGAACGCGGTGCCCGGTGGAACCGGTTGATGAGGTCCGCCCCCGGTTTTTCGTCGCCATATTCATGGCCGCCCAGGCGCGTTGCAATGACCGCCGCAGCGATCAGGTCTCGCGACGGGACCGCATCGCTTGTCAGTTCCGCAAGGCATAAGGTGGCAAGCGTCGAGGAGAGGTGGCTGTAGCGGCTTGCAAAATGCGGCCAATTTTCACTGTGTTCGATGCTGGCTTCCATCAACCGCGTGAGCGCAGCCCTAAACTCCCTTGACTGGGTACTGTCGAGACACATGGCCGGGATCAAACGCGGCAGGGTCCACTCGATCCCGCCGACGGTGTGTTTAGTGATTTCGATTTGCCCGATCATCTCGACAAACTGATCGATTGTCATGTGCTTGGGAAACAACGTACCGAGTACGCCTTCCTTGACCCGCGAGGGCCAGTGCTTCTCAGCCAAAATCGAGGCTGTCAGTGCGTCGAGGCCACCGGGGTCGGTCATTTCGGCAAGCGCCGTGAGCGCGGTCACCCGATCAGTCGGGGTGGCATCGGGGTCGTTGGCCACCTCTGATGCGATGTCGAGGCAATCCTGCATTTGACCCGCTTGCACCAGATCGATCAGCAACTCGCGCACTTCAGGGCTGGTGCTGCCTTCGCCCCAGAGTTCGCGAACGGTCGGCGACAGTTCGGGCGAGGCGAAGCGCAGGACCTGCGGATATGGAATGCGCACACCGCGCCACTCATCCTTGCCATAACGACGGACATATTCGGCCAATATTCGGCGCCGCGCGCTGAGCGGGAAACTCTCGGGGTCACCGTCGTCCATCAGCGCTTCGGGTTCGCGGCGAAGCAGTTCGTCGCGTACAGCGTCATTCCCGATGGCTAGCCAGGCAGCAACTGCGCGCATTGACGGAAAAACGAGCTGTTGGCCGTAGCATTCGCCAAATAGCAGGCCGAACAGTGCAGACTTGGCCATGTGCCCGTTCTGACAGAACCGGTTCAGGCGCTGCGCGGCTAAATACTCGGCTGCTGACCGATGATGGAAGCGAACCCGCCCATAGCTCGCAAACCCGAACAATGGGCGCTGGAGCAGTTCGGTTCGCTCTTTTTCTGACCAGTCACCCAGAATGAGCGAAGGATCGGTGGCCGACTCCTGCTCGGCAGCATCAAGCGATAGGTCCGAGAAGCGGATCGTGCGCTTGCGTGTCAGGATCTGGGCAAGGGCAAGGCGTTCGGCCCCTTCCAGCGCCTTCGCATCGGACAGGGTGACGTAACGCTTGCGCTCACCCGTTTCCTGCAGCTTCCTGCGGATGTCCTCGGCGACCTGCTGGGATCGGGTGCCCAACTGCCCATGTTCGTTCCAATAGGAGCAAATCTCGATCAGTTCTTGCGGTCGCCGCGCAAATTCCCAGGCCCGCTTGCGATCGATTTCGGCAATGAGGGCAGGCATGTCCCTGACGCCGCGCGAAGCCGCCAACCTCTCAATCTGGGGTTGGCTCAGCGATGTCAAACCTACAATGCGAACCCCGGTCTCAGGGTCAAGATCCCGAGGTTTATTGTTGCTTCCGTGATGTTCCTTGCGCTCTTCCCCGCTGATCAGGCGCCGGAATGGTTCATCGGGAGAATCGACGACTTCGACTTCGGGAGGCGGAGGGATAACCGGAAACTCGTTGGCGAAGGCATCTAGGTCGAGCGCGATAGGTCTGCTGGTGACGACGATGCTGGCGCGGTGCAACTGCCCATCAAGGGCGGCGGCGAGCTTGCGTAGCGCGAGCCGGAAATCGCCATGCGACAGAAGCAGTTCGTCGGCGGAATCCAGAAAGAAGTGAGCTTCAGTATGCCCATCCGTAAGCCAGTGGCGGTAGCGGGCCAATTGCGCCGGCTCGAGCAGGAAGCGAATGTCGTTAGTGGAAATGCCCTCGAGGGTCAGGAAGAAAGCGGCCTTACCTTCCAAAAACAGTCGTCTGGCCTGTTCCCGGCATTCGTGTGTCTTGCCGGCACCCGCTGTGGAAACAATCAGAACCCGTTTCGATCCCAGCAAGTCACCCCAGTCCGTCTGCCCGCCGAGACCCATGGACTCATAGGCCTCAAGCTTATCCGGATCAGCGATTTCTTCACGCGAAAGATTGCGAAACGTGCGAGTGAATTTAGAATTTTCAGGGAGGCTTATTGACTTGGACATTGGCGATTAGATGAGCCTTGTAGCCGATATCCGCAAGACTAGGATGACCCGGCCAGAGCGGTGGGCAGTTATGCTCTCAGAAGTTCAGAAGTCCGCTTCGATGGAACGCTCCCGCCATGGTCTGGACCATGGTCGAGCGCTCTTGGTGTGCCCCAGGATGGTGCCGTCGAGAGGAAAGCATAAGGCTGGGCAAAGCTGCTGAGAGGTAGCCGATCGCCAGTGAGCGACGAGGCAACGCATGCCGTGCTACTACTACGGACCTAAAGCTATTTGCCCCGGGCAACCAGACCGTCGAGCCAGCGATTGCCTTGTAGCGATTCGCTATAAGGGCGGCGGCCAGAGATGCCGGCAGCGCCGCCCTTCCCCCAGCAGTTATACTGCGACAGATCGTCGAGCATCGGATCGAGCCAGTGATGACCATGATATCGGAACTGGCGATGCCCACCGTGCTGGAAGGCTTCGTAGAGTTCGGGCTTGTCGTCGCGATAGAAGAGGAAGTCGCTGGCGTAAACCTGAGTGATCTCGTTCAGCCGTTCCACCTCCTGGGCGCCAAGCCGCAGCGTCACTAGGCGTGGCTCAGAGGGATATTGCATTGGCGACATGTAGACGATCGTCGCCGTCGGCAAGATCGGTAGCGTTAGCTTTAGCCCGGAGTTGAGCGCGTCCTGCGAGGCAGGAAAATTGTGCAGAAAGCCGTCTCCCGCAATGAACTCCTTTTCGTCGCTGAACAAAATCGCCCAACGGCCATGCATCATGCGCTTGCGATAGGCGTCATAGAGCCCACGCTGGTTTGCAGCGATCAGCGTCTTGTCGGCGGTGGGATCGACCAGCCCGAAATTGCGCCGATGATATTCGGTGGTCCGCTTGATCGCCGCGCGAATGTTCGGACTGCGGGCCAGTAACGATGCAGTGACGCGGGCAATCTGTGATGCGCGTTCTTCGGGGAGCGGTTGCGGCAAAATCCGCTCAACCATCGCCCGGTCGGGCGTCGCTAGCGAAGCATCGAGCGTCGCCAGCCATTGCACAAACGCCGCAATTTCATTGTCGGGCTCATTGAAGATCGGCTCAAAGGTCGAGTCCCATGGCCCGCCCATCTTCATATGATGGGCATTGGTGATCGCGCCGAATGCGCCGGGCGGCGCGCGGCGCACGGTTCCGTCCGGTCGGATCACCGAGACCATGCCATCTCCCGCAGACCAATGATCGGCCAGCGTTCGCGGCCACCAATGGTGCAGTTCAGTCTTTAGCGGCTTCTGCTTCATGGCCTCAAACTGGAGGCAATGTCGTCCGATGTCGAGCCTGCGCGATGCCGAGCTTCGCGCGTCTCCAGAATGGGCAGTTCGCTGCCATTGGCTCCATACCTGTCGCCGCCATCATCGCAGAACCAACACGCAGATGCTTTTGGGGTATTGCACCCCTATAAATGACCGGCAGCTATCGAAAGATCCGTTTTTCCTCAAATTGTCAGCAATGGGGCGGGAGCGGCGTGCGTCCGCGATCATATGGCAACGGAAGGTTTTGGCGATAGCCGACGATCACCTCGGTGCACTGCAACGACGTGAGTTGGTCGCGTGCTTCCGGACGTTCGTGGTCGATAGACAACGCATTACGACGCACTCTCGTCCAGCAGTACACCTAGGCGATTTCCCAACTCAGCATTGAGCCCCAGGCGCTGCGACTTCATCGGTTCGCCCAGCAATTCCGCATGCGTCAGGCCAAGAGCTGTCACGACCCGGGCGCGGAGAGTAGGTATCCGCTTCTTAAATTCACGCGTTCTCGGCTGATCGGGCACCAGTGCAATGATAGCGTCCAGTGCCCATAAGATGGTGGACCAGCATTCGAAGAAGTCCACCGGCATGTCGGCATAATCGCTAGACATCACCAGTCTTCCGATCGGGGCATTCTTGCCCCTAAAAAAAGCGGCAACGACCCTGACAACCAACCGTGGCCAACCCTTGTCATCTGCCACCGCGGGCATCCCCTTCGGGGCTGCCTCACATCTTGCTTCCCACAGCACGAGCGCAATCCAGAGTCGCAGGCGTAGCACCTCGCGTGGACCGATAGTTCTACCTTCCGCGGTGACCCCCTCCACGTAGGCTTTAACGGCACGGTCGTAGGCCGCCATATCGGGAGCGGGGCGAGTTTTCGGCTCGACGGCTTCTTCCGCCTCTGAAGGTTCGCTGGTATCCGCGAGCTCACCAGTCTCATCACCGAGATCCATCCACGATCCATCGTCCTGAGGGCCGCGACCACCCGCTTGCTTGTGCTCCACGCCGGACAGGCGATTCAACAGTGCACGAACGCTGTCAAAATGCGTGCCGGCAACAGAACTATCGCTGCGGCCACCCCTTCCCTTTCGCGTTGGGCGGGCGGCCATGAATTCCTCGTAGGTCATGAAGCTGACCTCCGGAGG
This sequence comes from Novosphingobium sp. HNCC26BN242, assembly GCF_057180525.1. Classification (NCBI taxonomy): domain Bacteria; kingdom Pseudomonadati; phylum Pseudomonadota; class Alphaproteobacteria; order Sphingomonadales; family Sphingomonadaceae; genus Novosphingobium; species Novosphingobium sp. HNCC26BN242. Next base: position 312,533 of record NZ_JBXUGM010000002.1, read on the forward strand.
TTCGGTTGAAGCAGCAGACTTTGCGCGCGCAGTTTTGCGAGTGGCGACCTCGTCGGTGCCCTCTTCCTCTACGTCGGCTCTGGCTAACTCGTCGAACATCTGAAGCATCCGGAGCTGCATCTCCGATGCATCGTCGAAAGTCGCCAGCGCATTGCTGACGCGTCCGCTGACAGACTCCCGCCGCCGCGCGCGCAGTGCCGATCGATGGACTACGAAGCCACGCAATGACTCGCTGGTGCTTGAACGAACCTGCGCGAACGCAGCGAGTTCGAGCACGCCTTCACCCACCCACGCCGTCAATCGGTCACCCGCTTCTGCGAAGCTCGCCACTTCGATCTCGGCCACGATGTCGCCGGACGCACTCGACAGGATGACGATACCATCGTTCCAACGCTCCGGCGGTCTGCGCCAACTGAGCCTGCCACCCTCCGTCTCAAATGTGCCAGCTCCTCCCGCATTCATTTCGTCGAGCGGTATGGCTGTCGTCCCCACCGGTTCAGGAAGATCGGTGAAGGGAAACGGGTCCGCTTCCAACCATTTGTCCACCTCGAGCGCTGCTGTGGCTGCGCCCCTCGGCAGTCGTCGATAGATGCACGCCTCAGCGTTAGTGCCGAGGAAGCCCTCACGCCCTAACGCCGCGACAGTGCAATTGGCGCTGCCACTGAGCACATGGTCGTGCGTCTGTGTGACCGCAATGATGACCTTAGCATGCTTGAATCGGCTAGCTTGCCAGCCTGAAATGTCGATGATGTCACACCTTGGCGGCATCACTGTGCCTATTGGGAATTCGTGCCGAGCTACATCCAGCAGGATCTTTGTGCGCTCAGGGGCGAGCAAGCGGGTCAGGTCCTGAACGGCCTCCAGATTTTGGTCCCAGTACGGGCTGACGATGAGCAACTGTTCGACTGCTTCATCGCCAATCATGCCGCAGAATCGTGTGCCGATTCCCTCGCCGCCTGGCCTCGCAAGGAACGCAATTGCTGTGCCATCGCTTAAATGGTGAAGACTTTCTTCCTTCCCGCCTCCGTCCAGCCAGGGCGCACGATCACGAGCCCAGACAATTGCCTCGCGTGCAGCGCCCGCGTCGGCGGGCACCAGGGCATCGACATAACGCCACGCCGCTTGCACAATCTCCTTCTCGGGACCGGGTTCAATGCCGCATTCGATTTCGACCGCAACTTCGACATTGCCGCCTAGACCTGCGCCCGTGACATTCGCTGAACTGACGAAGCATCGACCGCCCTCGCGCCCCACCTGCAAGACAACTTTTGGGTGGAATATCCCGTCTGAGACAGGAGGCGAATGCAGCACGTAATCTCTGCCCAAAGCTTCCGGCAGGGCGGATCCGTCACTCAGCGCCATTGTCGCCATGCGACCGTCTGCAATCAGAAGCACATTTGTCGCGCCCGACGCCGATATCTGCGGAAGCATCACTTCTTCGAACGCGGCAAACTCGAGCGAGAAGCTTGTCACTACCGCCGAGTGGAAGCCTCTGCCCTTCCGCCTTGCTAGCCGCTCCGGCAGCTTCAACGGTTCGCTCCGAGCAGTGCGCGCCCTCGCGCGGTCAAACCGTCCGCACTCACAAGGTGGACATCTTCGAGGAACTGGATCGCCGGCGCCAAGCGCGGTGTGGTCGGCACGGGTTGATATGCGGCCCGGTGTACTAGCCTGCCGTCCCGCGCCTCAAACAGGAAGGTATAGTCACGCTGGCGTCTCAGTTTCTGCATTGCGACCCAGCTATGGCGGAGGACCACACGCTGCACGACGTATTCTCCGACGACATCGGCGACAGAACGGGCATTCTGGCCCTCAAACCAGCGCAACTCTGTGACGATCGATCGAGCCTGCCCATTGATTGGCAACACCTTGCGCATTGTGTCTGCGAGATCAGTGCGGATCGCGACGCGGCGATGAAGCGAGGCGATCAGCCGGACTGCATCCCAAGATTTCTCCTCCGGTGATCCTCGTCTGCCGGTGAGCTTCGACCAAACCTCTCGCCAGGCAAACCCTTCGATGTCCATAGCGTCCCGCAGATCCGACCATGCAACGCTCGCAGACGCGGTATCTGCCTGTGTTAACCGCGCCTCGACCGCATCCCGGATTTCAGGGATTCTGGCGCCTTCATCAGTCTCTCCTATGATCGAGATAGACCAAGCGAGCAAACTTGCCGCAGCGACCTGAAACAGGTCCTGACATTGATACGCCTCCCAGCGCAGACGTTGGCCTTCGAGATCAGCTGAAAGCGGGGTCGATGGAGGATCAAACAGCGCCCATCGAAAGTTTTCCGGCGTCGGTCGCTCAGCCTTACGCCCTGCGACCTCGAGGATCAGGCTGAGGCTGTCACGACGGCTTTTGTCTTCAGCTATCGCTGCCGGTCCGCCAGCAAACAGTACCTTCTCGTAAACCACCCGTTCGTCTGATGGATCAGGAATCGCCGACGGCACAATCGGATGTAGGGCCTTTAGGGTATCTCGATCGACTTGGGCCGCATCCATTGCCGCGGTGAACATCGTTTCGATATCCGGACCAATCGATGCGCGAAAGGCATTCGCCAATTCAAGACCAGCGTTTGGGGTGACCCGCTGAATGCCATTTGGCCCGAGCTCGAAGAGCCCCATTTCCTGCATCTGCGTGAAGTACGCCGCGCCGAAAACACCGAGACTCTGTATGAGATATCGCTTCACATCGGCGTCTGTCGACGCCGCCGCATCGAAATCGATAACCGCCTCACCGCTTTGAAGCGCTTCACTGGCCCACTCGATGCCTCCTACTCCACCCTCGCCGCTTGCGTCAGCACAAACGAGGGCAAATAGGGCCTCGGCCCGCCGTACCCACTTGCGCCACAGCTCAAAATCAGTCGTCACACCGCGGCGTGCGTAGGCGTCGCTGAGCCAGCAAAAAAACCCGTAGTATCGCATCCGCAGTGTGATGTTGCTGATTCCGGGTAGCAGATCTTGATACAAGCCCACGCCTGCGTTCTGCATTCCGAGCGGATCGAGACCCCGCTTGTCGATTTTGGTCGTCCACTGCGGAAGAGCGTCCAAGTTACCTCCTGCGCGCCGCTTTTCAATGCCGCCGAGGTGAAGATACTAGACTATGTCTTTGTTGCAATGGCAACTTTGCGCAAGGCCGCAACCTGCTCATCACGCTGCGACATGAGCCGTTCGCTTTCTAGCGAGACGAGATCACCAAAGTTGAGCTTCGCTTCTCGGTACAAATAGAGCAGCGCGCCGCAGCTGATTGGATCGATGCGCCATTCTGATGTAGCGAGTTGCAGGAGCCGCTCGAACAGGAAGGCGCGCTCATTGTCGGTGGCGGTAGCCAGTGCCGCACGGATCATCCATGCGGGGGCGGCGCGCAGCTCGATGCGAGATACATGCCAGACAGGCACCGCGAGAAGCAGGATCGCGAGCAGGAAACCGATGGTACCAGCGCGGATGGGCTCTTCTGCGTGAAGCCCTGCTGTCAGTGTGCCCGACAACAACATCAAGCCGGCAGTGAGCAGGCTGGACACGGCAATTCCGGTCCAACGCCAATGGCGGAAAACGGAAAATGCGATCCGCTCGATCCGGGTTGTTTTCGGACGCGCGATGAACCGCAAGCCGGACGCGGTGCGTTGGATAGAGGTCATAATGGGCCTTTCGAATACCGATGACTCCGGGCCTCGTCAGCTTTGAGACGCCAGACCAGAGCCAGAGTGCCTACCAAAGATCCATTCCGCTGCCGGTCGAACCCGGCGCACGATGATCATCGCCATTATGGGGATGATGGTCGTCCCAGCGGTCCAGATTCTGGCCGAAGGGATTGCCTCCGACATCTACGCCGCCGAGGCCCGGCCCGGTCATGGGGAGCCCGGTGGCAGGGTTGATGGAGACGCCCTCGTCAAAGGAGGGCTGCTGCGGGTCACTTGATCCTGCGAACAGATCGGTCAGCCACTGGAACAATCGCATCGGTTTCTCCTGTTGTTGAAAGGTTTCGGCGGCTCGATTGAGCTGGCGCTACCCTCATGTTCACACGTTCACATGTGCACAGTCACACACGCTCACATCGCCACACCCCCCTTTCTCCCAGCCCGGCTTGGGGATCGACTAGCGCCCGATCGGGCTCTCGCCGTACTTGCGTAGGACGTCGTCGAAGGCTTCGGCCATCAGATCCTGAAGGCTAAGACCATGGCGCCGGGCGCAGGTGTGCAAGGCAAGCGATAGCTCGGGTGAAAAGTAGCCTGAGATCGCCTTGCGACCGACGCGGCTTGGCGGCGTCGGGATATGGGCGACCGGTGATGCCGGTGCGGTCTGGTCCGCCTCGTCATTCTTGGGCTGGCGATCGGCAAGATTGGCGAAGCGGTTCATGCGGTCTTCCTCTGCTGTGCCGGGGTCTGCGGGCGCGTGGACATATGGAGTTGTTCACACGTCCACATGTGAAGCTGTTCGATCTCGCTGGCCGCCTTTCCGCCGGGATCGAGCTCGAACACCGTCTGCCCGCCTGCGACCGCATGACGATAGGCGGCGCGGTCCGGCAGGATGATGGGACAGGTCTGACCGCCGAAACCTGCCACCAGCTCGCGGGCATCGGCATAGATGTGCGGCGCATGGGGCGGCCCGGCGGTGAACACTACGAAGGCGGGACGCGCCAGCAGTTCGACCAGACGGATTGTCGTGCGCATGGCGGCGAGGTCGAAGGCGCTGGGGCGGCATGGGATCAGCACCAGGTCAGCGCACTCGGCCGCCTTGCTGGCCGCAAGATCGGCGTGCGGCGGCGTATCGATCACGATCAACTCGGCCCCCTGCGCGGCAGCCGCAGCGATCTTGGCCGGGATGCGCGGCGGAGCGCTGTCGATCACCTCGGGAGGCGTGCCCTTCCGCCACTCGGCCCATTGCGAGGCGCTGGCCTGCGGGTCGGTATCGATCAACAGGCTGACCCGCCCTACACGGGTAGCAGCGGCGGCGAGATGAATAGCGAGCGTGGTTTTTCCAGCGCCACCCTTCTGACTGATGATGGCGACAGTTCGGGTGTGGGCATATGAATGCGTGGTCATGTGCGGCGGTCCTCATGTTCACATGTGGGCATGTGATGCTGTGCGATTGTGGTGATGTGCGGGTGTCGACATGGGATGTGCGGGTGTCGACATGGTCAGCGGCCCCGCTCGAGGTCGCGCTCTCGCTCGAGTTGGCGCTCCCGGTCCATCTCCCGGTCGCCGGAGCCCCTTCCGGGTTCGCTGCGGTAGAGGGATTTTTCGAGCGTGATGTCGCGCTCCTTGTTGGTGAGCACTGCCAGCGCGAACTCTGGGCCAAGCTTTTCAGCGAGTTTCTTTAGGTCTTCGGACATGGCCGCGACCTCTTGCTGATTTGGACGGTCCCCGTTCGTATCCCCGCGGGCGGTCTCGAGCGCGCTGGTCTTTGCGCCGGAGCGCGTATCGACCTGGCGTTCGACCCGGTCAGGGTTGTCGGTGACAAGTGTCGCATTCTCCGCGATCCGAGTCACCGCGACTAGGAAGGAGGCAGAAGTGTTGAGCATCCGCTCGCGCTCGGACATCATGATGATGCCGTTCTGCGCGGTCATCCCCTGCGCGACGTGGACGTTGATGGCGTAGGCGAGGTCGAGCCGCTCCAGCATCGGATCGCCGCGCGGAAGATCGTGCAGCTTGCCGTCGCTGGCCGTCACAGTGATGGTGCCGCCGTCGATCCGCGTGACATGTGCGATGTCGCCGTTGAGCAGTCCGCGCGCGCCATCTTTGGCGGTCCAGCGGATGCGGTCGCCCTGGTGGAGGGCAATCTGTTTGCGCTCGAAGATAGTGACCGCATCGTGTTTGAGGTTGCGGGGCAGACGGTCCGGATCGAAGCGCCGCACTTCGCCATTGGGCATGGCTAGCTCGACCTTACCGTCCTTGACGCCGATGACCGTTCCCCGCTCACTGCGGGCAAAACCCAGCCTGGTCAGGTTGGTCTCGAATGCAACAATGCGCCCCTCCTGATAGCCCTTCAACTGCCGCGCACCTTCGCGGGTGACGGTGACGCGGTCGAGCACCTCGAGTCTGATCCCCCGCGCGCTGATTTGGCCACGATCGATGAGCGAAGCCTGCGCAGCGGCATTGCCCGCGCTGCGCATCGCGCGCCCTGCCGCCAGAAGGATGGTGTTGTCGCGCTGCTCCTTGGGCAGGTCGGCCCACATGTCGGCGGCGATGCCCGCGATCTTGCCCGGCGCAACTTCGATGGTCGCAGGTTTGAGTGCGGCGAAGGCCTGCGCGACGTCGCCCTGTTCGAGCGCGCGGTTGATAGCCTGCATCTGCGGGGTCTGCGCCCGCAGGTTCTCGGTGATCTGGCTCTGCCTGAGATCCTGCTGCTGCAACTGCGCGAAGGGCTTGCCGGCTTCGATGGCGGGCAGTTGCTTGATGTCACCGGCGAGCACCAGCTTTCCCACGTCCATCTGGTTGGCGAGGGCGATCAGCCGCGCGAGCCGGTCTGTGCCGATCTGACTGGCCTCATCCACCATCACCAGCGCACCGGACAGCTCTGCCCTTGCCGCTGCCACCTTATCCGCGCTGGCACTGCCATCGATGACACGGGCATACCGTGCCAAAAACGCATCGACGGTCGATGCCGGACTGGCTGTCTTCTCCCCAAACTCCCGCGCGATCCGGCCCACGTGGGACAGCGCGACAACCTGCCGCCCTTCCTCCCGCGCAATGGCTGCGACCGGAGCCAGCGCCGCCGACTTTCCCACACCCGCGCCGCCCTGAACCAGATGCACGCGGTCCTTGGAGGTGAGGATCGCGACGCCCGCCTGCTCCTGCCCGGGATTGAGGCGACGCAGGCCGATGGCCCGCGCTTGCTCCTGCAGCCGCGCGACGACACCCTCCTTATCAGCAATGGGCTGAACGCCGTCCTTGCCCGCCTGCGCCAAGGAGATGACCTTGGTCTCCATGGCCAGCGCCTGCTCGGTGGTCAGCATGCGGTCGCGATCCGCCGGGCCGCTGCCGACCAGCAGTCCCCGCTCCTGCAACACATCGATCCGCGCCTCGATCATGTCGACGGTGATCGGGCCCTGCCGTTCGAGCGCGGTGCGGATCAGATCATTGCGGGAAAAGGCGGCTTCGCGTTCGCCAAGTTCCCGCGCAGCCGACGCCACCGCTTGCGCTGCGGCAAAGACCTTGGGTTCAAGTCGGCCGAGGCGTTCGGGCACCAGCGGATCACGATCGCGTGGGGTCAGCCCCATGGCACTGGCAATCGCCATGCCGCGCTCACCGATGCCGCGAATGCCGTCAACGACGCGCGACCAGACGGTCTGTTCGCCCGCCACTCGTGCCATAGCGTTTTGGATCAGCCGGGCCGGATCGAAGCCGATGGCGCGGGCGGTCTCCTTCCACGCCGCGACCTGCCGCGCCGCATCGGGCTCCAGCTCCTTTCCACGCCGTGTCGATAGCGCCGCCAATTCGCGCTCGCGTGCACTGCCTCTGTCCTCCTTGGCCAGCTCGGCGAGGATTTCCGCGCGGCGCGACGAGAACGCCTCAACTGCCTCCCGCGTCACACCCTTGATCTCGAAAGCACCATCGATGGCATTGCGGGCAGGCACGGTCTCGTAGCCCAAGGCTTCGACACGGCTGCGCAGTTCGGCGTTGTGGACCGCCGACAGCACATGCTGCGCGCGATAGAGTTCATCATTTCGCACCGCATGCCATTTGCCATCCGAGGCTTTGGTCGCGTTGGCGATGACGGCGTGGATGTGTAGTTGCGGCTCGCCATTCCGGTTCACGTCATGCAGGAAGGTCGCGGCGATAATGTTGCCAGTACGCTCTGGCACCTGCCGCCCTTGCGCCGCATCCCAGACACGCGCTTCGACAACGTTCTTCTCCGCCCACCGCAGTGTCGCCGAAACCGACTGTTTCAGCGCTTCGACCAGACGCTTGTCGCCGCCGAGCATCGCCACCAGCGACACGGACTTCGACGCCGAGAAGGTGAGATCAACGCCGGGGCGATGCACGCCGGCCTTCCCGGCAATGACCGACCCGTCGGGAAGCTTGCCCTCGAGCACAGCGGCAAAGGTCTGTTCCTCCACCTTGCCGGTCAGGCCCAACGCCTCGGCACCTTTGCCAAACCACGCGCTGGCATCCTGCGTCTGATCAGCGGTGTAGTAGTTGTCCTGGGAGTAGTACTCCGCTGCGGATGAAGCCGAGCCTATGCTGCCGAGCGTAATCATCGCCGGTCCTCATGGGCAATGACGCGCAGGCCGAGATCGCGCTCCTGCTCTGGAACCCTGCAATCGGTGACACCGTACTTGCGGGCGATCAGCCGACACATTTTCGCAGGGTGATCGATCAGTTTGGCTGACTGCCAGACCGACCAGCCATCGAACTGGGTAGGCAGGATTGTTGCAATGAGCGCGCCGATAAAAAGCGCCAAACCTCCGCATGCCGACAGAAACTTGAGCGACAGAAAGCGGTTGTCACCGAGGTAGATGGATCTCATCTGCCGCGGCTCGCTCGCCAGCTTTATCGACCGATCAAGCTGCGCGGAAATCTTCGCCAAGTGCGGCTCGAGCAGCCCTAGCAGCTTGGGCTCCAGCGCATCGAAGGCTGACAGCAGCTCACCAGTCTGCGTCATGAACGGCGAGAGGCCGGCTTCATCCAGCTCGCGAAGCTCGACAATCAGCTTCTGCAGGGCGATGCGATTGGCTTCCTCGCCGCCGTTCCACTTCTCGGTCAGCTTGCCAAGCATCCGCGCATTGTCCGCTTGTGCCCGGTCCAGCTCCATCACCAGCTCCCGCAACTGGTGAACCAGCCCGCTGACGGTCGCATCGAGCTTGGGCGCAGCTTCGGTCTGGAAGGTCGGCCGACCGGCATCGTGCGCCTCGATCAGCTCCTGGATCGCCTTGCGCAAAAGCTCGGGCCGACTGAGCGCTTTTGCCTGCGCAACCCTGTCGAGGGCGGCAAGGATGCGGTCCTCAACCGAGACATTGACCTGTGCCATCAGACCCTCCCCCGGATTGCAGGGAGATCGACGGGCCTACAATCTAAGTGTCTGATATAGAGATGTTCTAGAAGGCCACGCTGCTGTGCGCGACAGCTTTGCAGTGCTTTTTGGTCGCCCCTAGAACCGCGCCTAGGGCCTAGAATGGCTGATTTCTGCGGGTTTGCGCACCCCTTGCCACCGCTCGAATTCAGCGTGGAGTGTGCACTTCTATATGCGCTGCTTCGTGACTGACGTTCTGATGGTGGGGAGTCATAACGTGGCTTGGCATTTCCTGCCGGGTGCCACCGACCGAGCAGCCGGAAAGCGATGATCGCGTTCTGTGCAGTGTTCATGTGACGTCTCCGCCAAATATGTTGGGGTTTCCGGCTCGGTCGAAATCCAGGCCCGACATCGGGGTCGGTGGAGGCTCAGCCTCCCGGTTCAGCTCGGCGCAGAACCGCTGGTAAAAGCCGTAGCTGAGCCGCTCGAACGGTGCCGCATTCGGGATCGTCTGGACGATCGGCAGCGGGTCATCGCCGATGGGCGCCCCACCGAGTGACCGCAGAATGACCGCTCTCTCGTAAGCCTGAAGGACGAAGTCACAGAAGGCGGCCCCGTCCAGCCTCGTCAGCATGCCGGCAATGACCCGGGCATCTGGAGTGGTACAATGCTGCTCGACGAGTTGCCTGACCGGGTCGTGCCACGTGCCAATGGTCGAAATGGCTGACCCAGCTTTCCAGCCACACAGGCCAAAGGACCTGGCCGTCAGGAACTGGGAGTTGATCGGAGACTTCGTGTGCGGTGAGATCGTACATCTCCCCGAACACCGCTGGCAGGGCATCGAAGATCGGCTCCGGATCAATGTCGCGCATCAGGATCGCCGCGGCATGGCGCCAGCTCAAAACGGGGTCCCGCCGGGGCTTGTAGGACGGCCACCAGATGTTGCCCGCCTCCAGCTCTGCCCAAAGGCTTGTGTTTCGCGTTTCTGTCATGGCTGCACCTCCCCGGAGAGCTTCGCCAAGGCTGACAGACATGCTCCTGCAAAACTCTGGCCGGTTCTGGGGGCTGACATCTCCGGTTCGAATTGGCGGTCCGGCAAGCTCCCCTCTGGATAGCCCTTGGCAGCCTTGATCATGGGCAACAGGCTCGAGGCGTTCCGCAGCAGCCCGCTCAGGCATTTCCTGCCTGACCGCGCTCGGTAGCGGTGATCGCTTGGCAATCGCGCGTTGCGGTCGATGACCAGGACGCATAGCGCCGCACGCTCGCGCCCCAGCCTTTCGCACGCCTCTGCCCAGGCCGGTTGTGAGACATTGTGCCAACGGCAGGCGATAGCCGACGCGTCAACAATGTCTGGCCAGCTCGGTTGCCGGTCTGAAGGCAGCAGGCTGCGATAGTCTCCACTGGCAAGGCTGGCAGCCATTGCTGGGGAGACCTCGTCCGACCGATCAGCGCCAGTCGCGCGCTTACGGTTTTTGGACGAGTCTTTGACAGGTATATTGGGTGCGAAGATTTCTTCCGTCCGGTGGGAAGATTTCGTGTCACCGGACGGAAGATCCAGTTGCACCAGCAGCGCCTCGAGCATGCCCTTCAAGGCACCCAGCTTCTCTATGGAGGTGATGCGGGACACGCGTCCCCGGGGCAGAATACGTTCTGCCTCTTCGATCACAGCAGCCGCCTGCGTCGCGCGGATCTCGCGACCGAGCATGACAATCTCGTGCCGCAATGAAGTAACCGCCCGCTCGTGCAACTCCATTGCCTCAAGCCGGGCCTTCCACCGGCCATAGCCATCGATGAGCGGACGTAGGCTGATCCCCGCAAGGCTGACGATTACGCCGTCACGCCGCTGACCGGTGCGACGCGCATGGGGAACATGGCTCCGCTCGATGAACCCGCCGCGTTCAAGTTCGGCTTCAGCGTTGTGCAGGACCTTCGTTGAGATGCGCAGCGTCTGAGCCGTGGTTTGTGGTTGCTCCCACACCCCGCAAATCTTGCCACGCTCAAAGTCGGACGACCGGCAGCCGAGCAGGTAGTGCTTCAGGACGCGCACCGCGGTCGCCGACAGGCGTTCCTCGCGGCGAGACCCTGACGCGATCTTCTCGATCAAGTCAGCCATGTTGAAGTGGGTGACACCGGGTGGAAGCCCGTTGTGTGCCAAAGAGATGCTCATGAAGCACCTCCCGCAAGGTTTGCCCTTGCACCCGATTCGCGGGTCGCGTAAATGGGAAGAATAGCCGCGAAGCTATCGAAATGACCGCTGTGAAGGGTGCCAGCCCTTCCGGCGGTTTTTCGTTTGCGCCATCGGTCTGGAGGGTCGGAAATCCGCGTTATGTGCACATACTGTGCACCGAGCCGATTTTCCCGAGTCGGCTCAAACAGCCAACTCCCTGATTTTACTTGAAGAATCTGGTGCACCCGACAGGATTCGAACCTGTGACCCCTGCCTTCGGAGGGCAGTACTCTATCCAGCTGAGCTACGGGTGCCTAAGCCAGAGGCGCAACTAGCAGTGCCGTTGCGCGGTTGCCAGTGGTTTTTCTTGTCAGTCATTGGCCATAAAGGACCACAATCGGCATTTGCTTAGGGATTTGGTAGCGCGCTGGCCTGTAAAACCACAGCCATGCAACCACTTTCCCCGGCCCAATCTGATTCGCGGTCAACCGAACCTCGGGCCGAGTTCGGCCAGGCTTCGGGCAATGCCATGTCGATGAAATGGTCGGCTCTCCACGATGCTTCGACCGTGGTGTGCAAGCTGGCGGGATTGCAGCCTGAAATGCGCAAGCCCGAAGTGCGCAATTTTCCGGCCATCATGCGCGATACTGGCGGTTGGCGCTATGATCACGCCAAGCAGGGCGTGGATGATCTGGCGGCGATCATGGAACCCGGGCTCGCTGCCTTATTGGCGATTTCAGCGAAAGGCCAATCACCGGCGGCGGCAGCCACTGCGCTATGGCACGAATTCGTTGAAGCCCGCAGCGCTCTGCTGACGCTGATCCCGCCGTTGGGAATAAAGCGCAGGCCCTGAACCGGATTATTGCGCCCAGGCACTACATTCGGGATCGAGGCTGACCAGCTGTCGCCTCAGCGCCGTGCGCGCCAACCTTTCCACTTCGGCCTTGCGCCGTGCGGCAGCGAGCGGAATCGTGGGTGCAGGACGCAGGATTTCAGCGTCATAGCCATCGGCCACGATCACCCCGCAGGCGTGCGGCAGAAAGTTTTCCGTCTCAAGCACCGACCGATCAAGGTGCGGTGCCAGCCCCCAATAGAACCTGTCGCAATGATCAAGGTAATCGGTCCACTTGGCATCGCCCAGCAGATCGGCGCGGCTGACCTTGATCTCTACGATCACCACCTGCCCTTTGGCATCAATGCCCATCAGATCGGCCCGGCGGCCAGACCGCAAGGGCATTTCAGCCAAGCACCAGATATCATTTCGCGCGAAAAGGCGACATATCCCGCGCGTTACGGCCTTCGCCTCACGCTCAATAATGTCCTGATTTGCCGTAAGTGATTCGATCATGGCATCAGGTTAAGAACAAATGACGAACAGGTAAAGCGCCTACCACAGCCCCAGCGTCTGCACGAACAGCCACACGCCGGTCGCTACCAGCAGCGCCGCTGCGATCATGCGCACCATATCCAGCGGCACGCGCTTGATCAGGGCTTGGCCGAACACCACCGCAGGGACATTGGCGATCATCATGCCCAGCGTAGTGCCCGCCGTGACCATAAGCGCATCATTGAAGCGCGCGCCCAGCGCGATCGTGGCAATCTGGGTTTTGTCGCCCATCTCCACGATGAAAAAGGCCACTAGCGTTGTCAGAAAGGCGCCATAGCGAGAGGGCTTTGGTGTGTCGTCTGCGTCCAGCTTATCAGGCACCAATGTCCATAGGCCCATGCCCACGAAACCCACGGCAATGGCAAAGCGGAACCACTGGCCATCAAGAAACGCGGCTGCCGTTGCCCCCAGCAGTGCGGCAAGGAAATGGTTGGCCAGCGTTGCCACCAGAATGCCGAACACAATCGGCAGCGGGCGCTTGAAGCGCGTGGCCAGCACGATGGCAAGGAGTTGCGTCTTGTCGCCGATTTCGGCCAGCGCAACGATGGCGGTGGAGGTGGTAAACGCTTCGAGGATCATGGTAATTCCGGGGCCGGGTGGAGCGATCAGGCCAACGACAGCGGGCCCCTCCACCCGGCCCGGGCAGAAAGCGCGCTGTCATTGGTCTCGCCCGGTGGACCGCAAAAGGTCCCGCCGCCTGCGCCATGGCCTCTCGGCCAAGCATGTTGACGCTGAGGGCCGCTGTTAAGCGGTGGCTACTCCCCAAGTGACGTGGGCGCGCGATAACGGCCTATGGCCAAAGGTGCAAGCACAGGTTACGGCGCAGCAATGCGGAAACTCATCGGCCTCGCCTTGCCTGCGCTTGTCAGCTGGTCGGGCCTTGCGCTGGCGAAGCAGCCCGCAGGACCTGTAACACTTTCAGCTTCGGCCCGGTTGCGCTTGGAATCCATAGACGGCCAGTTCAACCCATCTCCAGCGCCCGAAACGGACACGATGGTGTCGCTCCGCACGGAAATCACAGCCAGTTACGATGCAAGCGCGGTGCGATTCAACGCCGAGTTGTGGGACGCGCGCGCTTGGGGGCAGGATGCGCGTTCATCGGCCAATACCAGAGAGGTCAACGCTTTCGAACTGGTGCAGGCCAATGTCGAAGTGCCGTTGGGCGGCAAAAGCGTGCTGAAGCTGGGGCGCTATACGCTTGACCTGGGCAACCGCCGCATGATGGCGCGCCAGCGGTTCCGCAACACCACCAATGCCTTTACAGGGGCGCATCTGGCACTTGATGGCGGGGCTGGGCGCAGGCTGGATCTGGTGTTCACCCTGCCGCACCAGCGCCTGCCCGATGACGCAGAAGGCATTCTGGCCGACCGCGTGAAGGTGGACCGCGAAAACTTTGATGTCCTGTTCTTTGGCGCGCATGGCACCTTGCCCGATGTGGCAGGCGGCACGCTACAACCCTATGTCTTCGGCCTGATCGAGCGTGATGGCAAAAGGCTGGCCACTGCCAACCGCCGCATCGGCACGCTGGGCGCACGGCACTTTGCCAAGGCGGCGGCGGGCAAGTGGGATCACGATCTGGAAGGCGCGGTGCAGTTCGGCAAGGCACGGCGCACCACGTCTGCCGCTGATCGAACCGATCTTGATGTCTTTGCATGGTTTTTCCACGCAGAGCTGGGCCGCACATTTGATGCTGAATGGACGCCACGGATTTTGGCCATGATTGATGCAGCCAGCGGGGATGGTGGCAAGCCGGGCACGTTCACCCGCTTCGACACTCTCTATTCCGCGCGCCGCTTTGAATTCGGGCCAAACGGGTTGTACGGACCCTTTCGCCGCAGCAACATCGTCTCGCCATCGGCGCGGCTTGAAGTCGCTCCGTCAAAGCGCAGTGACGCGTTCATTGCATGGCGCACCGCCTGGGCCGAAGATCGACGGGACCAGTTCGCTGCAACCGGGGTGCGCGATGCGAGCGGAGAAGCTGGCAGCCTCGGCGCACACCAGATCGAAGGACGCGTTCGCTACTGGATCTGGCCCGAAAGACTGCAAATGGATGCAGGCGCAGCGTTGCTGCTGAAGCGCGGATTGCTGCGCGATGCCCCCAATGCGCCTGCCAGCGGCAATACCCGCTATGGCTACATAGACCTGACGCTTACCTTCTGACGGCGGGCAACAGCTTCGAGTATCGCATGTTTGCGTGGGCTGCTGGCAAACCCCCATTCGGTAATTTCATCCAACGTGCGATGGCACCCCCGGCAAAGCTTGCTGGCTGAATCAATGGCGCAAACCTTGGCGCAAGGGCTGGGCGGATCGGCCAAGGTCATGGCACAGACCTTTTGCCAAACACCTCTTCGGCCGTCAGCCGGGTGTTGAAACCGGGCGCGGTGCACTGCGCCAAGCCGGTGATAACGCGCGCAACCAGAGGCATGCCTTGCTCCTTTGCTAGGCAGGTTGGCCGCGCGCGATGCCTTGTGCAACCTGCTTTTCCCCGAATTTCCTTGCTTTATGGAAACTCCACACCTAAGTGCACGGCAGCAAGACCGGCGGTGGATCATTCCGCTGCAATCCGGGTGCTGGCGTGAGAATCTGCCTGAAGGCATTGGTTCCGCCCCGGATGAACGGTTTTTGCCCCGCCCGCTTCCCCTTTCACGCACGGGTCGCATGATCGACCCCGCATGCGCCTTTTGGGCGTTTGCGCCCAGCGAACCCAAATTGCGCGTCGGCACATCTGCCGATGCGCTCCCACGAAAGCATACCTATGTCATTTTTTGCTGAACTCGGCCTTGCCGAACCAATCCTCCGCGCGCTTGCCACCAAGGGCTATAGCGACCCCACCCCGATCCAGCGTCAGGCGATCCCTGCCCTGCTCGAAGGACGCGATCTGCTCGGCATTGCGCAAACCGGCACCGGCAAGACCGCAGCCTTCGCGCTGCCTTCGCTGCACCGCCTCGCTGCCAACCCGATTGATCGCAAGCCGGCATCGTGCCGCATGCTGATTCTTTCGCCCACGCGCGAACTGGCTGCACAGATTGCCGACAACATCGAAGGCTACGCCAAGTACCTGAACATCTCGGTGGCATGCGTGTTCGGCGGCGTTCCCGTCGGCAAGCAGGCCCGCCGTCTGGTGCCCGGTGTCGACATCCTCGTCGCCACCCCCGGCCGCCTGCTCGATCTGATCGATCAGCGCGCGCTGACGCTCAGCCGCACCGAAATCTTCGTGCTCGATGAAGCTGACCAGATGATGGATCTGGGCTTTATCCATGCGCTGAAGCGTGTGGCCAACCTCCTGCCTAAGACACGGCAGAGCCTGTTCTTCTCGGCCACGATGCCAAAGGCGATCGAGGATCTGGGCAAGCAGTTCATCGTCAACCCGGTGCGCGTCGAAGTCGCCCCAAACTCGACCACCGCCGAGCGCGTTGAACAGTACGTCACCTTCATTAACCAGGCTGAAAAGCAGGCGCTTCTGACACTGCGCATCCGCACGCTGCTGGCGTCGAAAGAAATGGACCGCGCGCTGGTGTTTACCCGCACCAAGCATGGTGCAGACCGCGTGGTGCGTCATCTGACCACCGCCGGAATCGAAGCCCGCGCCATCCACGGCAACAAGAGCCAAGCGCAGCGCACCGCCGCTCTGGAAGCGTTCCGTCAGGGTTCATGCCCGGTGCTTATCGCCACTGACATTGCTGCGCGCGGGATCGACGTTTCGGGCGTGTCACACGTGTTCAATTACGAACTGCCCAACGTGCCCGAACAGTACGTCCACCGCATCGGGCGGACGGCCCGCGCGGGTGCCGATGGCATCGCGATGAGCTTCTGCGCACCCGATGAAAAGCCGTACCTCAAGGACATCGAAAAGCTGACGCGCCTCAAGATCGACACGATGGCGCTGCCCGAAAACTTCCTGTCCGAAGCGGCCAAGCTGCCCGCCCCCAGCCGCAAGCCGGCCGAGGAAGAGCGCGATGCCCGCCACGATGCCCGCGCCCAGCGCGGCAATGGTGGCCGTGGTGGAAGCGGCCAGAACCGCGGTGACCAACCGCGCGGCAATCAGCATTCCGGCCAAAGCTCTGGCCAGAAGTTCGGTGGCAAGGCCCAGGGCCGTGATGGTCGCCCGCGCGACGTCAGCCCGCGTCAGGAACGCCGCGATGGTGGCGTGAATGATCGTGGTCCGGTTCGCAATCCGGTGCTCGATGCCACCGTCAATGGCGGTGAACGCGATGCCGCCCAGCCCCGCAATTTCCGCCCCCGCGGTAATGGAAATGGCGGCGGCGGGGGCGCTCCCGGCGTTGGCGCACACCGCAACAAGGTCCGCCGCGCAAGCTGATCTGGGGCACTGATTTTGGCTTCACTGGTTTCCCGCCTTCGCGGGAATGACGAAAGCATCGTTCAATCGTCATTCCCGCGCAGGCGGGAATCCAGCAACCAACAACATCCAGCCCTGCCCTAAGGCAGGGCTGTCCCCCGCTGCCAAACCTTGGCATAGCGGCGCACGATGACCAGCGTCTATGCCTCTGCCCTTGCCATGACCGTGATCGTGGCCGTGCGCTATCTGCTCACCAGCGGCCTGTTCGCATGGGCCACGCACAAAGTGCGGCCCGGCCATTACGCTGGCCTGGGCAAGCAGATCCGGTCCGAAATCACGTGGAGCCTTGCCACTGCCGCCATCTATGGCGTGCCTGCAGGGGTGGTTGCGTGGGGCTGGCAACAGCGCGGCTGGACCCAGATTTATACCGAACCTGCCGCCTACCCGCTGTGGTGGATGCCGGTGTCCTTGCTCGCCTACTTGTTCATCCACGATACCTGGTTTTACTGGACCCACCGCTGGATGCACCGTCCGGCGGTGTTCAAGCGCATCCATGCCATCCATCACGCCAGCCGCCCGCCAACCGCGTGGGCGGCGATGAATTTTCACCCGATTGAGGCGGCTATCGTCTCGCTGCTGATCCCGGCGCTGGTCTTCGTGATCCCGATCCATGCCGGGATGCTTGGCCTTGTTCTGCTGGTGATGACCGTGATGGGCGTGACCAATCACATGGGCTGGGAGATGTTTCCCCACTGGCTTGTTCATGCCCGCGCAGGGAACTGGGTGATAACAGCCAGCCATCATAGCCGTCATCACGAACTTTACCGCTGCAACTACGGTCTCTATTTCCGTTTCTGGGACCGGCTTTGCGGCACCGACAAGGGACTTTCTGCCCCATGAAGCGCGCTCTACTTCTGCTATCCGTGCTGTTGACCCCGACATGTGTCAGCGCTGCCCCTGCACCGGCCACGATCACCGTGGACATCACCGGCCTGCGCAATGCCAAAGGCACGGTATGGCTGTGCATGAGCGCCAATCCCAAGCTTTTTCCTGAAGGATGCGACAAGGACCCCGCTCACCGCTCAGTCTCGCTCAAAGCCAGCGAAACAGGACCATTGGTGATCCGCGATGTGATGCCGGGCCGTTATGCCATCGTCCTGCTGCACGATGAAAATTCGAACAAGAAGATGGACAAGACACTGTTCCTGCCCAAAGAAGGCTTCGGCTTTTCACGCGATGCTCCGGTCAAGATGTCCGCACCGAAGTTTGAAGCGGCAGCCTTTGACGTGAACGGTGCCCCCGTGCGCATGAAGATGAAGGTCCGCTACCTGTAGTGCAAACAGCGCCGGTTCAGACTGCTCAGGGCCAGACCGCTCCAGGAAGCGCGCTCGCCCCGTTCCGCTACCCTGCCTTCCGCGCCATCTGGACGGCAAACCTGTTTTCCAACATCGGCGCAATGATCCAGTCGGTCGGTGCGGCTTGGCTGATGACCGAGTTGACCACCAGTCATGTGCTGGTCGCACTTGTGCAGGCCTCGGCAACTATACCAATCCTGCTACTGGGGCTGTTCGCAGGCGCCATTGCCGACAATTTTGATCGGCGACGGGTGATGCTGGCTGCGCAAACCGGGATGCTGGTCGTCTCTGCGGTCCTCGCTACGCTGTCCTACAGCGGGAATGTCGGCCCATGGTCGCTGCTGGCGCTCACGCTGATGGTGGGCATGGGCACCGCGCTCAATGGCCCGGCATGGCAAGCCTCGGTGCGGCTGCAAGTGGGGCGCGCCGATCTGCCGCAAGCGATCTCGCTCAACGCCATATCCTTCAACCTTGCCCGCAGCGTCGGCCCGGCGCTTGGCGGCATCCTCATCGCGCTGTGGTCAACAAGTCTGGCTTTTGCGCTGAACGCGGTCAGCTACATCGGCATGATCGTGGTGCTGATGCTGTGGCGGCCTGTGGCCACACCGCCCCGGCGCGAGCCGATGCTGGCTGCGATCGTGCGCGGAGTGCGGTTCTGTGCCGCATCGCCTCCGATCCTCAAAGTGCTGGCGCGCGGCCTCCTGATCGGTTTTGGCGCAGCGGGCCTGCAAGCGCTGATGCCCAGCATCGCGCGCGATATGCTGCGCGGTACCGAACTGGATTATGGCCTGATGCTGGGCGGCTTTGGCATCGGCTCGATCCTGACGGCATTAAGGATTTCGCGGGTGCGGCAGCGCTTTGGCAGCGAAGCAGTGGTAACTGCGGCCACCATGATCTTTGCCAGCGCATTGGTGCTGATGGCTTCAGCCACCAGCATCCCGATGGCCGTTGTGGCCACGTTCCTTGGCGGCATGGGTTGGGCCAGCACGATGACCAGCCTGAACGTGGCCATGCAATTGCGCAGCCCCGAGGATATTCTGGGCCGTTGCCTTTCCATCTATCAGGCCGTGACGTTTGGCGGCATGGCCCTTGGCGCATGGGTCTGGGGTGCGCTGGCCGATGCGACCAGCCTTGAAACCGCGCTGCATGGCGCGGCGATCTGGCTCATAGCATCGCTTGCTATGCACTTTGTCGCCCCCATGCCCACGCGCGAGGAAGGCCGGATCGACAGTGTTCCAGCCCGATAACTTCCCGGAGACCAGACCTTGATCGATTGCCGCCCGCTTCGCTCTGTCCTCTACATGCCAGCCAGCAATGCGCGCGCCATGGCCAAGGCCCGCACGCTTGATTGCGACGCCGTCGCGCTCGATCTCGAAGATGCGGTCGCGCCCGAAGCCAAGGCTGACGCCCGCATCGCGCTGGTGGCGCAGGCGCAGGCGGGCGGCTTTGGCCACCGCCGCCTGATTGCCCGGATCAATGCGCTGGCAACGCCATGGGGGCATGACGATCTTCAGGCATTGGCTGCTGCTCCTGTCGAAGCCGTGCTCGCCCCCAAGGTTGACGATGCCTCAGATATCGCAGCACTTTCCGCCGCCATGGACAGCTCGGGTTTCCCGCCCGAAGTTGCGCTGTGGGTGATGATCGAAACACCGCGCGCCGTCCTCGCGCTCGAACGGATCGCCGCCTGCGGAGCCACCACCCGGCTGCGCGGCTTTGTATTAGGCCTCAACGATCTGGCCAAGGACAGCGGCATTGCGCAACTGCCGGGCCGAAGTGCATTTGTGCCTGTGCTGACCATGGCCGTGCTGGCCGCGCGCGCGCACGGTCTGCTGATCCTTGATGGTGTGTGCAACGCAATAGAAGATCAGGCCCTGCTCACGGCTGAATGCCAGCAGGCCCGCGATTCGGGCTTTGATGGCAAAACCCTGATTCACCCGGCGCAACTTGATGTGTGCAACAGGGTTTTCGCCCCTTCGGCCGGTGACCTTGCGCAAGCGCAAGCCATCGTTGCCGCTTTTGCCGACCCGGCCAATGCAGGCAAGGGAGCGCTGCGCGTAGATGGAAAGATGGCAGAACTCTTGCATCTTTCCCAGGCTGAAAGTCTGCTGGCCAAAGCGGCAGCCATCGCCAACCGTTAACACCCGTAAGCCTTGTTGGCGCAACTTAAGCACTTCTTCACAAAGTTGCGCCAGAAGGTCTGCCTGACACTTAGGGGACCGGGTGGGTTTAATGGATACTTTGCGCGGATTTGATCGAGACGGCAGCATCGAAAGCGAACTCGATCTTTCGGGTTACGAAGACCGGTTTGAAGACGACGTGGCAAGTGAGCCGCCACCGCAGGAGATCGGCCAGGATGAGCGCCGCATGCAGGTGCGGGCCTATAACTATTGGGCCAGCCTGCTTGGCAACCATGCCTTCCCACTGGCGGATTCCCTGCTTGGCGGGGACTATCCCGATTTTGCCGAAAACATCGTTCTGTTGCATTTCGACTCCGGCATCGAAGATCCAGCCATCGCATTTCTGGGCGCGAAGCTGGCCGAAGAGTGCGGCACCGAATGTTCGATCGAACGGTTGAGCCATGTTCCCGGGCGCTCGCTGCTCTCACGCATTACCGATCATTACATGCAGATCATCGCCAATCAGGCACCGATCGGGTTTGAGGCCGAATTCGTCAACCAGCATGGCCGCACTATCCTCTATCGGGGCATTCTGTTGCCATTCTCATCCGATGGCGCAGTGATCGATTACATCATGGGCGCGATCAACTGGAAGGAACTGGCTGATCAGGCCACGACCGATGAATT
Source organism: Novosphingobium sp. HNCC26BN242 (assembly GCF_057180525.1). Taxonomy (NCBI): domain Bacteria; kingdom Pseudomonadati; phylum Pseudomonadota; class Alphaproteobacteria; order Sphingomonadales; family Sphingomonadaceae; genus Novosphingobium; species Novosphingobium sp. HNCC26BN242. The sequence continues at coordinate 333,488 of NZ_JBXUGM010000002.1, forward strand.
GCTGCTCGAAATCGGACAGGCGCTGGAAGCCTCGCCTATCCGCAAGCAACCTCGTCGCCCCCTGATCGAAGCATCGGACGCCTGGGCCGATGGCCCGGCGTCGCTTCATGCCAGCTTGCCGGAAAGCAACGTGTTCGATGGCCGCGAACTGCCCGAACCCGCTTTTGCGCTGGATGATGACATTCTTCCACTGCCTATAGCCACCTGCGAACCGGAGCCGGAAGCACTGGCCGATTGGCTCGCCTCTGCCCGCGAACTCGCGCTTGCTGCCAACTCCAGCGAAGACCGCACACGCGCCACGCTTTATGCCGCCATTGGCCGGGCGTGGGACTTTGCCCTTGCGGCGCAGGCAGAGCCTGGGGACTTTGCCGAACTGCTTGAAGATGCAGGCCTGACCATGCAGGACCGCGCACCGATGACGCCGGTGGTCAAACTCGTGTTCGGCGCGGATTACGACAAGACGCGTCTGACCGAATATGCCGCCGCGCTCACTCATGCGCAGCGTATCGGCCTTGGGCAGGGTGAACTGGCAGCCTATCTGTCCGATGCGCCGGGCGGGCTGAAAGGCGTTATCAACACCGAACGCCGCCTGCGCCGCGAAGAGGCTGGCAAGGCACTGGCCAAGCGCGGCCCCGAAGCTCTGGCCGAATCGCTGCGCGCGCTGCCCTTGCGCAAGGTTGCCGAGATTGCCATGCCCGCAGGCGAAGAGTTTGCGCTGGTCATGGTGCGCCGCCTTGAAAGCGGAGAAATCGTGGCGCTGGGCGAAGTGGCCGGTGATGCAACGCTGTTTGAAAAGGCCGCCCGCCACCTGATCGGTTAGGCCTCTTCCACCCCGCCCGCCGCCCTGCTAGCCCCTGCCCGATGACAGGCATGGCAAAAGGCAAACGGCGCATGGGATGGATCGGCTGGACGGTCTTGGGCCTCGTCCTGCTGGGCGGCATTGGCGTCTATGCGTTCCGCCGTGCGCTGGAAAACAATGCCGTGGCCGTGCTCGATGGCGCAGACAAGCTGCTGAACGGCGGCGATGGCGCAATCCGGCAGGTGGCCGATCTGCGCTATGGCAAGGACCCTGCCCAGAAGCTGGAAATGTTCGTGCCGCAAGGGGCCAAGGGCAACTTGCCGGTGCTGATCTTTGTCCACGGCGGCAGTTGGGCCGGCGGTGATCCGCACGATTACCGCTTCATCGCCCGCACCTTCTGCGCGCAGGGCTATGCCGTGGTGCTGGCAGGCTATCGTCTCTATCCCAAGGCACAATTCCCCGCGATGCTGGAAGATGGCGCCGCTGCCGTGCGCTGGGTGCATGATCATGCAACGCAGTTGGGCGGTGATCCTGCGCGTATTGCGCTGATGGGCCATTCCGCCGGAGCCTATAACGTCGCCATGATCACGCTCGATCCGCAATGGCTGCGGGCGGTGGGCCTTGATGACGCAGTCATCCGTGGTACCGTGGCGCTGGCCGGCCCGTTCGATTTCCTGCCGCTCGATAGCGACGCCACGATCCATTCCTTCGGCAATGCGCCCGATCTGGCAAAGACCCAGCCAATCAACTTTGTTCGCCGTGAGGCCCCGCCGCTGCTGCTGGTCACCGGCGATGCCGATACGCGGGTGCGCCCGCGCAATTCAAAGCGGCTGGCGCAATTGCTCGCGCAGGCAGGCGTACCCAACCAGCCGGTCCTGCTCGATGGCGTCACCCACGAAAAGATCATCATGATGTTCGCCCAGCCCTTCGCGCGGGATCGCCGTGCCATCGATGCAGTACTGCCGTTTTTGAATCAGGTCACCGCGCCTTCAGTTGCGGTTAAGGCGACACAGGGATAGTCCCGCATCGTGACCCGGATTCTTGCCCGCATTGTTGCTCTGATCGCCGCCGCGTCGCTGTGCGTGCAACCGGTAGCGGCGCAATCGGTGCTGCGTGATGCCGAATCCGAAGCGATGTTCCGCGAGGCGTCCGCCCCAATCTTCAAGGCGGCGGGGTTCAATCCTGACGCCATCGATCTGGTCCTGCTGAATGACGGTTCGATCAACGCCTTTGTCGCGGGCGGGCAGGCGATCTACATTCATTCGGGGCTGATCGGCGCGGCAGACAGCGTCAACGAACTGCAGGGCGTGATCGCGCACGAGCTGGGCCATATCACCGGCGGTCACATCGTCCGTTTCAATGAAGGGCTCAAACCTGCCACCGGCATCACCGTGCTGTCGCTGCTGCTGGGGGGCCTTGCCGCTGCTGCCGGGTCTGCCGATGCGGCCATGGGCGTGTTCATGGCCGGGCAGCAAGCCGCCATGGGCAAATTCCTGGCCTTCAGCCGCGCGCAGGAATCCTCGGCTGATGCTGCTGGCGCGGACTTTCTGGCCAAGGCCGGAATCTCCGGGCGCGGCTCGATTGAATTCTTCAAGAAACTGCAGAACCTTGAATTTCGCTATGGCTACAGCGCGCGCAGCAATCCCGATGCCGAATTCTATCGCACCCACCCGATGACGTCGGACCGTTTGTCCACGCTGCTGGACACCTATTCGCAGGACCCGGCGTGGAACACCCCGCCTCCCGCCTCGCTCGAAGCGCGGTTTCTGCGGGTAAAGGCCAAGCTCTACGGATACCTCGCCGATCCGCAGGAGACCTTGCGCGCCTATCCTGAATATTTGACTGATGTTCCCGCCCGCTATGCCCGCGCCTATGCTTTCCACAAGGACGCGCTGGTCGACAAGGCGCTGGCCGAAACCAAATTCCTGATCGCCAGCGATCCTCAAAATCCCTATTTCCTTGAACTCGAAGGCCAGATCCTGCTCGAATCCGGCCGACCTGCCGAAGCGCTTGGCCCCTTGCGGCAAGCCACTAGGCTGACCGGCAACTCCCCGCTGATCGCCACCACTTTCGGCCACGCGCTGATCGCCACCGAAGACAAGGACAACTTTGCCGAAGCCGAAAAGGTGCTTCGCGCCTCGGTGGTGCGTGATCGGGACAATCCGTTCACCTGGTATCAGCTTGGCGTGATCTATGAAGCAAAGGGCGATATTCCCCGCGCGCGTCTTGCCAGCGCCGAACAGCAGCTGATGAACATGCAACTGGGCAATGCCGTGCGCAGCGCTGAGGCGGCTGAGGCCGCCTTGCCCAAAGGCACGCCCGATTGGCTACGCGCACAGGATATCGCGATGTCAGCCCGCGCGATGATGGAACGCCAGCGCAAATCGCGCTAGGCCCACCCGATGACTGAGCCGATGACCGAAACCCCGCCCCGCCGCCTCGGCCTGTTCGCCGCAACCGCCGCCCTGTTTGCCCTCGCAGGCGCTGGCGGCGGATGGTGGTACGCCAATCAGCGCGCCACCGCCGGGATCAGCGGCGCCGATCGCGCCGCGATTGAAGACGTGGTGCGCAACTACATTCTGGAAAACCCCGAAGTCCTGCCCGAAGCGATGGATCGGCTTCAGGCGCGCGAGGCGCAGGCCCGCATCGGCCCGATGCGCGGCGCGCTGGAAACGCCCTTCCCCGGCGCGGTGCTGGGCAACCCCACGGGCAAGGTCACGCTGGTTGAATTCACCGATTTTGCCTGCGGGTATTGCCGCCAAAGCGTGAAAGCGCTCGAAACACTGGTGGCCCAGAACCCTGATCTGCGCGTGGTGGTGCGCGAACTGCCGATCATTGCGCCCGAAAGCGCAGCCGCCGCCCGCATGGCGCTCGCCGCCGCCGCACAGGGCAAATATCCCGCCTATCACAAAGCCATGTTTTCAGGCGCGCGCCCGTCCGATACCAGCATTGCCGCAGCGGCCAGCGCCGCCGGATTGGATCTGGCCTCCGCCACAACTTTCGCCGCTCGCCCCGATGTGGAAGACGAACTCAAGCGCAATCTCGAACTTGCCCGCCAGCTTGGCATCAACGGCACGCCTGGATGGATCATCGGCGGGCGCATCATCAGCGGCGCGGTTCCACCCGAAGAACTGCAATCGGCCATCGACGCGGCGCGTAAAGGCTGAGCTGCACTAGCCTAGCCCGCCCCAACAGGTTACAACCCCTATCATGGCAGCCTTGCCGTTCAGACCCACGCCGTTCTTCGGCAACAAGAACCGCGCTTTCTGGCGCCTGCAGTTCCTTGGCTGGGGCGGCGCGATGCTGCTGCGTGCGATGTCGTCGGTTGCCAATGGCCAGCCGTGGTCGTTCCTCGTCATCGTGGTCATCGCCACGATCACCGGCTTTTCGATCTCGCTAATTCTGTCGGTCATCTACCGCGCACTGATCAACCGGCGGCCGCTGGTTACCTGGGGCATCACCTCGCTCGCGCTCTCAACTGCCGTAGGCCTCTATGCCTTCATCGATTCGTGGGTGATCAGCCTCTACCGTCAGGGCGATGATGCCAGCTTTGCGCAGCTCTTCCTCGGCGTGTTCTACCTTGATCTCACGCTGCTGATATCGTGGACCGGGCTTTACTACGCGATCAATTTCTTCCTGCAGGTCGAAGAGCAGAACGATCAGCTGATGCGGCTTGAGGCGCAGGCCACATCGGCCCAGCTGGCCATGCTGCGCTACCAGCTCAACCCGCATTTCCTGTTCAACACGCTCAATTCCATCTCCACGCTGGTCCTGCTCAAGCAGACCGAGCCTGCCAACGCCATGCTCTCGCGCCTCTCCTCGTTCCTGCGCTATACGCTGGTGAACGAGCCGACCGCGCGCGTCACCGTGGCGCAAGAGATCGAGACGCTGAAGCTCTACCTCGATATCGAACGCATGCGCTTCGAAGAGCGGCTGCGCACCGAATTCCGCATCGATGATGCCGTCCGCAACGGGTTGATGCCTTCGCTGCTGCTGCAACCCTTGGTTGAAAATGCGATCAAGTATGCGGTCAGCCCGCTGGAATATGGCGCGGAAATCACGGTCGAGGCACAACTCGTCGGCCCAATGCTGCGAGTCATCGTATCAGACAGCGGGCCGGGCTTGCCAGCGGGCACCGATCCCTCAACCGTCTTCGGCGCAAGCAGCGACAGCACTGGCATAGGCTTGGCCAATATCCGGGATCGTCTGGTGCAGGCCTATGGCGAAAACCAGCGCTTTGACATTTCCAACCGCACGGAGGGCGGCTTTCAGGTGGTGCTGGAATTGCCATTCGAAGCCAAGGCCGATGCGCCCACCATCGCACCGGCACGGCGGCCAGTCGGGGTGCCGGCATGAAGGGCCGCGCGCCTTGGAACCCAATTTCGGTAACCGGATTTCGGGAACCGAATCCCGGTTGCACCGTCCTTCCCTCAGTAAAGCTCCAACGGGGGGTAAATCACGGGGGCACAACGTGATGAACAAAGGATTCGCATGACCATCCGCACCATCCTCGTCGATGATGAGAAACTGGCTATTCAGGGCCTCCAGCTGCGCCTTCAGGCCTTCCCCGATGTCGAAGTGATCGACACGTGCTCGAACGGGCGCGAAGCGATCCGCAAGATCAAGACCGAAAAGCCCGATCTGGTGTTCTGCGATATCCAGATGCCCGGCTTCGATGGCTTTTCGGTGGTCAAAGGCGTGATGGAGATCGATCCGCCGCTATTCGTTTTCGTCACCGCCTATTCCGAACACGCGATCAAGGCGTTCGAGGCGAACGCGGTCGACTATCTGCTCAAGCCAGTGGACGAAGACCGCCTTGCCGACGCGCTTGACCGCGCGCGCACCCGCCTTTCCGAAAAGCGCGGACGCGAAGAGGCCGACAAGCTGAAAAGCGTGCTGGCCGAAGTCGCCCCCGGCGCGATGCCAGAAATGGACGACGAGGAGGAACACGCCGCAGGCCGCTTTGAAAAGCTGATCAATATCAAGGATCGCGGCAAAATTTTCCGCGTCGATGTCGACACGATCGAACGGATCGAGGCCGCAGGCGATTACATGTGCATCTACACCGGCGACAATTCGCTGATCCTGCGCGAAACAATGAAAGACCTCGAACGCCGCCTTGATCCCCGCGTGTTTCAGCGCGTTCACCGCTCCAAGATCGTCAATCTCGATCAGGTCCGTCAGGTAAAGCCCCACACCAACGGCGAATGCTTCCTGGTGCTGGAATCGGGCGCAGAAGTAAAAGTCTCGCGCTCCTACCGCGATGTGGTGGCCCGCTTCGTTCACTGATCCTGCTTTCGGCGCAGCCGTTTAAAGGGTTTCACGCAGAGACGCGGAGAAAAAAGAAAGACGCGGAGCATGCAGCGCAACATCCTCTGCGTCTCTTTTTCTTCTCCGCGTCTCTGCGCGAACCATTCTTCTGAAGGCCTTCGGCACAATACCCCTCGTGTCACCCCCTACCCTAACACCCCTACTCTTTGCACAACCCCGCTCATGCTGAGCTTGTCGAAGCATACCAGAGCCGTTAGCGGCAAATATGCGTCCTTCGACAGGCTCAGGACGAGCGGAGTGGTTTGATGTCCGAGTTCTCCATCCCCGGCTTCGATTTGCCCGGCTTCGTCGCCTCGACGCTGGCCGAGGATCTGGGCGAAGGTCTGCCCGGCGGCGGGCATGACGTAACCTCGGAAAGCGTGATCCCGGCAGACGCGCGTTTTACCGGCGTCATGGACAGCCGCGATGCGATCACCGTTTGCGGGTTGCCGATTGCCGCGGCGTTCTTCCGCGCGCTTGATCCCGAAATAAAGATCGAAATTCTCGCCGAGGAAGGCGCAAGGGTCACCCCCGGCACCCCGCTCATGCGCCTTGAAGGCAATGCCCGCGCGATGCTGACGGCAGAGCGCAGCGCGCTCAACACTGTGCAACACCTCTCGGGCGTCGCCACGCTGACCCGGCAGTATGTCGATGCGATGGGCAATGTGAAAGCCCGCCTACTCGATACCCGCAAGACTATCCCCGGCCTGCGCCACCTCGAAAAATACGCCGTGCGCACCGGCGGCGGGAGCAATCACCGCATGGGCCTGTGGGATGCGGCCATGATCAAGGACAACCACGTCCTTGTCGCAGGTGGCGTAGCCGAAGCCGTGCACCGCGCGCTGGCCGCTGGCGTGAAGGACGTGATCTGCGAAGTCGACCACATCGACCAGATCGAACCCGCGCTGGCAGCCGGAGCCACACGCCTGCTGCTCGACAACATGGGGCCTGATCTATTGCGTCAGGCCGTCGCGCTGGTCGCAGGCCGCGTGCCATGCGAAGCTTCGGGCGGAGTGCGGCTCGATACGATCGGTGCCATCGCCGCCTCCGGCGTGGACTACGTATCGGTCGGCCGCCTCACGCAAAGCGCGCCAGCCGCCGACATCGGTCTCGACTTCACGCCGCTGGACTGAAAGAACGGCTTGATGACCAATCCCCGCCCCACCACGATCCGCCTGTTCGAACAAGGCGTAATCCTCAGCCAGCTTATCCGCATCGCCAATGTCGCCGCCCACCTTGGTGCCATGGCTGCAGCGCTTGATGCGCCACCCTTGCAGATCATGATCGGCCCCTTTGCCAATGCGCTAATCGCCATCGGCCTGGCCTTGGTGATTGCGCGCGGCGGCTTTGCCATGGCCCGCTGGTTCCTCTCGGTCGTCATCGCACTTGATGTGGTGGGCCTTGCCGGGATCCCGGTGGCTGCCACGATGATCGGCATGCCCTTTGCTATCGTCTCGGCTATCGCGATTCTGCTGATGCTGGCCGCTGGCGTGCTGATGTGGCTGCCCGCATCCAGCGCATGGCTAGCCGCGCGCAAGGAGGGCTGATTGCGATGCGCAGTGTTCTGAGCATCCTTCTCCTCGCGCTCGCGTCTCCGGCTTTGGCGCAAGGCTGGCAATGCGAAGCCCCGCCGCAGCTTAGCGTGCCGCCGCTGCCCGAACCAGACGCTCCGCCACGCGTCACGCCGATCACAAGCTATACGCTTGCCGCCAGCTGGTCCCCTGAATTCTGCCGCACGCGCAAGGCCGATCCGCGCCATGCCACGCAATGTTCGGGCAAGCAGGGCCGCTTTGGCTTCATCCTCCACGGCCTCTGGCCAGACGGGAAGGGCGGCAAATACCCGCAATATTGTCCCTCGCGCCGCCTGCCCGATGCACAAGTGCTGCGCCGCAATTTCTGCACCACGCCGTCGGCTGATCTGATGCTGCACGAATGGGCCAAGCACGGCACTTGCATGAGCGCTGATCCTGCCGCCTATTTCGACAAAGGCCGCACGCTGTTCCAGACGCTGCAATTCCCCGACATGGCGCGCCTTTCCCGCACCGAAGGGCTGGACGCGGGCAAAGTCCGCCAGGCCATGGCACTGGCCAACCCGCGCCTGAAACCAGACATGTTCCGCCTGCTGCTGGGCCGCGACGGCTGGCTGCGCGAAGTCCACGTCTGCTATTCGCGCACCTTCAAACCCATGCGCTGCCCCACCGGCAGCGGCCCGCCCAACACGGTGCCGGTCAAGATCTGGCGGTCGTTTTAGGCCAAGTCCCTATTCTCCCAAATCAGGTCCCCCCGTCTCGTCATCCCGGGCTTGACCCGGGATCCCGCTGCCTTCTTGACCAAAGCTGAAACCGCAACAAAGCGGGACCCCGGGTCAAGCCCGGGGCGACGAAAGAAAGAGGAGGAATGTCGCCCCCCAAAACCCGCTCATGCTGAGCTTGTCGAAGCATGCTCACGCAACGGCGGCACCCTTCGAAAAGCTCAGGGCGAACGGGTTTGAAGCGGAAAGCGTGGCCTTACCGCCGCTCGCGAAAAAACCCCCGCAGCAGGTCCGCCGCCTCAGACTCGCCCATGCCCGAATAGACCTCGGGCCGATGCAGACAGGTCGGCTGATCAAACACCCGCGCGCCGTGCTCCACAGCCCCGCCCTTGGCATCACCCGCTGCGTAATAGACCCGCGCAATCCGCGCATGCACGATGGCGCCTGCACACATCGCGCACGGCTCAAGGCTGACCCACAAGTCGCACCCCTCAAGCCGCTCCTGCCCCAAAACCGCCGCCGCAGCGCGAATCGCCAGCACTTCGGCATGGGCAGTGGGATCGCACAGCGCGCGCGGCTGGTTATGCGCCGCAGCAATCACCACACCGTCCTTGACCACCACCGCGCCAATCGGCACTTCGCCTGCATCGCCTGCGCGGGCGGCTTGTTCCAGCGCCATGCGCATCGGTTCGGGCAGGGGCCAGCGTGTCATGCCAAAAGCCATACCTGCCGCATTGTCGCTTTCAAACGCCGAATCCTTGACTTCGCCCGGTGAATCGATAAGAGCCGCGCCTTCCTGATAGAGTTTATCGAACACAAGCGAGTTTTAGCCATGTCGCGTATCTGCGAACTGACCGGTAAGGGCCGCCAAGTCGGTCACAACGTAAGCCACGCCAACAACAAGACCAAGCGTCTGTTCCTGCCCAACCTGCAGAACGTCACGCTGATGAGCGAGAAGCTGGACCGCAGCTTCAAGTTCCGCGTTTCGACGCATGGTCTGCGTTCGGTGGAACACAACGGTGGCCTTGATAACTGGCTGCTCAAGCAGGCCGACACCAAGCTTTCGTCGCGCGCCCTCAAGGTAAAGCGCGATCTGGTGAAGGCGAACGCCGCCTAATCAGCTTTCCCGCAAGGGAGATAGCCAAGGCCCCCTTTCCCGCGCGGAATGGGGGCTTTTGCTATGCGCTGTTTCAGCGCGGCCCGCCTGAATGTGGCAGGCTTTGCAGATCAAACCGCAACTGCAGCAGCAACGTTTCCTGAAACGCCGAATCATTGGCATCGGATATCAGCCACAGCGCCAGATCGCGCGGATTGGCACCAGGCATCAAGGCCATGCCCTCCCAGTTTTCGCGGATGGGCGAGCCGTCAAGGCGCGCCACCTCTTGCGTGGGCAAAGGCCGCTTGGGATCGAGCGCCGCGAAATCAGCCAGCACGATCCGCGCTTCGAAGTGAGGCGGGAACAGGACCAGCCGTCGCGCCAGGATCAGGACGCGCCCATCGGGCAGGGTTGCTGCATCCACCGGATCGAAGCCCGGTGGCATGATCAGCCCAAACTTTTGCGCCTTCGTCTGGCCGGGATGGCCGCGAAAGATCAGACCAAGGTGCAGGCCGCCCTTGCCCCCGCCGCACGCTTCGCACAGCATGATCCAGCGCCCGTCGGTCAGCCGCGCCATCGCCTCGGCCCCACCATTGCGCGGCCAATCGCGCAGTTCGGGCACGGGGAAAAAGCGCGCCTGCCCAGTGCGCATGTCGGCGCGGACCACGTGGAAGGCATCTTCCAGCCCCAACCACACCGCACCGTCCTTGTCACGCACGGCCGATTCGGGATCGTAACCCAGATAGTACCCCCGGCCGATGCTGCGCACGATCAGGCGCGGGATCGCCGTCTCTTGCCAGCCGGTCCTGACCGGCAGATTGATCTGCAGCGTCCGGTTGCGGTCACTGATCGCGCGCAGGCCCGTCCCGTCCCGGCGCAGCACCAGCGCGGAATAGCCTCCAAACCGCCGGTCAGCCCCCTTCAGGCGCCACATCGCCACCGGTGCGAATGGCCCCAAAGCTTGGCGTTCCGACGCGCCGATGCGGGCTGTCACATCTTCGATGCGCATCCGGTTATCATAATGGCGCGGATCAAACCTTGGCGCGGACCAGCCGAGCCAGAGCAATGGAAAAAGCAGGAAAACAAGGCCGAGCCATCTGCGCACGCGTTTGCGTTGGCAGATTGGCCTGCCCGGTCAACCACCAACGACGCGCTGCAACAAAAAGGCGCGCGCGCAACCTCAGGCGGGTTGGAACTTCAGCGACAGCCCATTGATGCAATAGCGCAGGCCCGTAGGCGCAGGGCCATCATCAAACACATGGCCCAGATGCCCGCCGCACTGGTTACAATGCACTTCGGTGCGCGTCATGCCCAGCGACCGGTCAATCGTGCTGCCCACAACCTTGGGCAGCGGCTTCCAGAAACTGGGCCAGCCGGTGCCGCTTTCATATTTGGTGGAGGACGCAAACAACGGCGTGCCATCGGCCGCGCACACGAACACGCCCTTGCGCTTTTCCTTGTTCAACGGAGAGGTAAAGGGCCGCTCGGTCCCCTCCTCGCGCAGGATGTGGAACCGTTCGGCCCCCAGCAACCGCCGCCACTCGGCCTCGCTCTTCATGATCGGGAAGGTGCCCTTGGCCGCAGGCTTGGCGCTGCAGGCCGAAGCCAGCGGCATGACCGCGCCCGCGCCTAGCAAGGCGATGAAGCGGCGGCGATCGGAGGCGAAGCGGTTCATCATAAACCTCAGGTGTCCTGCTGACAGGCCGGGAGGCGAAACCTCGGGGGGGCGGTGGCCCACCAGCAGGACACGGCCCATTCTAGGCCCGTCCTACCCCGGCAATGGTGACGCAGGTCATAGCATACCAACCTGTCTGCCAGATGACTCCCGAATCTTACCGCTTTTCGAGTATGACTTCCAGCTTGCGGAACCCATGCACGAAGTTGGCGCGCACCCGCTCCACCTCACCTGCCACACGCACCCGCATCCGCCGCTCGTGCATTTCCTCCAGCAAGATGCGCAATTGCAGTTCAGCCAGCCGCGCCCCCACGCAGCGGTGTACGCCATAGCCGAACGACAAGTGCCGCCGCGCATTGGGCCGATCCACGATCAGCTTGTCCGGGTTCTCGAACACGGTCTCGTCACGGTTGGCCGAAAGATACCAGAGCACCAGCTTGTCGCCCGCCTTGATCTCCTGCCCGAACAGGTCCGCATCCGCCGTGGCCGTGCGGCGCATGTGCGCCAGCGGCGTGACGAAACGCAGGCATTCCTGCACCGCATTGGGGATCAGCGAAGGATCACGCTCGAGCAGATCACGCTGATCCGGGAACTGGTCAAGCGCGTGGACGATGCCCGACATGGTGTTGCGCGTGGTATCGTTGCCGCCCACGATCAGCAGCACCAGATTGCCCATGAATTCCTGCGGGCTCATGTGGTTCATGGCCTCGGAATGGATCATCATCGAGATCAGGTCGCCGGTTGGCTCAGACCGCATCCGCTCGCCCCACAGCCGCTGGAAATAGTGCGCCATTTCGCCCAGAAAGCTGAAGCGCATGTCCGAAAGCTCACGCGCCAGGATCAGCTCCACATCCCCCGCCCAGTCTGACCAGAAGGTCAGGAGCCGCCGGTCCTGCCACGGAAAGCCGAACAGCAGCGCCAGCATGCCGGTGGTCAACTCGATCGAAACCTTGTCCACCCAGTCGAACTTTTCGCCCCACGGCAGCGAATCAAGCACTTCACCAGTCCGCTTGCGGATTTCGGCTTCCATTTCGGCCATCTTGCCCGGCGTGAAGGCCGGGGCAACCGTGCGGCGCTGGCCAGTATGTTCGGGCCGGTCCATCGCGATGAACATCGGCAATTGGCGTTCGGCCAGCAGCGCAGGATCGGTGTCAGCGGGCGGATCGCCGATGGTGATCCCGCCGTATTTCCACGATGACGAGAACAGCTCGGGCAGCGCCTCCACATGGCTCACCGCCTTGTGGTTCACCACGTTCCAGTACGCACCATAGGGTGATTCGGGCACGAAGTTCACCGGCGCATCTGCGCGCATCTGGGCGAAGATCGGCTGCCAACGATCCTCGACATAGATGTCCGAACGGCTCACATCCCACGGGTGCGTATGCGGCGGAAAGGCTTGCGGATTGTCACGCAACCATGCGGAAAAAGCCTCAATCGCGGTGGGCGAACTGCGATAGGCAAACTGCGGCGCTTCGGGGGAAAGCTGCGTGGCCATGGTCATCCTCTCTCACGGGCCGCACCTTCGCGCGCGGTCCTCGTCACAATGACAAGCTGCCACAACCTACACCAATGTCAATAAGCCTTTGCACGCCTGAAGACGCGCGCCCACACGCTCCTGCTCCCGGTGGCCGGGCCGGATTTCATCACCGTCCGCCGGAACAGCTGTGCCCCACTGCGCACGATCACGATCACCCACAACGCCTGCCAGCCCAGCGCCGCCACATGCGGCCAGACTTGCGGGTCCTGCGCCGCGCGCGCCAGCATCGCATAAGGCGAGCTTACCGGGAATATGATCGAGGCCCATTCCACCCAGGTGCCGGGCGATGACAGCGCGTAGCTCGAAAAGAAGAACACCATCAGCTGGAACATCGACACCGGCATCGACAGCGTCTGAACTTCGCGCACCGTTGTCGCCATGCCGCCGATGGACAGGAACAGCGATCCCATCAGCAGATAGGCCATCGTGAAATAGAGAAAACCCAGCGTCAGGAACAAGGGCCACCCCACCGCCGGAACCGACATCACCGGCAGCGCCCTGCCGCCTGCCAGCACAATCGCCCCGCCCACGCCGCCCCACACCGCAATGCCGACAAGGCTGACGGCCAGCATCGCAAACAGCTTGCCCATGAACATCGCGTCCATCGGGATGGCGGCGGCCAGCACTTCGATGATCTTGTTGGCCTTTTCCTCCACCAGGTTGGACAGCACCATGCCCGCCAGCAACATCGTCAGCAGGAACAGCACCACTTGCGATCCTTGCGCGGTGAAGATCTGCCCGGTCTTCACTTTGGCAACAGACGTGGCGACTTCCGCCACCGCCACTTCGGGATAGGCCGTCGGCGTGGCCGATTTCGCCCGCGCGGCAAGGTTCGATACGATCCCCACCCACTGCCGCGCCCGTTCGCGCGGAGCGGTCATCAGCGGAGCCTCCAGCGTGCCACTCACCACGGCGGACACCGGCGTATCGCCATTGGCCAGCGCCGCGCGCGCATCGAATTCCTCGCCCGGCTTCACATCCTGCAGCACCACGATATCGGGAATGAAGCCCGGCACGCGCCCTTGCAATTCGTCCCGCGCGGCCAGCAAGGCGCGCGAATCCTCAGCGCTCATCGCAAGACCAATCGTTGGCCGATCGACATTCTGCTGCACTTTGCCGCCGATGCTTCCGGCAAGGCCACCGACCAGCACCGGGAAAATCGGCCCGATCAGGAAGAAGATGAACGTCTTGGAAAAGACCACCGCCACAAAATCACGCCGCGCGATCACCAGCATGGCCTGCAGCTTGTCGCCAAACATGCTCATTTTGCGTCTCCCGGGCTTTCTTCAAGCGCCTTGGCCGCAGCCTCTCCGGCAATGGCGACGAAAGCATCGTGCAAACCGGCGCGTTCGATGGAAAGGCTCAGAATCCCCGCATCCCCTTCAATCAGCGCGCGCAGCAGCGGCTCCACCCCGGTTTCAGGCAGCGAGAAATACCAGAATGATCCTTCGTGCCGCGCATCAGCGGGAAGCGCTACGCGCCAAGCCCCATCCTGCGCGCGCGTTTCCAGCCGCACTTGCGGGCGCAACCGGTCGCGCGCCAGATCGACCGGCCCGGCAAACGGCACTTTGCCCCCTGCGATGATCGCCACCTGATCGCAAAGCCGCTCGGCATGGGCGATAACATGGGTGGAGAAAATCACCGTCGTGCCCTTTGCCGCCAGATCGCGGATCATCCGCTCCAGCTTGCCCTGATTGAGCGCGTCGAGGCCGGAAAACGGCTCATCCAGCACCACCAGATCGGGTTCGTGCACCAGCGTGCCCAGCAATTGCACGGTCTGCGCCATGCCCTTGGACATCTGCCGGATCTGCCGGTCTGCGGCATAGCCCAGCCCATGCGCCTCCAGCATCTCGCGCCCCTTGCGCCGCCCTTCTTTCAAGGACATCCCGCGCAGCGCGGCCAGAAATCCGATGGCCTCATAGGCCTTCATCGCCGGATAAAGCCCACGCTCTTCCGGCAGATAGCCAATGCGCCGCGCCACATCGGTGGGCCGTTCCGCCCCCAGCACCCGGCGATAGCCCTGATCGGGATCGATGATGCCCAGCAGCATGCGCAGCGTGGTGGTCTTCCCCGCACCATTCGGCCCCAGAATGCCGTAGATCGCGCCCTTGGGCACCGAAATGTCCACGCCATCAACAGCCGTAAAGCCATCGAACCGCTTCACCAACCCGCGCGCTTCGATAGCGAGCTCCACGCCCGTCAGGTCAACCGCATTGCCTGACACAGGCCATTCCCCTAGCTCGATCTTCATACGTCATGGCATTAACGATAGGCGATGAACGAGCGAGGCAGCAAGTTTGGTTAACGGCACGGCAAAAAGTCTGGAAGACCGGCTGAAGGCCGAAGCTGCGCGCCTTGGCTTCGCCGCCTGCGGCATCGCGCCTGCCGCCGACGATCCCGTGCGCGCGAAACGCCTAGAACAATGGCTGGGCGACGGCCATCACGGCACGATGGAATGGATGGAAACCCGCCTCCACCACCGGCGCGGCCCGCAATCGCTGTGGCCGCAGGCGCAAAGCGTGATTGCGCTGGGCATGAGCTATGCCCCCGCCGCCGACCCCCGCGCGCTGGAAGCCCACCCGGACCGCGCGCGCATTTCGGTCTATGCCCAAGGCGGCGATTATCACGATGTGGTGAAGCGCAACCTGAAGGCGCTGGCCCGCTGGATCGTGGCGGACCAACCGGGCGCAGAAGTCAAAGTCTTCGTCGATACCGCCCCGGTGATGGAAAAGCCGCTGGGCGAACTGGCTGGCATCGGCTGGCAGGGCAAACACACCAATCTCGTCAGTCGCACCCACGGCTCATGGCTCTTCCTCGGCGCAATCTACACCACGCTTGAGCTTTGCCCTGACCAACCCCACGCAGACCGCTGCGGCACCTGCACCGCCTGCCAGGTGGCCTGCCCGACAGACGCCTTTCCCGCACCCTACCGATTGGATGCGCGCCGCTGCATTTCCTACCTGACCATCGAACACAAAGGCCCGATCCCGCACGAATTTCGCGCCGCAATAGGCAACCGTATCTATGGCTGCGACGATTGCCTTGCCGCTTGCCCGTGGAACAGTTTTGCCGCTGCCGCACAGGCCAACCGTGCCTTTCTGCCCCGCGCGGAACTGGCCGCACCGAAGCTAGCCGAATTGCTGGCCCTTGATGATGCCACGTTCCGTGCCGTGTTCAGCGGTTCCCCCATCAAGCGCATCGGGCGCAATCGCTGGGTTCGCAATTGCCTTTATGCCGCAGGCAACAGCAACGATCCGGCCCTGATCCCGGCGGTGCAGGCCCTCCTTGCCGATCCCGATCCGGTGGTGGCCGAAGCCGCGCAATGGGCAGCAGACCGGCTGGCAGGCGCGCTTCCTCGCAAGCCCGCTTGCCCCACCGCTGCCACCGCGCCATGACTTTGGGCATGACCGCCGTTCACCGCTTCACCCTGCCCTCCGGCCTGCAGATGGCCTATCGCCACCTCGCAGGCACCGGCCCTGCAATCGTGTTCCTGCCCGGATACATGTCCGACATGGCGGGCAGCAAGGCGCAAGCTGTGCTGGAATGGGCGGAGCAACGGGGCCGCGCCTGCCTGCTGCTCGATTACACCGGCTGCGGGCAAAGCGAGGGCGACTTTGCCGATGGCCGCCTGTCGCAATGGCGAAACGAGGTGGTGGCGCTGATCGACCACCTTGGCATCGAGGCCGTGCAACTGGTCGGCTCCAGCATGGGCGGCTGGCTTATGATGCTAATCGCGCAAAGCTTGGGGGCCCGCGCCAAAGCCTTGATCGGCATCGCGCCCGCGCCTGATTTCACCGAATGGGGCCTGTCACAATCGCAACGCATCGCGCTTGCCGCCGGACGGACGATCTACGAGGACAATCCTTACGGGCCAAACCCCACGCCAACCCACGCCGGGTTCTTTTCCGATGCCGAACGCCACCGCCAACTGGGCGGGGAAATTGCCTTCGATGGTCCGGTGCGGCTGCTGCATGGGCAGGCCGATGCCGATGTGCCGTGGGAAATCTCCTTGCGGCTGGCCCGCGCCTTGCGTTCAGCCGATGTGCAGGTCCACCTGCTCAAGGACGGCGATCACCGTCTTTCGCGCCCCGCCGACATTGCGCTGCTGCTGCGCGAGCTGGCCGATCTTGAAGGATAAGACCCGCATGTTCGATCTGCCTACTCCCCTGTTTGCAATGGAACAGGCGCAGGAAATGTCCCTCATGCAGATCGGCCCCGCCACCATTCCGATGCGCCCGTCCGACCTGCCAATCCCGCGCCGCCGGACCCCAGAGCAACAGCGTGAAACAGAGCGCGAAGCGGGTTTGGAGCGGCCCGATCTGCCCGAACAAGACCGTTTGGCCGATTGCTTGGCCAAGGCGCGGACCAATCCCGATGCTGCGCTGGTCGAAGCACAGACCTGGCTGGGAGAAAGCCGCGATACCGGCCAGCAAGTGCGCGCCAACCAGTGCCTCGGCATGGTGCGTTCGGGCATGGGCGATTTCGAAGGTGCGCTTGAGGCTTTTGCCCAAGCCGTGGCAGGCGTGCCTCAACCGCAGCAAGTGGCCGCCGTTCCGCTGATGGCGATGGCCGGGAACGCGGCCCTTGCAGGGGGAAAGGCCGAAGCCGCGCTTGGCTGGTTCGACCGGGCGCTGACGGTAAAGGACTATGCCGATGCACTGGCGCTTGGTGCGATCCAGATCGACCGCTCACGCGCGCTGGTGGCGCTGTCCCGCAATGCCGAGGCTGACGCTGCGCTGGTCGAAGCGCACCGCCTTGCCCCGGAAGACGGCGAAGGCTGGCTGCTTTCGGCCACGCTGGCCCGGCGCATGGACGATCTGCCCCGCGCCCAAAGAGACATTGAAATGGCAGCAAAATATGCCCCGCGCGATCCGCTGGTGGGGATCGAAGCGGGCGTCATCGCCGTGCTTTCAGGCCGGGATGAGGCTGCGCGCAAATCGTGGGAATCGGTTGTGGCGATGGACCCGAACGGCGAGGCGGGAAAGGTTGCAAAAGGCTACCTTGAACAGCTTGGGGCCGCCCCTACATCAAGTGCTTCTGCAACAACCGAAAAGCCCGCGCCATGAAACTCTCCATCCTCGATCTGGTAAGCGTGGTCGAAGGTGGTACGGCACGACAGGCGCTCGGCAATTCTGCGGCCGCCGCCCGCGTGGCCGAAGAATCCGGCTTCCTGCGCTATTGGGTGGCCGAACATCACGGGATGGAAGGCCTTGCCGGGGCCGCCACATCCGTGGCGCTCGCGCATATCGGGCAAGGCACGTCGCGCATTCGCATCGGCGCGGGCGGGATCATGCTGCCCAACCACAATCCTCTTGTTATCGCAGAACAATTCGGCACGCTCGATGCGCTCTATCCGGGCCGCGTTGACCTGGGGCTGGGCCGCGCGCCGGGGGCCGACCAGCGCATCATGCGCGCGCTGCACAAGGACACGAACCGCGCGGCGGAGGACTTTCCGCAAGACGTCGTGGAACTGCGCGCCCTGTTCGCAGGCGATCCACGCGTGCCGCTTCAGGCTTATCCGGCGAGCGGCGCAAAGGTGCAGATGTGGATTCTGGGA
This sequence comes from Novosphingobium sp. HNCC26BN242, assembly GCF_057180525.1. Lineage (NCBI taxonomy): Bacteria > Pseudomonadati > Pseudomonadota > Alphaproteobacteria > Sphingomonadales > Sphingomonadaceae > Novosphingobium > Novosphingobium sp. HNCC26BN242. The sequence continues at coordinate 351,713 of NZ_JBXUGM010000002.1, forward strand.
TCGAGCCTGTTCGGCGCGCAACTGGCGGCGATGCTCGGCATGCCCTATGCCTTCGCCTCGCACTTTGCGCCCGATCAACTTGATTCCGCACTGAAAATCTACCGCGAACGGTTCCAGCCATCCGAGGAACTGGACGCTCCCTATTGCGCCGCTGCGATCAACGTGGTGGCTGCCGATACCGATGAGGAGGCGCAATTGCTCGCCTCGTCGATGGATCAGGCGTTCGTCGCGCTGCGCACCGGCAATCCGGGCAAGCTCAAGCCGCCGGTGCCCGGCTATCGCGACTCACTTCCGCCGCAAGCCCACGCCATGCTGGAGCATGTGCGGCAAGTGAGCGCGACCGGATCGGTGGAGACGGTGCGGGCCGGTCTGGCCGCATTTGCCGAGCGTACGGGCGCGGACGAAATTATTGTTGCTGCATCAATTTTTGATCAAAAGGCGCGGCTGAAATCCATCGCGCTGACTGCACAGGCCGCGCGTGAAATGGTGGATTCCTGAAGTGCACCTAGATGCACCTAGCAGCACCTGGCGACACACAGATGCCACGAACCGGCACCAATCGGTGTGCTAGGGGTTGAGAACAGCAGGTTAAGCCGGACGCGCCAGTGAACCGGACTTGTGGCTTTGCCGCGGCTGGATTAGCATCTGCAATAATGATACAAAGCCGTATCGTATAATTACAAGAGAGAGTAATATTTCTCTCTTACTGGAGAGTCGGAAAATCGCCATGGCGTCAACATCCGCAACCCTGTCCGACTCCGCCGATGTTCTGGCCTTTGCGCTGGCCGAGCGCTTCGCCGCTGCGCTCCTGCCCGATGAAGCTCGCGATTTTGACACTGCGCGCCTTGCCGAGGCTGCCCGCTTCACCGCCACAGCCGCCTCCGTGCGCAACGGCAGCGCGCCTGCCATCGCCATCGAAAGTGTCAGCGGATCGGGCAGTACTGGGCGCCATCTGCGCCTTGCCGTCATCAATGACGACATGCCCTTCCTCGTCGATTCAATAACTTCGGCCATCACTGCGCAAGGGCTGACCATTGACCGGTTGGTCCATCCGGTAACCGCCGTGCGCCGTGATGCGCAAGGGCGGCTTACCGACCTTCCAGCGGGCGATGCCAGCGGAGAGCGGCGCGAATCCATCGTCTATCTTGAAACCGAACGCGCCGATGCGCGCCAGCGGCGTGCCTTGCTGACCGCGCTGGAAGAAACGCTGGCCGATGTGCGCGCCGCAGTGGCGGACTGGCCGACGATGCAGGCCGCGATGCGCGCCGATGCCGATAGTCTGGCCGATCCCGAAGGCGCAGCGCTGCTGCGCTGGCTGGCGGACGGCATGCTCACGCAACTGGGCTGCGTCACCCGCCTGCGCGATGGCACCGAGGAAAAGCCGCTGGGCATCTGCCGCGCAAGCGATCTTGGCCTGCTGGCCGACGCTTCCTATGACCGTGCCTTTGCGTGGTTTGAAAGCGGCAAGGGCCGTGCGCCGCTGATCGTCAAGGCCAACCGCATTGCCAACGTGCACCGCCGCGTGCCGCTGGACCTGTTCATCGTGCCGCGCATCGAAGGCGGCGCGGTGGTGGCATTGTCCGTCCATGCAGGCGTATGGACCAGCGCCGCGCTGGCCGCCGCGCCCGACCGCATTCCGCGCCTGCGCACGCAGCTTTCCGAGCTGATGGTCAAGTTCGGCTTTGCCCCCAATGGCCACGCCGGAAAGGCGCTGGTCCATGCGATGACCGCGCTGCCGCACGATCTGCTGATCTCCTTTGCCGAAGCCGATCTGGAGCGGGTGGTCACCGCAACGATGAGCCTGGTTGACCGGCCCCGCGCGCGCCTTGCGCTAGTAGAAGCGCCATTGGCGCGGCACATGTTCGCCTTCGTGTGGCTGCCGCGCGATGTGCTGTCCACGCAGATGCGCCTTGCCATTCAGGCGATGCTGGAAAGCGCCGCCGGCGCGCAGGTGATCGATTGGGCCCTGCAGGTAGAGGCCAGTACGCTGGCCATGCTGCGCTTTGTGCTCGACGTGCGCGAGCAGAATGCCCGGGCAGACGAGGACGCGCTGGACCTGCAATTGCAATCGATGGTGCGCGGCTGGGCAGGCGCGGTGGAGGCCGAACTGGCCAAGGCCGAAGACCCATCACGCGCTGCAGCGATTGCCGCGCGCTTTGCCGATGCTTTCCCGATTGCGTACCGCAATGCCGCTGGCCCGGCAGAGGCCGCCAGCGACATCCGCGTATTGCGCACGCTGGCCGGTAGCACGGCCCCGCGCCGCGCCGCGCGTCTGCACCGCAATGCCGGAGAACTGGCGCTGCGACTGAAGCTTTATCAACGCGAAGGCGCAATCGTTCTGTCCGATGCGGTGCCGGTGCTGGAAAACTTCGGCTTCCGCGTGCTGGAAGAAATGCCCACCCCGCTGGATGGCGGGCGGCTGGGCTATATCCACGATTTTCTTGTTTCGCATCCGGCAGATGCGTCGGTGGATGATCTGCTGGCGCGCGCCGAAGCCATCGAAGGATCGCTGGCCGCCGTGCTGAACGGCGCGGCCGAAGATGATGCCTTCAACCGCCTGATCGTGGCCACTGGCCTTTCCGCGACCGAGGCCAACTGGCTGCGTGCGTTCTACCGCTATCTGCGGCAAGCGGGCATGACCTTCAGCATAGCCACCGTGGTCGAGGCGCTGAAAGCCGCGCCTGCGGTGACGCGCGGGCTGATCGATGCCTTTGTCGCGCGGCATGATCCGGCATTCGCTGGAGACCGTGACGCCGCTTTTGCCCAAGCCGAAGAGCGCATAAAGACGGGCCTTTCCGGCGTGGCCGCGATCAACGATGACCGGCTGCTGCGCCAATTCCGTGCGCTGATGGGGGCAATCCTGCGCACCAATGCCTTTGCCCTTGCGGCGGCAGAGGCGCTGGCGTTCAAGATCGATTCGTCCCTGGTGCCCGGCCTGCCCAAGCCGCTGCCGTGGCGCGAGATTTTTGTCTATTCCCCGCGCGTGGAAGGCATTCATCTGCGCGCCGGGCCAGTGGCGCGCGGGGGCCTGCGCTGGTCTGACCGGCGTGACGATTTCCGCACCGAAGTGCTGGGCCTGATGAAAGCGCAGCGGGTGAAGAACGCGGTGATCGTGCCGACCGGGGCCAAAGGCGGGTTCTATCCCAAACAGCTGCCCGATCCGGCCAAGGACCGCGAAGGCTGGCTGGCCGAAGGCAAGGCCAGCTATCAGGTGTTCATCCGCACGCTGCTTTCGCTTACCGACAATATCGTTGAAGGCGCGGTGGTTCACCCAGACGCCGTGGTGGTGCGCGATGGCGAGGACCCGTACTTCGTGGTGGCCGCCGACAAGGGCACCGCGACCTTCTCTGACGTGGCCAATGCCATTGCGGAGTCAAAGGACTTCTGGCTCGACGATGCTTTCGCCAGTGGTGGATCGAAGGGCTATGACCACAAGGCGATGGGCATCACCGCCAAGGGTGCGTGGCTTTCGGTGCAGCGGCATTTCCTGGAACTGGGCGTGGACGTGCAGAGCGAGCTGGTGCGCGTGGCGGGCTGCGGCGATATGTCGGGCGACGTGTTCGGCAACGGCATGCTGCTGTCCAAGACGCTGAAAGTGGTGGCGGCGTTCGATCACCGGCACATTTTCCTCGATCCCGATCCCGATCCGGCGGCAAGCTGGGACGAGCGCGCGCGCATGTTTGCACTGCCTCGATCAAGCTGGGACGATTACGACAAGAGCCTGATTTCGGCAGGCGGTGGAGTGTTTCCACGCGCGATGAAGGCGATTCCGCTATCGTCCGAAGTTCAGGCGATGCTTGATCTGGATGTGGCTGAGATCGACCCAGATTCGCTGATCACCGCCATCCTGCGCGCGCCGGTTGACCTGATGTGGTTTGGCGGCATTGGCACTTATGTGAAGGCCAGCGCCCAGAACAACGTGGACGTGGGCGATCCTTCGAACGATGCGGTGCGCGTTTCAGCCAATGAAGTGCGCGCCAAGGTCATCGGCGAAGGCGCCAACCTTGGCACCACACAGGCAGCGCGCATCGAGTTTTCACTGGAAGGTGGCAATGGAACCGGGGGACGCATCAACACCGACTTTATCGACAATTCAGCGGGCGTCGATTGTTCGGACAACGAGGTGAATATCAAGATCGCGCTGGCCGCGGCCAAGCGTTCGGGCAAGCTGACGGAGGATGCGCGCGTCGAACTGCTGGCTTCGATGACCGATGATGTGGCGCATCTGGTGCTGGAGGACAACCGGCTGCAAGCGCTCGCCCTGTCCATCGCCGAGCGCGGCGGTGCAGCGGCCATGCCATCGTGGTCGCGCCTGATCGATGTGCTGGAGGAATCGGGCGATCTGGACCGGAAGACTGAAGGGCTGGCAGGCGCGGAAGACTTGGCGCGGCGTGCAGCCGCCGGACAGGGGCTGACCCGGCCGGAACTTGCTGTGCTGCTTTCCAGCAGCAAGCTGGCGCTGCAACGCGCGCTGGAAGACAGCCAGCTGGTGAACGATCCAGTGCTGGAAGCAGAACTTGTGGCCGCATTTCCCCCCCAGATGCGCGAAGCTTTTGCAGCCGAGATCACGGCCCACCAGTTGCGCCGCGAGATCATCGCAACCAAGCTGGCCAACCGCGTGATCAACCGGCTTGGGCCGGTCATGCCGTTTGAACTGTGCGAGGAAGAGGGCGCGTCGCTGGCGCAAGTGGTGGCCGCGTTTGTGGCAGCAGAACGCCTGTTTGATCTGCGCGCCACGTGGGATATGCTCGATACTGCGACCATGCCCGAAGCGCTGCGGCTGGCGCTGTTTGAACGCACCGCGCTGGGCGCTCGCGGGCAGATTGCCGATGTGCTGCGTGCAGGCCATGGCTCGGTCCAACCGGGCGATCTGATCAAGAACCTGTCCGGTGGGGTTGAACTGCTGTCACACACCGTGGCGCAATTGCTGCGCGGCGAAGCGCAGGCTCAGGCGCAGGCCATGGCCAATGAACTGGCAACAGCCGGAGCGCCTGCGGCTATCGCGGCGCGGCTGGTGCATCTTTATGATATGGACGGCGCGGTGGGGCTGGCCCATCTGGCAGGCGATCTGAACGTGGATGCCGCCGTGCTGACCGGGGCCTTTGCCGATCTTGGCGCAGCGCTGGGGCTGGACTGGGCGCAACAAGCGGCGCGGCGGATGAACCCGTCCGATCCGTGGGAGCGGCTGCTGGTGGCAGGCCTTTCGCGCGATTTCGAACAGATGCGGCTGGATTTCCTGACGCGGTCCCGCGGCGGAGTGCCCGATGGGTTCGTGGCCGATTGGCTGGAGGCAAATGCCGCAAACGTGAAGCAGTTCCGCAGCCTTGTCGCCCGCGCGCAGTCTGCCCCCGTGGTCGCCCCGGCCATGCTGGCGCAAGTGGCCAGTCAGGCGCGGACGCTGTTGGGGCGTTAATGCCACAAGACAGCTAACGCGCGTTTGGCCGCAGCGGACTTTTTCGCGCAAGCCGGTTGACGCTTCGCCCCTTTTGGCCAAACGGAATTTCAAAGCCGGAAGGAATCGAAGATGGAACAGGCAGACGTAATCATCGTGGGAGCGGGCCACGGCGGCGCACAAGCCGCGATTGCGCTGCGCCAGAACGGTTTCGAAGGCCGTGTGCTGGTGATCGGACGCGAGCCGGAGATTCCCTATGAACGCCCGCCGCTGTCCAAGGAATATCTGGCGCGCGAAAAAACGTTTGAGCGCATCTGCATCCGCCCTGAGCAATTCTGGGTGGACAAGAATATCGAGATGACGCTGTCGAGCGAGGTTGTCTCGCTCGATCCGGCGGCACACACCGTGAAGCTCGGTGATGGCTCGGAAATCGGCTATGGCAAGCTGATCTGGGCCACCGGCGGCGATCCGCGCAGGCTTTCGTGCATGGGTGCAGACCTTGCCGGTGTGCACGCGGTGCGCACCCGTGAAGATGCCGATCGGTTGATGCGGGAACTTGATGCAGGAGCAAAGCGTGCTGTCGTCGTCGGCGGAGGCTACATCGGGCTGGAAGCGGCCGCGGTGCTGACCAAGTTCGATGTGCAAGTCACGTTGCTCGAAGCCCTGCCCCGCGTGCTGGCCCGCGTAGCGGGCGAGGCGCTGTCCGAATTCTATCAGGCCGAACACCGCGCGCACGGCGTGGATTTGCGCACTGGTGCTGCGATGGACTGCATCGAGGGCGATGGCACCAAAGTGACCGGGGTGAAGATGCAGGACGGATCGGTGCTACCCGCCGATATCGTGATTGTGGGCATCGGCATAATCCCGTGCATCGCGCCGCTGCTCTCGGCCGGCGCCGCAGGGGCGAACGGCGTGGATGTGGACGAATTCTGCCGCACATCGCTGCCCGATGTCTATGCCATCGGCGATTGCGCAGCCCACGCCAACGATTTTGCCGATGGCGCAGTGATCCGGCTGGAATCGGTGCAGAACGCCAACGACATGGCGACCACGGCGGCCAAGGACATCTGCGGCGTGCCGGTGCCCTACAAGGCAACGCCTTGGTTCTGGTCAAACCAATATGACCTGCGTCTGCAAACCGTGGGCCTTTCAACCGGCCATGACAACGCCGTGCTACGCGGCGATCCGGCCACGCGCTCGTTCTCGGTGGTCTACCTCAAGGGCGGCAAAGTGATTGCGCTCGATTGCGTGAACATGGTCAAGGACTACGTTCAGGGCAAGAAGCTGGTCGAAGCCCGCGCGCACATTGCGCCTGAGCTGCTGGCCGATGCAGGCGTGCCGCTGAAGGAAATGGTCGCCTGACCTGATTCATTCGCCGCGCTGAAAGATCGCCTCTATCGGCAATTCGAACAGATCGGCGATGCGGAAGGCGAGTGGCAGCGACGGGTCATACTTGCCGGTTTCAATAGCGTTGACCGACTGACGGCTGACATCAAGCCTTTCGGCAAGATCGGCCTGGCTCCAATTGCGTTCGGCGCGCAGCACTTTGAGGCGGTTCTTCATTCCGAGCGCGCCCCGCGCCGTTCGAGCAGCGCGTTGATCGCTCCGCCAATGCCAAGGCCGACGAACCAGAAGAACGTGGCACCAAAGCCGCCGTCTTCAGGCGAGATAAGATCGAAGTTCTGCAGCCATTCGCGCACGCTGGTGATCACCAGCGTAAAGCCGGTGGCAAACAGCGTTTGGCGCACCATCAACATCCGCAGATATTCATCGGTCTGCTCCACCAGCAGGCGCATCACCGCCCAGACCACGCCGATGATTGCAAGCGCCGGGAGCAGTGCCAGAACATAGGCCAGCGCGCCCTGCCCATAGCCATGCTTGAACATCAGCTTCGAGAAAATGAGCAGCACCATATAGGCGGACATCAGGACAGCCAGCCTGATCGTGTAGCGGCGCACGGCCGGATTGTTGTTCTTCCAAACCATTGGTCAAGCCTCCTTGATCTGATGACAAGGTTACTTGACTAGATTCGGAAGAGTGTCAAGCATCATTGTCATAGTGGCGATGACGCTTGACCCTTTAGCAATGGATGTCAGCCAAGTCCCGGTGCAGCAGGACAGGCACGCCTCCGCCCCACCGCGTTGAAATCCTGACGCCCGCCCTTTCGGTCCGGCGGTTCCTGTGGCAAGGCACCGGCGAAATCGCGTTAGAGAGTCCCCGATGTCCGAACTGCTGAAGATCACCCTGCCCGATGGTTCCGTGCGCGAAGTTGCGCCCGGCACCACTCCGGCCGACATTGCCGCTGCGATTGGCCCCGGCCTTGCCAAGGCGGCGCTGGCGGCGAAGGTCGATGGCGAACTGGTGGACCTGTCGCGGCCCTTCACCGTTGATGCGCAACTGGCGCTGGTGACCGCAAAGGACGAGGCCGAAGCGCTCGATCTGGCGCGGCACGACTTTGCGCATATTCTGGCCGAGGCGGTGCAGGCATTGTTTCCGGGCACGCAAATCACCTTCGGGCCGAGCACCGATGACGGGTTCTATTACGATTTTGCGCCTGCCGAGCGTCCTTTCACCGAGGAAGACCTGCCCGCGATTGAAGCGCAGATGCGCAAGATTATCGGTGCAAACAAGCCGCTGCGCCGCGAGGAGTGGAGCCGCGAGCAGCTGATCAGCCGCTGGAAGCAGCAGGGCGAGAGCTTCAAGGCCGAATGGGCGGCGGAACTGCCGGGGGATGAGCCGCTGACAGTCTACTGGTCAGGGGCCCCAGATGACAAAGACGCTTGGCTCGACATGTGCCGGGGGCCGCACTTGCCCTCAACCGGCAAGCTCGATCCCAATGGGTTCAAGCTGACGCGCGTTTCGGGTGCCTATTGGCGCGGCGATCAGAACAACGCGATGCTCAGCCGCATTTACGGCACCGGCTGGCTCAACAAGAAGCAACTGGACGCGCATATGACGCGGCTGGAAGAGGCGGCCAAGCGTGACCATCGCAAGCTGGGCAACGAGATGGACCTGTTCCATCTGCAGGCCGAGGCCCATGGTTCGGTCTTCTGGCATCCCAAGGGCTATGTCATCTGGCGCGAGCTGGAAGCCTATATGCGCCGCGCTATCGATGCGGCAGGCTACCGCGAGGTGAAGACCCCGCAGGTGATGGACGCGCGCCAGTGGGAGCAGTCCGGCCATTGGGGCAAATACCGCGAAAACATGTTCGTGATCCCCGATGAAGTGCCCAACGTGGATGATGAAGGCCCGGTGATCAGCGGCGAGGCCGACTGGATGGCCCTGAAGCCGATGAACTGCCCGGCGCACGTGCTGATCTTCCGGCAGGGGCTGAAATCCTACCGCGATCTGCCGCTGCGTCTGTATGAAAACGGCTGCTGCCACCGCAATGAACCGCATGGTGCGCTGCACGGACTGATGCGCGTGCGCCAGTTCACGCAGGACGATGCGCACATCTTCTGCCGCGAAGACCAGATTGTCGATGAAGTGCAGGCCTTCTGCGAACTGGCCGACCGCATCTACAAGGACTTCGGCTTTACCTATTCGATCAAGCTGGCCCTGCGCCCCGAAAAGCGCTTTGGCACCGAAGCGATGTGGGACATGGCCGAAAGCGAGTTGCGCGCCGCCGTGGTGCGCGCGGGCCTTGCCACGCCCGAATATGGCTGGGAGGAACTGCCCGGTGAAGGCGCGTTCTATGCGCCCAAGCTGGAATGGCACCTGACCGATGCGATTGGCCGCACCTGGCAGGTCGGCACGATCCAGTCTGACCGCGTCCTGCCCGAACGGTTGGATGCGAACTACGTGGGCGAGGATGGCGACAAGCACCGCCCGGTCATGCTGCACCGCGCGATCTTTGGCAGCTATGAACGCTTCATCGGCATCCTGATCGAGCATTTTGCCGGGCGTCTGCCGACCTGGCTGGCCCCGGTGCAGGCGGTGGTGGCGACCATCGTTTCGGACGCGGACGACTATGCGCGTGAGGCTTTGGCCAAGCTGAAAGCCGCAGGCATCCGCGCCGAGAGCGACCTGCGCAACGAGAAGATCAACTACAAGGTGCGCGAGCATTCGGTGGCAAAAGTCCCCTACCTGCTGGTGGTGGGCAAGCGCGAGGCCGAAGAAGGCACCGTGGCGATCCGCATCCTGGGCGAACAGCACCAGAAGGTGATGCCGCTGGATGAGGCGATTGTCTTGCTGAAGGGTGAGGCGCTGGCTCCTGATTTGCGGTGAGCTTGGTGGGCATGCTTCGACAAGCTCAGCATGAGCGGGTTTTTGGGAGCATGACTTTCCAGAACCGCTCGTCCTGAGCCTGTCGAAGGACGCCTGATGCTGCTCGGCCTGCCACTCCTCTCCCTCGGCCTTTGCGCGTTGGCCGCGTTTGTCGCGGCGTTCGTGCGCGGGTTGGCTGGGTTTGGCATGGCGATCCTGCTGGTGCCGCTGATCGGGCTGGTGATCTCTCCGGGGGAGGCAGTGGTCGTCTCCAACATGCTCGGGCTGCTGATCGGGCTGGTCGGCGCGCGCAAGGTGTGGAACGCGGGCGAAAAGAGCGCGGGCGTGATCGGCGGGACGGCGATGGTGCTGACGCCGGTGGGACTGCTGGTGCTTTTTGCCACGCCGCCGGGACTGGCGCGGGTGCTGATTGCGGGAGTGGCGATTGTGGCATTCGCGCTGGTCCTGCTGCCTGCAAAGCCGGGTCACGCGCCGGGCGCGCTGGAAACCGGGCTGACCGGGGCGGCGGCGGGGCTGCTCACGGGCTTTGCCGGGATGCCCGGGCCGCCGGTGGTGCCATACTACTTGCGCCGCCCGATCCCGCGTGAGGTGGCGCGCGCTTCGATGTTAACGGTGTTCCTGCTGACCTCAATTGCCAGCACGGTGGCGGCTTTGGCACTGGGGCTGGCTTCGTGGCGCGATGCGTTGTTCGCGCTCCTGCTGTTCGGACCGGTGCTGGCGGGTAATCATCTGGGCAGTATGGCGTTCGGGAAAGTGAGCGATCCGGCTTGGCGCGGGTTCGTCGGATTCCTGCTGGCGATGTCGGCATTGATGGCTGTGGTACGCCTGATAACGCCAAATTAAGCGGTGTTCCTTATGTCCGGTCCCGACAGGACGTTTGAGGGACCGACACGCATGACCTTGCATTTCCGCGCTCTGGCCGCACAGGCCGCCGAAGACAGCGCGATCTCCGCGCAGGAAATTCTGGCGCTGCGCCGCGCCGCATGGCCGGATGGCAAGATCGATCCCGAAGAGGCCGAGGCCATCTTTATCCTCAATGACCAGATCAAGGAGCCGACGCGCGAATGGTCGGACTTCTTTCTGGAAGCGCTGGTCGAGTTTACCGTCAACGGCACCGAACCACGCGGGTATGTGTCAGAAGAAAATGCCCGCTGGCTGATCGAACGCGTTTCGCACGATGGCAAGGTGGACAGCCTGACCGAACTGGAATTGCTGGTGCGCGTGCTGGAAAAGGCCTTGTCCGCGCCCGATGCCTTGCGCGTGTTCGTGTTGCAGCAGATCGAGCGCGAAGTGTTGACCGGTGAAGGACCGGTTCGCTGTGGCGGCATGCTCGATCCCGGAAGCATCACGGCCGCCGAATGCACCTTGATCCGTCGCACCATCTTTGCCTCGGGCGGGGACCGTCCGGCAGGCGTCAGTCAGCGCGAAGCCGAAATGCTGTTCCGCCTGAAGGACGCAACACTGGATGCAGACAATGCGCCTGCGTGGGAGCGCCTGTTTGTGCAGGGTGTGGCAAATTATCTGCAGGGCTGGAATGGTGCCGCAGGCGTGACGCGTGAGCGCGCAGGCGAACTGGAAGCCTTCATGAACGACCGCAGCAGCAGCATGGGCCGCTTTTTTGGACGCATGGCCCGAACCGACGCGACCGGATTTGCCGATGCCCTGCGTGAAGTGGGTTTTGGCCGCAAGCAGCCGGGACGCGATGTTGCCGGTGAAGCAGCGCGCGACCATGCTGTAAATGATGCCGAAAAGCTGTGGCTGGAAGCGCGGATCGATGCCGATGGGCAGATTGATCCGCTGGAAAAGGCCCTGCTGCGATTTCTGGTTGAGGACGCCTGACCGCGAGCGCCGACCACCAACCTGCTTTGCCGATTCAGGCGGTAGCCGACGCGTCTTTTCTGGCGAGCCGATACTTCGCGCCATCGCTGATAAATTCGGCATGACCCAGCGTGCCAAGATAGCGCTTGAGATTTGACGTCAGCCGCCAATCGGCAAGCTCGCCGATAACGGGCACTTTGGTAACCGCGCTATAGGCGCGCATCCGCCCGAACACGTGCGCGCCAACGGCGGCTGCGCGCGCGCGGTCCACTGGGGTGATGCGCACGCCAAACTGACGGGCTTGGGCTTCCTTGCCCTCACAGAAATTCTGCAAGAAATAGAGCTTGGCAAAGCTCCTTTCGAACCGTTCGCGCAGCGCGCCTGCGGGCGTGGAAGTATCGGTGAGTTCGGCCTCCAGCGTTGCCTTCAGCAGCGCGCCGCACGTGGCCGGATCGAACCCGCGCCGCAGTGTGAGCATGCGCGCGTTCCAGAAATCGACGATGTCCTGCGGACTATCCCCCAGCAGATCCTGCGGCAGACCCAGCAGGAAGCAGCGATAGCGCGACAGTTCCACTTGCGCACGCTCATCGGCGTTAAAAGTCTTGCGGCCTTCCTTCAGCGCGCCTGCCGAAAGGAAAAAGTCGCCAATCAGCCCGGCGGGCATCTGGTCCACTTGCGGGATCGGGATGCCGAAAACGCGCTGATCCCAGCGCCCTTGCGATAGCACGTTGAAGCGCACCATCGAATGCATCAGCCGCACCATCGCCGCCGCCTTGAACCCTGGGCCATGGCGCTTGAGCGCGCCGGGCAGCGTGCTGGTGCCAAAGAAGTTGGCGGTTTCCTTGATCCGCCGCGCCGCCGTCTTGTGCGTCAGCGTGCCGGTCAGCGCCATGGGCAGGGCGGCGTACTTGTTCATGAACGTGGCGATGAAGCCGCCCCGGATGGCCCAAGGCGCGAAATTGGCCATGGCATTGCGTTGCAACCGTGCGCCGCGTTCGATCAGCGCCATATCGACCCAGGGCGGCGTATCTTCCATCGCGCGGATAAAGCGCACCAGTTCGGGCGGAGCATCGGACATGGCGTCCACGCCCTTGTCGCAGGCGGTGACCAGCATCTCGACCAGCGGGCGAAAGCCAAATTGCGGCATCAGCGCGGCATAGGGATCCGCCACGGTATCGCCGAGCATGGTGTAGAGCGCCATGCGGCCCATCAGATCTGGATTGGCCAGCAGGCGCGAGGCATCTGCGGCAAAGCGACCGCGCAATTCGGAAAGGTGAACTTCACCCGCCAGCAGGCGTTCAGGCTGGGCGGCAAAATCGATGCTGCCATACATCGCGGGGTTATCGGCCCGCTGGCTTTCGACTTTCCGGCGCAGGTCTTCAAGGCTCTGCATCGCGCTACTCCGCTGGCGGCTTGCGCTATTGATCAAGCCTGCACTTGAGAGCGAATACAAGCGCCCGTTAGGACCGGTTCAGACGGTGAAGCTCTCACCACAGCCGCAGGAGCCCTTGGCATTGGGGTTCTGGAACACGAAACCGGCAGTGAAATCATCCTCCTGCCAGTCCATCGTGCTGCCGATCAGATAGAGCACCGAGGCACTGTCGATGAAGAACAGGCCGCCGGGAGTTTCGATCTTTTCGTCAAACGGATCAGCCGCCATTACATAGTCTACCGAGTACGCCAAGCCCGAACAGCCCCGGCGCGGGGTGGACAGCTTCACGCCGATCGCATCGGCAGGCGCTGTGTCCATCAGATGCTTGACGCGCGCCTCGGCGCTGACCGTGAGGATCACGGCGGCAGGGCGGGGGCGGCGGACTTTGGTCTCGGTGGTCATTTCAAAATCTCCCCCCTCCCGCTTGCGGGAGGGGTCGGGGGAGGGCTTGTTTTCATATAGGGATGGTCTGGGTCTCTGCCCACCCCCAACCCCTCCCGCAAGCGAGAGGGGGGAAACTCATAACATGCCCAGTTCAAGCTTGGCTTCATCGGTCATCTTGCCAGGGTCCCAGGCCGGATCCCACACCAGATTAACTTCGGCATCGCGCACGCCGGGCACCGACGAGACGCGCAGTTCCACTTCACCCGGCATCGTTTCGGCCACCGGGCAATGCGGCGTGGTCAGCGTCATCGATACGGTGACATCGGCATCGGGCGATACTTCGACGCCATAGATCAGGCCAAGATCATAGATATTGACCGGGATTTCCGGGTCAAAGATTTCCTTCAGCGCAGCAATCACGCCTTCATAGATGTCGCCGCCGGGCTCTGCCGGGGAAACAGCTTCGGGCGTGGCCGCAAGGAATCCTTCGAGATAATCGCGCTTGCGTTCCGCGCTGTCCGCTGCGGTCTCTTCAACCACATCCTCGACAAAGGCGCGCTTGGGTGGAGCCACGGCCTCTACTTCTTCTACCACGAATTTGGTTTCGTTCTCGCTCATCCGAAGATCCTCTTGGTCCTCTCGATGCCGCGCACAAGCGCGGCAATATCGCTGTCATCGCTGTAGATGCCAAAGCTGGCGCGCGCCGTGGCGGGCACGCCAAGGTGCGCCATCAGTGGCTGTGCGCAGTGGTGCCCGGCGCGGATGGCCACGCCTTCCTCGTCCAGAATCGTGCCCAGATCGTGCGGGTGGACGCCTTCCATCGCAAAGCTCAGGATGCCAGCACTGTCTTCCGGTCCGAACAGGCGGATGGAATTGAACGCCTGCAGCGCCTCGCGCGCCTTGGCCACCAGCGCAGTCTCGTGCGCGTGGATGGCAGGCAGCCCTTGCGCATTCACGAAATCGACCGCTGCACCAAAGCCGATGGCCTCGACGATGGCGGGCGTCCCTGCTTCAAACCGCTGCGGCGCGGGGCCATAAGTGGTGCCGTCGAACGACACCCTGTCGATCATCGCTCCGCCGCCCTGCCATGGCGGCATGGCATCAAGGATTTCGGCCTTGGCCCACAATGCGCCGATGCCTGTGGGGCCATAGAGCTTGTGCGCGGAGAAAACGTAGAAGTCTGCATCCAGAGCCTTCACGTCCACGGTCAGGCGGGCGACGGACTGGCATCCATCAAGCAGGATCTTTGCGCCGACATTGTGAGCGAGCGCGACGGCGCGGGGGGCATTGAGCACCGAGCCGAGCACGTTAGAAACGTGCGCGAGCGACACCAGCTTGTGCGCCGGGGTCAACATGCGTTCGGCAGCGTTAAGATCGATCTGGCCGTCAGCGGTGATCGGGCACACGTCGATGTCCACGCCTGTGCGTTCGCGCAGCATCTGCCACGGCACGATATTGGCGTGGTGTTCCAACGTGGAAAGCAGGATGCGGTCACCCGCTTTCAGGTTCTGGACGCCCCATGTTTGCGCAACAAGGTTGATCGCCTCGGTCGCACCGCGGGTGAACACGAGTTCGTTTTCTTCGCCACCGATCAGCGTGGCCACCTTGCGACGCGCAGCTTCGAAGGCCAGCGTCATGTCGGCCGAGCGTGCATAGACGCCGCGGTGGACGGTAGCGTAATCGCGGCCCATCGCATGGGCCATCGCATCGATCACAGCTTGCGGCTTTTGCGCGGTGGCGGCGGTGTCAAGGTAGTGCCAGCGGGTGCCGTCAGCGTTGATCAGGCCGGGCCAGGTTACAGCTCCCTGCGCCCCCGCGCCTGATGAATCTTTGGGGGCAGGGGCCTCAGTCGGTTTACGCTGACGTTCTGTATCACCACCGAGGCCCCCGCCTTCGCGGGGGAGCAGGTTGGTATTGGTGGCGGGCCGGTTCACAGCATTGCCTCCAGCGCCTTGAGCGCGGTTTCGGTCAACGCTTCCTCGTCAGCTGCACCAACAAAAGCCTCGGCGATGAACGCTTGCAGCATCAACTTCTTGGCCTCGGCAGGCGGCAGGCCGCGCTGGGCGAGGTAGAACAGGCTTTGCGGATCGAGTTCGCCCACGGCGCAACCATGTGCGCACTTCACATCGTCGGCATAGATTTCGAGTTCTGGCCGCGCGTTGGCGGTGGCGGTGCGATCGAGCAGCATCGCGCGGATCGATTGCGAACCATCGGTGCCAATGGCCCTGCGCGCCACAGCCACTTTGCCGAGGTAGGTGCCGGTGGCATGGCCGCCGAGGACCGAGCGCACGACTTGCGTGGACACGGCATCAGGTTGCGTATGCCTGACTTCGGTGACGACTTCGACCGTCTGGTCGCCGCCTGCGATCTGCGCTGCGCCGAGGTGGAACTTGGCCGCCTTGCCCAGCGTGACCGTGATGGCGACGCGCCCATAGCCGGACCCGGCGTTGAGCAGGCGCAAGTCAAACTCCGCGCCGTCTTCCAGCGTGATGGCAATATCGCGCGCGGCGTCATTCGCGCCATCGAGGATGACGGCAAGCGCCCCATGCTCGCCTGCTGCAACACGAATTTCCTGCACGGGCACCGGCCACAGCGGTTCCAGCGCGGCAAGGTCGGCGTAGCGGTACGCCTCGTCCTTGCGCGTTGGCAGGGTAAGCGCCTGACTCATGCCGCCACAGCCTCGTAACCATGCTCTTCCAGCTGCAGCGCCAGCTCCGCGCCGCCAGTCTTGACGATGCGGCCACCGGCAAGGACATGCACGAAGTCGGGCTTCACGTAATCGAGCAGGCGCTGGTAGTGCGTGATCAGCAGCACGGCCTTGTTTGGCTTGCGCATGATTGCGTTGATGCCTTCGCCGCAGATGCGCAGCGCGTCGATATCAAGGCCGGAATCGGTCTCATCGAGGATTGCCAGCTTCGGATCAAGAATGCCCATCTGCACCATCTCGGCGCGCTTCTTTTCGCCGCCGGAAAAGCCGACGTTCACCGGGCGCTTGAGCATGTCCATGTCCATGCGCAGCAGAGCGGCCTTTTCCTTGGCCAGCTTCAGGAACTCGCCGCCCGAAAGCGGGGCCTCCCCGCGCGCCTTGCGCTGTGCATTGGCAGATTCGCGCAGGAACTGGACGAACGACACGCCGGGGATTTCCACCGGATACTGAAAGCCGAGGAACAGGCCAGCCGCAGCGCGCTCGTGCGGTTCGAGTTCGAACAGGTCCACGCCGTCCAGCGTGGCGCTGCCGCCGGTCACTTCATAGCCGGGCCGCCCGCCGAGCGTGTAGCCCAGCGTGGATTTGCCCGCGCCGTTCGGCCCCATGATCGCGTGGATTTCCCCCGCGTTGATGGTGAGTGACAGGCCCTTGAGAATCTGCTTGTCGGCGATGGTGGCGGAGAGGTTCTGGATGTTGAGCATGGGTCTGTCTCTCAGTCGCGCGCACGGGTGTAAGGGGTGCGCTGCGGTCTTGCGCCTGAGCGCGAGTAGCTGGGGCGTTGCGGGCGGGCGGCGCGCAACTCGTCGTAGCGGGCCTTCATCGTCGAAAGCAGCGCGCGGGCTGCACCTTCGGGATCGGCCAGCACTTCGGCGGCGTCATAGCGGATGACCTTGAGGCCGACGGCGGCAAGGCTGGCATCACGGCGCTGTTCGATCTCGGGGTTTTCATCACGGTTCAGATACACCACCAGCTTCAACGGCTGGCTCGCGAAATCGACGATGGCCGAGCCGATCACAGCGAAGTGCTTGAACTTGAATTCGCCCAGATCTTCCTTGGCCAGTTCATCGGCCAGCGCGGTGTGCGCAGCATCAGGATCGCGCCGCATTTCGCGCGCGGTGTCGTGGATCGAATCGAGGCGTGAGCCGGAAATGGCCCAGCCGCGACCCTTCTTCTGGATCTTCGGCGCGTCGGCACGCTCGCTGGCGGGGCGCAGGGTGAGGGTCTTTTTCATTCTGCGTGCGCCTTGCAATTCATATCGTCGTCACCCCGGACTTGATCCGGGGTCCCGCTTTTTGCGTCATCCGCCGCGAAGGGAAGCGGGACCCCGGCTCGGGGGCCGGGGTGACGGGGGAGGGTAGCGAAGGGCATCACCCCACGCTCCCCTCGAGCGAAATCCCGAGCAATTTCTGTGCCTCAACCGCAAATTCCATCGGCAACTGCTTCAGCACGTCACGCGCGAAGCCGTTGACGATCAGGGCCACCGCGCTTTCCTGATCGAGGCCGCGCTGCATGGCGTAGTACAACTGATCGTCGCTGATCTTGCTGGTGGTGGCCTCGTGCTCGATCGTGGCGCTGGGGTTGCGCACTTCGATGTAGGGCACGGTATGCGCGCCGCAGTCTGCGCCCAACAGCAGCGAATCGCACTGCGTGAAGTTGCGCACGCCTTCGGCCTGCGGGGCCACGCGGACGAGGCCGCGATAGGTGTTGTTTGATTTGCCCGCAGAGATACCCTTGGACACGATGGTTGAGCGGGTCCGCTTGCCGTTGTGGATCATCTTGGTGCCGGTATCGGCCTGCTGATAATTGTTGGTGACCGCGACCGAATAGAATTCGCCCACCGAATCATCGCCGTTGAGCACGCACGAGGGATACTTCCACGTGATGGCAGAGCCGGTTTCCACTTGCGTCCATGACACCTTGCTGCGTGCGCCTTGGCATAGCGCGCGCTTGGTGACGAAGTTGTAGATGCCGCCAAGGCCATCGGCGTTGCCGGGATACCAGTTCTGGACAGTGGAATACTTAATCTCGGCATCGTCCATGGCGACGAGTTCCACCACGGCGGCATGAAGCTGGTTTTCATCGCGCATCGGCGCGGTGCAGCCTTCGAGGTAGGACACGTAACTGCCCTTTTCGGCCACGATCAGCGTGCGTTCGAACTGCCCAGTGTTTTCCGCGTTGATGCGGAAATAGGTGCTCAGCTCCATCGGGCAGCGCACGCCTTCGGGGATGTAGACAAACGTCCCGTCCGAAAAGACCGCGCAGTTGAGCGTGGCGAAGTAGTTGTCGTGCATCGGCACGATCTTGCCCAGCCACTTCTTCACAAGGTCAGGGTATTCGCGGATTGCTTCGGAGATCGAGCGGAAGATCACGCCAGCCTGTTCCAGCTCCTTGCGGAAGGTGGTGGCGACCGAGACGCTATCAAACACCGCATCCACCGCCACCCTGCGCGCGCCTTCAACCCCGGCCAGCACTTCCTGCTCTGCCAACGGAATGCCCAGCTTTTCGTAGATGCGCAGGATTTCGGGATCGACCTCGTCCAGGCTGCCGAGCTTGGGCTTTGCCTTAGGCGCGGCCCAGTAATAGGCGTCCTGATAATCGATCGGCGGCACGTTCAGCTTGGCCCAATCGGGCGTGGGCATGGTCAGCCAGTGGCGATAGGCCTTGAGCCGCCATTCGAGCATCCATTCCGGCTCGTCCTTCTTGGCCGAGATATAGCGGACGGTATCTTCGGACAGGCCTTTGGGACCGTATTCCTGCTCGATGTCGGAAGACCAGCCGTGTTCGTAATCGGCGACCTTGGCGGCAGCATCGTGTGCGGCCTGATCTTTGAGTTCTACGTTATCAGTCATGCCATAACCTCCGCCCCCAAGGCCGCAGCCGCTATGGAAAGCGGGGCGGCAGGACGGGACAATTGGGTGAGCGGGATACCGGCCAGCGCACCGCGCAAGGCGGCGTCTACCGCGGGCCAGTGCGGACGGACGGTGCAAGCCCCTTCGAGCGTGCAATCATGGCGCCCATGATCGCTGCATGGGGCAAGTGCAATAGGACCTTCGACCGCTTCGACAATATCGGCCAAGGTTATGGCAGCAGCCGGGCGGGCCAGCTTCAAACCGCCACGCGCGCCGCGCACGGACTTGAGCAGGCCGGCGGCAGACAGCTTGCTGACCAGTTTTTGCACAGTGGGCGCAGGCAAGCCGGTTTCATCGGCCAGTTGCTGGGCCGAAACGCGCTGCCCGCCACAATGGCGCGCAGCAGCGCTCATCGTGACGACGGCATAATCGGCCATGCTGGAAAGGCGCATTGGCGGTGTTCCGGGTGGACGATCTGCAAATCAGACCGAATCGCTCCGGTTATCTAGGCGCGCATCGCCATTGGCGCAAGAGCGACAAAAAAAGGGCGGCCGCGCTCCATAAAGGATCATCGGCCGCCTTGAAGTCGAGAACCCAGCACATTGCTGCACCGAGTCCTTCGGGTCGCGACGCCTTCCTAGGCAGAAGCCGCAATCGTGAATTGTATGGATTCGACAAATTCGGTGACAATCGGGCAACATATGTGGCGCAATCAATTACAAATACCGTCATTTCCGACAGAAACGAACTTGGCCCCGGACGATAATCGTCGCAAGGATAGAGAACGGAGTGGGACGTTTGCATCTGAACGCGGCCCTGACTGGCTCCGAATCGCCTCTAACCGATCGCAGAACCGGAACCACTTGCTTGTGACGCCCTATTCGCTCTTGCGCCCCCTGATTTTTCGCATGCCTGCAGAACCCGCCCATCGCCTGACGATAAAAGCGCTCGCCCTTAATCAATCGGTGAATCAATCAGGTAGTGCCAGCGCGCCAACACCCAGTCTTTCGCAACGCGTGGCGGGAATCGCCTTTCCCAACCCGGTCGGTATGGCCCCGGGTTTTGACAAGAATGCCGAAGTTCCCGACGCGATGCTGGGAATGGGTTTCGGCTACGTGGAAGTGGGCACGGTCACCCCGCTCCCGCAGGAGGGCAATCCCAAGCCGCGGCTGTTCAGACTGGTGGAGGACCGCGCGGTGATCAACCGCATGGGCTTCAACAACGACGGCGCAAAGGCTGTGGCCAACCGTTTGATCCGGCGGCGGGAAACGGGCAAGTTCGGCCTGCCCGGAATAGTCGGCGTAAACATCGGCGCAAACAAGGATTCGTCTGATCGCATTGCCGATTATGCGCAGATGACGCGGATGATGGCGCCGCTGGCGTCGTACCTCACGGTCAACATATCCTCGCCCAACACACCGGGCCTGCGCGCACTGCAGGATGAAGGCGCACTTTCGGCCTTGCTGGATGCCGTGATCGAGGCGCGCGGCAACATCAATGTGCCGATCTTCCTGAAGCTGGCACCCGATCTGGAACCTTCAGACATCGACGGAATCTGCCGCATCGCGCTCGAAAAGCAGCTGGCAGCGCTGATCGTTTCCAACACCACGGTCACCCGCCCTACTCTCGCTTCGCGCCATGCCGCTGAAGCAGGAGGCCTTTCGGGGGAACCTTTGCGGGCGCTGGCGCTGCAGCGGCTGCGCGATTTCCGCAAGGCCAGCGGCGGGGCGATTCCGCTGATCGGGGTGGGCGGCATCGCCACAGTCGAAGATGCATGGGCGCGCATCCGTGCAGGCGCCAGCCTGATCCAGATTTACAGCGCGATGGTGTTCGAAGGCCCCGGCCTTGCCAAACGCATTGTCTCAGGCCTTGAAAGAAAGGTGCGGGAAGCAGGCATGACCTCCATTGCAGAGGCTGTCGGCAAGGAATAGCGTTTCTGCCATGAACTCTTCTTCCATGCTTCGCGCGCTGTCCCGGTTTCGCTGTTTGGCGCTCTCTGGTGCCCTGTTGGCTTCGGCTTGTGTGCCGCCACCCAATGCAACAGTATTCGCGCCCAATCCCACGCCGGTCGCCTCGGCGGCCGATGGCGTGCCGATGGATGGCCCCGGCCTTGTTTCTGCCGCCGATACGCGCGCGGCGCAGGCCGGGGTGCAGATGCTGCGGCTGGGCGGCAGCGCCACCGATGCGGCCATTGCCACAATGCTGGCGCTGACCGTGGTGGAGCCGCAAAGCTCCGGCATCGGCGGCGGCGGATTTCTGGTGCTGGGCGATGCTTCGGGCCGGGTCGAGACGATTGACGGGCGCGAAACGGCGCCCAAGGCCGCAACGCCGGACTGGTTCTATGTCGATGGCAAACCGCTGGTCTGGCCAAACACGGTGATCGGCGGACGCAGTGTCGGTGTTCCCGGCAACTTGCGGCTGGCCGCCATGGCGCACAACGAACGCGGCAAGCTTGCCTGGCGCACGCTGTTCCAGCCCGCGATCCGGCTGGCGCGCGACGGGTTCGAGATTACGCCACGGATGCGCACCATTCTGGGCGCAGCCAGGCGAACCGGCGCATTCGATCCGGCGGCCCGCGCTCTGTTCTATGACGCTGCGGGCGAACCACTGCCAGTGGGCACCTTGGTGCGCAACCCGGCGCTGGCCGACACGCTCGAATCCATCGCATCGCGCGGAGTGGATAGCTTCTACACCGGCGACAATGCGATGCTGCTGGCCAGCAAGGTCGGCACCGCGCCACAAAACCCCTCGCCGCTGACCACGGCTGATCTTGCCGCCTACAAGGCGGTCAAACGTCCGGCGGTGTGCGGGCAATATCGGCAGTATCGCGTGTGCGGGATGGGTCCGCCCAGCTCCGGCGCGACCACGGTCTACGCGATCCTGAAGCAGCTTGAACGGTTTGACATGAGGGCGCTCGGCCCCACCAACCCGGTGGCGTGGCACCTGATCGCCGAATCGCAGCGACTTGCCTATGCCGACCGCGAACAGCATCTGGCCGACAGCGATTTTGTGCCCGTGCCGGTGGCAGGGCTTGTCGATCCGGCCTATCTTGCCGCACGATCCGCGCTGATTTCCGACAAGACGACGATGCCCACGGCCCTGCCCGGCACACCCGCCGGGGCCAAACTGGCCTTTGCGCGGCCCGCCTATCAGGAGGAGCACGGGACCACGCACTTCGTGACCGTGGACCGCTGGGGCAATGCCGCCACTTATACCTCGACCATCGAAGGGCCGTTTGGATCGGGGCTGATGGTGGGCGGATACTACCTGAACAACGAGCTGACCGATTTCAACATCGTGCCCGACAAGGACGGCAAGCCGACCGCCAACCGCATCGAAGGTGGCAAGCGCCCGCGCAGTTCGATGTCACCCACGCTGATCTATGGCCCAGACGGCAGCCTGCGCCTTGCCGTGGGCGCAGCCGGCGGCACGACCATTCCGGCGCAAGTGGCCAAGGCGATCATCGGTGTGCTCGACTGGGATCTGTCGGCGCGCGATGCGATTGCGCTGCCGGTGATCTTTGCGCCGGGCAATGCTGTGTCGGTGGAAAAGGGCACCAGCCTCGAAGCCATGATCCCGGCTTTGCAGGCGCTGGGCCATGCGCAAGTCACGGCTCGTCCGCCGGGATTCAAGGCAAACGCGATTGAACGGGTGCGCGTGGGCGGCAAGTGGGTCTGGCGCGGTGCGGCCGATCCCCGCAGCGAAGGGGCCGCCGTCGCACCCTGATCGGTGGAACACCAGTTGCCGTAAGGGCAGCGCGTCACTAGGTTCCGGTGCAACAATGCGAGCGGCTCGCTAATAGCCGCTCCGCAAGCCATCGGGCCGAGGAACCAGACGTGCAGCTTACCGATTTTGCAGGCTTCCCCAATCTTGTCGCGATGTTCCTGAACCGCGCGGACTATCGCGGCGACAGTCCGTTCCTGTGGGCAAAGAAGCAGGGCTCCTGGCAGCCGATCAGCTGGGCCGAAGCCACGCGGCAAGTCTGCGTTCTGGCCGAATCCCTGCGCAAGCTGGGCCTGAACCCCGGAGACCGTGTGGCGCTGGTATCCGAAAACCGGCCCGAATGGTGCATCGCCGACCATGCCATCATGGCCGCAGGGCTGGTCACTGTGCCCACCTACATCACCAATACCGAACGGGATCATCTGCACATCCTGGAAAACTCCGGCGCCCGGGCGGTGATCGTGTCCACCGCCAAGCTTTCGCAGTCCCTTCTGCCCGCAGCGCTTGCCGCGCCGGGGGTGGAACATGTGATCGGCATGGAGCCGCTGCGCCAGATGCAGGCGGGCAAGCTGTCCTTCCACGATTGGCAGGCGATGACCACTGGTGATGGCGCAGCAGCCCGTCGCGCCGTGGATGCGCGCCTTTCTGCCATGGGCCGCAAGGATCTGGCCTGCATCATCTACACCAGCGGCACCGGCGGCTCCCCGCGCGGCGTGCGGCTGCACCACGGATCGATCCTGTGCAATGTGGAAGGCGCAGCACACATTCTGGCTGAAGATCTGGGCTGGGGCGAGGAAGTGTTCCTGTCGTTCCTGCCGCTGTCCCACGCCTATGAACATACCGGGGGGCAATATCTGCCCATCGGCATGGGTGCGCAGATCTACTATTCCGAGGGCCTCGAAAAGCTCGCTTCGAACATCGAAGAAGTGCGCCCGACCATGATGGTGGTTGTGCCGCGCCTGTTCGAAGTGCTGCGCACACGCATCATGAAGCAGGTGGAAAAGCAGGGGAAGCTTGCCAACTATCTGATGGACCGCGCGCTGACTATCGGCGGGCGCAAGGCGGCGGGCAAGGGGCGGATCACCGATCTGCCGATGAACCTGATCCTTGAACGCACCTTACGGCCCAAGATCCGCGCGCGCTTTGGCGGTCGGATGAAGGCGATGGTATCGGGCGGCGCACCGCTCAATCCCGATGTCGGCGTGTTCTTCGATGCGATGGGGCTGACCATGCTGCAGGGCTATGGCCAGACCGAATCCGGACCGGTCATTTCATGCAACCGCCCCCGCGTGGGCATCGGCATGAACACCGTCGGCCCGCCGATGAAGGGCGTGGAGGTGAAGATCGCCGAAGATGGCGAAATCCTCGTGCGCGGCGAGCTGGTCATGCACGGCTATTGGCAGAACGAGGCTGAAACCGCGCGCGCCATCCCCAAAGAAGGCCCGAATGCAGGCTGGCTGCATACCGGCGATATCGGCCATCTGGATGCCAAGGGCCGTATCGTGATCACCGATCGCAAGAAGGACATGATCGTCAACGACAAGGGCGACAATGTCTCTCCACAGAAGATCGAAGGTATGCTGACGCTGCAACCCGAAATCGCGCAGGCGATGGTGAGCGGCGACAAGCGGCCCTACATCGTGGGCCTGATCGTGCCCGATCCCGAATGGGCGCTGGCCTGGGCGCGCGCGCAAGGCGAAACGTTCGATTTCAAGGCCCTGCAAGACCTGCCCGCCTTCCGCAACGCCATCCGCGCGGCGGTGGACCGGGTGAACAAGGACCTGTCGGTGATCGAAAAGGTCCGCCAGTTCACCTTTGCGGATGAAGCCTTCGGCATCGACAACGAGGAAATGACGCCAAGCATGAAAATCCGCCGCCACAAAATCCGCGAACGCTACAGCGCGCGAGTGGATGCGCTGTACAAGGCCTGATTGTCACACTTCAGACCCCGCACTCCGCTCATCCTGAGCCTGTCGAAGGATGCCCGCACAGCGCTCGCCAACAGGGGCCTTCGACAAGCTCAGGCTGAGCGGTGTTTGGGGTAGGTTTTGGATTTACCGCCCAGCCATCGCCTTGACCCGCGCCAGATAAGTCCGCCCGATGCGCTGCATCGTGCCGTCCACCAATTCGGCTGACCATACACCCAGCCCATCATGTTTCAGCCCTGCAATGCGATCCCGCCGCACGATGGTGGAGCGGTGCAGGCGGATGAAGCGTTCGGGATCAAGCCGCGCCTCAAGCCCTGCAATGGTGTGCAGCATCAAATAGCTGCGCGCCTGCCCGCCAGAATGGCCAACATGCAGCCGCACATAGTCCCGCTCGGCATCAATCCGTTCCAGATCGCTTGCGGCCACCCGGATCAGTTCCGAACGGTGCGGCACCCAGAACTCCTCGATCCATTCGCTGGCGGCCTTTTCAGGAGTGAGCGGGGTTTCCGCTGGCGCCCCCCGGCGCGCCTGAGCGCGTTCGACAGCGCGTTCCAGCCGGTCCTGCGCCACGGGCTTCAGAACATAGTCCACCGCATCGCAATCGAACGCCGCGACCGCGAAATCCTCGTGCGCGGTCACGAAGACAACGGCGGGGCGATTGGCCTGCCCGGCCAGCGCGCGGGCCACGCCCAGCCCATCGACTTCGGGCATGGTCATATCGAGCAACACCAGATCGGGTTCAAGCGCCGCGATCAGGCGCAACGCCGCTGCGCCATCGCTGGCCGTGCCCACCACCTGCAGCGCCGGAATGCGCGCGCACAAGATTTGCATGCGCTCCACCGCCAAGGGTTCATCATCGACAATCAGCGTCCGCATTCAGTCCCTCTCAGCATACATTGCGCACCACCGGCATGGTCAGCACCGTGGCATAGCCCCCGGCGGGCAGCGGTCCGCTTTCCACTTTCGCCTCATCGCCAAAACGCGCGATCAGGCGGCTTTTCACATTTTCGAGCCCGATACCGGTGCTGCCGCTCTCGATTCCTTCGCCCGGCCCATCATCGGCCACGGTCAGGATCAGGAATCCGCCCGCCTCACGCGCGGAAATGCGGATGGTGACAGGGCGCGTCGTGGTCGACACACCGTATTTGATCGAGTTTTCCACCAGCGGTTGCAGGATCATCCCCGGCACGCAGGCGCTCATCAGATCGTCCGGCACATCGAATTCGCACCGCAGCCGTTCGGGAAAGCGCACAGCCTCGATTTCCAGATAGTGGCGTTGCAACGCAATCTCGTCCTCCAGCGGCATGTCGGTGGTGGGGTCGCCCGCCAGACTGTGCCGGTAGAACCGCGAGATCGACTGGATCATCCGCTCGGCCTGCTCAGCCCGCCCGACCATGACCAAGGCAGACAGCGAATTCAGTGTATTGAACAGGAAATGCGGGTTCACCTGATAGCGCAATGAGCGCAGTTCCGCCGCTTTGGCAGCGCGGCGATATTCCCCTTCGCGGTATTCCGCCGCCCGCAATTGCTCGCCATTTCCGAGCGCCAGATAAAGCGCGGCCCACGCCACCAGCAGGAAATAGCGTCCCAGCGCAACGTCGGTCAATTGCCGCCACAGCCCCTCTTCTTCCACCAGCTTGCGAATGATCGTGACATTACTTGTGTCAGAAACGTGATCGGTGTCAGCCGTGCGCGCGCTTCCTGGCAATGGGACCGGAACAGCAGGCGGAGCGACCGGTGCGGCAGGCGCGACGCTTGTACCCGGTTCAGAAGGTTCGGGCGGGACGGGTTCGGGAAGCGGCGCAGGCGGCTCGGGCGGGACCAGCCGTTCGTCAAGCACATCAAGCAGCACGTTGCCCGCCATATCGCGCCTGATCTTGACCGACGGCACTCTGCTCCCATCGGCTGCCGTGTCACTGTCGCTGGAGCCCACGCGCCCACTGTCCCGGCCTTGCGTGATCTTCTTTTCCAGCATGCGCTTTTCAACCGGGGCAAATGCCCACTGGTTTACCGCAGCCAGCGCCAGCGCAGCGGGCAGCATGATCAGCAGCGCCGCAGTTCCGCGCACTATCAGGGGCTTTGCATCAAAACGGCGCAGCAGCGGCCAGCAGGCCACGGTCACGATAATGCCCGCCAGCGTCACCAGCCCGCGCCGCCACAGAAGATCGGTAAAGTCACCCAGCTCCACCACCAGCCCGCGCACGGTGATCAGCACGAAATAGCACAGCCACAAGGCCGCCGCCGACAGGATGACCTGCCGGGCCGGTACGTGCGGGATTCCGGGATCGATGGGTGCTGTCATCGTCAAAATCCTAAACGCGAACCGCCCGACACGCCATAACGGCGGTCGGGCGGCATAAGCTGTTCATCGGAGCGAAAGGTTACGCCAGAAGGTTAGGCAGGCAGCAAGCCTTCGTCCGCAATCTTCTTCTTCCACACCAGCGGTGCGGATTTGTGGACGTTTTCGCCCTCGCTATCGACGGCCACGGTCACCGGCATGTCCTCCACGGTAAATTCGTAGATGGCTTCCATGCCAAGGTCCTCGAAACCGACGACTTTCGATTGCTTGATCGCGCGCGCCACCAGATAAGCCGCGCCGCCCACCGCCATCAGATAGGCGCTCTTGTGGTTGGCGATGGACTGCGTGGCGGCCGGACCACGCTCGGCCTTGCCCACGCTGGCCAGCAAGCCAAGGTCGAGCATCAGGTCGGAGAAGCTGTCCATGCGCGTGGCGGTGGTGGGGCCAGCAGGGCCAACCACTTCTTCGCGCACTGGATCGACCGGGCCGACGTAATAGATCACGCGGCCCTTGAAATCGACGGGCAGTTCCTCGCCTTTGGCCAGCATGTCCTTGATCCGCTTGTGTGCGGCATCGCGGCCCGTCAGCATCTTGCCGTTCAGCAGCAGGCGGTCTCCGGCTTTCCAGCCCTGCACTTCTTCCTGAGTCAGCGTATCGAGGTTCACGCGCTTGGCGGCGCTGTCGGGTGCCCAGTGAACCTGGGGCCATTCGTCCAGCTTCGGGCGCTCCAGATAGGTCGGCCCTGAACCGTCGAGCGTGAAATGCGCGTGGCGGGTGGCAGCGCAATTGGGGATCATCGCCACCGGCTTTCCGGCGGCGTGGCACGGCGCGTCCATGATCTTCACATCGAGGATGGTCGACAAGCCGCCAAGGCCCTGCGCGCCGATGCCGAGCGCATTGACCTTGTCGAAAATCTCGATGCGCATGCGCTCGATATCGGTCTGCGGCCCGCGCAGCTTCAACTGCGCCATGTCGATCGGCTCCATCAGCGCCTTCTTGGCCAGCAGCACGCAGTGTTCTGCCGTGCCGCCGATGCCGATGCCGAGCATGCCCGGCGGGCACCAGCCCGCGCCCATCTGCGGCAGCATCTCGACCACCCAGTCCACGATGTTTTCGGACGGGTTCATCATCTTGAACTTCGACTTGTTCTCGCTGCCGCCGCCCTTGGCCGCCACATCCACCGTCACCTTGTTGCCCTTGACCATCTCCACGTGCAGCACGCAGGGCGTGTTGTCGCGGGTGTTGCGGCGGGTAAAGGCGGGGTCTGCCAGTACCGAGGCGCGCAGCTTGTTGTCCGGGTTCAGATAGGCGCGGCGCACGCCTTCATCGACCACATCCTGCAGGGAAAGGTCGGATTCGAGACGGCAGTCCTGCCCCCATTCGATGAAGACGTTGACGATCCCGGTGTCCTGGCAGATCGGCCGATGGCCTTCGGCGCACATGCGACTGTTGGTCAGGATCTGCGCGATGGCATCCTTGGCCGCCGGGCCTTGTTCGGCCTTATAAGCCTCGCCCAGCGCACGAATGTAATCCATCGGGTGGAAATAGCTGATATACTGCAGCGCATCGGCAACGCTTTCGATCAGGTCTGTTTCCTTGATCGTCACCATGTCGGCCATCCGAAACTTCCTCTAAAGCCTGAGAAACTGCGAAAGCCCCTTACGCGTCGACAATCGACATGCAAATCCCTTGGAAACGGCAAGTCGATAATCTACAGGCACATGCACGTTACCACACAGGCGACGCAGCTTTTCAGCAGCGTGCCTTTTCGGACATGAGGGTTGCAATGACCGTGGTTGAAGATCGACCAGCATCGGACGATATGGCAGTTGCGCGGCGCGCAATGATCGATAGCCAGCTTCGCGTCAGCGGCGTCAACTCCCCCGGCATTCTGGCCGCTTTCGCCGCCGTTGCCCGTGAAGATTTCGTACCCGCTGACCGCCGCGCCGTCGCCTATATGGATCGCGCAGTGCCGTTGGGCGAAGGGCACTTCCTGTCGCCAGCCCTGACCTATGGCCAGATGCTCGAAGCGGCAGGCACCACCGCAGACGATACGGTGCTGGTGATTTCGCCGAACGGATATCTCGCCGCACTGGCAGAGCGTCTGGCCGGCAGCGTCACGCGCGCCGAAACTCTCGCGGCTGCTCAAGGCGGCCCCTACTCACTGATCCTGATCGATGGTGCCGCGCAAATCCTGCCCGAATCGCTGGCAGCGCTGCTCACCGGTGAAGGCCGCGTGATCACCGGCATGGCCGACCGTGGCGTGACCCGGCTGGCCGTGGCCCGCAAGGTTCTGGGCAAGATCTCCGCCACCGCGCTGGGCGAAGCTGATTTCGCTGTGCTCGCAGAATTTGCCGCCCCAAAGACCTGGAGCTTCTGAGCCTCATGACAGTTCCCCGCGCGCTGCGCCTGCTATCGGCGGCCAGCGCCATTGCTTTTTGCACTGCACCTGCGCTGGCCGATGATCTGCGTGAGGCACTGACCAGTGCCTACAACACCAACCCCACGCTGCAGGCAGCCCGCGCCAACCAGCGCGCAACCGATGAAGGCGTGCCCATCGCCCGCGCCCGCGCACTGCCCAGCCTGTCGGGCGATGCCAACTATACCAAGGTCCTGCGGCCGAACCCGAACTCGTTCCTGATCTCTGATTGGTCTGCCAGCACCAGTCTCAATCTGGGCGTGCCGGTCTATTCAGGCGGCTCGGTCAAGAATTCGATCCGCGCCGCCAAGACCCGCGTCGAGGCGGGTCAGGAAGACCTGCGCGCCACCGAGGCCGGCATCTTCAGCGAAACCGTGGCGGCTTACATGGACGTTATCCGCGATGCGGCGATCGTCGGCCTCAACCGCAACAATGTCGAAGTCCTGCAAGTCAATCTCAGCGCCACCAGCGACCGGTTCGATATCGGCGACGTAACGCGCACCGATGTGGCGCAGTCCAACTCGCGCCTCGCCCTGGCGCGCAGCGATCTGCGCACTGCCGAAGTCAGCCTGCTGTCCAGCCGCGAACGCTTCATTCAGGTGGTCGGCAAACCCCCGGTCGATCTCGCGCCGCCGCCGCCGCTGCCCGGATTGCCCGAAACGCCCGATGATGCCGTGGCATTTGCGCTCGAACACAACCCCGATCTCCTCGCTGCCCGCGAACGCAGCAAAGCCGCCGCGTTCGATGTGAAAGTGGCCGATGCCGCCAAGAAGCCGACCGTCTCATTGTCAACCAACGGCAGCTACCAGGCCTTCCAGGGCAAGTTCCTTGGCTCCAACGAAGTGCTGCGGCAGGGCAACACCACCGCGCAGGCCGGGGTAAACCTGTCCGTCCCGCTGTTCCAGGGCGGTGGTCCGGCTGCGCAGACGCGTCAGGCTCAAGCCCGCGAAACCGCAACGCTTGAGCAGGAAATCGGTGTTGAGCGGCAGGTCATCGCCTCGGTCCGCTCCTCGTTTGCCTCATGGCGGGCCGCGAACGAAATCATCGCGATGAACCAGACCGCGGTCGATGCTGCCGCGCTCAGTCTCGAAGGCGTGCGTGCGGAAAACAGCGTGGGCAACCGCACCATCCTGAACATTCTCGATGCCGAACAGGAACTGCTGCGTGCGCAAGTGCAACTCGTCGCTGCACGCCGCAATGCCTATGTCGCAGGGTTCAACCTGCTCTCGGCCATGGGCAAGGCCGATGCCGATGATCTGGGCCTTGATGGCGGCGCGCTCTACGATCCGCAGGTCAATTATGAGCGTGTCCGTCGCCGCGTCTGGGATTGGGACCGCGATCCCGATCCGCAAGCCGTCTCCACACGCACCGTTGACACGCCCGCGCAGGATGCGACAATCGCGCCCGTCGCCCGTCCGTAAGAGAATCGGCGCAGTTGAAGCAGTCGGGGGTTAAAGTTGCTATGCGTCAGGCCGGTGAACCGTCCGTCGAGGAAATCCTCGAATCGATCAAAAGCGTGATCGCGCGCGACAGCAAGGTTGAAGCACAAGCCCGCCTGCGTTCGGAATCGCGCTTTGAATCAAAACCTGCCCCCCGGCGTGAAGTTCTGGAACTGACCGAAACCGCAGAGCATGATGACACCGACGAGGCCGAAAGCGGCGGTCTGATTGCAGATGCCGCAGCCGCTTCGATGCGCGAATCGCTGGCGGCGCTGTCGATGCTTGCGCAGCCTGGCGCTGCGCCACAAATTGTACGTTCGGGCGAAACCTCGCTCGAAGGACTGGTCCGCGAATTGCTGCGCCCGATGCTGGCTGAATGGCTCGACAAAAACCTGCCCGCCATGGTGGAAAAGATGGTCGCCGCCGAGATTGCTCGGATTGCCGGAAAGCGCGGCTGATCTGGGCGAGGTAAAATCCTCTCAACATGCAGGACAGTTTTTGACCGCTCCTTCCCTCGAAGTGTCGCCTGAAGAGATCCTTCAGGCCGAAATCGCGCTGGAAAAGCTGGGCGGCTTCGCCCCGCAACGCCACATCCTGCTCTGCGCCGGACCTGACAAGGACAAGTGCGCCCCGCGCGAAGTGGGCGATCAGGCGTGGAACTACCTGAAAAAGCGCATGGGCGAACTGAAGCTGGGCGGCGCGCAGGGCATTTTGCGCAACAAGGTGGGTTGCTTGCGCGTGTGTCTCGTCGGCCCGGTCGCGGTCGTTTACCCGGACAATGTCTGGTACCATTCCTGCACCCCACCGGTGCTCGAACGCATCCTGCAGGAACACGTCATCGGCGGCGTGCCGGTGGAAGACTACCGCCTCAAGGCACCACCTGTGTTGACCGGCTAAGCCTTACCCCCCATCACTAGATAGACGCATAGCCCGATAAACGCTGGCCGCGCGGCGGATATGTGTGTTGGCCAGCGCCTTCGCCCAATCCTCGTCACGCATCTCGAAAGCGCTGACCAAATCGCGATGATCGCGCTGGCTTTGCTCCATGTCTTCGCGCGAATATTGCTCAGCCGTGCGATGGACCACAATCTGGCTGACCACAAACTTCATCAGTTGCGCCAGCCGCTCTGATTGCGCGGCGGCAAGGACCACCGCGTGGAAATGGCGGTTGCCTTCAACAAAGCCTGAAACATCAGGGGCCTCTGGCTGCGCAATCGCCTTGTCGATAAAATCGCAGTGGCGGCGCAATTCGTCAATTTGATCGTCCGTGATCAACCGTGCTGCCCGTGTCGCGCAGTGGCTTTCCAAAATCGCGCGCAGCGTGAACAGCTCCTCCTCGTCCTCGTCGGACCAGACCGGCACGAACACCCGGTTGGTGCCTGATCGCTGAAGCAGCATTTCGGCCACGAGTTCGGCAATCGCCTCGCGCACCGGGGTGCGGGACAGGCCGCAGAACGCGGCGAATTCATCTTCGGGCACGAATTGCCCTGCCGGGAAATGCCCCGAAAGGATCCCTGCGCGGATCATGCGATAGGCTTCCTGCGAGGCTTTGGACACGATGACTCCTCGCCCGGAAACAGCAGGCGCATGTGGGTATGGCTTGGATGGGGAACGGACGCATGCCCGCTCCCCGCCCTAACATCAGAACGTGGCGCCCACTTCAACCCCGATCAGGCGGCGCGCGCCCGGTGTTATGAACGATCCGCCAAACTCAATGGCCGGAATTGCCTCGGAGATATAGCGCCGATCCAGCAGGTTTTCTGCAAACACGGCAATGCGATAGCGCTCCAGATTGATACCCGCGCGCAAGTTCAGCACGCCAAAGGCATCACGCTGCGCCACGTCATAACGGGCATTGCCGACAAAGCCGGGAGCCGCCAGCGCCGAGATCGGCAGCAAGGCCGAGAAGATCGTCGGACGTTCCTGATCCTGCACCGAATGGAACCACGTCGGCCCGGTGATGCGATAGTCTGCGCGGAACAGCAGCTTGGCGCTGTCGCTCAGCGGTGCGGTGATTTCCGACCCCAGATTGATCGTCCAATCGGCGGTATAGGGCGATTTGTTGCCCACCGTGTAGGGGCGCGAGGCGTTCTTCTTGATCTCGCTGTCGGTGACGTTGAACGATCCGAAGACCTTCCACCCATCGACGATCTTGCCGGTCACGTTCACTTCGGCACCCTTGATATCGACCTGATCGATGTTCGAAACCACGCGCAACAGGCCAAAGCTGCCCACGAAGAATTCGAAGAACTGCAGGTCGGTCACGCGGGTGTAGTACCCGGCCAGATCAAACGTGATCCGCCCGTCCCACAGCTCGCCCTTGATGCCCGCTTCGAACGCGCTCGACCGTTCCTTGCGGTACAGGTCGTTGATCGTCACATCGGCATCGATCGTGCCCGGCGTCACACCATCGTTGAAGCTGGCGTTGACCACGGCTGACGAGCCCTGGTTGTTGAAGCCGCCCGATTTGAAGCCGATGCCCCAGTTGGCATAGATGTTGAGATCGGGCGTGGGCCGGAAGCTGAGCGTGACCTTGGGCTGCAATTGCTTGAACGTGGCGTTCTTGGGCACGAACGGACCGAAGGCGAGGCCGGGGTTGATCGGCCCACCGGTGAACGGGTCCAGCACATTGGGTACAAGCGAGCTGGCCGCGCGGTCTTCGATGTCATAGCGCAGCGCAAGCCCTGCGGTGAACTGCTCCGAAGGCTTCCATTCCGCCGCGCCGAACGCCGCATAAACGTTGGTGCTGAACTCGTCGGCCAGCAACAACGAGGTCGGGTTGGACGAATTGGGTGCGTTGTAAAGCTGCTTGATCACGCCTTGGCCGGTATCGGCACCAAGGCTGACACCGGTCTTGCGGTCGATGTGCAAATAATAGGCACCAAGCTGCCAAGTGAGCGGACCATCGGTGTTGGACAGCAGCCGCACTTCGGCGCTGATGTCTTCCTGCTGGCGCAGCTGGTACTGCGTGCCGTCGCATGTCGTCGGGCTATAAGGGCCGAAAGTGGAGCCGTTGGCAGGCGCAAAGATAAACGGCACCGGAATCGCGCCAATGGCTCCGGGCGGATTGACCGGGAAGCCGGTGAGCGCCGCCGTGCTGGCAAAGCAGCTGTTTACCGAACTGGCCACAGCGGGGTTCGCCGCGCTGATGAAGCGCGCAAAGTCTGCCGATGTGCCATCAGCGACAAGATCTTGATCGGTATCGGAATAAAGCGCCCAGGCGGCCACTTTCATGCCATTGCCAAACTCGTGATCCAGCTTGATCGAGGCGTCGATGCTCTTCTGGTCATTGGTGGCGCGGATGTTGTTGTAGAAGTTGAACGGGTGCTTGTTCACGTCTTCATAAAACGCGCCGCCGAACAGCGGCAGGTGGAATGCGGCATTGAACGGAAGCGATGCGCCCGAAAACTCGGCATAGCGTGCCTTGACATCGATCTGCGTGGCCGTACCCTGGCCCAGCATGAACCGGCCATCGACGGCCCAGTTTTCCTTGTCGTCCACGGTCTTGGAATTGTTCAGGAACGTGTTACGCCACCAGCCATCGGTGGTGAAGTAATAGCCTGAGAGCACAAACCCGGCATTGTCGCCCAGCGGCCCGGCGATATGGCCGGTCGCTTCATAAGTCGCCTCGTTGGCATAAGACGCGCGCAGGCCCCCGGTCAGTGTATCGGTCGGCTTCATGGTCTGCAGCACGATCGCCCCTGCCGCAGCATTGCGACCATAGAGCGCGCCTTGCGGGCCTTTGAGGATTTCGACCTGCGTCAGCGTGCCTTGCGGCTGGTTCAGCTGCGCGGTGTTCGTCTTCAGGATGCCGTCAACGACCAGTGCGACCGAGCTTTCGGCATCGCGCGCGCCGTTGATCCCGCGAATGTTGATCTGCGTATCGCCCGCCTCAGCTGTGCCGGTCACGATAGTGACGCCGGGGGTAAGCTGCGTGAAATCCTCGGCCTTGACCGCGCCGGTGTTCTGCAGCGCGCTGGCCGTCAGCACCGAGACCGAAGCAGGCACGTCCTGCAGCCGCTCATTCTGGCGGCGGGCGGTCACGATGATGCCGTCTCCCTCTTCAGTTACGGCTTCATCCTGCGGCGCTTCTTGCGCAAGCGATGGCGTGGCAGCCGCAAACAGCCCGATTGCAGCGGTATTCAACAGAAAACGGGTGGCACGCATTCTCAAACCTCCCTGATGGTTCGACGTCGCTCGTTCGATCACGACTTGATTTTGTTCTTGCCTGCGCTCGGGCTTTCACCCCCCTCTTGACGCACGCTTGTGACAAGGGCAGCTTATTGTATACAAAGTGCAATGGTCAAGCGCCTAAGAATCCTGCACCTACGGGCAGGTTTTCCGGGGATTTCGATTGGCCCCACAGTCAGATTGCATACGAAGTGACATGGCGAAGTGATACGGAGAGAACAGATTCCCACCCTGCCCCGCCTCCTGACGAAAGCAGCGGCATGACCGCGCGGGCGATCACTTTCGTCGAGGTTGGCCCGCGTGACGGGCTCCAGAACGAAAAGACGCTTGTCGCCACGGCAGACAAGCTGGACCTGATTCGGCGCAGCATCGCAGCAGGAGCGCGGCGGATCGAAGTCACCAGCTTCGTCAATCCCAAGCGGGTGCCGCAAATGGCCGATGCCGAAGCCGTTTGCGCCGGACTGCCTGCAGCAGACGGCGTCAGCTACATCGGCCTGGTGATGAACGGTCGCGGGGCGGAGCGGGCGATTGCCACCGGCACCTTGCAGGAACTCGGTGCAGTGTGCGTTTCCACCGATGGCTTTGCCATGGCCAATCAAGGCCAAACCAGCGCCGAATCGGTGGACGCAGCCAAGGCCATCATCGCCATGGCGCAGGCCGCTGGCCTTAAGGGCCAAGCCACCATTGGCGCAGCCTTCGGCTGTCCGTTCGAAGGCGAAGTCAGCGAAGACCGCGTTGTGGCCATGGCAGCGGCTCTCGCCGAGGCAAGCCCCATCGAGGTCGCACTGGCCGATACCATCGGCGTGGCCGATCCGGCGCATGTTGCGCGCCTTGTTCGCCGCGTGGTCGAAGCCGTCGGCCCGATCCCGGTGCGCGTCCACTTCCACAACACGCGTGGCACCGGCATCGCCAATGTCTGGGCCGCGGTCGAGGCCGGAGCGACCGTCGTCGACGCTGCGCTGGGTGGCCTTGGCGGCTGCCCCTTCGCGCCGGGTGCTGCAGGCAATGTGTCGAGCGAGGACGTCGTCTACATGCTGCACCGCGCCGGCGTCGAAACCGGCATGGACCTTCTGGCACTGATTGAAACCAACCGCTGGCTGGCCGGCGTGATGGACCGCGAACTTCCTTCCATGGTGGCCAAAGCGCCGCCATTTCCCAAACCCGTTCAGGAGATTTGAGACCATGGGCTATCGCCTTGGCGTCGATGTCGGCGGCACTTTCACCGACCTGTTGCTGTTCGACACCGCATCAAGCGCGTTCTGGCGGCACAAGACGCCATCCACTCCGCACGACAGTTCGGAAGGCATCCTCAACGGCGTGACCGCGATCTGCCAGAGCGCGGGGATCACACCTGCCGAGGTCGATTTCTTCCTCCACGGCACGACCGTGGCCACCAACGCTGTGCTCGAAGGCAAAGGCGCGCGTGTCGGCCTCGTCACCACCGAGGGCTATCGCCACGTCATGCAGATCGCGCGCAGCTATGTGCCGGGCGGGCTTGCCGGATGGATTGTCTGGCCAAAGCCGCAGCCGCTGGCCGCGCTGGAAGATACGGTGACGATCAAGGGCCGGATGAGCGCCGAAGGCACCGAAATCCGCCCCATCGACGATGCCGATATCCGCACGCAATTGGGCCTGCTGAAGGCCAACAATGTCGAAGCCATCACGGTCAGCCTGATCAACGCCTATACCAACGGCACGCACGAAGCGCGCGTGGGTGAACTCGCGGCTGCAATTCTCCCCGGCGTTCCGGTCTCGCTGAGCCACGAAGTCCTGCCCGAAATGCAGGAATACGAACGCACGCTGACCACCGTGGCCAATGCAGCCGTGCGCCCGATCGTCAGCAAATATGTATCCAATCTGCGCTCGCGCCTCGCCGATGCCGGAATGAACGGCAAGCTCTCGCTGCTGCGCTCCGACGGCGGCTTGATGAGCGCGCAGAAGGCAGAAGAGCATCCCGTCAACATCCTGATGTCCGGGCCTGCGGGCGGCGTCACCGGCGCAATCTGGGTCGGGCGCAATGCCGGGATCAAGAACATCCTGACGCTCGATGTCGGCGGCACCAGCACCGACGTCGCCCTGATCGAAAACCTCGAAGCGCGCCGCCAGCGTACCACCGAAGTGGGTCACCTTTCGGTCCGCGCCTCTGCCCTTGACGTCAAAACCGTCGGCGCAGGCGGCGGATCAATCGCTTATGTTCCTGAGCTGACAAGAGCCCTTCGGGTCGGGCCGCAAAGCGCAGGAGCAGTGCCGGGGCCGGTCGCCTATGGAAAAGGCGGTACCCTGCCCACGGTAACCGATGCCAACGTGGTATTGGGTTACCTTCCCGAGAACCTTCTGGGCGGCACATTCAATCTGGATCGTGAAGGCGCGAAGAAAGCGGTGCAGACCATCGCCGATGCGCTCGGGATCGATCTGATGGCCGCTGCCCGCGGGATCATCGACATCGTGAACGAGAACATGTTCGGCGCATTGCGCATGATCTCGGTCCAGCAGGGTTATGACCCGCGCGATTTTGCGCTGATGGGCTTTGGCGGGGCAGGGCCGCTCCACGTCAATGCCGTCGCCCGTCTGATGGGCTCATGGCCCGCCATATCGCCGGTCAGCCCCGGCGTGCTTTGCGCTTTGGGCGATGCCACCACGCGGATGCGCACCGAAACCGCGCGTTCGTTCAGCCGCCTCGCCACGCAGACCGAAGCCGCAGACCTGATCGCCATCCTCGATGAAATGGCCGCGCAAACCCGCGCCGAGCTGATTTCGGATGGCGTTCCCGAAGACGAGATCACCACCGCTTTCGAAGTCGACGTGCGCTATGCAGGCCAGGCCTTCGAAGTGCCGCTGACAATCACCGCCGATGTTCTGACCAGTGATGGCGTGGCCGGAATCCTTGCCCGCTTCGATGCCGAACACAAACGCCTGTTCACCTTCAACATGGAAACCCCGCACGAGATCGTGAACCTGCGCGCCGTCGCCATGGGCCGCGCGCTCGATCTGCCCGCCGCGCCACTGGAACAGGGCGATGGCAACCCGATTGCCGCCAAGATGCGCGATCACACCTTGTGGATGGACGGGCGCGAACAGCCCGCCGTGATCTACGACCGAGCCAAGCTAAGCGCCGCAGACGTGATCGCCGGCCCCGCAATCGTCTGCGAAATGGATTCGACCACGCTGATCGAATCCGGCTGCACCGGCACTGTCGACGCCGTCGGCAACATCCTGATCCATCTGGCCTGAGGGAGCATAAACCATGCCTGCAACCATCATCCAGACCAATGACATCCCGTTCAACCGCGTGCCCATTGATCCGGTAACGCTCGACATTATCGAGAACGCGCTGCGCAATGCGCGTATCGAAATGGACGCCACGCTCGTCCGCACCGCAATGTCTCCGGGCATTCGCGAACAGGGCGATGCCTTCCCGCTGATCGCCGATCACACCGGCAAGATGATCGTCGGTCAGTTCGGCAGCTTCATCGGCGGTTTCCTCGATAACTATGCCGGAACGCTCGAAGATGGCGACATGATTTTCCTGTCCGATCCCTATTCGGTCGGCGGCGCGGTCAGCCATTCGAACGACTGGCTGGTGCTGCTGCCGGTGTTCAAGGACGGGCGCCTGATCGCCTATACCTCGATGTTCGGCCACCAGTCCGATATCGGCGGCAAGGTCGTCGGCTCGATGCCGATCAACGCCCATTCGATCTTCGAAGAAGGCGTGCGCATTCCGCCGGTCAAGATCTGGAAGAAAGGCGAGTTTAACGAAGACCTCGTCCGCCTTGTCATGCACCAGACGCGCAAGCCCGATTGGTGCGCAGCCGATCTCAACGCGCTGATCGCATCGTGCCGTGTCGCTGCGCGCCGTGTGGTGGAAATGGCCGAGCGCTTCGGCGATGATGTCTATGTCTCAGCCACGCAGGAACTGCTGGCGCGCAACCACCGTGCGATGAAGGCGCTGATCGGCATGGCCATCGCCGAAGAGCCGGTGAGCTTCGAAGACTACATCTGCGATGATGGCATGGGCTTTGGCCCCTACAAGATCAAATGCACGATGTGGCGCGATGGCGAGAAGGTCGTGCTCGATTTCACCGGCACCGATCCGCAATCGGTCGCCTCGATCAACTTCCTGCTGAACGAGAACATGTTCAAGATGTTCTTCGGCATCTACATGATCATGGTGTTCGATCCGCAGATCCTGTTCAACGACGGGTTCTATGATCTGATCGATGTGCGCATCCCCGAAGGATCGCTGCTCAAGCCCAAATTCCCCGCCGCGCTCTCGGGCCGCACCCACGCGCTGGGCCGCATTTTCGATATTCTGGGCGGATTGCTGGGGCAAAAGACCCCGGAATTCCTCAACGCCGCCGGGTTCTCCTCCAGCCCGCACCTGTTCTATTCGGGCAATGATGAGCGCGCGGGCAAGAATGCCGAATGGTTCCAGCTGTTCCAAATCGGCTTCGGCGGCATTCCAGGGCGGCCCATGGGCGATGGCCCCGATGGCCACTCGCTCTGGCCGGGCTTTACCAACGTGCCCAACGAATTTCTCGAACGGTACTTCCCGATGGTGATCGAACGCTACGAATGCGAGCCGGATTCGGGTGGCGCAGGTTTGCATCGCGGCGGCAACGGCATCCGTATGACCTATCGCTTCCTGTCCAAGGGCACGATTGCGATCCACGATGACCGCTGGTTCGTGCCGCCATGGGGCGTCAACGGCGGTGAGCCGGGCGCGCGCGCGCGCAAGATCCTTGAAAAGCCCGACGGCTCGCAAACCATCGTCGGCAACAAGGTGGAAGACCTCGAGGTTGAAGCAGGCGACATGCTGCACTTCATCACTTGGGGCGGCGGTGGCTGGGGCGATGCGCTGGCGCGTGATCCCGCGCTGGTCGGGCTGGAAATCCGCCAAGGCCTGATCACCGCTGAAGGCGCGAAGGCTTATGGCGTGATCGCCGATGCTCTTGGGGTTATCGACGAAGCCGCCACCGAAGCCTTGCGCACTGAACTGCGCGCAACGCGCGGAGACTTGCCGCTATTTAACTACGGCCCCGGCATTGAAGCCCTGCGCGCCAATTGCGAGACAGAAACCGGCCTCCCCGCGCCGATTCAGCCTGAATGGCCGCTTCTGGAAGCGGCGGAGTAATGACGATGAATGCCAACAATCCCGGAGCCTTACGCGACATCCGCGTGGTCGAACTCGGCCAATTGCTCGCAGGCCCGTTCTGCGGCCAGTTGCTCGGCGATATGGGCGCCGATGTGATCAAAGTCGAACCGCCCGTAACCGGTGATCCGATGCGCGATTGGGGTCAGGGCGCGGAAAAAGTGCAGTGGGAAGTGATCGCGCGCAACAAACGCTCGGTCAGCGCCAACTTGCGCATTCCCGAAGGACAAGCGCTGGTAAAGCGGCTGATCGCCCACGCCGATGTGCTGATCGAAAACTTCAAACCCGGCACCATGGAAAAGTGGGGCCTCGGCCCGGACGTGCTGCTCGCCGAAAAGCCCGATCTGATCATCGCGCGCATGTCGGGCTATGGCCAGACCGGGCCTTATTCCAACCGCGCGGGCTTTGGCGGCATTGGCGAGGCGATGGGCGGCTGGCGCTATATCGTGGGCGAACCGGACCGCGCACCCAGCCGCATGGGCATCTCTATCGGCGATACCCTGACCGCCACCTATGGCTGCATGGGCGTGCTCGCCGCGCTCCACGAACGCGCGCAGACCGGGCGCGGGCAGGTAATTGATGCGGCGCTTTATGAATCGGTGCTGCAGGTCATGGAAGGGCTGGTGCCCGAATATGACCGCTCAGGGATCATCCGCGAACGCTCCGGCTCGGTGCTGAAAGGCATTGCCCCGTCCAACGTCTATGCCTGCATCGATGGCGAATTCATGATCGGCGCCAACAAGGATTCGCTGTGGCGGCGACTGGCCGTGGCGATGGACCGCCCTGAATTGGGCGAAGATCCGCGCTATGCCACGCATCTTGCGCGCGGGAAAAATCAGGACGAACTGGACGCCCTGATCAACGACTGGACCCGAACTTTGACCATGGAGCAGGTCGATGCGCTGATGATCGAACACTCGATCCCCGCAGGCCGCGTTTACCGCGCGCCCGACATGCTGGAAGACCCGCACTTCAAAGCGCGCGAGGCGATCATCGAGGTCGAAACCGAACGCTTCGGCCCGCTGAAAATGCAATCCAGCTTCCCCCGCTTCTCCGCCACCCCCGGCTCCGTCCGCCGCCCCGCCCCTTCAAAAGTTGGCCAGCACAACGCTGAGATTTATGGCGAATTGCTGGGGCTGGGCGAAGCGGAACTGGCAGAGATGGCAGCAAGCGGGGTGATCTGAACGGACGTCGCAAACCCACCCCCGACCCCTCCCGTGAACGGGAGGGGGGAAAGAAGTTTGCGGTTTGCGCCAGCTAATGCCCCTCCCGCAAGCGGGAGGGGTTAGGGGTGGGCATTCGCCGACAGGCGAACGGGGGCACTCAAAGCCAAACTTACGTCAGCCCCCCGCCTCTTCCCGCTCAATCTCGCGCCAACCAATGTCCCGGCGGCAGAACCCTTCAGGAAAACGGATCGCATCCACCGCCGCATAGGCCGCATCGCGCGCCGCTTTCACACTGGCCCCACGCGCCGTCACGTTCAGCACCCGCCCGCCATTGGCCGAAAGCACGCCATCGTTCGAAAGCGCGGTGCCTGCATGAAACACCTTCGCCCCGTCCACCTCGGCCGCCGGAATGCCATCAATCCGCCCGCCCTTCTTCGGCGTGCCCGGATAGCCCTGCGCCGCCATCACCACCGTCATCGCCACATCGGGCGAAAAGTGCGGCGGCTGGATGCTCGCCAGCTTGTTGTCGGCACAGGCCATCAGCAGTTCCACCAGATCGCTTTCCAGCCGCATCATCAGCACCTGGCATTCAGGATCGCCAAAGCGCGCGTTGTATTCGATCAGCTTCGGCCCCTGCTCGGTCAGCATCAGCCCAGCGTAGAGCACGCCCGAGTAGGGCATGCCTTCATCCGCCATGGCTTTCACCGTAGGCGCGACAATCTGCGCAATCGCCAGCGCTTCCAGCTCGGGCGTCAGCACCCGCGCCGGGCTATAGGCCCCCATGCCGCCGGTGTTCGGCCCGGTATCGCCATCGCCCACACGCTTGTGGTCCTGCGCCGACCCAAAGCTCACGATCGTCGCGCCATCGGTCAGCGCAAAGAAGCTGGCTTCCTCACCGGTCAGGAATTCCTCGACCACCACTTCGGCCCCGGCAGAGCCGAACGCGCCATCGAACATGTCGTCCACCGCAGCTTCCGCCTCGGCCATGGTCATCGCCACGACCACGCCCTTGCCCGCCGCCAGTCCATCAGCCTTGATCACCACCGGCGCGCTGAACTGCTTCAGCGCCGCCCGCGCTTCCTCAAGCGACTTGGCCCTCACATAGCCCGCCGTCGGAATATTGGCCCGCGCGCACAGATCCTTGGTAAAGCCCTTCGATCCTTCGAGTTGCGCCGCCGCCTGACTCGGCCCGAACACCGAAAAGCCCGCAGCCCGCAGCGAATCCGTCAGTCCATCCACCAGCGGCGCTTCCGGACCGACCACGATCAAGCCAATCCGCTGCGTCTCGCAGAACATCACCACCGCCGCATGATCGGTCAGGTCCAGCGCCACGA
The DNA here is from genome assembly GCF_057180525.1 of Novosphingobium sp. HNCC26BN242. NCBI lineage: Bacteria > Pseudomonadati > Pseudomonadota > Alphaproteobacteria > Sphingomonadales > Sphingomonadaceae > Novosphingobium > Novosphingobium sp. HNCC26BN242. The sequence goes on from NZ_JBXUGM010000002.1 coordinate 394,170, forward strand.
TCTGCGCATGATCGGCGATGCCAGGGTTTCCGGGTGCCGCATAGAGCTTGCCCGCTAGCGGCGATTGCGCCAGTTTCCAGCTGAGGGCATGTTCGCGCCCACCCGATCCCAGCAGCAGGATATTCATGGCTTCCCCTTCCGCGCCCTTTGAAGACGACGATAACAACGGCTCGGGGCGGCTCCTAGCGAGGGAATCGGCGGGCGACAACGCTCCGGCCCTCTCCATCTCCGAGATTTCGCAACTGCTGAAGCGCACAGTCGAAGATCGCTTCGGCTTCGTGCGCGTGCGCGGCGAGCTTTCGGGCGTCAAACGCGCCGCCTCCGGCCACCTCTATGTCAGCCTGAAGGACGAGAACGCGCGGCTTGATGGCGTGATGTGGCGCGGCAGTGTGCAGCGCCTGAACTTCCGCCCCGAAGACGGCGTTGAAGTCATCGCCACCGGCAAGCTCACCACCTATCCCGGCCGCTCGAACTACCAGATCGTGATCGACCGGATGGAGATCGCGGGCGAAGGCGCGCTGCTGGCCCTGCTGGCCAAGCTGAAAGCGCGGCTCGAAGGCGAAGGCCTGTTCGATCCTGCCCGCAAGCAGCCCCTGCCCTTCCTGCCGCGCGTGATTGGCGTGGTGACCTCGCCCACTGGCGCTGTCATCCGCGACATTCTCCACCGCCTGTCCGACCGTTTCCCCACCCGCGTCGTCGTCTGGCCGGTGCTGGTGCAGGGCCAAGGCGCAGGCGCGCAGATCGCCAACGCAGTGCGCGGCTTCTCCAGCCTTGAACCCGGCGGTCCGATCCCCCGCCCGGACCTCGTCATCGTCGCGCGCGGAGGCGGCTCGATCGAAGACCTGTGGTGCTTCAACGAGGAAGAGGTTGTCCGCGCCGTAGCGGATTGCACCATCCCGATCATCAGCGCCGTGGGGCATGAAACCGACACCACGCTGTGCGATTTCGCCGCCGATTTGCGCGCGCCCACCCCCACTGCCGCTGCCGAACTCGCCGTGCCGGTGCAGGCCGAACTTGCCGCCCTCGTCGCCGATCTCAACGCCCGTCAGCGCCGCGCGCTTGCCCGCCAGCTTGCGCAGGCCAAGGAACGCCTCGAAGCCCGCAGCCAGCGCCTGCCCCAACCGCAAACCCTTCTGCAGGGCCAGGCCCAGCGGGTTGACGATCTGGCCGAACGCCTGCGCCGCGCCCTGCTCCACCGGACCGAAATTGCCGGATCGCTCCTCGCCCGCCACGCCGGAGCCTTACGCCCCGCCCTGCTCACCACGCGGCTGGAGCGTGAGTCCGAACGTCTCGCCGCGCGCCGCCTGCGCCCCGAAGTCCTGCTCCAGCGCATTGAACACGCGCGCGGCAAGGTCGTCGCGCTTGATCGCCTGCGCCTCTCGCTCGATCCCGAAGCCCCGCTCAAACGCGGCTACGTGCTCGTAGCCGATGCTGACGGCCAACTCGTCAAAGACTGTGCCACTGCCGCAAACCGTCCCAGCCTGACGCTGAAATTTGCCGATGGCAGCCTCGATGTCAGCACCGGCGCAGCCTCCCCATCATCCCGCCCAGCGCCAAAACCGCGCACCCCTGCGACACCCGGCAATCAGCAGGAATTGTTCTGAAGCGCCATGCGCGCTACATTGCCCCCATGTTGATGTCCCAATCCGGTCGCCTTGCGCGCCTTCACTACCTTTCCGGCTCCTTCCGCCAGCTTTCGGGCGGAGACCACGTGTTGTGTGCCGTCTCTGGCGTACAGATCCCGCTCGATGCCCTGCGGTACTGGTGCGCCAAGCGGCAGGAGGCCTATGCCACGGCTGAAATCTCCACCCGGCGTCATCTTGAAGGGTAACGCGATGGAGCGCCGGGCTTTTCTTGGCGGTTCAGCAGCAAGTCTGGCAGGCCTTGCATGGAGCACCGATGCAGGTGCCGTTACGACCGCAAGCCCCGTAATGATCGAACCCGTCAGTCGATTGACACAAGGCGGATGGCTTCGCGGCAAAGTCGCGCCCGGGGTCAGGGCGCTGACCTTTGCCGGAAAGCCGCTACCCTTTGCCGGCGACGGCAGCTTTATCGCCGCGTTTGACCGGGATGCTGCAGCCACCGCCAGCCTCATCGCTACGCTGGCCGATGGCCGCATGATCACGCACGATCTCGTGGTGGCCCCGCGCGCATGGCAGATCGAACATATCAACGTGGCGCGCAAACCCGGCGGCGTGACGAACGAGGACTTTTTGCGCCTGCGCCGCGCCGAACTGGCCCGCATCGGCGCGGCCCGCGCCATGGAAACCACCGCGCAAGGCTGGCGGCAAGATTTCCTCCGCCCAGCCCCCGGCCGCTTCTCGGGCCGCTTCGGATCGCAGCGCGTCTACAAGGGGGAACCCGCCGCCTATCATTCGGGCCTTGATATCGCAGGCGGCGCAGGCACCACCTATCTCGCGCCCGCCGATGGCGTGGTGATTCTGGCTGCAACCGACAAACCGTTCAGCCTTGAAGGCCACCTGCTGATGCTTGATCACGGCATGGGTCTCAACAGCGCATTCCTGCACAGCTCGGCGCTGCTGGTGAAAGAGGGTGACACCGTGCGGCGTGGCGATCCCATCGGGCGCATCGGCAGCACCGGCCGCGCCACCGGCCCGCACCTGCACTGGTCGGTCAAATGGCGCGACAGCCGAATTGACCCGCTGCTGCTGCTGGGGCCAGCGTAGGAAGCACGAATTTGTCTGCACATGCGTGCGGACCTGCCAGATGGCATATTTCCCGATGCGTCCAGTGATTGCGCATCCGCTGCACCATCATGCTGCTTGTTGCCCGAAAACCGGTAGCAATTGAAATTATCGAAAATTCGCCACACAGATGGTGTAATTTTCCTGCACCACTCTTAAGCCAGTGGAATCCCTGCTCCCCGTCGCCTGCCCTTTAGGAGGTGTGTCAAAATTGTTACATGCTTCGGGGATTTAATCAGCAACTTACATTCCTGTTTTGAACGAAAGGCATGTTTCCGCCACATAGAGCAATCTTCTCTCGTTTGTAACCAGACGGCCGGTCGGGAAAACCTGACGGCAGCGGGCAATGCGTGATGAGAAAGTGCTTGCAGCCAGCCATTTCAGGGGGCGCAGGCAAGCAGTATAAGAGGGACTGAACTCATGAAGAAAATCAACGGCCACGCCCTGCGTGCAGGGATAGCCCCGCTTGCGCTGGGTATTGCATTGCTTGCAACGCCTTCGTTCGCTCAAGAAGCGCAGGCTGAAAACGAAGCGCCCGCCGATAGCATCGTTGTTACCGGTTCACGTATTGCCAGCGCCAATCTGGAATCTTCGGTTCCAGTGGCCGTCATCGGCCAGGAACTGATCGCCCAGACCGGTGCGAACAACATTCAGGACGTTCTGGCTGAACTTCCGGCCGTAGGTCAGAACATCAGCCGTACCTCCACCAACTTCTCCACAACCGGCAACGGTCAGGCAACTGTCAACCTGCGCAACCTCGGCTCGGCCCGTACGCTCGTGCTGGTCAATGGCCGTCGCTTCGTTCCCGGCCTGCCCGGCACCTCGATTGTCGACCTCAACACCATCGCCACTGATCTGATCAAGCGCGTTGAAGTCGTTACCGGTGGTGCTTCGGCAGTTTACGGTTCGGAAGCTATCGCCGGTGTGGTCAACTTCGTGTTGGACGACAAGTTCGAAGGCCTGCGCGTTCGCGCTCAGGGCAATATCTCCGACAAGGGTGACGCTGGCCGTCGTCTGGTCTCGCTGACTGCTGGCAAGTCCTTTGCGGGCGGCGCCGGTCACATCGTGATCAACGGCCAGTACGACAAGGATGATGGTCTGCGTTCGCGCAACCGGTCGTTTTCGGAACGCGACGAGCCGAGCCGCAGCTCGTTCGCGGCACAGGGCCTCTTCAGCCCCAATGGCAACTTCGCAGCGGGTCCAGGCACCTTCACCTATGATGCGAACAACAACCTGAAGAACTACACCAGCGCCAACGTCGACGGGTACAACCGCGCCGGTGACCGTTACCTCGCCGTCCCGGTCGAGCGTTACCTCGGCACGGTCCTGGGCAGCTTCGAACTGTCAGACTCGGTAACCGCGTTCTTCGAAGGCAGCTATGCGAAGAGCAAGTCAAATTCGAGCCTTGAACCGTCGGCCGTGGCCTACACCGATCTGGCCTATGCTGATGGTTCGGATTTTGACGGTATTCCGATTGCCAACCCGTTCATCCCCACGGCTGTCCGCGATGCAATGATCGCTGAAGGTGTAGACTTCCTGCCCTTCCGTCGCCGTTCGAACGACATCTTCAGCCGCTCCAACGTGAACGATCGTGACACGTGGCGCGTCATGGGTGGCTTCCGCGGTAGCATCGGTGAAACGCTGAACTGGGACGTGAGCTACTCGCACGGTGAAACCAAGGATTTTACCAGCTCGGGTGTCGTCCTTGCTCCGCTCTATGCCAACGCGCTGAATGCTGTTGCTGGCCCCAACGGTCCGGTCTGCGCCATCAACGCTGATGCCGACACGACCAACAACGATGCGGCCTGCGTTCCGATCAACATCTTCGGTTTCAACACCGTATCGCCCGCAGCTGCGGCTTACATCACCAACAATGGTCAGAAGTCGACCTACACCGCGCGCGTCAAGCAGGATGTTGCCGCTGCAAACCTCACCGGTTCGCTGTTCAGCCTGTTCGGCGCCAGCCCGGTCGCATTCGCAGTCGGTGCTGAATACCGCAAGGAACAGAGCTCGGAAGACTTCGACACCGCAACCAACCTCGGGCTTACGCTGGGCAACCAGTTGAGCGATACGCGCGGTTCGTTCAACGTGAAGGAAGTCTACGGCGAGCTCAAGATTCCGGTGCTCGAAGACCGTCCGTTCTTCCACTACCTCGGCTTCGAAGGCGCAGCCCGCTATGCTGACTATTCGACAGTCGGCGGCGTGTGGAGCTGGAAGGCCGGTGGCGAATGGGCTCCGGTTCGCGATCTTCGTTTCCGTGGCATCTATTCAGAAGCAACGCGCGCACCGAACATCTCCGAGCTGTTCTCGGCTCAGAGCGAAACCTTTCCTGCTGTGATCGACCCGTGCGACCAGAAGGAAGGTGGTGGTGACACCGGCGCAATCAAGCTGACGGCTGCCCAGCTGCCGGCAGCTTGCCTTGCGAACGCGGCGATTGCTGCTGCCGCCAACACGGCAGGAGGCTTCACCTACACCACGGCTCAGATCCAGACCATCAATGGGTTTGTTGGCGGTAACCCCAACCTTCGGGAAGAAGTTGCCCGCACCCTGACGCTCGGCGCTGTGTTCACGCCCTCGTTCGTGCCCGGCTTCAACCTGTCGGTTGATTACTACCGCATCACCGTTGAAGGCGCGATCGGGATCATCGGCCAGCAGACCTCGCTTGACGAATGCCTTACCGGTGTCGGCACGGCGCTGTTCTGCGACAACATCGTGCGTGACAACGCGGGCCGGGTGGAGACGATCAACGCACTCAACCTGAACACGGGTTCGTACAAGGTCGAAGGCATCGATACCCAGGCGAACTATCGTCGCGCACTGGGCAGCGATGCATCGGTCGACATGACCGTGCGCTGGACCCATCTGCTGGAACAGAGCCAGACGTCGTTCCCGGGTGGCCCTACGCAGGGCGAACTCCGTCAGCTTGACTGCTACAGCTGCGGCCGTCTCGGAACCGGTTTCCGCGACCGCGTGAACGTATCGACAACCCTCAACTGGGAAAACGTGTCGCTCAACTGGCGCGTGAACTACATGAGCTCGGTCGTGGATGACATCACCAGCGCCAACGCGATTGCAACGGGTTCGGTGTGGTATCATGATGCGCAGCTGCGGATCGGTGTTGGCGAAGATCGGAAGTTTGATTTCTTCCTCGGCGTTGACAACATCTTCGATCGTCAGCCGCCGCTCTATGGTGATACCAACCCGGTGAGCTTCCCCGGCACGCGTACGGTGGCAAACACCTACGATGTGTTCGGCAGAATGCTTTACGCTGGCGTGGACTTCCGCTTCTAAGGAAGAAACGCCCTGCACGCCCGTTCTCCGAAGAGGAGTGGAAACCCCACTTCTTTCGGAGAACGCGGCAGGCAAGATATCCAAAAGCCTTAAGGGCGGCCTTCATCGGCCGCCCTTTTTGCATGGAACCAACCCTACGGTTTGATCCGCCAAGCACCATTCATGCTGGCAACAAATGGCGTAACTTCCCGTGGCAATTGCTACCGTTTCCAAAGCTCTCGCATTGGCTGTTACGGGAACGCTGGCGCGTTCAATCCGCCTGCTTGATCCGCCACACCTTGATGCCGCTCTCAGGCGCAACCGGCACTTGTTCCAGCCAGCCCGGCGCGCGTCCGGCCACCAGATGCGCCATGAACCCATCGGGGGCAAGCTGGCGGTAGCGGTCGGCTTCGCGCCCTGATGGGCAGATCATCACCAACGTCGCTCCGTATCGCGCCATGAGCGGCCGAACGCCGTAATCCGGCCCCAGAAATGCAAAGATCAGATCGCGTATGGCCACGTTGGCACGGTGATGGCCAGTCGCCACAACCTTGTGGTCGCTCGTCACCAGAATTGACGGGCCAAGATCAACTCCGGCCAGCACTGTCGTGGCCGGAATAGCTGCAATCCCGGGCGTTAGCGCACCAAAGTCGCAAGCCTGCCGGGCCTCCCCCGATGCCACGGGCGCTGGCGCCACCCAGCCTGCAATGGCGGCCATCACGGCCCAAGGCACCAGCAGGCCGACAATCACAGGCACTCGCGCCATCCGCAGCAGCATCAGCCGCTCACCAGACCACCGCGCAATCTGTTCGCGCAGTTGCCAGGCCGCCGGCACCGCCGCAAACAGGCAGGCCACCGCCGATGCGCGGATTACCAGCATGCCGATCACCGTGGCCCCGCCGATCAGCAGCGCAAGATCCATCCACCACGCCCGCAGCGCCGGGTCTGCCTCTCGCCGCCACAGCCGAAGGCACGCCACCAGGCCCAGCAGCGGCACGATCACCACCGCCCCTGCCACGCCAAGATTCTGCCGCCACACCGGCAGGCCTTCCTTCATCGCATCGAGCCAAACCAGCCGCACCAGCGGATCGAGCGCGGCAAAGGCATCGCTGCCAAGGCATTGCGGCGCGCGCAGCAACATGATCGCAGCAGCGCCTGCGCCAAATGCGCCCAATACAGCAAAACTCACGCCCGCCGGTTGATGGCGCAGCCTTGGCAGGATCAACGCACAGCCCACTGCTGCCCATATCAGGACCAGCAAATGCACTGGCGAAAGCGCATCACAGTGGTCCACCAGATCGGTAAGGCCGCGCGTGGCAAAAAACAGGGTCGTGGCTGATAAAGCCAACGAGGCCATATAGGCCGCCAGCCAGCGCCCATCACCGCGCTGCAGCCGCAGCGCGCAGACCAGCGCAAAGACCACGGCCAATGGCAGCGCTTCCAGCGAAATCGCCAGCGACAGGGCCAATGCAGCTCCCGCCATGGCTCCACCCCGGTCCGGCTGCGATTTGGCCATGCCATAGAGCGCCACCAGCGCCATCACATATTGCCAGCCATGGTGATCGATGCGCAGCGGCATCATCCGCATCGAAGCAGGTGCCGCCAACACCGCCAGCACCGCCGCCAACACGCCTGCATCCCGCCCGAAATACCGCGTGGCCAGCCGCGCCACGATCAGCATCGCGGCCAGCAGCGTCAACAAAGGCACGGCAATGCAGGCGGCAACTTCGGCCCCTGCCGCCCCCAGCAGCGGCCTCAACACCACGATCAGCGCCGCAATCGGCACATCAACCAGCCGCGTCCAGTGCATCGGCACACCGGCAGGCGGAGCCGCGCGGAATTGCGTAACGTCGAACCAGCTCTGCCCCGCCAGCCAATCACGCACCTGCTGCAGCCGCAGTGCATCATCGGCATCGACAAAATCTGTAACGGCCAGCTTGCCCCACAGCAGCGCCATCATTCCCAAAGACGCAACTGCCCACAGCAAGAGGACAGCGCGCCATGGCAATGCAGCCGGCCTCACCGGAACACCACCTGCTTGCGCAGCAGCCAGGTGGCCATGAAACTCGCCCCCACCGCCACGATCTTGGCCACGCGCGAATCCAGCCCCAGTGCCGATCCCGTGCCGACGATCAGGGCCGTCAACGCCAACCCGACCAGCGCCGATCCTACGAACAGTGCCTTTTGCCGGTTGCGCGCACCGCGCTCGTCAGAAACGCTGTCAGTGAAAACAGCACGACTGGACAGGAACCAGTGCACAACGATCCCAAGCACATAGCCAAGTGTCGAGGCCATCACCGGCACCACGCCCAGCGTCAGCAGCGCCAGAAACGCTCCCATATCTACCGCCAGTGCCCCGATGCTGGCAAAGAGGTAGCGCAGGATCATGGCGCGACGCAGGCGTTCGATCATCGGCAGGACCAGTTCCGTCATGAAAATTCGCCGGTTTGTCGCAGCTGTCAGGCAGCCTTGCGGTCGCCCGCGATCCTTTCGGGAACAGCGCGCACCGAAGCCAGTGCAGCAGCCTGATCTTCGGTCACAGCAACGCGGGCCGGGATCGCCTGCTCAGCGCCCTCATTGCCTGCCTCGTGATATTCAGCGTCTTCATTGACGCACCAGGTGTCATAGATGCGTGCGCCCGCCGCGATGTTTTCCACCGTCAGCATCGCGGTCATCATCGCGTGGTCCTGGTTGTTGTAGCGGTGCATGCCGTTGCGCCCCACCAAGTGCAGTGTCGGATGCGCAGCTTCCAGTTCGGTGCGCATCGCGGCCACATTGGCGGCATATTCGTCGTCATAGACAGGATAAGCCTTTTCCTGACGCACCACCACGCCGCCGATCACCTTGTCAGGGCTGACCAGGCCAAGGATCGCCATTTCCTTCGTCGCCAGCGCGATCAGGTCATCGTCCGATGAATCCCACAGATCGTCGCCTTCGAAGCAGAAGTATTCGAGGCCAACGCAAGCCACGCTTTCGTCGGGCACCATTTCGGGTGACCATGAACGGAAGTTCTGGATGCGGCCGACTTTCACCTTGCTGTCGTGGATGTAGATCCAGTTGTCGGGGAACAGCTCCTCCGACCGGATCTTCAACGCCACGGTCAGGAAATCGCGATAGCGCAAGCGGCTCGCTTCCAGCGTCGTTTGCGGCAACGGATGCAGGCGCGCGGCCAGTTCGCGCATCGGCGCAGAGCTGATCGCATGGGCCGCTTCGATCACGACATCGCCCTCAGGCCCCGTGGCAGCCATGCGCCAGCCGCCCTGCCCATCGGCGGCAAGCTGCCGCAAGGCATGCGCCATCAGCACTTCACCCTTGCCGGTGGCCACGATCTTGTCGCGCGCGGCATCCCACATCATGCCCGGCCCAAGGCGCGGATAGCGGAACGTTTCGAGCAGCGTTTTCGTCTGCATCCCGTCGTTCGGGCGCTTGTTCAGCCCAAGACTACGCTTCAACCCATCGGTGACAGCGCCCCACAGCGACAGGCCCTTGATCCGCTGCGCAGCCCAGTCGGCGCTCATTTCATCGCACGGCATGCCCCACACCTTCTCGGTATAGGTCTTGAAGAAGATCGAATAGAGCTTGCTGCCAAACTGGTTGACGGTCCAGTCTTCAAAGCTCTTCACATTGCGGTTCGGAAACGCCTTGGCCTTGGCAAAGCTTGCCATGCACAAGGTGGAACGCACGATTCCCAGATTCCACAACGCTTCGAACGCGCGCAGCGGATAGGAGTAGAACTTGCCCTCATAATAGATGCGGCTCATGCGCGGGCGCTGGATGAAATCGTCGGGCAGGATCTCGTTCCACAGATCGACCACTTGCTGCGATTTGGAAAAGAAGCGGTGCCCGCCGATGTCGAAGCGATAGCCTTCGTGCTCCACCGTGCGGCTGATCCCGCCGACATAGGTCGCGTCGCGCTCGATAATCGCCACTGTGAAACCGCGCTTGGTCAGCAAATACCCGGCTGTCAGGCCCGCAGGGCCCGCGCCAATGATTGCAACATCCACCTTGCGGCTTTGCGTCTTGGCAGCTTCACTGCCTGCCCGAATCCCGCCGTTAACCATCAAAACCCCCGTCTGAAGCGTATTCCGCACGCTCAGAAGTGAAGGAAAATGGATAAAGGATGGTTAACGATACACGCGGGTTTCGCGAAAATGCACGCTCTGCATAGGTCTCATTTTCTAGCGATCAGGCCATGTTCCGCGATCAAGGACGGCGAAAGCGGTCCGTCTGGTTTCCAAGGCCGGGCGCAGGATCACCTGTTTGCAGCGGCCCGGCTATACGTGCCAGTTCATCCAGCTTGAACGTCTGTTCAAACAGCAGGCCATACCGCGGGTGGCTGCGCCAGCGCACTTTGGCATAAATCGGCGGCAAAACATCGGTTTCCAGTCGCACCAGTTCGTTCATCATCAGCCACTTGTCGCATTCCACGCACGCGCCCTGCTGCGACATGTCCTGAAAGGCAATGCGCACAGCCTCCCCGCCAGAGTGCAGAATTGCGTCGAGATGGATGCGCAACCGCACCTGGCGCTTGGGGAATGCGCCATGCGATTCATCAAGCAGGCGTTCAATATCCACCTCGTTGCCAAAGCGGAAACCGCCAAATTCACCGTCGGTCCACACATGCTCCAGCGAGTAGCGATCGCCATTGCTCAGTTCCACAGCAAGGCTGCGATGCGACGGCAACGGGTTGAACAGGCGAATTTTCAGGCCCGATGTCGAAGCATCACGGATCACGCAAAGAAATTCACGTGAATCATCAACGATCAGTTTGGCTGCCCGGATCATCAGCATGAACCGGGGTGCAGCGCGCTGATCTGCTTCCCGCTCCACGTTGTGGTTGGCGCTTTCCCCGTTTCTCAGGGCGTCAGGCATGTCATCATCCGGCTGGGCCAAGCCCTGTCCCCTTGCGCATGGGTCCCCACATCCGGGAATCGCGCAATCCCCGGATACAGTCAGATTACCGCACAAAGTCCTACCGTGAAGTTACTCAGCGCACATTCCATGCAATTTTAAGGCTGTTTATCTCTGAATTGCTTGGATAACTTGGTCCCATCCCAGCAACTTGAAGTTCTGCGCAGCGGGAGCATTGTCTCCGTCCTGCGCCACAAACAGGCCACTGGGGAATGCCGGTCCGAAATCACCAAGTGCCAGTTCGATTCCGTCAGTGTCGCTGGTTGCGCCAAATTTGCCAGCAGCGATCCTGAATCGACCCTGCGGCCGGGCCGTGGCCAGATCGAACAGGACATAGGCATTGTCGCCTTGGCTCGAAGCCACAAGATAGCCGCCATCTGCCCCCTGCGGAGCCAGCGCCAGCCCCTCAACATCATCGACCAGCCCCTTTTCCGGGCCAACCATGGCAAAAGCCTGTGCGGTCAGCGTTGCTGCCTTCAAATCGACCTTCCAGATGCCCACGTCTTCTTCGGCCACGAACAGCGTGCCCGTGCGATCATCGACCACGCAGCCTTCCGATTGCGTCGCAAACTTGACCGAGCGCAGATATTCCGCCCGGATCGCCCCGCCCGCTTCGATCAGGCGGCTTTCGGCCACTTCACCGTCTTTCAGCACCACATAGGCACGCGCCAGTTCACCTGCTGACAAGGCCGCGCCCATGCAAAAGCCATAAGCCTCCACCGGTGCGCGCCCTGCTGGCATAAAGGGTTGCGCGCCCAGCGCAGTCAGCTTGGCCGTGGCCCCATCCAGCGCGAACAACGCAATCTTGGGCACCGCACCATTGGTCCGGTCGCTTGCGCCAACAACGATCCGCCCCGGCGCAACCTCGCGCAGGTCCACATTGTTGAGCAGCCCCGCCGCCACAAAATCGCGCACTTTGCCGTCCAGCCCATAGGCATAGAGCCCGGCCTTCTTGTCCGTCCCCAGTATCAGGCTGGCAGCCGGATTTGCCGCATTGCGCCAGATCGCCGGGTCATCGGCAGCATCGGCCTTGTTGCCCGTGCCCACCGGCGCAGTCTCGCCCGTGGCCTGAACATCGGTCGCAGGATAGAACGGACGAGGCGCAGCCTGCATCCCCGCACAACCACCTAACAGGCTAGCGCAAAGCGAAACGGCCAAAGCCGGGAGCAATGCCCCCGGCCCTGACATAACAGCAGAAGTCCGCCCCATCAGAACGCATACCGTGCAACGATCTGGAACACGGGACCGGCTTCTTCGGACTCCAGTTCATATTCGTCAAAATTGCGAGCGATCTGGTTGCCGGAAGTGGACCGGTCATCACCGGCTGCGAACTTGTTGAACACTTCGTCCTTGCTGGAATTGAGCAGGTTCGAACCGACAGCGCGAATTGTGAAGCTCTTGCCAAAACGTTTTTCGACAAAAATCTCAAGATCCGCACCGTAAGTCGTCGTCACTTCTTCACCCACGGTACGGTCAAAGGCCGAACCCTGCTTGCGGTAGGTCGCACCGAACGACGCACCCGCTTCAGGCAGGTTCTGGATCACGCCGAAGTTGTAGACAAACTTCGACTGGCCGTTGAAGCGGCGGCTGCCGAACTCATCGCGCACCGAACTGTCGATCAGCGAAAGGTTTCCGAACACGCCGGTGTTGGGCAGGCCGATCACGTTAAGATCTGCCGAAAGATCAAATTCGACACCCCACACATTACCATCGCCCACATTGCGCGGCTGGTAGATGAAGGCCAGCGTTTCCGGCGGATTGCTCTCCGAACCTTCAAGGCCGGTGTTGGTCAGCTCGACCAGGTTCTGGATCTTGCGATAGAACACGTTGACGCCAACCACGCCAGTGCGTCCCAGCTTGTGTTCATAGCCAAGGTCACCACCCCACGCCGTTTCCGGCCTCAGATTGGGGTTGCCCTGAAGGTCGTTGTCACCCACTTCAGCTTCCAGCAGCGCAGGCGAGATATAGTCAAAGCGCGGGCGGCGCACGGTGCGCGCAGCCGAAGCGGTCAGGCGGCCATCGCCCAGCTGGACTTTGACCGAGGCCGACGGCAGCAGGAAGTTAAACTTCGTATTAGTCTGCGCCAAAGCGGCTGCCACCGTCTGGTCATTGATGCGGACCGTGGTGTTTTCCCAGCGCAAGCCTGCTTCAAACTTGATCGGTCCGTTCGAACCTTCGACGAGCGCATAAACATCGCGCCGATCTTCCTCGATCGTATTCAGGCCGCCATTGATGGGGGCGACGGCGCCAAATGCAATCGCATACTCTTGCGGCGCATTGCTGAACTGGCTGTACCGGGCCAGCGTCGTGCGCGAGATGTTGAAGCGGTTGCGCGGTGCTTCCGAAATGTTGGTATCGCGGTCCTTGTTCTGCAGGAAACCGCCCACTGCAATGGCCATCCCTTCGGAAAACTTGAAGGTCTGCTCAAGCTGCGCAGACATTTCATCGTCCCGGATCCGCGTTTGCAGCTGATCACCGGTGTAGCGCGGCGTGTTGCGATTGAAGTCGATTTCGTGTTCAAATTCGTCTTCCTCGTTGTCGAACCGGGCAAAGCCGATCCGCACCGAAGTCTTGCCGAAGTCCCACTCCTTCACATACTTTGCCGTCGCGGCCCAGCTTTCCTGTTTGATAAACAGAGGATTGTAGTTGTCGGTCAGCAGGTTGCCACTGGCATTGATGTTGATCGGTCCCGAAATGGCCGTCTCGTTGTTGTACTCGAAAGACCGTTCAATCTGATCGCGATCCGTGCGCACATAGTTGCCGGCGATCTCGAACTTGTTCTCGCCATCATCATAGGCCCAGCTCAGGTTACCGGCATAGTCGGTGCCATCGCGCACATCGGTCTGATCTTCGCGGTTGTCGAAGTCCTGTGTCGCAAAGTTCGGATTGTTTTCCGGCGAATCGCCATAACGCAGGCTGCTCTTCTTCTTGGGGTTGTACCGCCCCTGCACGTTGATCCCCGCCAGCAAACGCCCGGGGCCAAACTTGCCACCATAATACAGGCCGCCTGAAGGCTTGATCTCGCCGTTGTCAAAGATCAGCGCACCGCCACGCAAGTACCCGCCATCCATGGTCAACGCATCGCGCAGCACGATGTTGAGCGTGCCCGCCACGGCATCGCCGGTGCGCCGTGCCGAGTTCGAGCGGACGATCTCGACCTGCTTCACCAGTTCGGCCGGGATGCGATCAAGGAAAAATGAACGGTCAACGTTCGATCCGGGAATGCGGTCACCATTGATAAGGATCTGGGTATAGCCCGGATCAAGCCCGCGCAGACGGGCACCATCCGATTCCAGCACGTCCGACAGGAACGTAACCGAAGGCACCCGCTTTAGCGCATCACCTGCGGTAAGCGGTTCAAAGCGCCGGAAGTATTCTTCATCATAAACCAGCTTGGGTTCGGCTTCATCGCTGTGGTTGCGAAAACCGATCGAGCCCTGAACCACGATTTCGCGAGCCGTGCGGGTCTGCTCATCGGCCATGTCGTCGGCTGATGCAGGAACGGGTTGTTCATCGGCCGCAAAGGCGGGCGTGGCAAGGCACAGAGCAGCGCCGCACAGCAAGATTGCGCGCTGTGTGCGCGTTGAAAGCTTGGTCATTATGATATCCCTCATGGAAACGCTTTGCTTTGCGTCGCCATCTAGGGATCGTTGCTGACCGTTTTGCGACGGTACGGAGACTGTTTGGTGACAACATGTGCGGCGCTATCACAGAACTGCAACAGGCATGGCGCGCACGGCACGGCAGCATTGTTTTTCATCATGAAGACCGCACCAAGCTCCATTCGGGCTGGTGTTTCGCAGACCGGCGCCGCCTTCGTTGCGAACGCCTGCGAGCCATGTCTTAGAGCCTGATCCGAAAGTCGCCGGTTGAAGACTGGCTTGGGATTTTTTGTGCTGATGAGGCGTGATCGCAGCCACGATGTGGTTGAATCGTGGCAAGATCGCGACGAAATCAGCGCGAAAAAGACCCGTCAGGCCGACCCGGAAGCGTTCGAATCACGCTCTTATACAGCGAAATGGGTCGGCAAGGGGCGGGCCATCTCTGCCGTTCGCCACGCGACGAAGCACTCGCTCCTGATCGGCAAGGTTATCCTGGGATAAAGAGGCAGTCGCAGCTGCGCTATCGGATCGCGCCCGTCATATGATACGTCGCCCTATGCAAGGCACCGCGAACTCGGGGCGCTAAAAAAGCATGCCATAAACCACTAGGCCCCATGGGCCGCAGTATGTGCTTGTATTACTTGCCAACTTTTTAAAAAGCCGAGATTGAATACGGAAAGGTGCCGCTATGACTGGCCGAAATGTCACCCGAGACGAAAGCGTACGATCCGCGACGCCCATCACCATCGCGACAGGGTTTGCATATCCAGAAAGTCCCCGATGGCATCGGGGGCAGTTGTGGCTTGCCGACCAGCACACGGGCTTAGTCCACGCTCTGGGGGCTGACGGCACTAGCGTGCTGAACATTGCGGCCCCCGGCGGGCCTTCTGGCATGGGTTGGCTACCCGATGGGGACCTTTTGGTCGTATCGATGAATGAGCGCTGCGTTTACAGATGGCGATCAGAAGTCGGGCTGGCGGTCCATGCTGAATTGGGCCACCTTCATCTGGGCCAAAGTAATGATATGATCGTCAGTCATAATGGGCGAGCCTATGTTGGAAATGTAGGATTCGACTATTTCAAGGGTGATTTGCCCCAGCCCACTAACTTGGTGGCTATAGAAGTTGGCGGTGTGGCTCGAATCGTGGCTGATGATCTGCTTTGCCCTAACGGCATGGTTATCAGTCCCGATGGACGAACTCTGATTGTTGCAGAGACTTTTGGATTTCGCCTTACGGCGTTTGATATCGCGCCAGATGGCAGTCTTTCCAACCGCCGGGTATTTGCGGATCTGGCCGGGCGCTCACCCGATGGAATTTGCATGGACGCCGAAGGCTGCGTCTGGGCAGCAATCGCGCTCGACAGATGCGTGATCCGTGTCAGGGAAGGCGGAGAGATTGCTGACCGGGTCGTCACAATCGGCGCCAATCCCTATGCGTGTGTGCTCGGCGGTCGCGATCGGCGCGAATTACACATTTGCTGCGCGCCAGATCATGATCCCGAATTGACCACCTCGCTGCTGGCGGGCCGCGTTGACACATTAAAAGTCAGCGTTCCTGGTGCAGGCAATCCCTAAAAAGCCACCCTCAAGTTTGTGCGATGCATTGGTGTGCAGTTCGCCAATCGCCTTGAAAGCAGGACGCGTCGCCTCATCGACAGTTGCATTTGACCTTTTTGCCGTCGTCAGGCAAAACTCTTTATATGCAGTCGCATACGCGCACTTTCCGCTACGCTGGTCTTGGAGGTCAGCTTCTCGTGGGCAATTAGCCCCGGGTACTGGCGCTGCGCGCGCCGGGCTCGGGGCAAGATGGAATAGCAAGTGCTGAACAAGCACTCCTGATTCGTCCGCTCACCGGAAAGAATTAACATGATTGCTGATGCACCCGCGTCACTGCGGCCCGCCATCATTTTGGCTGACAAAGAAGCCGATACCTTACTTGAACTTGCCATAGCGCTGAGTGACCGTTGTCCCGACCTTTGCCGTATGCTGGCAGACGAGGTGGATCGCGCAAAGATCGTGGCAAAAAGTGATCTGCCTTCAAACGTCACCACCATTGGCTCGATCGTCCGCTTTCACGATGAGGGCAGTGGCGCAGTTCGAACCGTTGAAATCGTCTACCCGAGTCAGGCGGACATCGCCCTGGACCGTGTTTCAGTCATGTCCCCGATTGGCGCAGGGTTGATCGGACTTAGCGAGGGGCAGTCAATCTCCTGGCCAGATTTACAAGGGCGATACCGAAGACTCTCCATTCAACGGGTCACAAATCCGGGCAAGTCCGATGAACGATGATCTCACCGATCAGCCGGACCAGTTGCAGCTTATGCTGCATCTGCAAATCGATAAGCGAAGGGCCCCTGGAAAAGTCGATCTTGCCAAAGTAATCTGCGACTTTCCAGAAATCATTGAGGGCATGAGGCTCTCGGGCGACAGCGGATATTGGCTGCGCGTTTCCATCAGTCAGCTCAGCCAGTATGAAGGTCTGCGCGATCGACTGATTGAAATACTGCCGGAGGTACGACGGATTACCGCTTCTGTAGTGTTGGCTCGGCTCCTGCCTGCGCATCCGCAGGTCTCTCCCTGATACAGCGCTGCCTTGTGCGCTGGATGCAGGCTGGCCCTGAGGCTGCACCGCGTGGGACGTTAAACGTCGCGGCGGCGCGATAGACGATGGCGATATCGGCCCGAGAAGGCTTGGAGCCGAATCTGCCGCGGATCAGTCCACCGCAGATCACGATTACAGGTTTTCCAACCTATTCTGATCGCTGATCCAGCTGTGCATGGGCGACGCCGACGACAATCTTTTCGAGCACCTTTGTCGCGGTGCG
This sequence comes from Novosphingobium sp. HNCC26BN242, assembly GCF_057180525.1. NCBI lineage: Bacteria > Pseudomonadati > Pseudomonadota > Alphaproteobacteria > Sphingomonadales > Sphingomonadaceae > Novosphingobium > Novosphingobium sp. HNCC26BN242. The sequence goes on from NZ_JBXUGM010000002.1 coordinate 411,484, forward strand.
GATTTCCTCCTCGCTAAGGGAGGCAAAAACGGCTGACCGGATACTTGAAAGGACCGGCTGGACTTCATCCACGACGGCCTGCCCGGCAGGTGTAAGCTCGATGTAGCGTGAGCGCTTATCGTGCGGATTGGCGATCCGCCGAATCAGACCATCTGCTTCCAGCGAATGCAAAGTGCGTATCAGCGGTGGCCATTGAATTGCCAGTCGGGCTGAAAGCAGCGATGTGGTGACAGGCGGTGTCGCGACACTTAGCACAAACAGTGTTTGCCAGCGTGACCGCGATTGACTGGTCGCGGCCAGCATCTGGCTTTCCACATGGGTGCCCCACCGGCGCGCGGAAAGTGACAGGATGCGCGTGAGGCGAAACTCTGCCTCATCGCGGGAGTCTTCAGGAAATAAGGCACGATACTGCGGCGTGGTGCTGTCGAACGGGTCAGCCGATTGTTCCTGATCCACCTTTAACTCCCCATCCCGCGCCCCCTGAAAGGCCGCAGCGTTTGCTCTTAGCGGGCAGTTTCAGACTGCACCAAACAGGAATTTCCAAGTGCCGAAAATTGTCTCACATCGAAGGTTGACGACATAAGTATCATGATACATAAAAACTACGTACCGAGGTCCACATTAGATGGGCCGCGAGTGGGAGTTTAGGAATGCGATTGAGCACGCAAGTGGCGCTGAATGGCGCAAGTTTTCTGGCCATCATCAGCGCTGCCGTATCGGTTTTGCCCAGCGTTGCGTCTGCGCAGGAGCAAGTCTCGCAGGAGCAAGTCACGAACGATGAAGCCGAGGCGGTGCCGCCTGTCTCAGAACAACCGTCTGCACCCGAAGCCAGTCCTGCAAACGGTATCGTCGTCACCGGAACACGTCTTGGATCGAGCTTCCGGGCACCTACGCCTGTAACCTCGGTCGGAGCCGAGCGGCTCAATGCCCTTGGTATCACCAACGTCGGTGAAGCGCTCACCCAACTCCCCAGTTTTCGTGCCTCGACCGGTCCAGCCGCGCAAGCCAACCTTGGTGGCAACATCGGTGCACGCCTTCTCGATCTGCGCGGTCTTGATCCGCAGCGTACGCTGGTCCTTGTCGATGGCCGTCGCTTCGTGCCCAGCACCGTGCAAGGTTCGGTCGATACCAACCTGATCCCTTCCTCGCTCGTCCGTACGATCGACGTCGTGACCGGCGGTGCATCAGCCGCTTATGGTTCGGATGCAGTCGCGGGCGTGGTCAACTTCGTGCTGGATCGCAAAAAGGTCGGGTTGGACGGTCAGGTCGCAGCAGGCGTTTCGCAGCGGGGCGATGATGGCAACTTCTTTGCCAGCCTTTCAGGCGGCACAAGCCTTGGCGATCGCATCCACGTAATTGGCGCGATCGAATACGAAAAGCTCGAAGGTCTGGGCAACTGCACCACACGCGCCTTCTGCAACAGCCAGACCCTGATCCTTGGCAACACGCCTCCAGGCGCGGGCGGGCGCCCTGCCAATCTGATTATCGCCGGGGTGAATACATCAACGATGGCACCGAGCGGGTTGATCAACCGGTCGTACAATGCGGCAGGCCAAGTCATCGGCAGCACTGCCACCGATCCGTTGCGCGGAACGAAGTTTCTGGCCGACGGCACACCGGCACCATTCCAGTATGGAACGCTGGTCGGTCCGCTGTTCATGCTTGGTGGCGAAGGACAAGGCCGCAACGGCTTCATTTCCGGCCTGAGGCTGAAGGTTCCGCTTGAGCGTATTTCGACCTACGGCGCAGTGACCGCCGACCTGACCGACGATGTAACGCTGAATGCCGACCTGTCTTATGGCAAGGTAACCGGAACAGTTGACGGCGCCCTGTTCCGTGATTTCAATGGCACGTTGCTTGGCCGGATCAAGCGCGACAATCCGTTTATTCCTGCTGGCGTGGCCGCTGCCATGGATGCCAACGGTGTAGCCTCGTTCATCCTTGGCAAAGCCGCGTTCGATATCGGACCGGGGCAAGCCACTTCAACCACCGAGACCTATCGCGGCGTCCTTGGCGTCAAGGCAGACCTGGGTTCTAGCTGGACAGTGGAAGCAGCCTATCAATATGGTCGGACCAACTTCACTCAACGCGGCAGAAACCTCGTCAATCAAATCAATCTGCTAAAGGCAACCGATGCCGTGCAAGTCGGTGATCAGATCGTCTGCCGTGTCAACGCTGATGCCAGCAGTGCAAATGACGATGCGGCTTGCCGCCCTTATAATCCTTTTGGCGAAGGCAATTACAGCGCTGATGCGCTGGGCTACATCACCGGCGATGGTCTGCAGCGCACTGTGAACGAGCAGCATGTCGCCAGCGTCGATCTGCGTGGAGATCTTTTCCAACTTCCCGCAGGGGCTGTTTCGATTGCGATTGGTGCCGAATATCGGCGTGATACGGTTGCGGGCACTACAGATGCCGTCTCGGCGGCCAACGGCTTTTACTCGCTTAACGGTTCGGCCCTGGCGGGCGGCGTGACGGTGAAGGAAGCCTATGGTGAAATCGCTGTGCCGGTGCTGCGCGATTCCGCAGTCGGCTATGCTCTTGACCTTAATGGTGCCATCCGCCGCACCGATTACAGCACATCAGGGGCAGTAACGACGTGGAAGGCCGGCGCGGTCTACGAACCCGTCGAAGGTATCCGTTTTCGCGGCACCCGCTCGCGCGATATCCGGGCACCGAACATCTTCGAACTGTTTGGTCCGCAAGTGCGCCGATCGATCGGCCTGTCCGATCCGCTCAACGGCGGTCTGCAAACTAACCCCAATGTCATTACCGGATCCAACAGCAATCTTCGCGTGGAAAAGGCAGACAGTCTTACACTGGGCGTCGTAATCGCACCGCGCGGTGGCTTTTTTGGACGTTTCCGCCTTTCGTTCGACTATTATAGAATTGAAGTGGCCGACGCGATCGGCGCACTTGGTGCGCAAACGCTGGTCAATCGCTGCGCACAAGGTGCAACAGCTTTCTGCAGCCAGATTACCCGCGATGCTTCGAACGAGATCCTTGAAGTCAGGGATGTCATCCTCAATTCGAATGCGCTGGAAACAAGCGGCTACGATATCGAATTGCAGTATCGCCAGCCGCTTGGTGGTCTTGGCAGCCTCAATACCCAGATCATTGCCAACATCACCGAAAAGCTGACAACAGTCGACGCCCTGGGTGCGGTTGACCGCGCCGGCCAGACAGGTCAGCGCACCGGCACTATCGCAGGTGTGCCAGATTACATGATCGATGGAATCGTAACCTGGACGAAGGGCGATTTTCAGCTCACCGGGCGTGGGCGCTATATACCGTCAGGCATCTATTGGACCAATTTTATCGGTCCCGATCAGGATGGCTATTCCGTCAACCTGTCCAACAGCGTTGACAACAACCGCGTTCCCAGTCGCTTTTACCTGGATATGACTGCCCAGATAAATGTCGCCACCGGCACCGGCCGCACCTTCCAGTTGTTCGCCACAGTCAACAACCTGCTCGACCGCCAGCCGCCAGCTATCCCTGGCCCATCGGGTGGCACCAACCAGATCCTGTTCGATCCGGTCGGCCGCGCGTTCAAGATCGGAGCCCGTTTCCACTTCGGTGGTTAGGGCCTGATCGGGAAACCAGCATGATGACCGCAGCCGACCCCAGACCGCCCACCACCATCGCGGTGACCGAAGTCATCGAGCGACAGAAGATCAATGCATTCGTCATCCGGTTGGTGGTGATTTCGTGGACCGTCACGTTTCTGGACGGTCTCGACATGCTGGTGATCTCGTTTGTCGCGCCCTATTTGCGTGACGGGTTCGGAGCGGATGCGATCTCCCTCGGGCAACTGTTCTCCGTAGGCGTGTTTGGCGCGATGCTTGGCGGGATTGGGTTTGGCTGGCTGGGTGATCGGTTCGGCAGGCGGCCCACCATCATCGCCTCGGTCGCGGCTTTCGGGCTTACGGGGATGGCGATTGCCGCTGCCGGAAACATGGACCAGTTGCTGGTCCTGCGCTTCGTCAATGGGGTGGCGCTGGGCGGACTGATGCCGCTGATCTGGGCGTTGAACATCGAATTCGTACCCGCCCGTTATCGTGCTTCGGTCGTGACCGTCATCATGATGGGCTATACTCTGGGCGGCGTGGTTGCCGGGCCGCTTACAGTCTGGCTCGCACCGCATTTCGGCTGGCAATCGGTGTTCATCGTTGCCGGGGCAGCCACCCTTGCGCTCGTGCCGATCCTCTTTGCGATTCTGCCTGAATCCGCCCGCTATCTCGCGGTAACTGGCCGCTCGCCCGAAAAGGTCGCAAGGGCGCTCAATGCGCTGGAACCCGGCTTGGGCGCGCAGGCGCAAGACCGGTTCGTTGTGACCGACGAAGGGTCAGACGCTCCGGCGCAGAAGTTCCGCATCGCAACGCTTTTCAAAGGCGATCTGCGGCCGATCACCAGCTTCTTGTGGCTGGCCTATATCGGCAGTTCGATGGCGGTCTATTTCAAGTCCAACTGGGGTCCGATCATCTTCGAAGATGTCGGCTTCTCGCGGACCGACGCCGCCTGGATCATGTCCGTCAGTTCGGTTCTGGGATTGTTTGCAGGCCTTGCACTGATGCGGTTTACCGACCGGCTCGGGCCAATCGCTATCACGTTCTATCCGGCGCTGGCGGTTCCGTTGCTGCTGCTGATGGGCCTTGCCGATGTGTCACTGCAGGGCCTTGCGATCTTCTCCTTGTGCAGCATGGCGATGATCAGCGGCACCCACTTCGGGATGCACAGCATTGCCGGGATATTCTACCCCAGCGCCATCCGGGGCAACGGTGCCGGGTGGGCAACTTCGGTGGCCAAGATCGGATCGATCTTCGCGCCGCTGCTCGGCGGCTACTTGCTGTCAACCAACCTTCCGCCGCGTCACCTGTTCGTGCTGCTGGCCGTGACGCCGCTGTTATCTGCAATCTCGCTTTTCCTGCTCGGACGCATCCACGCGCGCCGGGTGGCAACTCCCATTCCATCACATTCCGCCGATCCTGCCGTCTCGATGGCTGGGCCGCTGACGACCAAACCCTAAGACGACCAAACCCTGAAAAGGTAATTGCCCATGGCCCTGACCGTAACCCCCATCACACCGCGCTTTGGCGCGGAAGTCTCTGGCATTGATTTCAGCAAACCGATCACGGCCGAAGATCGCGATGCGCTGATCGATGCGATGAACCAGTGGGGCGTCTGCGTGCTGCGCGGCACCGGCTTTAACAACAAATCGCACATCGAATTCAGCCGCAATCTCGGCCATCTCGAAACTGCGCCCGCCGTGAAGAACCGCCCGCGCCGCCATCCAGACGATGCCGAAATCTTTGATGCCAGCAATCTCACGCCGGAGGGCGAAATCCTGGTCGACGAGAACATGGTGCTTCACAAGAAGGGTGATCGGCTGTGGCACACAGATTCATCGTTCATGGCAATGCGATCATCCTATTCGCTGCTGCTGGCCTATGAAGTGCCAAAGGTTGGCGGGCTGACCCATTTCGCCGATATGCGCTCGGCCTACGAAGACTTGCCTGAAGACATCCGAAAAATCATCGATACCGGAGAAGCCGAACATTCGCTGTGGTATTCGCGTCTGCTTGCTGGTTTCCCGATCACCATCGAGGAAATCGATGGCCGCCCCAAAGCGCGTCAACCCATGACGATCCGGCAGGAAGCCACCGGTCGCACCGCGATCTACATCGGCAGCCACGCCATCGATGTCGTCGGAATGCCGCGCGCCGAAGGTCAGGCCTTTATCAAGTACCTGATCGAATTTGCCACGCAGCCGCAGTATGTGTTCGATGTCAGCTACCAGCCGGGCGATCTGGTGATCTGGGATAATCTTGCCACAATGCACCGTGGAGGCGACTTCGACATCTTCAACGAAAGGCGCGACATGCGCCGCACAACCGTGCGCGAAGGCGCTGCGCCTGCTGTGGCCGACGATCCCTTCACTGAATACTTCGCAGCGTCCGTGCCGGAGAGCTGAAGGATGACCGCGCCTGACCGGGTTCGCGTGCTTGTGACGCGCAAATGGCCTGAACGCATCGAAGCCTTGATCGCAGAACGCTACGACGCGACCTTCAATGAATCCGACTTGCCCCTCGGGCCTGATCAGCTCGCGGCAGCGATGCGGGACTATGACGCCATCTGCTCCACCATCACCGACCGGATCGGTGCGGATATTCTGGGCGTTGATGGCAGGCGGGCGCAGATCATTGCAAACTTTGGTGCAGGGTTCGAACACATCGATCTGGCCGCCGCCGAAAAGGCCGGCGTGCTGGTCAGCAACACGCCCGGCGTGCTGACTGATGCGACGGCAGACCTTGCCATCACGCTCATGCTCATGGCCTCGCGCCGCGCTGGTGAAGGCGAGCGCGAATTGCGCGCCAGCGCATGGCAGGGCTGGCGGCCAACGCACTTGCTGGGCACCAGTCTGCGCGGCAAAACGCTTGGCCTGGTCGGCTTCGGCCGGATCGCGCAAGCCACGGCAGAGCGCGCACGGTTCGGGTTCGGCATGGATATCGCGTATTTTTCACGCAAACCCGGCCCCCAAGACGCGGTAGACCGGCTTGGCGCGCGCTATTTCCCGACGCTGGATGAACTGGCGGGTCATTGCGATTTTCTGTCGCTCCATGTTCCTGGCGGCCCTGCAACGCACAACATGATCAACGCCGCCGTCCTTGCCCGGATGCCGCGCCACGCCATCCTGATCAACACCGCGCGTGGCGACGTTGTTGATGAGGCCGCGCTGGTCAAGGCGCTCACCGATGGCGCAATCGCGGGGGCTGGCCTCGATGTGTTCGTGGGCGAACCGGCGGTCAATCCCGACCTGCTCCACGCGCCCAACACCGTTCTCCTGCCCCACCTCGGCAGTGCTACAATCGAAACCCGCGAGGCCATGGGGCTATGTGCCCTTGCCAATCTTGATGATTGGCGCGAAGGCCGCAAACCGCGCAACTGCCTGACATGACACCCGAAATCCGGGCAATCATCGAAGCAGAACGGTTGCCCGCAGCTTATGACGAATTGATAACCCGATGGTGGCGTCCGCTGGCGGTCCAGATTGCGCAGTGGCGGGACATGGCTGGCCGTCCCTTGGTCATCGGCATCAACGGTGCGCAAGGCAGCGGAAAATCAACGCTCTGCCGGTTTCTCGAAAGCGCCTTGTTGCCCGAACTGGGGCTCAGCGCCGTCACCGTTGCGCTGGACGATCTCTACTTGACGCGGGCAGAGCGCGATGAATTGGCCCGCACTGTCCACCCCCTGCTGGCCACGCGTGGCGTCCCTGGCACGCACGATGCAGCACTGGGGCAATCGCTGCTGGAAAACCTGCTGGCCGGTCGCTCGGCGCAGTTCCCGCAATTCAGCAAAGCGCTTGACGACAGGCTTCCACCGCATCAGGCGCGGCACATTCACGGCAAGGTCGATGTGATCCTGTTCGAAGGCTGGTGCGTCGGCGCAACGCCTCAGCCACCATCGGCGCTTGCCGTGCCCGTCAATGCGCTGGAGGCGGACCGCGATCCGGCGGGCAGCTGGCGACACTATGTGAACGCACAGCTATCCGGCCCTTATGCCGATTGGTTCTCCCGTATCGACCGTCTGGTGATGCTGAAGGCACCGTCATTTGCAGCCGTTCTGCGCAATCGCCTGAAACAGGAACATAAGCTGCGCGCCGCCACGCCGGATGCCCCGGCAGCAATGGACGACAGGCAAATTGCCCTGTTCATCAGCCATTACGAACGTCTGACAAAGCACATGATCGCAAACATGGGTGCTGCGGCAGATGTGTGTTTCGAACTGGACGATTGGCAGCAGGTCATCAGCCGCAACGACGCATCACATATTCGTAGCTGTCGCCCTTGGCACAGGGATGCGTCACGCGGAGATTCTGCGGATCAGATCGGAAAAGATCGACACTGAGAACCGGCGCATTCACGTTCCCAGAGCAAAGGCTGGACAGCGTGAACAACCCATGCCGCCCAATTTGGCCGAAGCCTTGAAGGCAGAGGATATGGAGCAACCTGCTATTGCCGTGTGAACGGCCAGAAAATGGCGGAAAACCCGTGGTGCGGACGGCGGGACTCGAACCCGCACGATCAAGGATCAGGGGATTTTAAGTCCCCGGCGTCTACCATTCCGCCACGTCCGCCTGCTTGATTGGGCATGCCCTGATGCGCCTGCCACAGCGCAAAGGGCGCGGCAACTTCCGTCACCACGCCCTTCCGCTTTTTTTACGCGAATTAAAGATCAGTCCGCGTTCAGGCGCAGGCGCATTTCCTTGCCTGCCTTGAAATAGGGCACGCGCTTTCCGGGTACTTCCACGGTTTCCCCGGTGCGCGGATTGCGGCCCTTGCGCGGATCGCGTTCGCGCGTTGAAAACGCGCCAAAGCCGCGCAGTTCAACCCGGCCTCCTTCGGCCAGCCGCTTTCCGATTTCATCGAAAAACACGTCAACTACGCGCTCGATTTCCTCGCTGCGCATCCCTGGGCTCTCTTTTGCGAGTGCCTGGAGCAGCTCTGATCGTATCATGCTTATCCCTCCGCCTGGCATTCCTGTGGAATGCCCCCCAAATTGCTTTCGATCCCCGCGCCCAAGACCCCCGTCACGGGCGCGTTGTTTGTTCCTGCCACGCTGCAAGATTCATTACAATCGGTTGATAGTGTCGGTCGTGGCCAAAAATGGACCAGATCAGGCCTTTTCAGGCAGATCAGCCAGCGTCAGACCAAGGCGTCGCATCCGCAAAGCGATGTCTGGCCATTCTTCGCGCAAAAATGCATCACGTTCGCGCGCACGCAATGCGGCCTGTGCCCCGGGTGCCACGAACATGCCGATGCCACGCTGCACGATCACCAGCGCTTCTTCCTGAAACTGCTGATAGGCCTTCGCCACAGTCAAAGGATTGGCCCCCTGACTTGCAGCATAGGCCCGTACTGACGGCAGCATCGCGCCTTCAGGATAGACCCCATCAAGGATCGCTGCGCATATTTCGTCACGCAGACGCAAATAGACTGGGCGGTTGGCGCTCATGGTGATGCACTGCCATAATACAGCGAGACTCACAACGCCTGACAGATCCTGCCACGCGAACTGGCGGTGATATCCTGCTGGCCTGCACCATCGGGCATGATCGGCATACTGGTTGCGAATGAAAATAGTTTCTTGCCTTTCACGTTCGTGGCACTAGTGCCCCTCGCTTTGCTGCGCACGTTGGGCGCAGCACAACCCATACTGATGCAACAACAGCGAGAACGCGCGCCCGCATGGCTCAGGAAACCGTGAATACCACCTCTGGCCCCGCTTCTGGCCCCGCTTCCGCTGCTGGCGAATGGTTTGGCCACCCGGGCCAACTCAAACGCCTGTTCACCACCGAAATGTGGGAGCGTTTCGGGTACTACGGCATGCGGGCGATCCTGACGCTCTATCTCGCCAAGCATTTCCTGTTCAATGACAGCACCAGCACCGGCATCTATGGCGGCTTCACTGCACTTGTCTATCTCACCCCGCTGATCGGCGGGCTGCTGGCCGACCGCTACCTCGGCTCAAAGCGCTCGGTAAAATTCGGCGCGATCATGATGGCCATCGGCTATTTCATGCTCTGTTTCGGCGGTGAGGCGGCCAAGCCTTATGCCGTGATCGAAGGCCAGCGTTATGACGTGACGGTCACCGAGTCCGCCGGATCCGAAATCCGCTCGCTCGAAATGGCAGGCCAGCGGCTTGAAATCGTTGGCAACGATGACAAATCGGTCTCGTTAAAAACGGCTGACGGTACCGAGGCAAAGCGCGTTGCCCCCGGCGGCTTTCAGTCCGATGGCGAACGCTCGCCGTTCCACATCGGCATCCTGCTTATTGGCCTTTCGCTCGTCACGGTCGGCAACGGCTTCTTCAAACCCAATATTTCCACAATTGTCGGCACGCTCTACGCAGATGGAGACCGGCGGCGCGATTCCGGTTTCACCATCTTCTACATGGGCATCAATCTGGGTTCGCTGATCTCGCAGTTCTTCTGCCCGATCCTGGCCGAAGCGGTTGGTTGGTGGGCAGGTTTTGGTCTTGCCGCGCTGGGCATGACCTTTTCGTGGGTGCTGTTCCAGTTCGATGGCGGCCGCCTTGATGGCTATGGCGAACGCCCTGCCGGGGCCGATCCGCGCAAGGACTGGCTGATCTATGGCGCGGCGCTGGTTTGCGTGCCGTTGTTCTTCTTCCTGTTCACCAACCTGATGGCCTATGTCCCGCCACAAGCGGGTGAAGGTCTGGTCGGCTATTTCTTCGGCCTGCCGATCATGGGCAAGATGATGTTCGGCACCTTCCTGATTGCCGTACCTGCCATCCTGATCTGGGCCTTGTCGGCGGGCAGCAAGCAGGAATTCCAGATGATGCTGGCCGCGATGGTGTTGATCGTCTTCAACACGGTGTTCTGGACCCTGTTCGAGCAGGCCGGCTCTTCGCTCACGCTCTTTGCTGAACGCAACACTGTGCTCGAAGTGGGCTGGACACGTCCGCTGTTCGCCATGTTCCGGGAAACACCTGCCAGCTATTACATCTTCTTTGCCCTTCTGCTGGGCGGTCTAGGCTGGGCGCTGTCCTGGTTTTTCGGCAACGGTGAGCAGCCCGAAACAAAGCGCAAGATGTCATTGGCGTTCGGTGCGGTCATGCTCGCTGGCTTTGGCGGCATGGCCTATGCCCGTGCGTTGGGTTTCGGCAACGATCCCGTTTACGTCATGCCCGCCGGGCAGACGCAGATCTTCAACGCGCTGTTCATCGTCACGCTGGCCCCGCTGTTCAGCGTGATGTGGAACGCCATGGCGCGACGCGGTGTGGAACCTTCGATCCCGGTCAAGTTCGCCATCGCACTGATGGGTGTGGGCGGGGGCTTCCTCTTGCTGGTCTGGGGCGCGCAATTTGCCGATGCGCAGTTCAAGGTCGGGCTGGTCTGGTTGGCTGGGCTCTATTTGATCCACTCGATGGCCGAACTGTGCATTTCGCCGGTCGGCCTGTCGATGATCACCAAACTCTCGATGGCGCGAATTGTCGGCATGATGATGGGCGTATGGTTCCTGTCGATTGCCGTGGCGCAATATGTGGCCGGCATGGTCGCACAGATCGCCAGTGTCGAAACGGTGGGCGGGCAGGTCACCAACCTGAAGGTCAGCCTTGATACTTATGTCGGCGTATTCACCACGATTGGTTGGGTCTCAGTCGGCATTGGCGCCATACTCCTGCTTGTCGCGATCCCGCTGAAGAAGCTCATGCATGGCGTAACCTGACCGGAAAAAGACCCGTCGTGCCTACTCGGAGACTTTCGGATCAGGCTCTTAATCCGCATTGGATTTATCTTTGCCAAGTGTCGCTTGTGATGCACTGATCAACCTAATACTGTGATCCTCATAACAAAGGTTTGGTCCGTTTTGAACCAATAGACAAGAGGACGGAGATGGATGCTTCGTTAGTCCACCTTCTGGTGGCAACTTTCAGTTTTGTGGTATCGCACTTCGTCATGTCGGGTGCCTTGCGCAGGATCCTGATCACGCGTCTGGGCGAACAGGTTTTTCTTCTTGTATATTCGTTCGTTTCACTTGGCACGTTGGCGTGGGCCATCGTGGTATTTGATCGGGCCGAAGCCGGTCCCGGTCTTTGGAATGGCATGCACCCACTGCCCTGGATGGTGGCCAGCGTGCTGACCATTGCCGCCATGGCCTTTTTGCTGCCTTCCTTCGTTCGCAATCCGGCCCTTCCCGGAAATAATGCAGCGGGGCTTGGCACCGTCATTCCCAGTGGCGTGTTCAAGATCACGCGGCACCCGATGATGTGGGGCATTGCCCTGTGGGCACTGGGCCACGCCATCGCCGCTCCCACGGCCCGCTCGTTTATCCTGATGACCGGCATGATCGTGCTCGCCCTTGTCGGATCACACCTGCAGGACAAACGGAAACTCGCCGGAAACAAGCGCGAATTTCAGCCTTGGCAGCGCCGTACCAGCTTCTGGCCAAAACTCTCGGAATTCGGCGCCATCGGCATAGTCTGGATCATCGCCTTCCTGGTATGGTTCCTCGCCTCCTGGGTCCACGTTCACTTCTTCGGCATCCCGGCCGGTCTGTGGATGTGGGTAAGGTAGTCAGGCGCAGATTGACTGCGCAAGTCTGCGGCGTTCGCATTCCAACCAGCGCAAAAGATTGCGCGGCGTTATGAGTAACCCGTCGAGCCAGAGTCCAAGCTCACGCTCCTTCAATCCGTGCAAGTGGCAAAAGTCGCGCACCCAGTCTTCCGGCTCTTCAGGATCCAATGGCAAATCTTGCAGAAGATCGTCGTCTGGATGCGGTGTCAGCAAAGGCTGATAATACACTTGCAGCGTTTGCCAGAACCACTCTGCCGTTTCCGCCGAAACGTCCCCCGCCAACAACGCGATAAACTCTTCGCGCGAAGGATTGGGACGGCGCGCCAGCAGTATCGTTGCCATGCGATCCCACTTGCGCTTGGCGGCGATCCACACGCTGCCAATGCCGATGGCAGCAACGCAGCCCGCAACGAGCCACGCTCCACCATTCATACCATCACGCCCGCGCTTCGCTCACACCCGCAGAATTGTGGCGCAATGCTTTGAGCACCATGTCCACGATATGCGGCGCGTTCAGCCCGGCCGTGTCATATTGCTTGTCGGGAGCGTCGTGGTCCTGGAACAGATCGGGCAGACGCATCGTGCGAATCTTCAGGCCCGCATCGGTCAGCCCTTCGTCGCTGGCCATGGTCAGCACATGCGCGCCAAGACCGCCGATCGATCCTTCCTCGATCGTCACCACCACTTCGTGCGTCGCCATCAACTGGCGAATCAGGTCATGGTCCAGCGGCTTGGCAAAGCGCAAGTCGGCCACCGTGGTCGATAGCCCTTTGGCCTCCAGCTGCTCTGCCGCCTTTAGCGCCTCGGCCAACCGCGTGCCGAGCGACAGCAGCGCCACCTTGTTGCCTGCCCGCACGATCCGGCCCTTGCCTATCTCCAATCGTTCCGGCACGTCAGGCATGGCCACACCGGTGCCGTTGCCGCGCGGATAGCGGAAGGCAATCGGCCCGCTATCGTGGCAGGCGGCGGTATAAGTCATGTGGACCAGTTCGGCCTCATCCGCCGCGGCCATCACCACCATGTTGGGCAGCGTCGCCAGATAGGTCACGTCAAACGATCCCGCATGCGTCGCGCCATCGGCACCCACCAGCCCCGCGCGGTCAATCGCAAAGCGCACCGGCAGATTCTGGATCGCCACATCATGCACCACCTGATCAAAGGCGCGCTGCAGGAACGTGGAGTAGATCGCACAGAACGGGCGCATGCCTTCTGCCGCAAGGCCCGCAGCAAACGTCACCGCATGCTGTTCGGCAATACCAACGTCAAACGTCCGGTCCGGGTGCGCCTTGGCAAACTTGTCCACGCCCGTCCCGCCCGGCATTGCGGCGGTAATCGCGCAGATCGTGGGGTCGGTGTCGGCCAGCTTGGCCAGCGTTTCCCCGAACACGTTCTGATAGGCGGGCGCACCGGGCTTGGCTTTCACCTGCTCGCCGGTCACCACATCAAACTTCTGCACGCCGTGATACTTGTCCGCCGCCTGCTCGGCCGGGCCATAGCCCTTGCCCTTCTGCGTCACGACATGGACCAGACACGGCCCTTCAGCCGCATCGCGCACGTTTTCCAGCACGGGGATCAGCTGGTCGATATTGTGCCCGTCCAGCGGCCCAACGTAATAGAAACCCAGCTCTTCGAACAGCGTCCCGCCCATCGCCATGCCACGCGCGAATTCGTCGGTCTTGCGCGCTGCCTGATGCAGCGGACGCGGCAGATTGCGGGCCAGCTTCTTGGCAATCTCGCGCAGGCCAAGGAACGGGCGTGACGATACCAGCCGCGCCAGATAGGCCGAAAGCCCGCCCACCGGCGGCGCAATCGACATGTCGTTGTCGTTCAGGATCACCACCAGCCGGTTGCCCGCAGCGCCTGCGTTGTTCATCGCCTCATAGGCCATGCCCGCGCTCATCGCGCCATCGCCGATCACGGCAATGCCCTTGCCCGAACGGCCCGAAAGCTTGTTGGCAATGGCAAAGCCCAGCGCAGCGGAAATCGACGTGCTCGAATGCGCGGTGCCGAACGGGTCGTATTCGCTCTCGCTGCGCTTGGTAAAGCCCGAAAGCCCCCCGCCCTGCCGCAGCGTACGGATGCGGTCGCGCCGTCCGGTGATGATCTTGTGCGGATAGGCCTGATGGCCCACATCCCACACCAGCTTGTCCGTTGGCGTGTTGAACACATAGTGGATCGCCACGGTCAGCTCCACCACACCGAGGCCTGAGCCGAGGTGCCCGCCGGTCGTGCCGACGGCAGAGATCATTTCGGCACGCAATTCGTCCGAAAACTGTCGCAGCTGCGATGGAGCGAGCTTGCGGAGATCGTCAGGTGTATTGACCGTGTCGAGCAGCGGCGTGGCCGGTTCTGAATTCATCCCTTTGCCTTTACACAGATGATTTCGCGCTGTCGAACGTGTTCATCGTTTTGTGCGCTTCCCCAATGTCCGTGACGCTCTTTTTCCCAGCAGCACCGAAGACACCATCAACAGCACCGCCGCCACCACAAACGCATAACCCGGCGCCGCGAGATCCCCTGTCCGCGCCATATATCGCGTCAACAGCACCGGCGTCAGGCCAAAGGTCAGCGCCACCACCACGCCATAACCGATGCCCACCAGCCCTGCGCGATGCCGCTTGGGCGTGATCTCCACGAGCGCGGCATAGGCCACCGCCGCCGAAACCGTCGCCATCAGCAGCAGCAGCGCGGCGGCCAATGCCAATTGCCCCAACGTTCCGTCAGCAATCCCCCAGCGAAACAGGGGCAAGGACACCACCGCCGCCAGCAAGGCCGCTGCAAAGTTCACCTTCTGCCGCCCGATTCGGTCCCCCAGCCAGCCCCCGCCCAACAGGCCCACGATCTGCGTCGCGGCCGCCGCCATCTGCAGCAGATAGCCGTTGGTCACCGGGATCTTCAGAAAGGTCACCGCATAAACGAACAGGAAATCCCCCGTCGCCCCTGCCAGCAAAAACCCGCACACCCCCAGCAGCGCCGCGGCATAGGCGCGCACGTCGAGCACGGTCACCACGTTCGGCCCCACTTCGGGGCGGTGCAATGTCTCATCCAGCCGCCGCCGCAGGATGAAGGCCAGCGGCACGATTCCCGCCCCAATCGCAAAAGCGATTCGCCAGCCGTAGGCATCAAGCTGCGCCGGGCTCAGCACGCTGGCCAGCACCAACCCCACCGTGCCGCTTGCCAGCACGCCAATGCGCATCGCCACCAGTTGCAGCGCAATCAGCATCCCGCGCTTTTCGGGCGGAGCGCTTTCGGCCAGAAACGCCGTCGTCGGCCCCACATCGCCGCCCGCTGCCAGCCCTTGCAACAGCCGGAACACCACCACCATGACCGGCGCCCACATACCGATGGCGGCATAGCTTGGCGTCAGCGCCAGCCCCAGCGCGCTCATCCCCATCAGCGCAAACGTCGCCAGCATCGTTGGCCTCCGCCCGACGCGGTCCCCCAACACGCCAAACAGCACCGCGCCCAAAGGCCGCGCGCCAAACCCCGCACCCGCCGTCATCAGAGTCAGCAGCAGCGCGCTGCCCGGCGCGCCCGCCGGAAACATCACCCGCGAAACGTTCACCGCAAAGAAGCTGAAACTCAGGAAATCATAGAATTCCAGCGCATTGCCGGAAATGACCGCCACGAACTGCTTTCTGGTCGGCAGTTGCTGCGGCGCATGGTTCTGATCGTGCAAGCGGCCCTCCCCCAAAGGCACAAAAAACGCAGGCCCTAATCCCCGCTGGCGCAATCCGCACAATGCCCGCGAATCTCCACCACCGGGCGCACTTCGGCAAAGCCTGCGCCCTGCGCTGCCAGCCGCAACGCGCCGGTCAGCTTGTCATCGTCGCTGTGGACGGTCTTTCCGCACAGGTCGCAGATCAGGAAGATGCAATCGTGGCGGCACCCCGGATGGCTGTTGGCAACATAGGCATTGGCGCTTTCCACCCGCCGCGCCAGATTGGTGCGCACGAACAGGTCAAGAATCCGGTAAACGGAATTGGCCGCCACCCGCTTGCCCCGCGCTGTGCCCACCAGTTCGGCAATGTCATAGGCGCTGGCAGGCTTTTCGCACCCGGCCAGCTGCTCGAACACATCGGCGCGCATGTCGGTCCACTGCTCGCCCGATTCGATCAGCGCATCACGCGCCGCCGTTATCAGCGTTTCGCCTTCCAGATCGCGATGTTGATGCTGCGTTGCCATGCGCCCTAGATAGGCACGTGAGACACGAACCGCAAATCAGTTCCGTGTGAAGGCGGTCTTGTACATATCGGGGAACATCGCCTTCAGTGCCCGCACTTTGGGCGCATCCCATCGGCGGATATAGCCATGGTCGGGGTTCTTGGCGGCAAAGTCCTGATGATATTCCTCAGCCGGATAGAACGCCTTGTACGGCTCAATCGCTGTCACAATCGGCTGCTTCCACAGGTCCAGCCGCTTCATCTGCGCCAGATATCCCGCCGCCACCGCCTTTTGCTCAATGCTCAGCGGCACCAGCGCATTGCGGTACTGCGTGCCATGGTCCGGCCCCTGATAATTCAGCTGCGTGGGGTTTGCGCCCACGGCAAAGAACACGCGCAGCAACTGGTCATAACGGACCACCGCCGGATCATAGGTCACGCGCACCGATTCGGCATGGCCCGTCTTGCCGCTATCGATCAGTTCATAGGCGGCGGTCTTCTTCTCGCCGCCATGGTACCCTGAAACTACGCTGCTCACGCCCTTCAAGTGGCTGAACACAGCCTCGATGCCCCAGAAGCATCCACCTGCAAATATAGCGACCTTCTTGCCCGGCGTCTCTCGCGCTTCCACAGCGGCGGCAGGTGTGGCCATCGTTTCCTGCGCCATTACAGGTTGCTGGCAAGCAGCGGTCCCGATGCCCAGCGCCACCATCAACGTCAGGGCCGGGCTGCGCATCTTAGTTCGAAACCTGTTCAGTATCCGGCGTAGCCAGCGCGGTCGTGCCAGTAGAGGCCGCCATCACGGCAGCACCCAGCAGGAACCCAAGGGCCAGCGAGCGGAAAAAGTCAGGCTTGAACAGGCCCATCGGATTGCTTTCATCGATTGCTTCGGTAGCCAGTCACTTGGCCCGATTCGTATTAACGTTCGGTGACGCCGTGCACAGGGCACCCAAAGGGCACATGGAAATCCGCCAAGCGTTTTCTACATGCGGCAGACCGAAATCAATCGCGCAGTTCTACCCAAACCGGCGCGTGATCGCTGGCCTTTTCCCGCCCGCGATAGGCCTTGTCCACGCCCGCGCTCACCATCCTGTCAGCCAACTCGGGCGAAAGCAGCGCATGATCGATACGGAACCCGTGATCGCGCTGCCATGCGCCTGCCTGATAATCCCAGAACGTCCACACCCCGCCCTGCGGATTGAGCGTGTCGATCGCATCGGTCCACCCATCATTGAGCAACCGGCGATAGGCATCGCGCGATTCAGGCTGCATCAGTGCATCGTCGGCCATGGCCTTTACCGAAAAGGTGTCCTTGTCTTCGGGGATCACGTTATAATCGCCGATCACCACCGCAGGCACTTCTTCGGCGCGGATTTGCGCCATCCGCGTGCGCAGCCGCTCCATCCAGCGCAGCTTGTAATCAAACTTCGGCCCCGGCTGCGGATTGCCATTGGGCAGATAGATACACACCACCCGCAGACCGAACACATCCGCTTCCAGATAGCGCGAATGCTCATCCTCCGGCTCCCCGGCCAACCCGCGCTGGACCTCAACCGGGGCCACGCCGTCAGCCAGAATGGCTACGCCATTAAAGCCCTTCTGCCCGTGCCAGATCGCGTGATAGCCGATCTTCTCGAACTCTGCCGCCGGAAAGCCCTCGTCCTGCGTCTTGATCTCCTGCAGGCAAGCGACAGAAGGCCGCGTCTCCTCCAGCCATTCCAGCAGCCGCGGCAACCGCGCCTTGATCCCGTTGATGTTGAACGAAGCGACCTTGAGAGTCATGTCTGGCAATCCTGCTGTGGCAGGATTGCGTCCGGCACCAGCCCGCTCCCCCGCCCGGCCACCCATTTAGTGTACACTCCCGTGGGTGGCCAGGCGGGGGAGCGGGCTGGTGCCGGGCAGGCGTCGCGCAGCGACGCCGGATCAGCCACTAAATCGCGAAGGACGATCCGCACCCACAACCAGACGCCGCCTGCGGATTGGTAACCTTGAACGCCGCCCCGCCCAGCGATTCGACATAGTCCACCTCGCTGCCTTCCAGCAGGCCCAGGCTCACTTCGTCCACCAACAGCTTCACGCCATCGGTTTCGGCAATCGTGTCGCCCTCTTCCGGCGCATCGGCCAGTTCAAACTTGTACTGAAAGCCCGAACAGCCTCCGCCTTCCACCGACAGGCGCAGGATCGCAGGCTTGCCCTGCTTGGCGGCAATCGCGGCAACCCGCGTGGCAGCATTTCGGGCCAAGGATACGGGCGAAGCAAGAGCGGTCTGGGTCATCCAGCCAACATAGGCACGATGGCCCGAAACCTCAACGGTTGCGCTCGTCCTCCAGCCGGTCTTCGATGCTTTCATCGTGTCCGGTCCCGCTGGACAGGAACACCAGCCCCATCAGCGCCGCCATCAGCATGATCGTCAGCCAGATGCCCAGCGCGCTGGCAATGTACAGATGGATCGAAACCAACCCGATCTGCCAGTACAGCACACCCAGCGCCACAGCGACCACGGCGGTGCTGAACCACGCCATGGCCCGCATGATCGCCCAATAGCGCGCAAAGGCAAAGCGTGCGTTTTCAGGATCATCAAGGGGGGATTGGCCGTGCATTGTCTGGGTCCTTTGCGCATCGCAATCGGGGTTTGCAACGGCTTTGACAATGGGCCGTAAACTGTCATGATCGCTAATGGAGATACGGCGGTCCGCAAAGACGCCCGAAGGCGCACGGTCCGCACCCTGAACAGGAGGATGCCATGACCATTGCGCAGGTAATTGCAGGACGCAGCGAAGTGTGGAGCGTTTCGGCCGACGCACAAGTTTCAGACGCGATTGACATGCTGGCACGCCACCGCATTGGTGCCCTGCCCGTAGCAGATGACAGCAATGGCGTTGCCGGCATCTTCTCCGAACGCGACATGATTCGCTGCCTTCACAAACACGGCGAAGCTGCCCTGCACATGAAAGTGCGCGATATGATGACCGCCCCGGTCATCACCGTCACCCCGCAAACCCCAGTGATGGAAGCCCTCGCGTTAATGACCCAGCGCCGCTTCCGCCACCTCCCCGTGGTCGAAGGCCAACGCATGGTCGCCTTCATCTCGATCGGTGACCTCGTCAAGCACCGGCTCGACACCATCGAAGCCGAAGCCGGCGCCCTGCGCGAATACATCCAGCAAGCGTAGCTCTTCCCAAGCAACACCCCTCTCCCGCTCGTCCTGAGCCTGTCGAAGGACGCTCCCACAACGCCCGATGCTTCGACAAGCTCAGCATGAGCGGATGCTTGTGCATGGCCTCACTCCGTCCACAGCCACCCTCAACAAAAACCCGCTCGTCCTGAGCTTGTCGAAGGACGAATTCCGCACCAATACTGTCCGATTCCGCTTGGCCAAGCGCCGCCGCCTTGCCATGATCGCTTCACACCTCGGGGGAGTTGCACAACATGGGCGGTCTGCTGGCCCCCGAAAATCTGCCGTTCGCGGTCGCACTGGCGCTGCTGGCTCTGCTTGTCGTGGTGCAAGTAACCGGCCTGTCCGATTTCCTCGGCGATGCAGACAGTCCCGACGGTGATATCGACGCAGGCTCTGCCCTTGCCAGCGTGACCGGCATCGGCACGTTGCCCTTCATCGTCTGGCTCTCGTTCTTCCTTGCCACGTTCGCGCTGGTCGGCCTGTCGCTTCAGCAACTGGTCGCATCGTTCTTCGGCAACCCATTCGGCCCCGGCGCGGCCACCGCCATGGGCCTGATCGCGGCATGGCCGGTCAACACCGTTGTCACCCGCCTCGTCAGCCGCATCTGGCCGCATGACGAAACCACCGCCGTCCCGGTCGATGCACTGGTGGGCAAACGCGGCACCGTGCAAATCGGCAAGGCCACGCGTGGCAGCCCCGCCCGCGTCGCTGTGCGCGATGTCCACGGCCAGACTCATCTGGTCATGGCCGAACCGCACGAAGACAGCGCCATTCTGGGCGAGGGGGCACAAGTCCTGCTCGTGCGGCGCGAGGGCGAACTGTTCTACGCCATCGACGCCGATGGCCCGATCAAACTCACATAAATCAACCTCAAGCTCACTTGATATTCGCTGATAAAGCGGGAGAATTTTCGATGAACCAGCTTATCCCTATCGGCATCTATGCAGGCACCGGCCTTGCCCTGCTGCTGATCATCGCGCTCACGCTGACCCGGCTCTACCGCCGCGCTACCAAGGAAGTTGGCTTTGTCCGCACCGGATTTGGCGGGGAAAAGGTCGTGATCAATGGCGGCGCGCTCGTCCTGCCCGTGCTGCACGAAACCATGCCGGTAAACATGAACACCGTGCGCCTGGCGGTAGAGCGCAAGAACACCGACGCCCTTATCACGCTCGACCGCTTGCGGATCGACGTGAAGGCCGAATTCTACGTCCGCGTCCGCCCCGATGCCAATGCCATCGCCATGGCCGCGCAAACGCTTGGCATGCGCACGATGCAGCCCGAAGCGCTGAAGGACCTTGTCGAAGGCAAGTTCGTCGATGCCCTGCGTTCGGTCGCGGCGGGCATGACGATGAACCAGTTGCACGAACAGCGCGCCGATTTCGTGCAGAAGGTGCAGCAAGTCTCGTCCAACGATCTGGCGATGAACGGCCTCGAACTCGAATCCGTTTCGCTCACCGGGCTGGACCAGACCAGCATCGAACACTTCAACGCCAACAACGCCTTCGATGCCGAGGGTCTTACCAAGTTGACCGAGCAGATCGAACTGCGCAAAAAGGCCCGCAACGACATCGAACAGGACACCCGCGTCCAGATCGAAACCAAAAATCTCGAAGCCGAACAGCAATCGCTCCGCATCGCGCGCGACAATGAATTCGCCCGCCTCGAACAGCAGCGCGAAATCGAGATGCGCCGCGCCGAACAGGCCGCCGAAGTGGCGCGCGAACAGTCCTTGCGCAGTCAGGAAGCCGAAGGCGCGCGGATCGAAGCGAAAAAGCTGGTCGACAGCCAGCAAATCGAGGCCGACCGCGCGGTGCAGCAGGCCCGCATCGCCCAGCAGCAGGCGCTCGAAATCGCCAAGCAGGAACAGCAAATCGCGATCCAGAACAAAAGCCGCGAGGAAAGCCAGGCCAAAGCCACTGCCGACGAAGCCCGCGCCAAGGCCGCCGCTGCCGAAGAACAGGTCGTCACCTCGCGCGAAACCGAAATCGCCGAACGCGGCAAACGCATCGAACTGATCGAAGCCGCCAAAGCCGCCGAGCGCGACGCGATCCGCGTGAAAGTTGAAGCCGAAGCCGAAAAAGCCGCCGCCGCCAACCGCGCCGAGGCCGTCCGGCTTGAAGCCGAGGGCGAGGCCGAAGCCGAAAAACTCCGCGCCGAAGCCGCCCGCGTGCGTTTCGAAGTCGAAGCCGCTGGCCAGCGCGCGATCAACGAGGCCGCCAACCTGCTCTCGTCAGACCAGATCTCGCTGCAAACCAAAATGGCCCTGCTCAAGGTTCTGCCCGATCTCGTGCGCGAATCCGCCAAGCCGCTGGAAGCCATCGATTCGATCAAGATCGTGCAAGTCGATGGCCTCACCCGCGCGTCAGGCGGGGCAGGAGAGGGCAATGCAAACGGCAACCTCGCCAGCGATGCCCTCACCGCAGCCCTCAGCTACCGCGCACAGGCCCCGATCATCGATGGCCTGATGAAGGAACTCGGCCTCGACGGCGGCTCACTCGAAGGACTGGTGAAGGGCGCGCCAACCGTAGATTAACGCACAACATATTCCCCCTCCCGCAAGCGGGAGGGGCCAAAGCTGGACATTCGGCGGTGGGCCGTCGGCGTCACCCCAAACGTGCGGCCACCAATTCCTGCAAATCGGCCTCAGGCCGCGCGCCATAGTGCGAGATCACCTCAGCCGCGCAAACCGCGCCCAGCGTCAAGCTCTCGGCCAACGACTTGCCCCGAACATAGCCGAACAGGAATCCGGCGGCGAACAGGTCGCCCGCGCCGGTTGTGTCCACCACCTTGGCAATCGGCTCGGCCGGCACGTGGGCATGCTCACCCCCGCTCACCGCATACGCGCCCTTTTCGCTGCGCGTCACCACCAGCGTCGGCACCTTGGGCGAAAGCGCTGCCATGCCCGCGTCAAAATCCTCGATCCCGGTCAGCGCGGCCAGTTCATGCTCGTTGGCAAACAGGATGTCGATCTGCCCTTCATCGATCAGCGCGCGGAAATCATCACCATGGCGCGAGATCACGAAAGCGTCAGACAGCGTAAACGCCACCTTGCGCCCGGCCCCGCGCGCCGCCGCAATCGCCCGGCGCATCGCGCGGCGCGGCTCTTCCGGGTCCCACAGATAGCCTTCAAGATACAACACCTTGGCCGCCGCAATCGTCGCATCGTCGAGTGCGTCGGCGGGCAGGAACTGCGATGCCCCCAGGAACGTGTTCATCGTGCGCTGCCCATCGGGCGAAACGAAGATCAGGCACCGCGCGGTCGGCGGCTCGTCGGCGCGCACCGGCGTTGCATAGGCAATCCCGCCTGCACGGATGTCATGCGCAAAGACCTCGCCCAGCTGGTCATCCGCCACCTGCCCGATGAACGCGCACTTCGCGCCCAGCGCCGCCATGCCCGCCAGCGTATTGGCCGCCGATCCGCCCGAAATCTCGCGCGCCGGGCCCATCGCATCATAAAGTTCCTGCGCCCGCGCGGTATCGACCAGCGTCATCCCGCCCTTGGCCAGCCCCAGCCGCTCGATGTCGGCATCCTCGCAAGGTGCCATCACATCGACAATCGCGTTGCCGATGGCAATCACATCATAAACGGCTTCGGACATGCAGGATTTGCTCCGTATTCGTGGGGTATCGCACACCGCCTAGCGCGTTTGCCGCATTGCAGCAAGAAGCGCCGGACCGCCCCGCCCCTGCGCCACATCGCAGCTTTCAGCGGTTGACCGGCCCGCGCGCAGCCGCCATCCCCACAGCGTGATCCTGCGCCCCGCCCTTGTCGCCCTGCCTCTGGCCCTGCTGCTCGCATCGTGCGGCGGGAACATGGTGCCGCCGGGCCGGGCCACGCCCGTCCGCACCACCAAAGTCCCTGCGCGCACCACCGTCCCGCGCCCCGCTCCGGTGCAGCGCCCCACGGCCCAAGTGCAAATGGCCCCCGGCCTCGAAGGCGTGATCGGTGCCGACGCACTCCAGCTTGGCCGCGTGTTCGGCACCCCCCGGCTCGATGTGATCGAGGATGACGCGCGCAAGCTGCAATGGTCCGGCACCGCCTGCATCCTCGACGTCTACCTCTATCCGCAAGCTGGCGGCACAAGGCCCACCGCCACCTATGTGGAGGCGCGGCGCGGAGATGGCCGCGAAGTTGATCGCGCCGCTTGCGTTACTGCGCTGCGCAAGGCTCCGTAGCCGCGCACCCTACCGTAGCAGGCAACATCGCCCAGGGCGCAAAGGCCGGCACGCCCTCACGCGCTACATCGGCCAGCGTATAGCGGTCCAGCACCCCCAAAAACGCCTCAAGCGCCTCGGCCAGCACGCCGCTCAAGGCACAATCGCCTTTCAGCGCGCAGGTCGCACAATCGGCCAGCCGCAGGCCCCGCTCCAGCTTGCGCACCACATCGCCAATGCCAATCTCTGCCGCCGGTCTTGCCAGCGCAATGCCGCCACTGCGCCCACGCTGCGAGGTCGCAAATCCAGCCTGCACCAGCCCCTGCGCCACTTTGGCCACATGATGATAGCTCAGCCCCTGCTGCGCAGAGAACGCGGGCAGACTGATCCCAGCGGCATCGCGCGCCAGCACTATCAGCAAGCGCAGTCCAAAGTCGGTATGCTGGGTCAGTTGCATCTGCCCACTATCGAATTTCGGCTTGCACAAATCAAGCAAATGAAATACCGGTATTTGGAATACCTGATTGGAGATCCCCCATGCGCACCGCTTCTGCCCACGCCCGCACCATCGTCAAATCCACCGCACCTGTTATCGAAGCGCGTGGGCTGGAAATCACCACCGCCATGTACAAGCGGTTGTTCCAGAACGAAGATGTAAAGGCGATGTTCGATCAGGCCGCGCAGGAATCGGGCGAACAGCCGCGCCGCCTTGCCAATGCCATCCTCGCCTATGCCAAGAATATCGACAAGCTTGAGAACCTCGGCCCCGCAGTCGGCCGCATGGTCCAGCGCCATGTCGATTGCGGGGTAAAGGCTGAACACTACCCCTATGTCGCCGAAGCCTTGCTCCCTGCGATTCGCGATGTCGTGGGCGCCGATGTGGCCACCGATGAAGTCCTTGCCGCCTGGGGTGAGGCTTACTGGATGCTGGCCGACATTCTCATCGCTGCCGAAGATGAAGCCTACGCCAAAGCCGCCTGAATGCGCCATGGCTGCGCCTGCCACCCGCAAGGGCACGGCAGGCGCTCCAATCACTCCGCCGCGAAGGTGATCTGCGCATGTTCGCACAGCCGCTGCACCAGCGCCTCGCCCAAAATCGCGCCCGGCGTGCCAATCCCGCCCGCCGCATCGCTGGCCAGCAGCGCAATGCCGGTCTCGGAAATCATTCGGCTGGTCGATCCATAGCCCGGATCGTACCGCCCCTTCACGCCATAACGCACCACTTGCCCATCGGGCATTTCGCCCACGAACAGCACGTCATAAAACCCCGTCTCCCGCTCTTGCGGTGAGGGGCCTTCGCCCGGCTTTGGATCATCGGGCCGCCCGATCATCGGCGTTTTCGCCAGATGTTCGGCAATCGCCTTGCCCTGATCGCCAGGCCCGGTCAGCACCATCTCGTCATAGACGAAATCCGTACCCCACGGATGGCCCAGCAGGGCATTGGTGCGATGCACATTCTTGGTGTTGATCGCCGCCATGATAAACGGCGTCTCCCAACTTTCTAGCGCCGCATCATACTGCACCCCATTGCCCGCAGGCTGCGCAGGCCCTTCAAAACCCGGCGTCAGGCAAAACGCACTCTGCATCAGCGCAATCAGCGAGGGATCGCGGCCCATCGCCGCCAGCGTTGCCTTCAAACTCGCCGCCGTGCCGCCCGAAGCGCCCCCCTTCATGCCGCGCATCCGCCCTTTGACGCGCGGGGCAGGGCGGCCAAACTTGGCGACGGCCTCTTTCTGCAGCATCAGCACGCCCAGATCGAACGGGATCGAATCAAACCCGCTGGAAAAACAGATGCGCGCGCCGCTCTGCTTTGCCGCATCGCCATACTTGTCGATCATCTGCCGCATCCACACTGGCTCGCCGCACAAGTCGGCGTAGTCCGTGCCCGCCGCAATGCAGGCCGCAAGGAGTGGTTCGCCATACAGCTGATATGGCCCTACCGTAGTCACCACTACGCGCGCCTGCTCGACCATCGCGGCAAGGCTGGCCGGATCGGCGGCATCGGCCACGATCAGCGGCGTGTCTGCAGGCGCGCCAATCAGGTCACGCACCTCAGCCAGCTTGTCCGCCGAACGTCCGGCCATCGCCCAGCGCGGCCCGTCTTTCCCGGGGCCATCCGGCCCATAATGCTGCGCCAGATACTCGGCCACCAATCGCCCGGTAAACCCCGTCGCCCCGTAAACTATGATGTCATAGGGCCGCGCCGACTTGTCCATGTGCCTCTCCGCTAGGTGTGCTTGCGTGCCAGCTTGGCGAAGTCAGGGCCGATTGCAACAGGATTTAATCGCGGGGTTAAATTGAAGGCAGTTCAGCCTTCCCACCCCAAACTTCGTCATTCCCGCGCAGGCGGGAATCCAGTCCCACAAGAAAGACATCGCATCGCGATGACACTATCGATCGCTGGATTCCCGCCTGCGCGGGAATGACGATGAAAATTGGGCCAAGTCGTGCAAACCCACCCCATTCCCCACTCATCCTGAGCCTGTCGAAGGACGCCCGCAAAAACTCACAACTTCGGCAAAGTCACCCCGCGCTGCCCCATATACTTGCCCGCGCGGTCGGCATAGCTCACCTCGCACGGCTCGTTCCCCTGCAAAAACAGGAATTGGCACGCGCCTTCGTTGGCATAGATCTTGGCGGGCAGGGGGGTTGTGTTGGAAAATTCCAGCGTCACATGGCCCTCCCAGCCCGGCTCCAGCGGCGTCACGTTCACGATGATGCCACACCGCGCATAGGTGCTCTTGCCCAGGCAAATCACCAGCACATCACGCGGCACGCGGAAATATTCGACCGTGCGGGCCAGCGCGAACGAATTGGGCGGGATCACGCAGACATCGGTCTCGCGGTCCACCAGGCTCGCCCCGTCAAAATTCTTGGGGTCGACAATCGCCGAATCCACGTTCGTGAAGATCTTGAACTCACGCGCCACGCGCGCGTCATAGCCATAGGACGAAAGCCCATAACTAATGCACCCATCCCGCCGCTGCGTCTCCACGAAAGGCTCAATCATCCCCTCGTTCAACGCCTTCTCGCGGATCCACTTATCGGAAAGTATGGCCAATTGGCGCTCCCTTGCACTTCTCTTCCGCCCTACCACTTGCGGGAGGGCCGCGAGACTTGGGCTTGCGCAGCAAGCCTTAGTCGCAGCGGGGCGGGCACTTGCACAACGCAAACGTCACCCCAAAACCGCTACACCAAATTCGCAGGCCCAAACGCATTGGGCAAGAGCACCGACAACCGCATTTCCACGGTTTCGTCAGCCCCCACGCACAGCACCAGCGGATCGGTGCCGCCCAGCGCGGCCAGTTCGTTCACCACCTGTCGGCAGCGCCCGCAGGGGCTGATCGCGGCATCCACCGCGCCGCCCATGCCACCCATCACCGCCACGGCCAGCAATCCGCCGCGCCGCCCACTTTGCGATGCGCTGGCGCAGGCCACAGTCTCGGCGCAGAGCGACAGGCCATAGCTGGCATTCTCAAAGTTTGCGCCGGTGACAATCGCGCCATCATCAAACAGCAGCGCCGCACCCACGTGAAAGCCGGAGTAGGGCGCATAGGCATTGCCCATCGCTGCCCGCGCTGCCGCAATCAACACCTCACGGCTTTCAGGAATCACCACATCACTCATGCCATTCTGCCTCTCACGGCTGCACCACCACCCACCGCAGCGGCGTGTTTGCCGCATTCAACCGCAAGCCACTGTTTGCCGTCCACATTACCCAGGGCCGCCCGGCATAGGCGGGTTCGAAAAAGTCCTGCTCCACCCAGATATTGCGGTCAATCCGCGCGGCCAGATGGAACTGCTTTTCCAGCGCAGATGATACCATCAGGATCACGGGCTTTTCCGTGTGCTTCTCCACCTGATTGAGGAACGTGGTCAGCTCGCTTTGCATTTGCGCTTCGCCCGGAACATCGGGGCAGGTGCGCGATGAAATGTCGATGCGGATGGCTGGCGGCAGCAGGTCCTTGTCGCGCGGCACCAGCGTCACAAAGTTGGCCGCCTGCTTGTCGGCTGGCGCGCACAGATCGTAAACATGCACCGCGCCCACCTGCATGCCCCGGCTGCGCGCCGCTGCCACACCCTCGGCAAAGGCCATGTCGCGCGTATCGGTGCCTTCGCTGGCGGTCAGATAGGCAAAGTCTGCACCGCCCGCGCGCAGCAACCGCCAGTCCACCGCGCCATTGTCATCGCTCAACCACACGCCTTGGACCGCATAGTCCTTGCGGTCGGGCAGCCACGTTCGCGCTTTCCACCAGCCAAACCCGCTCGCCACCATCGCCAGCAGCAGCACGGCGCCCAGCACACGCCGCCGCGCGCTGCCTGCCCGCCGTTTCGGCGCGCGCGCAGCATGGGGGCGGACCCTGTTTGGTTGCTTGGCCATGGAGAGAGAATCGCGCCCCGAAAATTCGAATGGTCAGCCCCTGATATGCAGCACGCAGATCAGGGTAAAGAGCCGCCGGGCGGTGGAAAAATCGGTCTCGATCTTGCCCTCCAGCCGCTCCAGCAGCGTATCGGCCGCATCATTATGAATGCCGCGCCGCGCCATGTCGATCGTCTCGATTTCCATCGCGGTCGCCTTGCGGATCGCCTGATAGTAACTGTCGCAGATCGCAAAGTATTCGCGGATCGGCCGCCGAAACCGCCCAAGGCCCAGAATCACCGTCTCCAGCGGACTGCCGCCATCGTCCGAAACCGCCAGCACCAGCCGTCCGTCGTCCACCGAAAGTTTCAGCCGATAGGGGCCGGTATGCCCCGCCTCGAACGCGCGCAGCGGCTTGAAGGTGTTCTCTTCAATCAGATCAAAGATCGCAATGCGCCGCTCCTGCTCGATATCGGCGTTGCGCCAGATGATCGTCGCATCATCCAGCTCGATATGCGAAATGCGCGGGTCAGCCATAGAGGGATACTGTGTTGCAGACGCGCGCGAGGCGAGCAAGGGTTTTGCCGGTTCCCTCCCCGCTATCCACAGGGGCGATGCATTGCCGCAACGCACGCACTCGGGCACTATGCGCCGTATGTCCGCCAGCGAAGCCATCCTAACCCGCGAACCCACAGAGATTCGCGCGCTCCCCTCCAACGTCGAGGCCGAGGCCGCCTTCCTTGGCGCAGTCCTGATCGACAACCGCATCCTTGAAGAACTGCAGACCCCGCTCAAGCCAGAACACTTCTTCGCCGCCGTCCACGCCCGCGTGTTCGAACGCATCCACACACTGGTTGATCGCAAAGCGGTGGTCACCCCGGTCACGCTCAAGCCCTATTTCGAATCGGATGAAGGGCTGAAGGAACTGGGCGGCGTCGCCTATCTCGCCCGCCTCACGTCAGACGGGCAGGGCCTGCTCAACCCGCGCGAACTGGCAGAACAGATCTATGATCTGGCCCTGTTGCGTGAACTGATCACCGTCGGTCGCAATCTGGTCGAAGGCGCGCTCGACACCAGCGATTCGGTCGCACCCTTAGAGCAGGTAGAGAAAGCCGAAGCCGCGCTCTACGCCGTCTCCGAAGGCGCGCAGACCGGCAGCGAAGCGCAAAGCTTCGCCACCGCCACCCGCGCCTCATTGGAAATGATCGAAAAGGCGCTGCTTTCAGGCGGCCACATTTCCGGCAAGACCACCGGCCTCACCTCGGTCAACGAAAAGATCGGCGGCCTGCACGATTCGGACCTCATCATCCTCGCCGGCCGCCCCGGCATGGGCAAGACCTCGCTCGTCACCAACATCGCGTTCAACGCCGCCGATCGCCTGCGCCGCGACATGGCCGATGGCATCGCGCTCAAGGACTCGGTCGGCGCCGCCGTCGCCTTTTTCAGTCTGGAAATGAGCGCGGACCAGCTTGCCACGCGTATCCTTGCCGAACAGTCCGGTATCAGCTCCGAAGCGCTGCGCATGGGCCGCATCAGCCGCGAGGATTTCCAGCAGCTCTCCTTCGCCAGCCAGCGCCTCGCCGAACTGCCGCTCTACATCGACGATACGCCCGCGCTCACCATCGGCAGCCTTCGCGCCCGCGCCCGCAGGCTGAAGCGCCGCCACGACATCGGCCTGATCGTCGTCGATTACCTCCAGCTGCTCCAGGGCTCGGGCCGCGCCAGCGACAACCGCGTAAACGAAATTTCCGAAATCTCCCGCGGCCTCAAGACCTTGGCCAAGGAACTCTCGGTCCCCGTCATCGCCCTCTCGCAGCTCTCCCGCGCGGTCGAACAGCGCGATGACAAGCGCCCGATGCTCTCGGACTTGCGCGAATCCGGCTCGATCGAGCAGGACGCCGACATGGTCTGGTTCGTCTTCCGCGAGGATTACTACGTCGCCGCCAAGGAACCCAAAGTCCCCCAAGGCTCCGATGACGCCAAAACACAGGAAGCCCACGCCGCCTGGCAGGCCGAAATGGAGCGCGTCTTCGGCCTTGCCGAACTGATCGTGGCCAAACAGCGCCATGGCTCCACCGGCAAGGTCCGCCTGCGCTTCGAAGCCCGCATCACCCGCTTCTCCGATCTCGCCTCGGACGATCTGCGCGCGGCTTATGGGAACGATGAGTAAGCGCTTCCCATGAATCCTTGACTTTTCCACACCCCCGGCCTAGCTGCACCCCTTTCCACACCCTTTTGCATATCGGAGTGCCCGGATGGCGCGCGTAACCGTCGAAGATTGCGTCGACAAGATCCCCAACCGTTTCGATCTGGTCCTGATCGCCGCCGAACGCGCCCGCGCGATTTCGGGTGGCGCAGAACTCACCGTCGATCGTGACCGCGACAAGAACCCCGTCGTCGCCCTGCGCGAAATTGCCGAAGAGACTGTTCGCCCCACCGTGCTCAAGGAAAACCTGATCCAGTCGCTCCAGCGCGTCCTGCCGGATGACGATGATGAGGTCGATGAAATCGGCTCGCTGTCGCAATCTGCCGAAGCCCTGCGCATCACCGCTGCGGCCCCTGTGCGCAACACCTCGCTGGGCGCCGATTACGACGGCTGAGATTTAGGGCTGATTTCAAAGCGAAATCAAAGTCTTGCGAAAAAGCCCCGGCCTCAAAACCGGGGCTTTTTCACGTATTCTCCAGCCGCACCGCCATCTGCTCCCACACCTTGTTCATGGCTTTCAGCGGCCGCACCATGACCTTGAAGTCAACGATCCGCCCTTCCAGATCAAAGCGGATCAGGTCGATCCCGTTAACCTGCACCCCATCCATCACGCATTCAAACTCCAGACACGCCTCAGGCCCGTCCACCAATTCGCGCACATAGCGGAACGTGCCGTTGCCAAAGACCTGCCCCGCCGCCGTCAGATACATCAACACCTTGTCACGCCCCTCTTGCGGGGTGTGCACCACCGGCGAATGAAACACCGCGTCATCGGCCACCAGTTCATCCAGCAACGCTGGATCGCCGCTAATCATGTACCGATGCCACGCTGCCAACCCAAGTTTCATCGCCGTTCTCCCAATATCCAGCATCCGTGTAGGGCAGGGGAGCCGCACCGCCATTGATCCGGTGCAACTCCCGCCAGCAATCACCCCAAATGTGTTACCCCAGATGTTGGGCAAAGAAATCCCGCGTCCTCCGGTCCGCCAGTTGCGCGCCCTCTTCATCGCGCCTGTCGCCCATTTCGGCGGCAAAGCCGTGGTCCAGCCCTTGATAATCGAACAGCGTCACCTTGGGATGCGGGTCCAGCCCATCATGAATCGCCTTCTGCGCTTCCGGCCCCACAAAGTGGTCGGCAGTGGGAATGTGCAGCATCAGCGGATTGGCGATGGCGTGCGATTCGCCCAGCATCTGGTCGATCATCACGCCATAATAGCCGACCGAGGCATCAATATCGGTCCGCGTCGCCGCCATATAGGCCATGCGCCCGCCCAGGCAGAAGCCCACCAGCCCCACCTTGGCGATCCCTTCAACCCCGCGCAAATAGCGAATCGCCGCCTCGATATCCTGCACGCCTTTGTCGGGATCGTATTGCCCGAAATAACCGAAGGCCTCCTGCAACTGCTCAGGCACATCAGGATCAAGCTCCGCGCCGGGCGCAAAGCGCCAGAAGATATCCGGTGCCAGCGCCATATAGCCAAGGTCGGCCCAGGCCTTGCACTTGTGCCGAATACCGGCATTCACGCCGAAAATCTCGGGCACCACGATGATCGCCGCGCGGATCGGCCCGTCTGGCGTGGCCAGAAAGCCCGGAATCTCGCCTTCGCCATCCAGCGCTGCAAACGTGATATGCTCACCCATGGTTGTTCATCCTGCAATTCTAACGGTTTGGTCGATCACCATGTTGGCCCTGCCCATGGACTTTGCCAAGCACGCATGACAGTCTTTGGCATCGCTGCGGGAAGGAACGCCAATGAAAGTCACCATGGAAGTCGATTGCACGCCCGAAGAGGCCCGGCGCTTCCTCGGCCTGCCTGATGTATCAAAGGCAAACGACGTCTATGTCGAATCGGTGGCCAAGGCGATGCAAGGCGCAGGCAGCCTCGACCAGCTGCAAAGCTTTGCCAAACAGATCGCCCCGATGGGCGAGATCGGCCTGAAACTGTTCCAGAACTTCATGGAACAAAGCACCATGGGCGCGATGAGCAGCAGCACCGGTTCGAAAAAGCCCAAAGAGTAGGAATTTCGCGGAGAAGGACAGGCGCCTCTATCGCCCCCCTCCCGCAAGCGGGAGGGGTTGGGGGTAGGCTTCCGGCGCCCGAATTAGCATAACTACCCCTCCGCGCCTCTGCGCGATAAAACCTCCAACCCCCTTCTTCGCGTTCGCTCCCTCTTTGCGTTCTCTGCGCGAACCAAATATGCGGGACAGATGTCCCAAGACACCATCTTCGCTCTCTCCTCCGGCCCGCCGCCTGCAGGCATCGCCGTCATCCGCATCAGCGGCCCGCAAGCAGGTGCCGCTCTGATCGCCCTTGCCGGAAAGCTTCCCACTCCCCGCCGCGCCACACTCGCCACGCTCGCGCATCCGCAAGGCGGCACACACCTTGATCGCACGATGGTACTTTGGCTTCCCGGCCCCGGCACCGCCACTGGGGAAGACAGTGCCGAACTCCACCTCCACGGTGGCCGCGCGGTTGTCGCTGCGGTCGAAGCCGCCCTTGCCACGCTGCCCGGCCTGCGCCGCGCCCAAGCCGGAGAATTCACCCGCCGCGCCTTCGCCAATGGCCGGATTGATCTGGCCGAGGCCGAAGGCCTTGCCGATCTGCTCAGCGCCGAGACCGAACTCCAACGCCGCGCCGCACTCGCCATGGCCGAAGGCGCATTTTCACGTGAAGTCGAAAGCTGGCGCGCCACGCTGCTGCAACTCTCCGCCCGCCTCGAAGCCGCGCTCGATTTCTCAGACGAAGACGATGTCGGGGCAGGGGAAGACGCACTGCCTTCGGGCTTCACCGCCGATTGCACCAAACTCGCCCAAAACCTCGAAACGTGGCTCACCCGCCCGCGCGCCGAACCGCTGAAAGAAGGTTTCCGCGTCGTTTTGGCAGGCCCGCCCAACGCTGGAAAATCCACCTTGTTCAACGCGCTGGTAGAACAGGAAGCCGCCATCACCGCCGCCGAACCCGGCACCACCCGTGATGTGCTGACTCATGCTTGCGCAATGGATGGCATACCATTCCAGTTCGTCGACACCGCTGGCCTGCGCGATGAAGGCGCAGGCGAAATCGAACGCATCGGCATAGCCCGCGCGCGCGCCGCCGCCCAAAAGGCAGACCTGATCCTGTGGCTGGGTCCAGAAGGGGAGGGCCCTGAAGGTGAAGGACCCGATCTCTCATCATCATTCCCGCGAAGGCGGGAATCCAGCTTATGGGAAGTCTCTGCCCGCTCCGACGATCCCGCCGCACCGCGCAAAAGCCCCAGCGCCATCCACCTCTCTGCCCGCACCGGCGAGGGCATGAATGACTTGCGCCTAGCCCTCGTCACCCACGCCCGCCAATCACTCCCCGCTCCGGGCGAAGCCGCCCTCAACCAACGCCAGCACACGCTGCTCAGCGATGTGGCGCAAAGCCTCCAACACGCCACCACCGAACCCGACCCTTTGCTTGCCGCCGAAAACCTCCGCCTCGCCCGCCGCAGCCTCGACGCCCTGATCGGACGCACCAGCACCGAAGACATGCTAGACACCCTCTTCGGCAAATTCTGCATCGGCAAATAGCGCTCCTCCCCTGCAAGTGGAGGGGCACCTGCAGCAGAAAGAGTGTTCCACGTGAAACACACTACTCGCTCATCGTTTCCGTGAAGGCGGGCATCCGCCGCAGACAGCTTCATTGAAACAACCTCAGGCACCCAGTCCCGTTCGTGTCGAGCGAAGTCGAGACACATGTCGCTGTGTCTCGACTTCGCTCGACACGAACGGAGATATGCCTAAAACCAAACCCCGCAAAATGAAGTAGCCTCCTCCTCCTCAGAGGAGGGGGTTGGGGGAGGTGGAGCCCAAAAAAAGTTCCACGTGAAACACCCAGCTCAAGAAAAAGGGTTTCGCGCAAAGAGCGCAGAGGCCGCAGAGATCAAGCGCTGTGCCGATAGGCTATTCACTAAAATAACCTTCCGCCAAACGCAGGATCCAGAATTTTGAACCGGCTTTTCCGCATGTCCCTGCGCGGTCTCTGCTTCCTCCGCGCCTCTGCGAGAAACCAATTCCCTTCTAAACCTCAGCAAATCTAACTCTCCTCCCGCAAGCGGGAGGGGTCGGGGGTGGGCATGAGACGCCAGCGTAAGCAAAGGATGCATTCGCCAAATCTTTGACGCGAATCTCCAACTCGCGTATCGCCCACAAAATGCACCAGTTCGATATCATCGCGATCGGCGGCGGACACGCCGGCGTTGAGGCTGCCGCCGTGGCGGCGCGCATGGGCGCGCGCACCGCGCTCGTCTCGTTCGATCCCGCAACCGTTGGCGCAATGAGCTGCAACCCAGCCATCGGCGGGCTCGGCAAGGGTCACTTGGTGCGTGAAGTCGACGCCCTCGATGGTCTGATCGCCCGCGCAGCAGACGCAGGCGCGATTCACTACCGCATGCTCAACCGCTCAAAAGGCAGTGCTGTGCAAGGCCCGCGCGTGCAGGCAGACCGCAAACGCTTCAAAGCCGCAATCCAGCAACTGATAGCGGCCCAGCCCAATCTCACCCTGATCGGTGGAGAAGCCGCTGCGCTTCACATGGAACAAGGTCGCGTCGCCGGAATCGATCTGGCCGACGGCACCCGTCTGCAGGGCAGGGCGGTGATCCTTTGCACCGGCACCTTCCTCGGCGGTCGGCTGTTCCGCGGCGAAGAACGCATGGAAGGCGGTCGCATCGGCGAAGATTCCGCCCACAAGCTCGCCCAACAACTGCGTGCCGCCGCTCTGCCGATGGCGCGCCTCAAGACCGGCACGCCGCCACGCATCGATGGCCGCACCATCGATTGGGCACGCCTGCCCGAACAGCCGAGCGATGCCGAGCCATGGACCATGTCGCCGCTCACTTCATCGCGCCCGCTGCCCCAAGTGTTTTGCGCCATCGCCCGCACCAACGCACGAACGCACGATATCATCCGGTCGGGGCTGGACCGTTCCCCGATGTTCACTGGTGCCATCGGCGCGCAAGGCCCACGCTATTGCCCTTCGATCGAAGACAAGATCCACCGCTTCGGGGACCGGGACGGACATCAGGTGTTCCTCGAACCCGAAGGGCTGGACGATCCCACAGTCTATCCCAATGGCATTTCCACCTCGCTCCCCACCGATATTCAGATCGCGATGATCCGCTCGATGGAAGGGCTGGAGCAGGCCGAGATCACCGTACCCGGCTATGCGGTGGAATACGATCACATCGATCCGCGCGCGCTATGCCGCAGTCTTGAAGTCAAAGCTATCCCCGGCCTCTATTGCGCCGGACAGATAAACGGCACCACCGGCTATGAAGAAGCCGCCGCACAGGGCCTGATCGCCGGGATCAATGCCGCGGCTGAAGTGCTGGGCCGCGATGCACCGGAACTGGATCGCGCCAATAGCTACATGGCCGTCATGGTCGATGACTTGACGCTGCACGGCGTCAGCGAACCCTACCGCATGCTCACCGCGCGCGCCGAATACCGCCTGCGCCTGCGCGCCAATAATGCCTCCACGCGCCTGACCCCGCTCGGCCTTGCCGTTGGCTGCATTGGTGAGGAACGCGCGCGCTGGTTCGATGATCGCCGCGCCCAACGCGAAGAACTTGAGGCCGCCTTGGCCCAGCAGGTCACGCCTACCGATCTCAACCGCGCCGGAATGCCGGTCCGCGCCGATGGCACCCGCCGGACGCTGCAGGAATGGCTGCGCTTCCCGGAAGTCAATCTGGCGGCGCTCAAGCCATGGGTGGGCACGCAGCCAGTCGATCCATTGCTCGCAGAGGAAGTGGAAGAAGACGCCGCCTACGCGCCCTATTTGGACCGGCAGGAGGCTGAGTTGCGAGATCTGCGCGCCTCGGATGCCGTGCCTCTGGGGGAGGGCTTTCCCTTCGCAGACATCCCCGGCCTTTCACGTGAAATGGTTGAGCGTCTCGAAAAGGCCCAGCCCGATACGCTTGCCGCCGCAGGACGCATTGCCGGGATCACGCCCGCTGCACTTGCCAGCCTGCTTGTCCACGCCCGCCGCCGGATTGCTGCATGACCGCTGTCTTGACCACCGAGGCGGACGCCCAAAGCTGGCTGCGCGATGTGCTTGGTATCGACGATGCGGCCATGGAGCGACTGTCTACATTGATCGATTTGCTTCTGGATGAGAACCAGCGCCAAAACCTAGTGGCGCGTGGCACCTTGCCGCATGTCTGGGTGCGCCACATCGTCGATTCCGCGCAACTGCTGCATGTTTCACGTGAAACACTTCCCGACGGCGATTGGCTCGATCTGGGCACCGGCGCAGGATTTCCGGGACTGGTCATCGCTGCGCTTGAACCGCACCGCCCGGTAACTCTCGTGGATTCGCGCCGCTTGCGCACCGAATGGTTACAGCGCGCAGCCGATGCTCTGAACTTGCGCAACGTTCGCGTAGTCCTGTCCCGCGTCGAAGATCTGCCCTCTGGTCAACACGCCGTCATATCAGCGCGCGCATTTGCTCCACTGGACAAGCTCGTAACTCTTTCCGCCCGCTTTTCCACACCCGACACGCTTTGGCTGTTGCCGAAGGGGGCAGGGGCGACGCAAGAATTGCAGATGCTCCCCGAATCATGGAATCACCTGTTCCACGTGGAACACTCGCTGACCGATGCCCAAGCCGGCATCATCACCGGCCGCCTCCTCGGCCAAAAAGCGCCTCCTGCGCATGTATTTCGTCAACGAGGCTCCCAATGATCACAATCGCTGTCGCAAACCAGAAAGGCGGAGTGGGCAAGACGACCACCGCCATCAACATCGCCACAGCCCTCGCCGCCACAGGCTGGAAAACGCTGCTGATCGATCTCGATCCCCAAGGCAATTGCTCCACCGGCATCGGCATCTCGGCGACAGAGCGTGAACGGTCGTCTTACGAATTGCTGATTGATCAGGCGGCTGTTGCCGATTGCCTGATGCCCACGCGGATTCCCGGCTTGGATATCGTGCCGGGCACGATGGACCTTTCCGGCGCGGAAGTGGAGCTGGTCAGCGTCGATGATCGGACGCATCGGTTGCGTAGGGTGCTGAACGGCGACACGGGCCACGACATTTGCCTGATCGATTGCCCGCCTTCACTCGGGCTGCTCACGCTCAATGCCCTGACGGCGGCGGATTCGATTCTGGTGCCATTGCAATGCGAATTCTTCGCGCTCGAAGGTTTGAGCCAGCTTTTGCAGACGGTGGAGCGGGTGCAGGAGCGGTTTAACAAGGACTTGGGCATTCTGGGCATTGTGCTTACCATGTACGACCGGCGCAACCGGTTGACCGATCAGGTGGCGGATGACGTGCGATCGTGCCTGCGCGATCTGGTGTTTGAAAGCGTGATCCCGCGCAACGTGCGTCTGTCCGAAGCGCCGAGCCATGGGCTGCCCGCGCTGATCTATGACCACGCCTGCCCCGGATCGCAGGCCTACATGAAACTGGCGCGCGAGCTGATTGGCCGGTTGCCCGAACGGAGGAAAGCGGCATGAGCGGCGCGGATGAAGCAGCGGTAAAGACCCCCACACGACGCACAGGCCTCGGGCGCGGGCTAGGCGCGCTGATGGGCGAGGTGCGGCGTGAGGAGCCGATTGCGCGGGTTTCGGTATCGGGCGAGGATGCGCAAGGCTCGCGCGATGGCGGGTTGGCGATGCTGACGGTTGCCTCGATCGAACCCCACCCCGATCAGCCGCGGCGGCACTTTGATGAAGAGGCGCTGGAGGAACTGGCGCAGTCCATCGCCGCGCGCGGGGTGATCCAGCCGGTGGTGGTGCGGCCCATGGGCAATGGGCGCTACCAGTTGGTGGCGGGGGAGCGGCGCTGGCGCGCATCGCAGAAGGCGCGGATTCATGAGATTCCCGCGATCATCCGCAAGCTCGACGACCGCGATGTGGCTGCACTTGCACTAATCGAAAACCTGCAGCGTGAAGACCTGAACCCGGTGGAAGAGGCCCGCGCGTACCAGCGACTGGCCGACAGCGAGGGGCTGAGCCAGACCGACATTGCCAAGTTCGTCGACAAATCGCGCAGCCACGTGGCCAACATGATGCGCCTTCTCGGCCTGCCCGACGACGTGCTCGACATGGTGGTGCGCAGCGAACTGTCGATGGGCCATGCCCGCGCGCTGATCAATGCGCCCGACCCGGCAAAGCTGGCGCGCGAGGCCGTAGCCAAAGACCTTTCAGTCCGCGATGTCGAAAAACTGGTCCGCAAGGCTTCGCGTCCGGAAGGAACCCGGCGGCAGGCCCGCGCGGGGAAAGATTCGGTCAGCGCCGCCGATCTTTCGGCGATCCAGCAGCACCTGGAAGATTTTCTCGGTCTGAAAGTGCAGATCCAGCCGGATTCCGATCCGGTGAGCGGAGCGGTGACGATTCGCTACAAGAATCTGGACCAGCTGGACCTGATTTGCCAGCGGCTGACGGGCGGTGAGTTTTAACCGCCAGACTTGCACTATCAGGCATTAATTAGGCGATTAAATTCTCGTTGACCGGGGGACTGGGTCGCGCTTACGCTGTGCGCAACCAGACCAGAAACCGGAGAGAATGCGTCATGTCGCTCGACCTGATTCCGCGCAGTGCCTACAACGAAGATCACGAAGCCTTCCGCCACAGCGTCCGCCGCTTTTTGCAAGACGAGATCGCGCCCCACTCCGCTGAATGGGCAGACGCGGGCATCGTGCCGAAATCGGTTTGGCCCAAGGCCGGCGAAGTGGGTATGCTGTGCCCGACAGTGCCCGAGGAATACGGCGGGCTGGGCTTGGACTTCGGCTACAACGCCATAGTCGACGAAGAAAGCGCCTATTACGGCCGCGTCACCACCGGCTTTTCGCTTCAGTCCGACATCGTGGTGAACTACCTGATCTCGTACGGTTCGGAAGAGCAGAAGAAGAAGTGGCTGCCCAAGATGGTCTCGGGCGAAGTGGTGACCGCCATCGCGATGACCGAACCCGGCACCGGGTCCGACCTTCAGTCCATGCGCACGACTGCGAAGAAGGACGGCAACCATTACGTGATCAACGGGTCCAAGACCTATATCACCAATGGCCAGAACGCCGACCTGATCCTGGTATGCTGCAAGACCGATACCGAAGTGCAGCCCGCATGGAAGGGCGTTTCGATCGTGCTGGTCGAAGCTGATCGCGAAGGCTTCAAGCGCGGGCGCAATCTCGACAAGATCGGGCAGGACGAGGCCGATACCTCGGAACTGTTCTTTGAAGACGTGCGCGTGCCGATCACCAATTGCCTGGGCGAAGAGGGCAAGGGCTTCATCTATCTGATGAGCGAACTGCCGCAGGAGCGCCTGTCGATCGCGATCAGCGCGCAATCCTCGGCGCAGAAGGCCTTTGACGATACAGTGGAGTTCACGCGCGAGCGCAAGGCCTTCGGGAAGCCGATTCTGGATTTCCAGAACACCCGCTTCACGCTGGCCGACCTCAAGACCAAGCTGCAGGTGGGCTGGGCGCATCTCGACTGGGCGCTGACACGGCACCTGAAGAAGGAACTGACCGCCGAGGAAGGCGCGGCGGCCAAGCTTTGGCACACCGAACTGCAGTGGGAAGTGATGGACAAGTGCCTGCAGCTGCACGGCGGGGCCGGTTACATGAACGAATACGCCATCGCCCGCGCCTGGCGCGGCGCGCGCGTAACGCGCATTTTTGGCGGCACGAATGAAATCATGAAGGAGCTGATCGGGCGCAAGCTCTGATTGGTTTGACACGGTTTGGGGGCGGGTTGCACGCGCCTCCTCCCCCCAACCCGCTCACCCTGAGCTTGTCGAAGGGTGGTAACACCCACACGGCGCAAGCATGCTTCGACAAGCTCAGCATGAGCGGGTTGGGGGTGAGAAATACAAAGGCACTTATGCTGTTTGCAAGTGTGAGAAGTTGGAAGCCCACCCCGCTGCGACTAATCTCGCCTTCGGCTCGCTAAGTCTCGCTCCCCTCCCGCAAGCGGGAGGGGTTGGGGGTGGGTCTGCTTCTCCGGGCGAATCAGCCGGTGTAGACGCGCTTTTCCTTTACGCGCTTGTCCGGGACAATCCGGGTGCGCTTATGGATCACGCGGCGGCGCACCGGAACATCGACCCACCTTTCGGTGACCACGGTGGTTTCCACGCAAGGCTTCTGCGGACCGGAGACGACCGGAACCCACATGTAGCCATAAGGGGCGGGCGGATAGCCGGGATATGCGCCGGGGTAGCCCTGAGCGCCCTGCTGCGGGATTGAGGCGAAGTAATCATCGCATTCGCGGCGCAGGTTCTTGTCTTCGCCCTTGTCGATCAGGTTCCCCGCCACTGCGCCTGCGACGCCGCCGATCACGGTGCCGAGCACCCGGTTACCCCGTCCGGCAACGCGATTGCCGATCACACCACCCGCCACACCGCCCAGCACAGTGCCACCGACATGGCGATCACCATAGACCTTGGCGCAACGCTCGTTCATTTCGGCCCAACGCGGATCGGGCGCAGGATAGCCGCCCTGTGCGACGGGCGGATAGGCCTGTGCGTTTTGTGGGTAACCCTGAGGGTAACCCTGAGGATAGACCGGCTGCTGCATCGCGCCGTTCACCGGCTGCGTCATCACCACGGTGGGGTAGGGCGGGCCTGCCAACGGCGGGTTATGGACCGGACCCGGCATGGGACCGGCACCATAGGATACGCCAGCGGGCACGCGTGCCTGATTGGCGAGGGCGGGCGAGACAGTGGCACCCAAGATAAGCGCGGCAAGTGTGAGACGGGCAAGCATTGCGGATTCCCCCTGTTGGGAAAGGTCGTTAACCGCAAACTTACCATCATGACCGGCAGGAAACCAAGGTTTCCACAGCGGCAGAATCCCACCTGTCCCGAATCGGGCCGGTTCGGGTTGTGGGGCGCTGATTTTTGGGGCTTAGGGATTTTGCACACGCAACTGTCGTAAACCCACCCCCAACCCCTCCCTTAAGGGAGGGGAGCGAGACTTGGCACACTGCAGTTGTGCCTTAGTCGCAGCGGGGAGGGTTTCCACAACGGTTGTGTTTGCAATCGACGAAGTTCCAAAGGAAAACAGATTTCGCGCAGAGGG
The DNA here is from genome assembly GCF_057180525.1 of Novosphingobium sp. HNCC26BN242. Classification (NCBI taxonomy): domain Bacteria; kingdom Pseudomonadati; phylum Pseudomonadota; class Alphaproteobacteria; order Sphingomonadales; family Sphingomonadaceae; genus Novosphingobium; species Novosphingobium sp. HNCC26BN242. The sequence continues at coordinate 452,685 of NZ_JBXUGM010000002.1, forward strand.
CGCGGAGAACGCAGAGATGTGGTGCTTGGCTGAGGGGCTGCCGATCCCGGCGAGCTTGCGATAAGCCTAGAATGCTCGTCGCCCCGTGCTCGACACGGGGCTTGGCTGCCTTGTGGCGCAATCCTCGCGAAACGCCGCTGACGCGTCCGTTTTCCATTAAGCGGTGATGCCGAACGCATGGCTGCAAGAAAAGCCAAGCCCCGTGTCGATCACGGGGTGACGGTGTGGAAGTTTGCGATGTCAATTTGCCACGCAATTGCCGTGCAGTACGGCGTTCTGCGCAAAACCGTGAAATCTGCGGTTGGTCTAAATCGAATGCGAGCGTCGGCTATCGCGCGATCTGAAATAAAAACGGACAGGCAGCAAGCGACCCCATAACGGTCATTGCGAAAATCGGTGTTTGCGTTCAGTTTCATAGGCATGAAAACAGCGCTCGAGCTCCACGAAGCTGAACTTGACCCTGAAGCTCGCGACTTCCTTGCACAAATCCGTGAGCATGGGTGGTTCAGCACACGCGTTTTCGATCCAGAAAAGCAGGAACCTGATTTCACCTACTCAACCGGCTTCTTCCATGGCCTAGGCCATCCGGAGATCATTGTGTTCTCGTTGCCGAAGCAGGTGTCCCACGACATCTTATGGGACATTTACCGCGACATTCGCGAGGGGAAAGTTCCGAAACCAGAGACAAAGCTCTCGGGTATATTCGGGAACCATCAGGCTGTGCTCCTTCCCGTCTCTCGGGACTTCTACGCCGAGCATCTTGGTTGGAGTCGGTGGTTTTACCGCGGTGATGATTTCCCGTGTCTCCAGCTTGTTTGGCCGGACCGTGAGGGGGTCTTTACGTGGCAGCCGGACTTTGACCCAGCATTCGCAAGTGACCAGCCCGATTTAACAGAAGGCCGCTGGACCGGCCTGACGATCTGACGGCAGAAAACCACCCCCTTCCAGCCATCCCGGTTATCCTAGCGTCTTCCCGATAGCGGACTCTGCCTTAGGTTTGAACCAGTCCCCGCCGCCTCTCTTCCTCTGCGTTCCCTGCGCGAACCCTTTTTTGATCGGCGGGGGTAGCTCAGATTCGGCCTGCAATGGCCTCCGCCAGAGCCTCGACCCCCCGCGCATCGTCGGCGTCGAAGCGGGCGGGGGAGGGGCTGTCGAGATCGATGACGGCGATCACCGCGCCATCGCGAATCACTGGCACAACCAGTTCCGATTGGCTGGCAGCATCGCAGGCGATGTGGCCGGGGAAGGCGTGGACATCGGGCACGAGTTGCGTTTCACCGGTTGCCGCAGCTGCGCCGCAGACACCGCGCCCCACAGGGATGCGGATGCAGGCGGGTTTGCCGATGAAGGGGCCGAGCACCAGTTCGCCACTCACCATACGATAGAACCCGGCCCAGTTGAGATCGGGCAGGAATTGCCAGAGCAGCGCGGCAAGGTTGGCCATGTTGGCGATGGCATCGGGCTCATCCTGCGTGAGCGCGCGGGCGGCTTCGAGCAGGTCGGCGTGGAGATCGGCCTTCGATTGGCCTTCGGTGGGGGCGAATGTGAACATGGCAGGGCTTTAGCTCGGTGTGACGGGAATGTCGCGCAGCACCTGCGTGCCATTGCTCTGACGCCGTGTAGCGCCTAGATTTGATCCATGAACCTTATCAAGACCATTGCGGCCATGCTGGCCTTTGTCATCGCCATTGTCGGAGTGTGGGTGGCCTGGTCCATTCGCGGGCCTGAGGCTGAATTCGCGCTGAGCGAGACCACCGGGCCAAAGCCCAAACTGGCTGAGCCGGACGAGCAGACCGTACCATCGATCAAGACCGCCGAGCCGGTAGGCTGGAAGGACGGCGAATTGCCGGTGGCCGCCCAGGGGCTGCAGGTATCGCGCTTTGCCGACAAGCTGGATCATCCGCGCACGATGTTCACGATGCCCAATGGCGATGTGCTGGTGGCGCTGACCAATTCCCCGCCGCGCGATGAAAGCGGGATCACCGGCATGGTGATGGGCTTTCTGATGAAGAAGGTGGGGGCAGGCGGGCCATCGCCCAACAAGATCGTGCTGCTGCGCGATGGCGATGGCGATGGCAAGGCCGAGCGGCGCTTTGAAATGAGCAATCCGGCGCTCAGTTCACCCGCTGGCATGGCGTTTCGCGATGGACGGCTGCTGGTGGCCAATCACGATGCGGTGCTTTCGTTCCCCTATCAGCCGGGGCAAACCGCGCTGACCGGAAATCCCGAAAAGCTGATGGATCTGCCCGGTGGCGGCAACCACTGGGTGCGCAACCTGTTGCTGACGCCCGATGGCAGCAAGCTGTTCGTGACCGTGGGTTCAGCTTCGAACATTGCCGAGGGCGGCATCGAGGCTGAGGCCGGGCGCGCGACGATCCACCAGTACGATTTCGCGTCGAAGAAATCGATCGAGTATGCAGGGGGCCTGCGCAATCCCAACGGGCTGGACTTCAACCCGCACAGCGAAGAGCTGTGGACCACGGTCAACGAGCGCGACATGCTCGGCCCCGATCTGGTGCCCGATTACCTGACCAACGTGCCGTTCGGATCGAACTATGGCTGGCCGTGGGTCTACTGGAAGCAGAACATGGACTGGCGGGTTAAGCCGCCGATGCCGCAGTACCTGCTCGATTACGTGCGCAAGCCTGAATACGCGCTGGGATCGCATGTGGCGCCGCTGGGGCTGGCCTTTGCCAAGGGCGGCAACCTGATGGGAGCAAAGTTCAGCCAAGGCGCTTTCGTGGCGCGGCATGGTTCGTGGAACCGGCGTCCGCTGGCGGGCTATGACGTGGTGTTCGTGCGGTTTGACGAGCGCGGCAATGTGCTGAAGCAGCCGCCGCTGCCGGTGCTGACCGGGTTCCTTAACGCCGATCAGGCAGCGCATGGCCGGCCGACATGGGTGGCCTTTGCCAAGGATGGTGCGCTGCTGGTGAGCGATGATACTGGCGGGGTGATCTGGCGCGTGGTGGCACCGGGCGCTGCGCCTGCGCCTGCGATTGCGCCGCTGCCCAAGCGGGTTGCACCGCCGCAGGGCAAGGGCACCGGGCGGTTTATCATGAAGCCCGATGCGGAATCTGACCTGATGAAGCCGGAGCGGTAGGGCCAGACCGCTCGTCATTCCCGCGCAGGCGGGAATCCCGTTCCGACGGTCGCGCGCTGGATTCCCGCCTGCGCGGGAATGACGAATGCCGGGTTAGAGCGAACGTCCGGCGCGGCCTGCAAGTTCGTTGACATATTGCCACGCGACGCGGCCCGAGCGGCCGCCGCGGCGTTTTGACCATTCGAGGGCATCGGATTCCTCATAGGTCAGACCGTAGTTTGCGGCATAGCCTGCGATGATCGCGAGGTAATCATCCTGCGTGCAGTTGTGGAAGCCGAGGCTGAGGCCGAAGCGGTCTGCCAGTGCCAAGCGATCATCAATGACATCGCGCGGGTTGATCGGGTCATCCTGTTCGGACAGGTGGCGCTCGACAATGGCGCGGCGGTTTGAGGTGACGGCGAGGCGGACGTTGGCAGGGCGGGCTTCTACGCCGCCTTCGAGCCAGGAGCGCAGCTTGCGCGCGCCATCGCCATCGCCCGCATCGAAGCCGAGATCGTCGAGGAACACGAGGAAGCGGCGGTCGATTTTGCGAAGGGTGGCGAAGAGATCGGCAAGGCCCGCGTCGGGGCTGGCTTGAACGAGCGCAATTGAGCCAGGGTTTGCCTGTTGCGCGGCGAGGGTGGCGGCGCGGAGGAGGGCGGATTTGCCCATGCCGCGTGCACCCCACAGCAACATATCATGCGCAGCTGCCCCACGCGAAAGGCGCGCGACGTTTTCGACCACGGCGGTCTTCTGCTTGTCGATCCCCTGCATCAGATCGAGCGCAGGAGCTTCGAGCGGAGTGATGCCGCGCGCGGCCTTGCCGTCCCAGACATAGGCGGGGAAGGCGTGCCAATCGGCGCTGGCCTCACACGGGGGAGACAGGCGTTCAAGTGCTTCGGCAATGCGGGTAAGCAGGGCTTCGTTCATCCCGCCAGCGCTTCGGTATCGGGATCATAGAGCAGTGCGGCACCGGCCATCGCGGACGAGCCGAGCCCGCGCGCTTCGGGGACGATCACGCGGTTGAAGAACTTGGTGACGGCGATCTTGGCGGGGAGGCCGGAGGCGCGCGACTGGCGAGCGAGCTGCCATCCGGCGACGGCGACCGCGCACATCGTGGTGAAGGGGACTGAGCCTGCCAGCTTGTCGTCCAACGAAGCGGTGGTGCTCATCCACTGACCGATGGCGGCGGCGTCCTTTGCCAGCGCGGCGACTTCGGGCACGTCTTCCATTTCCGCAGCAATTTCGGCCATCAGCGATTGCAGGACGCCGCCGTTTTCGTAGCCGAGCTTGCGGGTGACGAGATCGGCGGCCTGAATGCCGTTGGTGCCTTCGTAGATCGGAGCGATGCGGGCATCGCGCAGGTGCTGGGCGGCGCCGGTATCCTCGATGAAGCCCATGCCGCCGTGGACCTGAATGCCAAGGCTGGCGACCTCGCAGCCAATATCGGTGCCCCAGGCCTTGAGCATGGGCACGAGCAGTTCGGCGCGCTTCTGGGCAGCGTCATCGCTCAAGGAGCCGCGATCGACCTGGCCGGCGGTGTAGTAGAGCAGCGCGCGGCTGCCTTCGGTCAGCGCACGCATCCGCATCAGCATGCGGCGCACGTCGGGGTGTTCGATGATGGCGACGGGGGTCTTGTCGGGGGACCCTGCGCGGGCGGACTGGACACGGTCGCGCGCATAGGCGGCGGCTTGCTGGAAAGCGCGTTCGGCGATCTGGACACCCTGGCTGCCGACGTTGATGCGCGCGGAGTTCATCATCGTGAACATGGCGCGCAGGCCGCCGTTTTCGTGGCCGACCATCTCGCCGACGCATTCGCCATTGTCGCCATAAGACATGACGCAAGTGGGCGAGGCGTGAATGCCGAGTTTGTGTTCGATCGAGACACAGCGGACATCGTTGGCCGCGCCGATGGTCCCGTCCTGTTCCACGTGGAACTTGGGCACGATGAACAGCGAGATGCCGCGTGAACCTTCGGGCGCGCCGGGGGTGCGGGCGAGGACGAGGTGGACGATGTTGCCGGCAGCGTCATGTTCGCCGAAGGTGATGTAGATCTTGGTGCCGGTAATGCGGTACTTGCCCGCGTGGGGGCCATCGGTGATCGGCACGGCGGTGGTGCGCAGTGCGCCCACATCGGACCCGGCCTGCGGTTCGGTCAGGTTCATCGTGCCCGACCATTCGCCGCTGATCAGCTTTGGCAGGTAGACCGCTTTCTGTTCCTGATTGCCGTGGTGTTCGAGCGCCTCAATCGCGCCGACAGTGAGCATCGGCAGCAGGGTGAAGCCCATGTTGGCCGCGCCCAGCGTTTCCAGCGCGACCGTGGCGAGGGTGAAGGGCAGGCCCTGTCCGCCGAAATCAGCAGACCCGGCGATGGAGTTCCAGCCCTGTTCAACGAAAGCCTTGTAGGCATCGACATAGCCGGGCGGGAGGGTGACGACGCCGTCCTTCCACTTTGCGCCAACCTGATCGCCTGCGCGGTGGAGCGGGGCCCATTCGCCTGCGGCAAAGGCGCCCACGCCTTCGACGATGGCCTCAACCAGATCGGGCGTGGCGGCGGCAAAGCGTTCGCTCTGCGCCAGCTCGTCAATACCGGCGCTGACACGGATCGCGAGGATCTGATCGGCGGTGGGCGGGGTGAAGGTCATCGCTCTCTCCTGTGGCGCAGCGCTTGGCGCAGGGCTTACTGCTCCCTATAGCCGGGCTTATGGAGCCGACAAAGCCTTCGAAAGTGCAAGTGCCCGATGATCAAGGGCTTGCGCATGCAGCGCAAGTGATTGCGCAAGGTGGCACCGTGGCTGTGCCGACCGAGACGGTCTATGGCCTTGCCGCACGCGCCGATCAGGATGCGGCGGTGGCGGGAATCTATCGCGCCAAAGGGCGGCCGGACTTCAACCCTCTGATCGTGCACGTGCCGGACGTTACGGCAGCGCGGGACTATGCGCTGTTTGATGACAGAGCGCTGGCACTGGCAGAAGCATTCTGGCCGGGCGCGCTGACCATGGTTTTGCCGCGCCGGAGCGATGCTCGATTGGCCGCGGCGGTAAGTGCAGGGCTGCCAACTGTGGCGCTGCGGGTTCCAGCCCATCCGGTGATGCAGGCCCTGTTGAAAACCTGTGGATACCCGCTCGCTGCACCATCTGCGAATCGCAGTGGCGCGGTGAGCCCGACGAGCGCTGTGCATGTGGCGGATTCGCTGGGGGGGCGGGTGGACCTGATTCTGGACGGGGGTGAGACCGAGCGCGGGATCGAATCGACCATCGTGGGCCTGCGCGATGACGGGACCTGGGCCCTGCTCCGTCCCGGACCGATTACCGAGGCGGAGATTTCAGCGGTGCTGGGCCAGGGCAGTACGGCGGTCCATTCCACACAGATCGAAGCGCCGGGCCAGCTGGCCAGCCACTATGCGCCGGGAAAGCCTGTGCGGCTGGATGCGACGGTAGCGCACGAAGGGGAGTTCCTGATCGGGTTTGGTGCAGTCGGCGGGCACGTTTCACTTTCAGCTTCCGGTGATCTGGCTGAGGCCGCTGCGCGGCTTTATGCATGCCTGCATCTGGCGGCAGCTGCGCCGCATAAGCGCATTGCCGTGGCTTCGGTACCTGATGAGGGCATGGGCGTGGCGATCAATGACCGGTTACGCCGCGCGGCTGCTTGAACGCTATTCAGACTCAAAGGGTATGGTCGCGCGAAGGTCCGTCATTTCATCATAGATGCGGCGGGCATCATTGCAGGCAACTTCATCGCCATCACGGCATTCGGCGCGGGCTCGATCATATCTGCGGGACAACCGTCCGTAGCGTTCTTCTCGCTGGCGGAGCTGACGGCCACGTTTCTGATCCTGCTCTGAATCGCTGACAGTGACACGATCATAGACATCGGCACCGGCGCGCACGGGCAGGGTGGCCACATCCAGCACCGCTTTCGCCACGCAACCCGTCAAAAGCAAGAAAGCACATGGCAGCAAGACGGTGGCGAAACGCATGGGATTCTCCCTCTGGTTGGAAAGTCCCATTGTGCAAGGGACTTGGCAAGTGAGGGATGTGCCGGATTGGGGCTTTTGGGGGTTGAGCCAGGCTTGAAGGCTTGGATGTAATATGCCCTCCCCCCAGCCCCTCCCGCCTGCGGGAGGGGAGTAAAGTGGGTCCCCTCCCGCCTGCGGGAGGGGGGTAGTTGGATTGCACTTTCACCCTATTGTTGCGCGGCTTCGCTTTCATCGCTGCTGGGCGTTACACCGTTTTCGCACACCAGTTTGCCTGATCCCATCGCGCTGACCTTGCAGGTTGCCCGGCCAAATACGCGGACTTCGCCTGAACCCATGATGTTGGCATTGACCTGCCCGTTGGAAGCGAAGCGGGCGTTGCCTGATCCGGCCACATTGACTTTGGCAGTATCGGCATTGAGTCCGTCCATTTCGGCATCGCCACTGCCCGCGATAGTCAGATTGAGGTCCTTGGCCTTGCCCGCTGCGCGCAGCTTGCCCGAACCGGCGACATCGACATCAAGCTTGGGCGTGTCGATCGCACGCGCCTCGACCACGCCTGCACCGGCAATCACGATTTTGGCTTCCCGCCCGCCCATCTGATCGGTGACCAGCGTGCCAGAGCCTGCCAGCATGACATCGCTGAGCATCGGCAGCGTCACGTTGACCGTGGCGGCATTTGTCTGCTGGCCGAGTTTCCAACCTTCGCGCGTGATGCCAAGCTGGCCTTCGGACAGGGCAAAACGCAGCTTGTCTGCCCCTTCGCCTTCGACAGTGATGGCCAGCTTGTCTCCGCGCACGACCCGCACATTTTCTGGGCCGAGCAGGGCGATTCCGGTAGGTGCAGAGCCGGACGTGTCCAAATCGGCAAGGGGCACGCCCTTTTCGCCATTGAACGCCATGCTGGAGCCATCACACCCGGCAAGCGCGGTGGCGAGACCGAACATAGCAACGCCAGCAATGGCACGAACGACATTTTGCAACATGACCGAAACTCTCCTGACTGTATTACTGATGTAACACGGTGGCGAAGCGTAGGCCACGTCGTTTGTGGAAAGCGGGATGGTGTCGGTCGGGTGGGGTTGCACTGAAGAAAGAGAAAAATGAATCGCGCAGAGGCGCAAAGGCGCGGAGAGAAGAAGTAAAAAGGGTCTCTGTGCTTCTGCACGAAATCACTTTCCTGCCTTCGGCGGAACATACGAAAAAGGCCCCCGGTTTCCCGGGGGCCTTTTGCTTGCGAAAGTTCGCGGAACGAATCAGGCCGTTTCGTAATACTTGGGCGCGTGTTCGTTGAGGATTTCGAGGATCTTCTTGAGCGCAGCCGGCTCATCCGTCTTTTCCATGGCGGCCAGTTCGCGCGCGAGACGCGAGGAGGCGGCTTCGAAAATCTGGCGTTCGGAATAGCTCTGCTCGGGCTGATCATCAGCGCGGAACAGATCGCGCGTCACTTCGGCGATGGACACGAGGTCACCCGAATTGATCTTCGCTTCGTATTCCTGCGCGCGGCGCGACCACATGGTGCGCTTTACCTTGGGCTTGCCCTTGAGCGTATCAAGCGCTTCGCGCAGCGTCTTGTCCGAGGACAGCTTGCGCATGCCGATCGCTTCGACCTTGTTGACCGGAACGCGCAGCGTCATGCGTTCTTTTTCGAAGCGCAGCACATAGAGCTGCAGCTTCATGCCGGCAATTTCTTCGTCCTGAAGTTCGACCACACGGCCGACACCATGCTTTGGATAAACGACGTAGTCCCCAACATCGAAGGCGAGAGCCTTGACTGCCATTGGTAATCCTTTCGACGCGGGCAGGACCGGTGATGCGGAAGCAAGCAGGACCTTATGGGGAAAGGCCTGTAACCGTAACGAGAAACCGCCGCCAATCAGACGGTCATACTCATACGGTCATGCGGGGCTTGCGATCCGATTACCTGTATTGTCCTGCCGGTTCCGTGGTGAAAAGACGCCGGACAGGCATAAGCCCACCGGCGCTCGGACTCCTACATAGCAGTTCAGCAACAAAATTACCACCCCTGAACACGCATGTCCGAGGCACAGAGCGTTTGATGGTACCATTCCTGCGAAAAATGGTGGTCAAATCAGCGTTCAACCACGTCTCACACAAAGGCGCAGGCGTGACAACTGGCTGTAATCAGTCGCCTTCGCCGGGTTCGGGCGAGAAGTACTTTTCGAACTTCCCATCTTCGCCCTTATGCTCATCAGCATCTGCCGGAGCATCGCGCTTGGTGGTAATGTTGGGCCATTCGGCGGAATACTTGGTGTTCAGTTCAAGCCACTGTTCAAGCCCGGATTCGGTATCGGGCAGAATCGCCTCGGCCGGGCATTCGGGTTCGCACACGCCGCAATCGATGCATTCGCTGGGGTTGATCACGAGCATGTTGTCACCCTCATAGAAGCAATCCACGGGGCAGACCTCGACGCAATCCATGTACTTGCAACGGATACAGGCGTCGGTGACGACGTAGGTCATGGCAGAAGTGATCCCTCAGGTGTCAAATTCACGCCGTGCTAGAGGCCTTTCCCCCGGCGCGTCAAGCGCACAGTGGGGTGCATGGTGGTTCGAGCAGTCCAGCAGGCGATAACAGTTTGCTGCTTCGGCGGCTGGTCCGCGTCGGGCCGGGATATCGACGACTTCGATCACGGCAATCCGGCTGCGCATCGGCAGGACCAGAACATCGCCCAGCTTTACAGCAGCGCTGCAGCGTTCGATGCGCCGACCATTGAGCCGCATGTGTCCCGCGCTGACCCAATCCTGTGCAAGGCTGCGGCTGCCAGCAAAGCGGGTGAACCACAGAAACTTGTCGATCCGCAAGTGGGGCCTCTCCTGCGCTATCTAGCAACCAGTGCGGCAAGGGCCGCAAAAGCACCGGTTGGTGGGGTGGTTGGAACTATATCGGGCGCAAGGGCCACACGCGATACGGGGCGCAAAGGCCGCCAATCCCACAGCGGCGGCTGCGCTGGTCCAAAGGCCTTCGGCGAAAGTGCCAGCCCCATATGGACGCGAAACCCGCCTGCCCGCAGCAGGGCGGCATAGGCAGCGGTGGACAGGTTCATCGAACGGGCAACCGCAGGATCAAGGAAAACGCGGCGCGCTTTTGTGCCCATACGGACTGCGTGGGCGGCATGGAGCAGCTTTTCCGCCAGATCCACCCGCAGTGATTCCTGCCCAAGGCGGCGATAGCCTGCTGGCGCGATGCTGGAATGGACCACCGGTTGCAAGGCTTCGGGGGGCAGAGGGGCTGGGCGGGTGCAGATTCTGGCAAGGCGGTGCCAAGATTGGATCGCAGCAGGGCGCAGCGCTGTGGGCACGAACACGTCCAGCGCGCCGATGCGGACACCCAGCTTTTTGAGGCGGTTGCGCTGGGCTGGATCGAGCCGCTCCAGCCCGGAATCCTCGCGTGCCAGCACGCCGCCGGATTCAACCAGGTGGAGCAGCAAGGCGCGCAGTTCCGGGCCAGAGGCGGGATCGCGGCTGGCCTCATCCAGCGCGATCAGGGGGCTAAGTGTGCGAGCGTGATGGTGGGCAAGCCATGCTTCGAGCGCGGCGATGACGCGGGCTTTATCAAGCGCGGAGAGGCGATCTAGCGCTGGATCGGGGCGCAAGCGGGGATCGAGCAAGCGGCGGCCGCGTTCAAGCCGGGCCACGACGTGCCCCTGCCAGACCAGCGCCGTGTCTTCGAACTCCAGCCCATGTGGCTGCGCGGCGGCCTGTATCAACGCATCGGCGCGGGTGGCGAGCAGGCCAGGCAGGTGACGTTCGGCAGCGGCCAGCAGGAGGCGGCGGTCTTCGGCCCGGGCCAGCGGGTCGACCATGAAGCGGAAGCCTTCGATATGGCCGATGGGTTCATCGTCAACCAGCAGCGCGCCCTCATCCGACAGGCGCACTGGCAGCAGGCCCGCATCAGCCCCGGCCTTGCGCATCAGCACCGTGGTGCGGCGATTGACGAAGCGTTCAGTGAGCCGGGCATGGAGCGCATCGGACAGGCGCGCTTCTACTGCGCGAGCGCGGGCGGCCATCTCATCGCGGGCCAGCACCCAATCGGGGCGCTGCGCGATATAGGACCATGAGCGGATCGCCGCGATGCGCGCCTGCAGCGTATCGATATCGCCCGAGGGGTTATCGAGTTGCGCAATGGCCTGCGCGACGAAATCGGCACCGAGATATCCGCCGCGCAAGTCCTGCCACAGGCGGGCGACGAAGCGACCATGGGTTTCCGAACCCTGCTGGCGAAAATCGGGCAGGCGGCAGACGTTCCAGAAGCGCTGGACCGATCCTTTGCCGCGCACGCTGGCGGCAACTTCGGCATCATCAGCCAGATGTTTGAGCACGGCGAGATCTATCGCCTGCGGGGGCATGGCCAGTTGTGGGAGCGGGGGGAAGCTTTCGAGATCATCGATCAGCGCGGTGATGCTGTCAAAACGCGGCTCGGCTTCGCGCCAGTAGAGGCGGGTGAGGGGGGCGAAGCGGTGTTCTTCGATGGCGTAGATTTCGTCGTCGGTGAATTCGGGATCGTGGCCGCCGGTTCCGGCGAGCGTGCCGAACGTGCCATCGCGCTGATGACGCCCGGCCCGCCCTGCGATCTGGGCCATTTCGGCAGTGGTCAGCAGGCGCTGGCGGTGGCCATCGTATTTGGACAGGCCTGCGAAGGCAACGTGGTGGACATCGAGGTTGAGGCCCATGCCGACCGCATCGGTGGCGACGAGATAATCGACCTCTCCGGCCTGATACATCGCGACCTGGGCGTTGCGCGTCTGCGGGGAAAGCGCGCCCATCACCACCGCCGCACCGCCCCGGAAACGGCGGAGCATTTCGGCCATGACATAGACCTGCTCGGCACTGAATGCGACGATGGCGCTGCGTGGCGGGATGCGCGAGAGCTTTTTCGCACCGACGTGAGTCAGCGTGGAAAAGCGCGGGCGGGTGACAATTTCGGCCTCGGGGACGAGCGCCTTGACCATCGGTTCGAGGATCGAGGAGCCCAAGAGCATGGTTTCTTCGCGGCCGCGCGTGTGAAGCAGGCGATCGGTGAAGATGTGGCCGCGTTCGGGATCGGCGGAGAGTTGGGCTTCATCAAGCGCGATGAAGGCAAGATCAGGGCGGGAGGGCATGGCTTCCACCGTGCACAAGTGCCAGCGCGCGCCTTTGGGTTCGATGCGCTCTTCGCCAGTGATGAGCGCGACGTTTTCGGGGCCCTTAATCGCGCAGACGCGGTCATAGACTTCGCGGGCAAGCAACCGTAGCGGGAAGCCGATGGCACCGGAGGAGTGCGCACAGAGGCGTTCGATGGCGAGGTGAGTCTTGCCGGTGTTGGTGGGGCCTAGCACGGCCTTGACCACTCCGGTATAGCTCGACTTGCGCGGTTGTGCAGGCGTGCGGTTGGCCATGTAAGGGAATGTGGCGGGCGCAGCTTGCAGAAACAAGCGACAGCAGGGAATTTATCCCCTGCCCGAAGTGTCGCGCCAATCTTCGTCATTCCCGCGCAGGCGGGAATCCAGCGGCGAATAAGCCGTCGCAAAGCGACGACTTTATTTGAAAGCTGGACCCCCGCCTGCGCGGGGGTGACGAAAAGGGGGCTGGGAAGTGCTCGTCAACGAAAAGAGGCCCGGATTTCTCCGGGCCTCACGTCTCACTGATTCATCGTGGCGAAGAAATCTTCGTTGGTCTTGGAATCCTTGATCTTGTCGAGCAGGAATTCCATCGCGTCGATTGTGCCCATCTGCATGAGGATGCGGCGCAGGACCCACATCTTCGACAGCTGGTCCTTGGGCACAAGCAGCTCTTCCTTGCGGGTGCCGCTCTTGCCCACGTCGAGCGCGGGGAAGATGCGCTTGTCGGAGACCTTGCGGTCCAGCACGATTTCGGAGTTGCCGGTGCCCTTGAACTCTTCGAAGATCACTTCGTCCATGCGGCTGCCAGTATCGATCAGCGCGGTTGCGATGATCGAGAGCGAGCCGCCTTCCTCGATGTTGCGGGCCGCACCGAAGAAGCGCTTGGGGCGCTGCAGGGCATTGGCATCAACACCGCCGGTCAGCACTTTGCCCGATGATGGCACGACGGTGTTGTAGGCACGGCCAAGGCGCGTGATTGAATCGAGCAGGATAACGACATCGCGCTTGTGTTCGACCAGACGCTTAGCCTTTTCGATGACCATTTCGGCGACCTGCACATGGCGTGTTGCAGGCTCGTCAAAGGTTGAGGAAATGACCTCGCCCTTCACGCTGCGCTGCATGTCGGTGACTTCTTCCGGACGTTCGTCGACCAGCAGGACGATGAGGAAGACTTCGGGGTGATTGTCGGTAATGGCCTTGGCCATGTTCTGCAGCAGCACGGTCTTGCCGGTGCGCGGCGGGGCGACGATCAGGGCGCGCTGGCCCTTGCCCTGCGGGCTGACCAGATCGATCACGCGCGCGGACTTGTCCTTGACCGTGGGATCGAGCGTGTCGAGCTTGAGGCGCTCGTTCGGATAGAGCGGGGTCAGGTTGTCAAAATTGACGCGGTGGCGCACGGCGTCGGGTTCGTCAAAGTTGACTTTGATCAGGCGGGTGATCGCGAAATAGCGTTCGCCATCCTTGGGCGCGCGGACTTCGCCTTCGACCGTATCGCCAGTGCGCAGGCCCCATTTGCGGACCTGGTTGGGCGAGACATAGATGTCGTCAGGCCCGGCGAGGTAATTCGCTTCGGGGCTGCGCAGGAAGCCGAAGCCATCGGGCAGGACTTCGATCGTGCCGATACCAAGGATTTCTTCGCCGTCTTCGGCCATTTCCTTAAGGATTGCGAACATCAGGTCCTGGCGGCGCAGCGTGCTGGCGCCTTCGACCTCGAGCTCTTCGGCCATCTGGACCAGCTCTGCCGGGGTTTTCTTCTTGAGTTCTTTCAGGTGCATTTTCGTGTGATTCCCATGGGAATGCAAAGGGGTAGATCGATGGCCGGAAGCCTCTGAAGGGCTTGGAGAAAGCAAGAGGGCGGCTGCAGCAAAGGCAGCGCATCTGTTTCCGGACGCTCCGGGGATATGCCGTGGGGCAGGTTTAGTCAATCGGGGATGGCCGTCTGGCTGCAACATGCCCTCCCCCAGCCCCTCCTGCAAGCGGGAGGGGAGAACCGGGAGTGCCCCTCTCGCTTGCGGGAGGGAAGAAGGTCAGAACGGCTTTACGATTACCATGATGACGATGATGGCCGCTGTGACGCCGGGAATTTCGTTGAGCAGGCGCAACTTCTTGCCCGAAAGCTTGCGGATGCCAGCGGCAAGATTTTGCGCATAGGCGGCAAGCCAGAAGTGGTAGGCGGTGAGCACCAGAACGGCGAGCAGCTTCACATGGAACCAGCCTTGCGTGAACCATTCTCCGCTGACGGTGAGCAGCAAGCCCAGCACCCAGACCACGACGAGCGCAGGCCACATGATGATCTTCATCAGCTTGCGCTCTCGGTCCACCCAGATCGCGTTTTCGGGCGAGCCTTCGTGCGCTTCCTGATGATAGACGAAGAAGCGCGGCAGCATGAACAGGCCCGCCATCCAGAAGATCACGAAAATGACATGGCCGGCTTTCAGCCAGAGATAGAGCATCGCCAATACCTGCTGCATGTGTTGCGTGTCTGCCTGCCGTTTGCGCCCCCGTGCGGCCTATTTCGGCGCAGGGGGCACGGTTTGCAAGACGTTCGTTTAGGGAAGGGGCGAGGGTGCCTCTCCACCATCCTGCAGATGGCTCCCCTCCCCGAGCCGGGGAGGAATTAGTGCGACCAACCTCGCACGATCTTCAGCAGCGCCTCGACGTTTTCGATGGGGGTGTGCTGGCCGATGCCGTGGCCAAGGTTGAACACGTGTGGGCGATCGGCAAAGGCTTCGAGCACGCGAATCGTGTACTTTTCCAAGTCAGCGCCGCCCGATAACAGCAGCAGCGGATCGAGATTGCCCTGCACCGGCATGCCAGCAGGCAATTCGCGCGCGGCCCAGAGCGGGTCGATGGTTTCATCGACGCCCACGGCATTGACGCCGGTTTCGCGGGCATAGGCTGCAAGCTTTTCGCCAGCACCCTTGGGGAAACCGATGATTGGCACATGCGGATAGCGGCGCTGCATTTCGGCGGTGATCTTGGCATTGGGGGCAATGACCCAGCGTTCGAACTGGGCGGGCGAGAGACTGCCTGCCCAAGAATCGAACAGTTGCAGGCCTTGTGCGCCCGCATCAGCCTGGCCTGACAGATATTCGATGGTCACATCACAGATCGCATCGATGATCGCCTGGAATGCCGAAGGATCCCGATAGGCGAGCGCACGGGTATCGTGATGATCGCGGCTGCCTTCGCCTGCGACCATGTAAGTGGCGACGGTCCACGGGGACCCTGCAAAGCCCAGCAACGTGGTGTCAGGGCTGATCAGCGCTTTTACCTTGGCCACCGTCTCATAGATCGGGGAAAGACGCTCAGGCACGGCTGTGAGGCTTTCCAGCGCCACATCGAGCAGGCGGGGCGAAAGGTCAGGGCCTTCGCCGACGAGGAATTTCAGATCCTGCCCCATCGCATAGGGCACGATCAGGATATCGGAAAACAGGATCGCGCCATCAAAGCCGAAGCGGCGGATGGGCTGCACGGTGACTTCGGCCGCAGCATCGGTATCGTAGACCAGCGCGAGGAAGCCGCCCTTTTCAGCACGGAGCGCGCGATATTCGGGCAGATAGCGCCCGGCCTGCCGCATCAGCCAGATCGGCCGGGAAGCAAGGTTTTCCCCTTTGAGCGTGCGGAGAAGGGGGCCAGCTTCAGGCGTTTCAGACTCTGCTACAAGCGTTTCAGGCATCGTGCTTCGATCCATTCTACTTAAACTAGATTCTTAGAATCAGGTTGATGGTGTTAGTTGGCCCTGTGGATATCGGGGTTTGCGGTTATCTGCCCGATTTGTGAGTCCGCTTCCACACTTTTCGGTGTCTGCGACTCTGGACAGAGTCGGAGGAGTCTTTCGTCAAGGCGAAGTTCTCACCACTCTCCACAGGCTGGGGAAAAGCCTGTCCACTTGTTCACAAGCGGGCACGAGCAGGACTCGCAGCGAGGGTGAAAAGGGGGTCTGAACTTGTCCCTGATCCTGTCCCGTGGTTTATCGGCGGGGTTTCCACAAGTCTGTCCCGATGGGGGGACGGGCTCTCCACAAAGGCCTCACAGATGCGTTTGCACCTGCATCTTCTGTCGGATTCTACCGGCGAAACGCTGGAAATGATTGCCAAGGCGGCGCTGGCGCAGTTCGATGGGGCCCATGTGGTGCGCCACTTTTGGCCGATGGTGCGATCGATGCAGCATCTTGACCGGATCATGGGGGAGATTGCCGCAAATCCGGGACTGGTGCTCTATACGCTGGTCAATACCGAAACGCGCGAACGGCTGGAGCAGCGCTGCATGGCGCTGGGTCTGCCGAGTGTGGCTGCGCTCGATACCGTTACCGATGCCTTGCAGCAGCAGCTGGGCGTGCAGGCCAAGGGCCGTCCGGGCCGCCAGCATATGATGGACGAGGCCTATTTTCGCAGGGTTGATGCGATCCAGTTCACGATTGCGCATGATGACGGGCTGAACTGGGAGAACTGGGAAGAGGCCGATATCGTGCTGGCCGGCGTTTCGCGCAGTTCCAAGACGCCGACATCAATCTATCTGGCCAACCGGGGATATAAAGTGGCCAATATCCCGATCGTGGTGGAAAGCCCGCCGCCGCCGATGCTGTTTTCGTTGCGCCGTCCGCTGGTGGTGGGGCTGACGACTAGCCCTGAACGGCTGATTGCGGTGAGACGCAACCGGTTACTGTCGCTCAACCAGGCGCCTGAAACGGCCTATGTCGACAATGAGCATGTGACGCGCGAAGTGCAGTATGCCCGGCGCATGTTTGCCGATAATGGCTGGGCCGTGATTGACGTTTCGCGCCGCTCTATTGAAGAGACGGCTGCGGCGGTGATCAATCTTTACAACGAACGGGTTGCCGCTGGTGGAAGCGGAGATGGAGTGAAGCCGATATGACCTTGGTGCTGGCAAGCCAGAGCGCATCACGCAAGATGATGCTCGAAGCCGCAGGTGTGCCGTTCGAGGCGCGGGCATCCGATGCTGATGAGGGTGCGATCAAGCGCGAGCTGATCGGGGTTCCGGGCTGCCAGATCGCCAGCGTTCTGGCCGAGGCCAAGGCGCTGTGCGTGTCGTCGGCCATGCCGGGTCGGCTGGTCTTGGGTGGGGATTCGCTGGTGGAGGTGGCGGGGCGGCAATTCGACAAACCGGTGAGCCGCGAAAATGCCGTGGAGCATCTGGAGTTCTTTTCGGGCAAGCAGATGCACCTCCATTCCGCCGCCGTGCTTATGCGTGATGGACAAGTGGTGTGGAAAACCTGCGAGACCGCAAAACTGCAGGTTCGGGCGCTTTCTCCCGGGTTTATCCAGAGCTATCTCGACAGGGAATGGCCCGCCGTTTCGGGCTGTGTCGGGGTGTTTCGCATCGAGGCGTTAGGGGTGCAGCTGTTCGAGCAGATCGACGGCAGCCACTTCAGCGTGCTGGGCATGCCGTTGCTGGCGCTACTGGCGGCCTTGCGTGCGCAGGAGGAGTTGCCGTCTTGAATGCGCCTTATGCCGAAGTGATCGGGGACCCGATTGCGCAATCCAAATCGCCGGTCATCCATGGGTTCTGGCTGGAACAACTGGGGATGGAAGGACGCTACGACCGGGCACATGTGACGGCAGAGGGGTTGGCTGACTATCTGGCCGCGCGGCGGGCGGACGCGGATTGGCGTGGTTGCAACGTGACGATGCCGCACAAGCAGGCCGTGATTCCGCTGCTCGACCGGCTGGATCCGCTGGCCGCGCGGATCGGGGCGGTGAACACCATTGTGCCCGAAGACGGTGCGCTGGTGGGATACAATACTGACGCGCCGGGGTTTCTGGAGCCCTTGCGCGAAGAGCTGGGCAAGACGCATTATTTCCGCATGGCGCGGGTGCTGGGCACGGGCGGGGCGGCCCGGGCGATCATTACGGCGCTGGCCGATGCCGGGGTGATGATCGTGCTGGCCGGGCGCAACGGGGATAAGGCGCGCGCGCTGCTGAACGAGCTGGATCCCGGTGGGGAGCATTATGTCGCGCCGCTTGATCACTTTGCCGATGCGACTGATTTTGCCTTCGACGACCGGGAAGGGTGCTTTGATCTGGTGGTCAATGCCTCGTCGCTGGGGATGACTGGGCAGCCGCCACTGATCTTTGACCTTAGCCATGCTCCGCCGGGCTCGATCTTCTATGATATCGTTACATCTCCGTTGGATACGGCATTACTCAAGTCCGCTAGAGGTTTGGGGTTCCGTACGGTCGATGGGCTGTCGATGCTGATCGGGCAGGCTGACCATGCGTTCCGCCGGTTCTTTGACGCTGTGCCGCCACGTGGTGAGGCGGATGTGGAATTGCGGCGGAGGATTGGGGCGTGAGCAGGCCGTTCGTTCTGGGGCTGACCGGATCGATCGGCATGGGCAAGTCTGCCGTGGCGATGATGCTGCGCGAACTGGGCGTGCCGGTGTTCGATGCCGATGCGGCGGTGCATCATCTGCAGGGTCCGGGTGGAGAACTGCTGCCTGCGATTGAGGCGGCGTTTCCAAGCACGACCGGGCCGCAAGGCGTGAAGCGGCAAGAACTGGGCGCAAAAGTCTTTGGTGATGCAGCGGCGCTCAAGCGGTTGGAAGCGATTGTGCACCCTGCCGTGGCGCGGATGCGCGAGGCGTTCATGATCGAGCATCTGGGGGAGGCGATCGTCGTGTTCGACATTCCGCTACTTTATGAAAAGGGCCACGGCAGCGATCTGGACGCGGTGATGGTGGTTTCTGCGCCTGCCCATGTGCAGCGCGAACGCGTGTTGGCGCGGCCCGGCATGACCGCGGAAAAGTTTGCGCATATCCTGTCGCTGCAAGTGCCCGATGCGGAAAAGCGGGCGCGGGCCAACCACGTGATCGACACCGGGGTGACGCTGGCGGAGACGAAAGCGCAAGTGGCGCAACTGGTGGCACAGATACGGGAAAAAAACCCGCGCGCTAAGCCCTAGCGCCTCTTGCCAGCCCCCTGTTGCAGGTCCACATATCCATGAATGCGTGAGATCGTGTTCGATACCGAGACGACTGGACTGGACCCCAAGAGCGGGGATCGGCTGGTAGAGATTGGCTGCATCGAAATGGTCAACTTGGTGCCCACGGGCTCGGTTTTCCATTGCTATTTCAACCCCGAACGCGACATGCCGGCCGAGGCTGAGGCTGTACACGGCCTGTCGATCACGTTCCTGGCCGACAAGCCGAAATTCGCCGAAAAGGCAGGGGAGTTCCTCGAATTCATCGCCGATGCGCCGCTGGTGGCGCACAATGCAGGCTTCGATTTCGGCTTCATCAACAACGAATTGGAAATGTGCGGGCTGGAGCCAATCAGCCGGGATCGGATGATCGATACCGTGGCCATTGGTCGGCGCAAGCACCCCGGTGCCAAACTGAGCCTTGATGCGCTGTGTTCGCGCTATGGCATCGACCGCAGCCACCGCACCAAGCATGGCGCGCTGCTGGATGCGGAACTGCTGGCGCAGCTATATGTTGAGTTACTGGGCGGAAGGCAGATCGGACTCGAACTGGCGGCAGAGGTTGCCGCAAGGGCTGATGCCGCTGTGACGCAGGAGACCGTTGTGGTCTCTGGGAATAGTCCCCGCCCCTACCGTTCCCCGCGCCCGCATGCCGCGAGCGCGGAGGAGCTTGCCCGCCATGATGCGTTCATGTCGGGTTTCAGCGAGCCGATCTGGTCGCGCGGATAAGCGCGGCAGATGGGTTGGCCGGAGCGATCTGGCCAGAGCAACAGGAGAAGTAAACTATGGATATTCGCGTTTCGGGACACCAGGTCGATACCGGTGCCGCACTGCAGACTCACGCTGAAGAGCGCCTTGGCGCCATCGTCGAGAAGCATTTTTCCCGAGCGCTTTCCTCCCACGTGACTATGGGCAAGGCCCCGCATGGCGGTTTCCGATGTGATATCGTGACGCACGTAGCGCAGGGCCTGATCCTGAAAGGTAGCGCGGTGGCGCAGGACGCACACGTTGCGCTTGATCAGTCAGCCGAGAAGATTGAAAAGCAGCTGCGCCGCTATCGCCGCCGGATCAAGGACCGCCATGAAGGCGCTGACCATGCACGCAAGGCCGATGAGGCCAACTTCGTGGTGCAGGACGCAAACTACACGGTCTTTGCGCATGACGAGGCAGGCGAGGAAGAACCGGCCGACGCACCGCTGGTCATTGCCGAAACGCGGGTGGATGTACCAACAGCCAGCGTATCGGACGCGGTGATGATGCTCGATCTGCGCAATACCAATGCGCTGCTGTTCAAAAACGCAGCAACCGACACACACAACATGGTCTATCGCCGGGGTGACGGATCGATTGGCTGGGTTGAGCCTGGATAAGCCTGTCTGGGCAGACCTCCTGCCTGTTCCGAGGGCCATACCGGTCCTCGGACACACCCGTTTGACAAAGTTTTACGAATCGCTTTGCGCTTGCCTTCACAAGCATTCGGGCGCATTGCGCGGCCCAATTCGCCGGGCCCTAATTCACCGGCCCATTGCACTTTTATGATACGTTCTTGGCAGTATGTCGGTTCTCTTCAACCTTGATCCTCAGGCCGTGCGCGTTGTTCGTGCGGATTCAAAGCAGCAGATCCTGACCGATCTGGCCGCCTGCTTTGCGTCGGTCTATGCGCTTGATTCCGATGTAGTGATTGACGGTATCGAAGAGCGTGAAAAGCTGGGCAGCACCGGCTTTGGACGCGGGGTAGCCATTCCTCATGCGCGCATTGATGGGCTTGAACGCCCGGTTGCGGCGTTCTTTCGCCTGACCGCGCCGGTCGAATTTGCCGCCGCTGATGGCATGCCGGTCGATTGCGTGTTCGGCCTGCTTTCGCCGTCACAAGCAGGCGCTTCACACCTGCAGGCGCTGGCCGCCATTTCGCGTTTGATGCGCGATGAGCGTATGCACGAACGGCTGGTTGCCGCCACCGATGCCGAAGCGCTCTATGGCCTATTGGTCAACGTCATCGATCGCGATGCCGCCTGATCCAGTAGCCGACAGCGCCACCCTGCATTGGCGCGCGCTGGAGGGACTCTATGGGTCTGCCCCGATCAACAGTCTGTTCCAGTCGCGGCTGGAAATTGCCGGCGAGGGCCTATCGCGCATTCATTTTGATGTGACTTCTGCATGTTTCCATGCCGCAGGGGCCGCGCATGGGACGATCTATTTCAAAATGCTTGATGATGCGGCGTTCTATGCCGCCAATACGCTGGTGACCGACCGGTTCTTGCTGACCACATCGTTTAATCTGTTTTTCAGCCGTCCGATCAAGGGCGGACGCGTGATTGCCGAAGGTCGCTGGGTCTCAGGGCGTCGCCGTGTGCTGGTGGCGGAATCGCGGCTGATTGATGAAGATGGCGAGGAAGTTGGCCGGGGCACCGGCACATTCCAGCGTTCGCGCATCGCGCTGTCCAGCCTTGACGGATACAACGCCGGTCTACGCGTAGCGCTCGCCTGATGGAAACCCGGCTCCCGGCGCATCTTGAAGTGAGCGGTCTGGTCCGCGCTGCTCAGGC
Source organism: Novosphingobium sp. HNCC26BN242 (assembly GCF_057180525.1). Lineage (NCBI taxonomy): Bacteria > Pseudomonadati > Pseudomonadota > Alphaproteobacteria > Sphingomonadales > Sphingomonadaceae > Novosphingobium > Novosphingobium sp. HNCC26BN242. The sequence goes on from NZ_JBXUGM010000002.1 coordinate 474,351, forward strand.
TGCGGGCGACTTTGCGATGATCCTGCACAAGGGCGAGCGTGACGCGGGCACGATCCTGCTCGTTTTGATGGAAAATCAGGGTCTTGGCGTTCTTTATGAACGAATGCCGCAGCTTGACGGCACCCGTAAATGGAGCCCAACAAAGACACAAGTAATTGATAATAAACCAGACTTTGATGACTATCTGGATCGCCGCAGCAGGCAGGATCCCGATCTCTGGATAGTTGAACTGACTGTCGCAGATCGCGAACGCTTCATCCGCGATACCCTGTCCGAAGCCTGAACGCGGGTTGACTCTGTGCGGGATAGCAATAAAGGCCCGCTACCGATTTTTGCGCAGGCGGTGATGTGGGGCACGAAGCCGAACACACTGGCACGCAGACGGGGGGTAACCGACATGGCCCTTCGGCACAGCAGCAGTCTGCGGAACTCCGCAAGCTGCGCTCGTGTCGCGCCATGACCGGAAATCCACCGCCCATTGACGACTTTAGATGAGCAACAAGTTCAAATACGCAGCGGCCCTCAGCGTTGCTGCCACATTTATAACTACGCTTTTCAGCACGGCCGGTTCCCACGCCGCAGCGCAAAGCCTTAATTCTCCCGTCGCCGTTGCGGCGACATTCATCTCCCAGCCTGTGGTACAGCCGCTCGCACCGATGCTGAGCGATACCCCGGACGAAAGCCAAGAAGCCCGCGCTTCCTCGCTTGCCGAGCTGGTAACAGAAACCTCCATTCCCACCGCGCTTTCAAAAGATCTGGAATGCCTTGCTGGCGCCGTGTTCTTTGAAGCCAAGAGCGAATCGTTGGCCGGACAGCTGGCCGTTGGCCGCGTGATCGTGGCGCGCGCCAATTCCGGCCGCTTCCCGGCATCCTATTGCGGCGTGGTGTTCCAGCCTTCGCAGTTCTCGTTCGTTCGTGGTGGCGCCATGCCCGCGATCAACCGTGAGAGCCGCGCTTGGCAGACCGCCGTTCGCATTGCCCGCATCGCTGATGAGGGTGAATGGAAAAGCCCGGTGGAAGGCGCAATGTTCTTCCACGCCGCCTATGTTTCGCCGCGCTGGGGCAAGACCCGCATGGCCAAAGTGGACGGACACATCTTCTACCGTTGAGGTTCTGCCGTTGAGGCTGCCGATCAGGCACATGAAAAAGGCCGGTCCCCGGGTGGGTCCGGCCTTTTTTCGTTCGGGGATTTTTCGATCAGTGGCGGAAGTGGCGCATGCCGGTGAAGACCATGGCAAGGCCAGCCTCATCAGCGGCCTTGATCACTTCTTCATCGCGCATCGAGCCGCCGGGCTGAATCACGCAAGTGGCTCCGGCTTCGACAGCGGCCATCAGGCCATCGGCAAACGGGAAGAACGCATCGGATGCCACGGCAGAGCCGTGTGTGCGCACTTCGCTGAAGCCGTGCGTCTCAGCTGCTTCCTTGGCCTTTGCTGCGGCGATGCGCGATGAATCGCGGCGGTTCATCTGGCCTGCGCCAATCCCTGCTGTAATGCCGTCCTTGGCATAGACGATGGCGTTGGATTTAACGTGCTTGGCCACGGTCCATGCGAACAGCGCATCGGCAAGTTCCTGTTCGGTGGGCGCGCGCTTGGTTACGACCTTGAGATCAGCCTTGTCCACTTTGCCACAATCGCGATCCTGCACCAGCACACCACCGGCGATGGGCACGGTGACCAGCCCTTTGCGGTCCGCGTCAGGCAGGCCATCAACCAGCAGCAGACGCAGGTTTTTCTTGCGTTCAAATGCGGCCTTGGCGGCATCATCAGCGCCAGGTGCGACGACAACTTCGGTGAAGATTTCGCAGATGGCGTTGGCCGTTGGTCCATCCAGTGGCACGTTGGTGGCCACAATGCCGCCAAACGCCGAGACGGAATCGCATTCCAGCGCCGCTTTCCACGCATCGAGCAGCGTATCGGCCGTGGCGACGCCGCAGGGGTTGGCGTGCTTGACGATCACTACTGTAGGCTTGGCACCCATGAACTCGGCCACCAGTTCCAGCGCGGCATTGGCGTCATTGTAATTGTTGTAAGACAGCTCCTTGCCCTGAACCTGCGTGGCTTGCGGCAGGCCGGTGACTGCAGGGTTGCGCGCCACATAGAGCGCGGCGTTCTGATGCGGGTTTTCACCATAGCGCAGCGTGGTAACGCGGGTGTGCGCAGCGGCCAGTACAGGGGGGAAGTGCTCACCCTGATCGACAGTGGCAAACCACTGTGAAATGGCCGAATCATATGCTGCGGTTGCGGCATATGCCTTGGCCGCCATCTTGCGGCGGAAGTTCAGCGTCGTCGCGCCGCCCGTTTCGTCCAGTTCCTGCAGGAAGGTGGTGTAATCGGCGGCGTCGGTCAGGATCGTCACGTAATCGTGATTCTTGGCAGCAGAGCGCACCATCGAGGGGCCGCCGATATCGATGTTCTCGATCACCTCATCGCGTGCTGCGCCTTTGGCCACGGTCGCTTCGAACGGATAGAGATTGACCACGACCAGATCGATTGCGCCAATAGCATGTTCAGCCATGGCGGCGGCATGTTCGGGATTGTCGCGCACGGCCAGCAGTCCGCCGTGGATCGTGGGGTGCAGCGTTTTGACGCGGCCGTCCATCATTTCAGGAAAGCCGGTGTGTTCTGACACGTCTTTCACCGTGAGCCCTGCATCGCGCAGCGCCTTGGCGGTGCCGCCAGTGGACAGCAGTTCCACGCCGCGCGCGGCCAGCGCCTTGCCCAGATCGACAAGGCCGGATTTGTCGGACACTGAAAGCAGCGCCCGCTTGATGGTAACTTGGCTCACGTGAAAAATTCCTGTTGTTTAGCGCATCTTCTTCAGCAGCCAAGAGAAGCTCTCTCCACTGCGGGGGACCTTGGCGGTGACAACCAGCTGCCGCGTGCCGACTGGCCGACCTTGACCGTCTGCCCAGAGGCTTTCTTCGACCGAAACCGGATCGCGGCCTGACCGGAACTGCCACAGGCTGCCATCGGGCAGGGCAAGCGAGATGCCTTTTCCGTCCGTGCTGGCGGACAGTTCGATATGCGGGCCTAGGTGGAAGCGCAAGGCTACACCGATGGTGCCGCGCTTGCCCTTGCGCCCGGCGGGCACGAGCAGATCTTCGCCGCGCAGTTCGGTGCCATCGTCGCGCAGGATCAGGATGCGGCGGTGGACGAGGCCATAGCGGCTGACATAGCCGTTGTGGCTGGCTTCGATCCGGGTGGCACCGCCGCCTGCGCCACTTGGGCCACTGGTCTCTGCCGAAAGGGTGCGGCGGTCTACCTCAACCTCGGACACGCCTGAGCCGATGCGCCCGTTGATCAGCACAGCGGTGGAGTTGAAATCGTCAATCGTCAGCGTGGAATGGGCCGCAGTGGCGCGCAGGCCCTGTTCAAGCCGCAGCGGGATCATGCCGCCTGCAAAGGCTGCGCCGCCGCAATTGACGATCAGGCGGTCCTTGCCGTGGCTGAATTCAAACGCCAGCGTGGAAGCACAGCCATCCCGCGCGTGCCGGGCTACGGGCGGGGGGCCTGCATCGAACTGCAGCACTGATTTGCCTGCAGTGGCGCGCTGGTATCCCCACTGCCGCGCATCGCGCAACGGGCGGGTGCGAACGCCGCTGGCCTTGATTAGCGTTTCGATCTGTTCGGCAGAAACAGCCCCCGCGCCTTGCCAGTTGCCAAGGCCGCCATCGCCATGCAGCAGCGCCAGCAGCGGCGGGACCAGCAAGGTCAGCATTGTCTGGATCTGTGGCAGCGGATCTGTGCGCACCGCTTCGTAGCAGGCGCGCAGTTCGATCAGCAGCTCAATCGCTTCGATCTGGCAGATTGGGCTGCGTGAAAGCACGCCGCCATCATCGCTGACCAGTTCGCCCAAGGCGCGGACCAATCCGGCCTCGGCATAAAGGCGGCGCGGTTTGGCATCGGCCATGATCAGGCCAGTGGCGACCAAGCCGCACCAGCCCGCAACCTCGCTCAACCGATCGTCAACCTTAGTGACCCGCCGATCAAGCCAGCGGGCGGTATCCTCGATCGTGTTCAGCACTTTGGCGCGGAAGGCGCGGTCTTGCCCCGAAAGCACCAGCGGGGCGTGGATCATCCAGTTCAGCAAGCGATGGCCAACATTGCCAACGTCCCACGCAGGCGTCGGGTCGGGCTTGGGATTGGCGGTGAGCCACGTGGCCAGAATGCGTTCGGCAACTTGCGCGCATTGTGCGCGGGTGCCGCCTGATTCCAGATCGCGCAGCCAGCGAAAGCCATGGACCATGCGTTCGAACGGTGGAGGCAGGCGCGGCCCCGAAAAGGTGGTGTCGGCAATCGCAGACCTGAAGCCATGGATCAGGAAGTGCCCTGCCCGCAGTGCCTTTCCCGCAGCAGCATCGCCCGGCAAAGGAGGTAGCACGGTGGCGGTCAGCCGTGTCTTGGCGCGCTTGCGAAAAGGGTGAATGGTGCTGGCCGGAAGGCCGATGCTGTACGCAAAGCGGACCAGCCTGTCGCCTGCGCCAAGGGCAGGTGGGGCAAAATCCGCAAGCGCCAAGGCGCGGCCCGGTTCGATCACCCCGGGTTCGACCCCTCCGGTATCAGGAAGGACAGCCGCAGGTGAGCTGCCATTTGCAGGGGCGCTGGAGCCTTTATCGTTCAACTCGGCCAGCGGTTCCTCCTGCAGGGCATCAAGCGGGATGGCGCGGCGGGCGTCTGCCGCCGGGCGGCTTCCGGTCAGGGGGAAGCCGCTGTCTGCCATATCAGCCCAATGCCTTCAATGCAGCGATATTTGCCGCATAGTGCGATGGCCCGCCTTTGAACGAGGCGGTCCCGGCAACCAGCACATCGGCCCCGGCATCGACACACGAGCGGATCGTGGTTGTATCGACGCCGCCATCAACCTCAAGGTGGATTGCGCGGCCCGACTTGTCGATCATCTTGCGCACGGCTTCGATCTTGCGCAGTTGGCTGGAGATGAAGCTTTGCCCGCCAAAGCCGGGATTAACGCTCATGATCAGGACCAGATCGACATCATCGATCAGGTAATCGAGCATCTTGGCAGGCGTTCCCGGATTGAGCGAAACGCCCGCCTTCTTGCCCAGCGCCTTGATTGCCTGGACCGAGCGATGGATATGCGGCCCGGCTTCGGGGTGGACGGTGATGATATCGGCCCCGGCATCGGCAAAAGCCTGCAGATAAGCGTCGACCGGCGAAATCATCAGGTGCACGTCGAAAGGTTTGGCTGTGTGCGGGCGCAGCGCTTTGACCACCATCGGGCCAATCGTGATGTTGGGGACGAAATGGCCATCCATCACATCCACGTGGATCCAGTCTGCGCCGGCAGCATCGATCGCGCGCACTTCTTCGCCGAGACGGGCAAAGTCTGCGGAAAGGATGGACGGCGAGATTAGCGGAGTCATCTGGCGGTATTATCCTGCAGGTGGCGGCAGTGATTGCAATGTATTGCTAAAGCCCCACCCCCTTGCGCTTAGCTTTGGCGAATCGGCGGAACAAGCGGCGTTCAGCGGATTATCCACACGGAATGTCCCGGATTGGACGTGCTTTATGCTTGAACCGACGCTTGCAGCAGGGTTCAGCGGTGGTTCACGGCCCGAATCTTACTTAACCATCCAGAAATATGCCAGTATGGCGCGGACTGAAGTAGCCGGAACACAGATGTAATGAACAAGGTTCATCATCAACTGGCCGAAAAGACACATCGAAATTGGGGCAATCTGAATATGAAAATGCCGAAACGCTGGCCATTACATTGGCATGCCACGGCGCTGACCTTTGCTGCGGTCACTTCGGCGCTGGCAGGTGGGGCTAGCGCCGCCGCGGCTGCTACGCCCAATTGTGCCGGGCCGAAGAGCGACACCTGGATCAATGTAACTGTTGATGGCGTGCGCAACGGCAACGGGCTGATGGCAGTGACGCTTTATGCGGACGAGCCGCGCAAGTTTCTTGCCAAGAAAGGCTCGATGTATGTCGGGCGGGTCGATGCTACGGCACCCGAAACGCGCATGTGCCTTTTTGTGCCCAAGCCGGGAGTCTACGCTCTGGCCGTCTATCATGATGAGGACGCGAGCACGAACCTGAAACGTAGCGGCGTTCTGGGCCTGCCCGAGGAGGGATTCGGCTTTTCGAATAACCCGCCGACAATCGCGAGCATTCCCTCATTCCGGTCGGTGCGGCTGAATATCGCGAAAACGGGCCTTTCGACCCGCGTTCACCTCAAGTATCCTTAAGTTCTGACCCTAGGCGCTACAGACCCTCTGCCGGAACGCCGATTTCGGCGAAGGTCCGGGCGAGGTGCCAGGGTGCCAGTTCTTCGGCCAAGGCGTGGGCGCGTGGATCGTCCACGTCCATCCACCAGGCATCTTCGATGTCCATTGTGGCGGCTCGCCCCGCATCGGCAAGGCGCTGCATGCCATCGGACAGGCTGCCCGGTTTGCCTTCGGCTATGGCATCGCGAATGGCTAATGCCAGTTCGGGCGTGGCAAGGAACGCGCCGCAATCCACTGCATCGTAAGGCGTGATGGTTTTGCCGATGGCGGTTATGCGGCCCTCAGCGTCCATTCGCACCCATGTGGCATCATCGGGATCGACCAGCGGATTATCGACGCGACGGTCAATCGCCAGAGTTACACCACGCGTCGGCTGGTCTTCCATCATGAGCCGGGCCAGAATATCGGCATCGAACATGTGGTCGGCCATCATCAGCAGATAATTGCCATCGCAGCGGGTAGCTCCGGCCATGACCGAATAACCATTGGGCGTGGACCAGTTGTTCAATCGCACTGGCACGATTTCCACCCCCGCCCGCAGCGATAGATCGGCCAGAAAGGCTTCGAGCATGTCGGCATGATGGCCAGTTACCACGACCAATCGGGTTACGCCCGCCAGCATCGCCTGACGAATGCCTATTTCTATCAACGGCACGCCCGCAACCGGGGTGAGCGGTTTGGACGGCGATAAGTCGGCAAGGCGACTGCCGAAACCAGCGGCGATGATCAGGGCATCCATGATCGCACCGGTTAGAGGTTTCGAAGCAAAATGAAAAGAGTGCCCGATGGAACGGAGCGACGCGGGCGGTTGAAACCTGAGTATGAGCCTTGTCTTTGGGACCGCCTCAATGAAAAAGCCGACCAGACATGCGTCCGGTCGGCCAATTCCATACCTGCAGAAAGGCGGTCGATTATTCGGCGGCCAGCTTTTCAACAGAGGCGTATTCATCAACCATCTGCGCAGCGACATCATCGTTGAACTGCTGCGGCGGATGCTTGCAGAAGTAAGCCGACGGGCCGATCAGCGCGCCGCCTTCACCACGATCAAGTGCCACCTTGCAGCAACGGATTGCATCCATCACGCAAGCGGCCGAGTTCGGGCTGTCTTCAACCGAAAGGCGCAGTTCGAGGTTCATCGGCACATTGCCCCACTGCTGGCCTTCCATACGGATGAAGCACAGCTTGTTGTCCTTCTGCCAAGGAACATAGTCCGAAGGACCAACGTGGATGTTTTCGTCAGCCAGACGCGTGGCAAGCATGGCCTGCACGGCTTCAGTCTTCGATTCCTTCTTGCTGCCCAGACGCTGACGGTCGAGCATGTTCATGAAATCGGTGTTGCCGCCAGTGTTCAGCTGATACGTGCGCTCTACGGTTACGCCGCGTGCTGCAAACAGGCTGGACAGAACGCGGTGGACGATCGTGGCGCCAACCTGGGCCTTGATGTCGTCACCCACGATCGGGATGCGCTTTTCGCGGAACTTCGCTTCCCATTCAGGGGTCGAAGCGATGAACACGGGCATGCAATTGACCACAGCAACGCCAGCTTCAAGCGCACATTCCATGTAGAATTCGGTGGCTTCCTGCGACCCGACGGGGAGGAAGTTGAGCAGCACTTCGGCGCCCGAATCCTTCAGAGCCTTGACGATATCGGCCTGGGTGGCTTCGGGCTGGTCAGCCACGATGAAGCCCTTTTCACCGACCGAAGTCATGTGTGCGGCAACGCCATCGGACACGCGGCCCATGATCACCTTTGCGCCGGTCTGCGGCACATTGGCCTGAAACACGGTGGTGTTGTTGGGGGCTGCGAAGATGGCTTCGGCAATATCCTTGCCAACTTTGCGCGCATCGACATCAACGCCGAGTACGAAATCGACGTCTCCGGCACCATATCCGCCAATACGATCGTGGATAAGGCCCTGCGACGAATTGTTGTTGCGGTAATAGGCAACGCCCTGCACCAGCGAGCTAGCGCAGTTTCCCACGCCGATCACGGCGACCTTGATTGGCTTCATGAATAACGATCCCTTCACACAGGCGCTGCAAAGCGGCTGTAATCAAACTGACTCAAAATACCGAAATGCTATCGAATGCAAGCCGATTCCTCAGTTGGTCACGAGGAATCAAGGAACCAGCTTGTCAGTCTTGTCCCGTATCCTGCGCCCTCATCCGCAATCTGCTTCCTGCGCCGCACCAAAAATCAGGCGCGCAGAACAAAGCATCTTCCGATGGGACGCGGCCCTTAACCGAAAAATGCCCCATGCGATAGTGCGTTTCCGCAGGGTCTATCGCATGCTGTCACCCGTTTGCTGAAACCGTGGCAAAAACGTCACCAAGATCTGCAAGGGCTGACAGGGTTTTCGTGCCCGGCACGGCCTTCTCGAAATCGTCCGAGGTGAACGCTTCGGTCAGCAATGCGCAGAACCGCACCCCGGCCGCGGCCGCGATGTGCGCGTCATTGGGTGAATCTCCGGTGAACAGAAAATGAGCGCGCGAAATGCCGAACCGCTGTTCCAGCGCCAGGAAATGCGCTTCGCCCTTCGCAAAGCCGGGTTCGGTGTGGCCAGCAGGCCGATACCCAAGCGCACAGTCAACTGGCCAGTCTTTGGCAAGGCGATTGACGTAAGTGGCGAGGTTGTTTGATGAGATCGCGATGAGCAGGCCCCGCGATCGCCAGTCTGCCAGAAGCTTTGCATTGGCTGCAGAAAGCGTGATTCCAGAAAGATAACCATCCTTCCACGCTTCGAACCGCTCTGCCACATCGTCGGTCTGCTCGCCCGGATAAAGTTGCCGCAGCTGTCGCTCAAACGGCAGGCCAGATGTGGCAAAGTAGGCCCTGCGGGCATCGGCAAGGGGTGTGCCGAAGGCTTGCGCCATCAGCTCCGCAGCCTTGTCGGCATAGTCTTCCATGGTTGGAACGAGCGTTCCATCCAGATCGAATACCAGCACCTTGATCTTTGCGGTGGCATCGTTCCCTGCGCGCAATGACGCGCCGTGGTCGATCATGCAGCCAGGCTTTCGCGCGCTACGGCAAGGTCCTCGGGCGTATCAACTTCGAACCACACAAGCCCTGATAGCCAGCAAACCTTGGGCGAAAGGCCATTCTGGCCACCTTGTGCGTCATTCCGGGCGAGTTCATCAAGGACCATCTCGACCGAAGCTGTGGCCAGATCGCAATGTGCGTTCACGCGATCGAAGGCATCCCAGTACCCGCTGATCGCGTTCTGCGTAACGCAGGTGGTGCCGATATAGGCCCCATCGTATTTCGGCAGGGTCTTTGAAATAGCGAGGAGGCGATCGTTCCTTTCGATCACCTTCATTTCATCGGGCAGGACCGGGCGTTCCTTTTCGCACGCAATGCCGATGCCATCGGACAGGACCGCGAAGTGGCGGGTGTACATGTCGACGGGAAACAGATGGTCCGCATTCGTGATGATGAACGGATCAGGCCCGATCAGCGGGCGTGCAGCCCCCAGTGATGTCAGATTTCCAGCCTCAAGTTGCGGATTGCGCACGGTTTGCACCGGAGCATTTGGCCAATGGGTGGCAATATGATCTTCGATAAGCTCGGCACGGTAGCCGGTGACCACGACAACCCGGTCAACCACCGCAAGCAGCGCGTCGATCGCAAAATCGAGACAGGTTCTTCCGGCAACGCCGATCAGGGGCTTGGGCAGGGCGTCAGTCTCAACGCCAAGTCTGCTGCCGCGGCCCGCAGCCAGGATAACGCCAATCATTCGTTTTCTCGGTTCCCGGTTGCGGATCAATTGCGGGTCAATTTGGGGGAACCAACGGCATCGCGCAAGAGGCGTCCGTTGATGGTTCGTGTTTTGGCCACTGTACTTGAACGCAGGCTGACTGATCTACTTAAAGATGGCGCATGTGGGGCGGCAGCAACAAGCCTTCGCTATCGGCCGCAATCAGCGGGGCACACCACGCCACCGCACCGAGCCAGAAGCACAGCCCGCCCAGCAGCATTCCCGGGATCATCCATGCGAGGCCGAACAGGCAAAGGCAGCATGCAAGCAGGACATAGACATCGCGCTTGAACAGTCTTTCGACTGTGAGCGTTACTTTTTGCAGCACAGGGCGCCCTTCAAGCTGGATGGTCAGCGCAGCGCGCAGCACATCGAAGCTGCCGCGCTTTGGCCCCAAGCGCACCAAAACGCTCATTGCCGCAATGCCGCTGATTAGCAGCATGATGCAGGCCAGTCCGATCCACACGTAGCCAAAGCCGTAGGTGCCGACCACGCCGATCATCAGGCCGATGACGAAGCCAATGTTTGCCACCATATCGCAAGCCGTATCCAGTAGCGCCCCCCGCCTGCTCATTGACCACGAAACGCGGGCGATATCGCCATCCACGCAATCGGTGATCGACACCACCTGGAACAGCAATCCGCCCAGCGCGAGCCAACCGTAACCACCCTGTGCAAGGATTACGGCCATGACGCCCGCCAGCAGCAGCGTGAACCACGTGATCGGATCAGGGCCGATGCCCAGCTTCAGCGCAAGGGCCGACATGCGAAAGGACACCGGCCGGTTGATCCAGCGACCGACCGGTCCTTCGGTCGGCTTAAGCGTGGAGCGGAGTAAGGTCATGACCGTGGCTGCGTCGGTATCTTCGCGGACGAGGCGAGGATCGCTGCGCGTCAGCACCAGTGTGGGGTCCGCGGCCAGGGCTTCCAGCGCGGCCTTGGTGGGCAAGGCGTCTTCAGGAAGCAGGGCTGTGCCTGACGGCAGTTCTGCGTCGGGCGAAAGGACAGTGACGGCCGGCATAGCGCGCGCGCGCAAGGCAAAGCTTTTGTGCCAGTCTTCCTCAACGGGTTGATCCGCGATGACGAAGATACCCTGCGCGCCGACCAGATCTGCCAGAATGACGCCGCGCGCAATTCCGGTGATGCCACCGATCTGGCGCTGCAGAAAGGAACTTGCTGGAATTGCGACGAAAAACGGATTGCTCAAATGCGTTTGCCCCATACCGTGCGTCGCAGGCTCTTTCCACGCCCTATAGACCCGGCTACCGGTTGCGCCAAGTCGGCTTCCAGAAGAGGGATTGCAAGGGTGAACGTGGCAAAACGGGTAGGGACAATCGAGCGCCCAAAACGCCCGCGTGAACTGCAAGATGGCCTGAACTATCACCTCTACCACCCGCTGGCATGGCGTCTGGCGCGGGCGCTGGCGCATACGCCGCTGACGCCCAATATGGTCTCGGTCTTTGGCGGTTCGCTGGTCGTGGCAGCGGGCGTGGTCTATTTCAATATGGATTCGACCGGCGGATCGTGGGCGCTGGGCTGGCCTTTGGGGGCGTTGCTTGGCCTTTTCCTGCACATGAGCTGGCACGTGGTTGACGGGGCCGATGGCGATCTGGCGCGGATCACCGGAAAAACCAGCCCGATAGGTGAAATGGTTGACGGCATCTGCGATTATGCCAGCCACATCGTGCTTTATGTGCTGCTGGCCTTTGTGCTGACCCGGCAGATCGGTGCTGGCGCAGCCTGGGCGTGGACGCTGGCAGCAGGGGCCAGCCACATCGTGCAGTCAAACCATGTCGAAGTGCAGCGTCGGTTCTATCAGTACTGGACCTATGGCGTGCCCTGGCTGAATAACGCGAAGGACAATGGCGCCGGTCTGTTTGGATCGGGCGGGCTGTTTGCAAAGCTGTTTGAACCGATTGCGCGCGCTTATTTGCGCCTTGCCGCCGGGATGACGCCCCACGCCCGCCAGATTGACGCCGCCGTGGGCGCGGCGATGGCATCGGGCGATGATGTCAGACTGGCCGCAATCCGGGCCGAAGTGGCGCGCGAACAAAAGCCGCTGCTGGACTTCCTCAAGCTACTTGGCCCCAATCCACGCGCGATTGTGCTTGGGCTGGCGATGCTGGCGGGCAGCCCGGTGTGGTATTTCTTCTATCAGACCGTGGTGCTCAACGTGCTGCTGATCATCTCGGTGCAGCTGCACAACCGCGCAGCGATGGCCACGGCATCGCGGCTGGACGGTTTGCATCCGCCGGGGTCGCCGGCACTCAGCTGACGCTATACCGCGTCCTTGCGAACGGCAAAGGCGCACAGCACCACGACCGACAGCGTCAGCGCCTCGATCACGCCCCATACCAGCCATGGCGAATGGCCATAGAGCCACACGCCAATGGCGGGCGCGGCGATATAGGCCGCGCCATTGATTGAAGTGACCACGCCTGCCGCCTGCCCTTGCTCCCCTCGGCTGACGGCCAGACTGGCGCCCGAGGTAAAGCCCGGGCGGAACATCCCGAAACCGAGCGAGGCGACCGCAAAGCCAACGGCGATGGTGTGCAGATCGCTGCCCATTGCAATCGGCAGCACGCCAAAAGCGGCAAGACCCATGCCCCACAGCGTGGACGCGCGCGGCCCCATGCCCAGCATCGGAATCAGTCCCCATTGCGCCAGCAAGGTGGCTACCGCGCCTGCCATCAGCACCAGCCCCACAGGGCCCGCCCCGGCATCGGGATCGCCGCGAAGGCCCAACCGGTCAAGCAACAGGAACCCGATCACGCCCAGCACCATGGCCTGAGCATGTCCGCCGATCAGCCCGGCCAGCAACCATGGGCGCAAGCGCTGATCGCCAAGCCGCAGCCGCGGTGCTTCGTCGGTTTGGTCAGGTGCATCATCGGCCAGCACCTGCGGATTGGATGAACCACCATACGGATCAGCCATTACTTCGCCTCTGCCGGCAAAGCGCGGATCATCATCGGGCAGGCGCGTGCGCAGCAGCACCAGCACGATCACGCCCATGATCGCAAAGACCGCAAACGGCCCGACCAGACCGACGCCGGGCAGGATCATCAATGGGGCCAGCGCCGGGCCCAGCACGGTGCCAAGGCCAAAGCTTGATGCCACCAGCGCCAGCGCCTTGGTCCGTTCGGAACGGCCCGTCCGGCTGGCCACATAGGCCTGCACTGCCGGTGGTGCAGCTGATCCCAGCAAGCCATAGAACGAGCGCGCCAGTGCAAACAGGCTCATCGTCATAACGCCGCTCAGCCAGCCATTGAGACCGAAATGGAGGATGGCTCCGCATAGAGTGAACGAAAGGATGAACCCGATCACGCCCAGCGCCATCATCGCTTTGCGTCCCCGGCGATCAGACCGGCGCGCCCAGAAGGGTGCCAGCAAGACCCACAGCAGCGCCGACCATGAATAGGCAAGGCTGACCCACACATCGGCTATGCCAAGCCGCGTGCCGACCGATGGCATGACCGATTGCATCGCGGTATTGCCTGCAGCCGTCACCAGCATCACCGCAAACAGCAGCGCCATACGTTCTTTTGGCAGCCGAATAGCACCTTCGGTCATGGTCATTCCTGCCCGCTTGTCTGCTGCTGGATCATTCTGGACGGTTAGGCGTGGCGCTCCGTGCTTGCAATGCAGTTACAAATTTGCGACTCGCATGAGCTGATTAGACCGGCAGAGGATATCTTCCTGCAATGACTTCGACCCAGGTTGCGCGCGCGCCCCTTCTTCAGCGGGCAAAGCGCAAGGCAGAACGCCTGCTCGGCCCTGCCGGGATCTTTTTCCGGGGCTTCCTCAAGCATCCTGGCATGGTGGGGGCCATTGTTCCGTCGTCAAACCGCACGATTGAGCGGGTTTTGTCGGTGGTGGACTGGGAAGAATGCCAGCTGTTCGTGGAATATGGCCCCGGCGTTGGCACGTTCTGCCGCCCAGTGCTCGACAAGCTGCGCCGTGATGGGCGGCTGATCGTCATCGATACCAATCCCGATTTCATCGAATATCTGCAGAAAACCATCGGCGACAGTCGCTTCATTGCGGTGCACGGTTCCGCCACCGATGTGGAAGAGATTGTGCGCGCCAATGGTTTTGACCATGCCGACTATGTGCTTTCGGGCTTGCCCTTCTCGAACCTGCCCGAAGGGGTAGGTCCGGCGATCATGGGCGCTACGCACAATGTGTTGCGCCCCGGTGGCGCGTTCCTCGTTTATCAGTACACGGCGCGCGCGCGCGATCTGATGGGCCAGTTCTTCCGCCGCATCGACAAGGGTTTTGAGCCGGTCAATTTGCCCCCCTGCGTGATCAGCTGGGGCTGGAAAGAATAGGGCGCCATCGCGCCCCTGACTTCATTCAGCCAAAGATGTCGATAATCTCGTCTGCGCCATCACTTGCCAATTGGCGATAGACGGCCGCCAGCATCGCCACGAAATAGACCAGCGCGCCTGCGGTCAGCGTGCTGGAGACCGCAGCGGTCAGCACTTGTTGCACGGTGCCGCCGGTAGTCAGCACCAGCACTACACCCACCAGCATCATCGCTAGCCCATAGATTACGGCAAACAGCAGCCCAGCCAGCACGAAGAAGGTGAGCAACCGGCCCGAATTGCCACTGGTCAATGCCCATGAGCGTTTCAGCGCCTGCACGGGATTGCGCTCCGCCTCAATCGCCAAGACCGGCGCGACTAGAGCCAGACGCACGCTGCACCAGATCATCGCGATGAACGCACCGATGATGGCGATGGCCGCGATGGCTTGTTGCCCGGTCAGGGCTGCGGCACTGACCAGCACAAGAAACCCCATGCCGAGTACTGCACCGACCATAATCTGCGCCAGAATATAGGGTCCAAGCGCATGAAACCCGCGCCGGATCGCCTGCGCCACGGTGGGCAAGCGCCGGTCGGTCATCACGATCAGCATCGACACTGTGCCGGCCATCTGCAGCAAGGTGACGACTATTAGGAGCGGCAGCGACTCCGTCCACGCATCGGCAATCGTTTCCATCATCTCGCGCGGGGGAGTGCCCGGTGCCATCTGCGGTTCGGGCACGAAGACCGAGAACGCGAGGCTGGGGAACAGGAAGAATACACCGGCAATCGCGATCAGCACATCACGGTTGGCGGCGACAAGGCGCGTGGCGGTTTTCCAGGCAATGCTGCTGTCAAGACGAGGGATCATGGCGCGTCTCTAGCAGCGCAAACCCGGTTGTGTCGAACGCCGCGTTACAGTTTTGGAACGCGCGGCGGTGGCTGCTCCCCCTTGATGCAGCGGGGCGTCTGCGCCATGCGGTGATCATGTCCGTTCAGCCTTCCATCGAAATCCGCCGTGAAACAGCGCAAGTGCCCTATCGCGCCGCGCTTGATGCCATGGTCCAGCGCAATGCCGCGATTGCCGATGGCACCGCGCAGGAGCTGCTCTGGCTGCTCGAACATCCCCCAGTCTACACCGCCGGAACGAGTGCTGCACCCGAAGAGCTGCTCGATCCGCAGTTCGAAGTGGTCGAGGCCGGGCGCGGCGGGCGCTATACTTATCACGGGCCGGGCCAGCGCATCGGCTATGTCCTGCTCGATCTGCGCAAACGGGCGCGTGATGTGCGCGGTTTTGTTCACGCGCTGGAAGGTTGGGTGATCGATACGCTGGCCGATTTCGGTGTGGATTCGTGGCGGGCCGAAGGGCGCGTTGGCATCTGGACCACGGGCGCGGACGGGCGCGAGGCCAAGATTGGCGCAATCGGCGTGCGCATCAGGCGCTGGGTTACGATGCATGGTTTTTCGGTGAACCTGTCGCCCGATCTTGCGCACTTTGGCGGCATCGTGCCTTGCGGGATCGACGAATTCGGCGTTACCAGCCTTGCTGCCTTGGGCCGGACCGTTTCACCGGACGTTTGGGACGAAGCGCTGCTTGCCCATCTCGATAGGTTCCTTGCCAAGCTCGATATGCCTTGCCCACCGGAGTCTGCATGAAACATCACGGCCCCTTCACACTTGCGCTGTGCATGCTGCTGGCTGCGTGCAATCAGCAGACCGGCGAAAAGAGCGCTTCTGCGGAAAGTGGAGAGGTGCTGCCGGGATCGATTTCAGACGCGATGATCGATCTGGATACATCCACCGCTGCGCCGCCGTTCGCGCCGGTCAAGCCCAAGGCCGGTGTGAAGGCCGTGTCTGATGCCAGTTCGGCAGCCACCGATCAGGAGGCGCAGTCCGCTGAACCTGCGCCAGCGTCACCTGCCGCAGCGCCACCTGCGGCAGTCTCGGCCCAGACCGACTGACTGCCGCAGAGTTAACTGCGCCAGTGCAGTTTACGCTAATTCAGGCTTTTTCGGTTTCTTCAGCAAGCGTCGGGTAGTCGGTATAGCCGTGTTCACCGGGAAAGTACCACGTTTGCGGCACATCGACGTTGGGGTTGAGGTGCGCGCCCTTTCGAATCCGGTCTACCAGATCGGGGTTTGAGATGAACGGGCGGCCAAAGCTGATAGCATCGGCGCGGCCCGATGCCACGTCTGCGGCGGCTTCTTCCGGCGTATAGTCGCTGTTGAGCACTAGCGGCCCGGTATAGATCGAACGGATCACGCCATCCTGCTTGGGCACTTCGGTTGCGCCAAAAGTGCCGCCCGGTCCCGGCTGGCGCAGTTCGACAAAGCTGACGCCCAACTCCTGCAGCACGCGCGCAGCCTCGCCAAAAGTGGCAGTGGGGCTGCTGTCATCCGTCCCTTGCGAATCGCCATTGGGTGAAAGGCGGATCGATACCCGGTCCTTGCCCCAGACTGCGATCAGTTCTTCCACCACTTCGCGCATCAACCGCACACGGTTCTGCGGGCTGCCGCCGTAATCGTCATCGCGCAGATTGGTGCCATCGCGCAGGAACTGGTCGATCAGATAGCCATTGGCGGCGTGAAGCTGCACGCCATCGAACCCTGCCTTCTTGGCGTTTTCCGCTGCGCGGCGATAATCGCCGATCAGGCGCGGCATTTCATCGGCGCGAAGGGCGCGGGCCTGTTCATAGGGCTTCGTGCCTTCGGCGGTGTGGGCGTGGCCCGGGGCGGTGGTGGCCGATGCCGAAACGGGCGGCTCTCCGCCAAGGAAGCTGGAATGCACCACGCGGCCCATGTGCCACAGTTGCAGCACAATGCGCCCGCCTTCTGCATGCACGGCCTCGACAATCGGCTTCCATGCCTCGGTCTGCTCATCGCTCCAGATACCCGGCGCGCTGGGCCAGCCAAGGCCTTCGCGGCTGATGCCGGTAGCCTCGGTGATAATCAGCCCGGCGCTGGCGCGCTGGCGATAGTATTCGGCCATGATCGGCGTTGGCACGCTGTCACCAGTGGCGCGGCCACGGGTGAGCGGGGCCATGATGATCCGGTTGGGCGCTTCGATCGCACCAAGACGGATGGGCTGGAACAACGGTTCATGCATGCTAGGAGGCCTTTCAATTCAACACTCGGCGAACCGCACTGGGTTTCGCTTTGAAACTGGATTAAGCAGCGCCGATGGTGAATTCAAGTGACGCGGACCCGTCATTTCGTCCCGGACCCAAGCATTTCCTTGCCCTGCTGACAGGAAACATTGCGCTGGCGCTGGGGCCATGGTTCGTGCGCGTGGCCGATAGTGGGCCGGTTTCGGCGGGGCTGTGGCGGCTGGCGCTGGCCTTGCCACTGCTGGCGCTATTCGCATGGCGGGCGCGCGAGCCGATGTGGGGCTTTGCGCGCAAGGACTGGTGGATCATCATTGCCGCAGGGGTCGTGTTCGCGCTGGATCTGGCCAGTTGGCACGTCGGGATCGAGATGACGAAGCTGGGCAATGCCACGCTGTTCGGCAATTCGGGCAGCGTGATTCTGATGATCTGGGGACTGGTCGCCATGCACCGCCGCCCGCACACGCGCGAGTTCGCGGCCGTGGCGATGGCGCTGGGCGGGGCAGGCCTGCTGCTGGGCCGATCTATGGAGATTGACGCACGGACCTTGGCCGGAGACCTGTTCTGCATCCTCGCGGGGCTGTTCTACGTCGTCTACATCCTGCTGGTGCAGGGCATCCGCGGGCGCTTCGGGTCGTGGAGCCTGCTGTTCTGGTCAAGCCTTGCGGGCGTGCCGGTGATGCTGGTGACGGCGCTGGCGCTGGGCGAGCCAGTCTGGCCCACCAACTGGTGGCCACAAATCGGTCTGATGTTCGCCAGCCAGATCGTGGGGCAGGGCCTGCTGGTCTATTCCCTCCGCCACTTCCCTCCGCTGGTGATCGGGCTCGTTCTGCTCACCCAGCCTGCAGTGTCGGTACTGGTCGGCTGGGTGGCTTTTGACGAGACGCTGGCCCTTCCAGACGCCATCGGCATGGCACTCGTGGGCGCGGCGCTGGTGCTGGCGAGGTTGGGTGAGGGCAAGACGGCCTGAGGTCAGCTACCGAACGGCTTTGCGCCCAGATCTCCCATGCCCACGGTGCCCCCGGCCATGCCCAGCATCCGGTCGAGGCTCTTCTTGGCGGCGAGGCGCAGGTCTTCGTCCATTTCGATGCGCGGCTGCAGGTCGCGCAGGGCGACGTAGAGCTTTTCCATCGTGTTGAGCGCCATGTAGGGGCAGATGTTGCAGTTGCAGTTGCCGTCCGCACCCGGCGCGCCGATGAAGGTCTTGTCGGGGATCGCCAGTTCCATCTGGTGGATGATGTGCGGCTCGGTCGCCACGATCAGCGTATCGCCGGTGAATGTCTTGGCAAATTGCAGGATGCCGCTGGTTGAGCCGACGTAATCGCAATGGTCGATGATGTGCGGCGGGCATTCGGGGTGACCGGCTACCGGCGCCCCGGGGTGTTGTGCCATCAGCTTTAGCAGTTCGGTTTCCGAGAATGCCTCATGCACGATGCAGACGCCCGGCCACAGCAGCATGTCACGCCCGAACTTGCGATTGAGATACCCGCCAAGGTGACGATCGGGGCCGAAGATGATCTTCTGTTCGGGCGGGATCTGCGCAAGGATCGTCTCGGCGCTCGATGATGTGACGATCACGTCCGACAGCGCCTTCACCTCGGTCGAACAGTTGATATAGGTCAGCGCGATGTGATCGGGGTGGGCTTCGCGGAAGGCGCGGAACTTGTCGGGCGGGCAGGAATCTTCAAGGCTGCACCCGGCTTCCAGATCGGGCAGGACCACGATCTTCTGCGGCGACAAGATCTTGGCAGTATCGGCCATGAACTTCACGCCGCAGAATGCGATCACCTCGGCATCGGTTGCCGCTGCCTTGCGCGAAAGCTCCAGACTGTCGCCCACAAAGTCGGCCAGATCCTGAATTTCCGGGCGCTGATAGTAATGCGCAAGGATCACCGCGTTGCGCTCCTTGCGCAAACGGTCGATCTCGGCGCGCAGGTCAAGGCCGGAAAGGTTGGTCGGCTGGGCAGTCATCGCAGGCATCCTCCCGTCCGGCGGATCGTGCCGGGGTGCTTGCGCGACTTAAGGGGCGCGGCCTGCTATCGCAATAGCCTGCGCCGCCGCCCGGCTCGTCATTGGTCGAAAGTCACCACAACTTTGGCCTTGCGATACCCTGCCACTTGCAGCGGAATCGCAACATTCTGGCTGATTGCGTCCTTTGCGGCTTGGCGCGCAAGGTTCATCAACACCGGATTGGCCGCCTGTTTCACCGCCTGCGTTTCGGCAAGGCGCGTATTGTCGCGCGTCAGTTTGTCTTGCGCGTCGCGCGTGATCCAGATGCCATCGCGCAGATATTGCGCTCGCGCCTCGTCAAGGTTGGGGCGGCTTACCGTTAACGGCGGCAGGCGCACACCCAGTGTCTGGGTCTCCACATTCCAAGACAGCCGGTCGCGGCCTACTTTGGCAAGGTCGACCGTATATTCCACACGCGCCGGGATTACGGCGACCTGCTTGGAATTGACCAGCCCGAACATTCGCGAATCGTTGCTGGAAACCACCGGCGCAAGCTCGGCGCTGAACACGGTCAGCTTGTTCTGCTTTTCAAACGCAACCAGGCTGGTGGCCAGCGGATCGCCGATATCTTCGGGCTGCCACCACTTCCACGCAAAGAACACAGCGGCCGCCAGCGCCACCAGAAACAGCGCCCATGGCAGCAGCGATACCCGCGCCAGCGAGGCTTCGCGCTTCACGATTGGGACAGGTGGAGGGGTTACTGGAGAATCATCCATTGTTCACCTTCAACGGCCACCCGGCCCTGCCGTTCCAGATCGATCAGATGGGCCAGAACCGAACGCCCCGCGGCACCGTGGAGGCGTTCATCGAGGCCCTTGTACATCGCACTTACGAACGCAGGGATGGCATGCGGCCCGTCTTCTTCCAGAAAGCGCACGATCTGGCGTTCGCGCTGCCGCCGGTGGCCCATCATCCCGCGCACAAGCTGGCGCGGGTTGTCGATCTGCGGGCCATGCGCTGGATAGAGCACCCGGTCTTCGCGGTCATAAAGCTTCTGCAGGCTCGCCATATAGGCCGCCATATCGCCATCGGGGGGTGACACAACCGAGGTGGACCAGCCCATCACGTGATCGCCTGTGAACAGTGCGCCGCTTTCGACCACCGAATAGCACAAGTGGTTGCTGGTGTGCCCGGGCGTTGCCACTGCTTCCAGTGTCCAGCCATCGCCCGAAATCCGCTCACCATCAGTCAGGACCCGGTCTGGCGCATAGTCGGCATCGAAAGCGGCATCGGCGCGCGGGCCATCGTCATCCAATACCAGCGCCGCACAGCCGATGATCGGCGCGCCAGTGGCGGCTTGCAACGGGCGCGTGGCGGGGCTGTGATCGCGGTGGGTGTGGGTGCAGACGATGGCGACGATTTTCGCATCGCCCACAGCGGCCAAAATCGCCTCGACATGACCTTCGCTTTCCATGCCGACAGCGTCGCCCGAACCATAAGGGCCAGGATCAATCACCGCCACTTCGGCCCCTGCGCCGACGATGTAAGTCTGCGTGCCGGTGAAGGTATAGGGCGATGGGTTGGGGGCCAGCACGCGCCGGACCAGCGGTTCCAGCACTTCGGCGCGGCCTGTGGGCCATTCGCTGCGATCGGGGATGGGGGGCATTTGGGCCATGGACCCGGTATGGGCATAGTCCCTGTGCCATGCAACCTTTGCAGAATGGTACTGGCTTGCACAACGGGGCTGCCCGTATCAGGATGCTGCCCATGGAAAGCGGAATGGACGTGCCCTTTGATCTTGTCGTGATCGGCGGCGGGGTGAATGGCGCGGCGATTGCGCGTGATGCTGTGGGCCGGGGCCTGTCGGTGCTGCTGCTGGAACGCGGCGATCTGGCGCAAGGCACGTCGTCTGCCTCCACCAAGTTGATCCACGGCGGTTTGCGGTATCTGGAACATCGCGAGTTTGCGCTGGTGGCCGAAGCCTTGCACGAACGCGAAGTGCTGTGGGCGCAGGCTCCGCACATCGTCTGGCCCATGCGCTTCGTGTTGCCGATTGTGCCCGAAGGCCGCCCCTGGTGGATGCTGCGCACCGGCTTGTGGCTCTATGACCGGATCGGCGGACGCAGGACTTTGCCACCCACTCGGCGCGTGCGGCTGGAAGGGCGCATGGGGCTGCAATCCGATATCCGGCGCGGCTATGAATATTCCGATTGCTGGGTCGATGATGCGCGGCTGGTCGTGCTGCTGGCGCGCGATGCGGCGGATCGCGGCGCGGAAGTGCGCACGCGCTGCCCCGTCACCGCGCTGCGCCGCGAAGGGCATCTGTGGCGGATTGACGCCGGCGGAGAGGTTTTCCACGCCGCGATGACGATCAATGCCGCGGGGCCGCAAGTGGGCCAGTTGCTCGATGCGGCCCATGCGCCACGGCCCGGCACGCTGCGCAAGGTGCGCGGCTCGCACATCGTCGTACCGCGCCTGCATGATGATCCGCGCGCGCTGTTCCTGCAATTGGCCGATGGCCGGGTGTGCTTTGCCATCCCCTGGCAACACGCCTTCACCCTGATCGGCACGACCGACAGCGAAGAGGGTGCCGATGCCGATCCACCGCAGGCCAGCGAGACAGAGATCACCTATCTGCTCGATGCCGCAAATCGCCATTTCCGCCGCCAAGTATCCCGCGCCGATGTCGTCTGGACTTATGCCGGGGTGCGTCTGCTGGCCGATGATGGCAGTGGCAAGCCGGAAGCGGCCACGCGCGGCTACCGGTTCGAGCTTGATCGCGGCCGTGATGGACACGGTGCGCCGCTGCTGTCGGTGCTGGGCGGCAAGATCACCACGCATCGCACACTGGCCGAAGCTGCGCTTGAACGCCTTGGCCTGATGGACAATGCTGGATGGACCGCCACAGCGCCGCTGCCCGGCGGCGATTTCAAGCCGGATGGGATGGACGAGGCCGATAACCTTGCCCCATTGGAACAGGAAATCCGCGCGCAGGCGCAGAACCTGTCACGCGCCACGATCCACCGCTTGGCCCGCGCCTATGGCACCGAAGCGCTGGGGTTTGTGCGCGGCGATATGGGGCGGGCCATCGGGCAAGGTTTTACCGAGGCAGAGCTTGACCACCTCGTCACCCGCGAATGGGCGCAGACCGCGCAAGACGTGCTGTGGCGGCGGTCAAAGCTGGGCCTGTGGTTCAGTGACGAGGAAGTGACGCTGCTGGAAAGCCTGCTTCCCGCTGCGTCATGACGTCAATCTGACCGTTCTGAATCAGGCAGTTGCCCGTTCAGGCCGCGCTGGGCGCATCGCCGACCGCGCGGATCAGCCGTTCGCGCAAGCGACGCACCGCGCTTTCGCCGGTCAGGTTCGTTGTGCGCCATGATGCCTCAAGCCGCTGAATGCGTTGATAAAGCCGCTCACTCTCATGGACCAGCGCCTGCACATCGGCCGGGAGGCTTTCCACCACGGCAAGCTCGCTCGCGGGGAAATTGGCAATCAGTCGCCCATGGCGGCGCAGCTGCAGTTCGGACAGCTCGCCAGCAAAATGCGCACGATGATTGAGCAGCCATGCAAGGCAGTGCATGACCCGCGTGGTCGTGCGCAACGCCTCACAGCTTACCTGTACCCGGCGCAGATCTTCGTCATCCTCGCCACCGTTTGCCGCAGTTTCCACGCGCAGCCGCTCAAACCGCTGACGCACCGCTTCGGCAAGACCGAGCGCTTCGGCATAGAGCGCTTCGACAATGCGCGGGTTGAGGCTGGGCAAGAGGGCCATGCAAATCGCATAGGCCCGCTGTTGCGGTTTGGCCAACCGGCCAGCGGCCCGCAGACTGTCCCATTTCCTGAACGTTTCTTAACGGGACAGATGCCTGTCTGGCATGGTCAGCGTCATGGTGTTGATATCAGGCAATAATATCCGGGATCAGATAGTCCTCGATCATAGCGATCTGATCCTTGAGCAACAATTTGCGTTTCTTGAGCCGGGCAATTTGCAACTGGTCGCGCGTTCCGGCAGCGGTCAGCGCGTCAATCGCAGCATCAAGATCGCGATGCTCGATGGTCAACGCGGCAAGCCGTTTGCGCATTTCCTCTTCGGTCACGTTCCGCCCAACTCCCTCACACGCAATCAACGCCACATTCTACTAACGCCACATTCTGGGTCCGGCCTACGAATGTCTTGCCAGCGACCTACGGATCAACCCGTAAACCGACACAATCCAGCGCGGCTGCACTTGCAAGATACGAGTAATGTGGGAGCATGACAACGCGTTGACGGCGCGAGTCGGAATCATGACGAAACCGAACCCTGCTGTGCAGCGCAAGCCTGCGGCAAATCTCCCTTCTGGGATGGCTTGGTGCAGGCAGCTGAAGGGGGCTTTCCCCAAAGGAGGAAAACGCATGGAATCAACGCATATCAGCGCTCTCCAGAACAAGCATGCCGGTCTTGAAAGACAGATTCAGGCAGAGATGTCCCGGCCCCTCCCCGATGACAGGCTGGTTGCCCAGCTCAAGCGAAAAAAGCTGAAGATCAAGGAAGAGATCAACGGTCTCCACTGATCGCCCCGCATTGTGTTTCGCTTAGGGAGCCGCCCTGCTGGGCGGCTCTTTTGCATTCTAACTTTCGGAACAAAAACATTTCGTCATTCCCACTCATACCAATTCATCACCAATCGCAACCGCATCGGATTTCACGCAACATTCCCAAAACATCTGCGGTAGGGTAGTTCTATGCCCATGCTCAGCGCCGTTACCGCCGCCCGCCTGATTTTAACCTCCCTGCACGAGGTCATGGCCTCCCGCGCCGGTGCGCAGGCCAAGCTCAACCAGATCGTCGAAGTGATCGGCAACAACCTCGATTCCGAGGTCTGCTCGATCTACCTGCTGCGCGAAGGCATGCTCGAGCTGTTTGCCACACGCGGCCTCAATCAGGCGGCCGTCCACGTCACGCGGCTGGCCGTGGGTGAGGGTCTGGTCGGCACGATTGCGGGCAATGTCGAAACGCTGAACCTTGCCGAAGCTGCCGCCCATCCGGACTTCGCGTTCCGCCCCGAAACCGGCGAGGAAAAGTTCCACTCCTTTGCCGGGGTGCCCATCGTGCGGCGCGAACGCGCGGTGGGTGTTGTGGCGGTGCAGCATGTTGAGCCGCGCCGCTATGAAGAGGTTGAGATCGAGGCGCTGCAGACCGTGGCGATGGTCCTGTCCGAACTGATCGCCAATGCCGAACTGATCGATGATGAAGAAGTGCTGGGCGTGCCTGCACACCTGACCGGGCCGGACCGCATCACCGGCCTCACGCTGGTCAAGGGCCTCGCCAGCGGCGTTGCCGTGTTCCACCAGCCCCGCGTCACCATCGAACACATCGTTGCCGAAGACACTGAGGCCGAGCGTCAGCGCGTTTATCTGGCGTTCGACAAGATGCGCGAACAGATTGATCGCATGGCGAGTCAGGCCGAATTCGGCATGGGGGGAGAGCATGAGGAGGTGCTCGAAACCTATCGCATGTTCGCCTATGACGAAGGCTGGTCGCGCCGGATCAACGAGGCGATCGATTCCGGGCTGACCGCCGAAGCCGCGATTGAGCGCGTGCAGCAGCGCACCCGCATGCGCATGCGCCAGATCGACGATCCGCTGCTGGCAGACCGGATGCACGATCTTGAGGATCTGTCCAACCGCCTGCTGCGCATCGTCTCGGGCCAGTTGGGCACCGCGGCCACGATGGGCCTGAAAGGCGATGCCATTCTGATCGCCCGCAATCTGGGGCCTGCGGAACTGCTGGAATATGACCGGCGGCGGTTGAAAGGCGTGATCCTCGAAGAAGGCTCACTCACTGCGCACGTGGTGATCGTGGCGCGTGCCATGGGCATTCCGGTGGTTGGCCGCATGCGTGCGCTGCGCGGCAAAGTGCGCGAAGGCGATCACCTGCTGCTCGATGGCGATCAGGGCGTGGTCGATGTCCGCGCGGCACCTTCGTTGATCGAGGCGTTCGAGGCGCGCTTTGCCAAGAATCGTGAAAAGCAGGCGCATTATGCCACCATGCGCGAAGTGGAGCCGTTCACACGCGATGGCACCCGCGTCACGGTCCTGATGAACGCGGGCCTGCGCGATGATACGCCGATGCTGGGGCTAACCGGCGCGGACGGGATCGGCCTGTTCCGCACCGAATTCCAGTTCCTCGTCTCGGCCACGCTCCCCTCGCGCGAACGGCAGACGCGGCTCTATCGTGATGTGCTCGAAGCCGCCGGAGACAAGCCGGTCGTGTTCCGCACCGTGGACATCGGCGGGGACAAGGTCCTGCCCTATCTGCGCCACAACGAAGGCGAGGCCGAAGAAAACCCCGCCATGGGCTGGCGCGCACTGCGCGTTGCGCTCGAACGCGATGGCCTGTTGAAGGTGCAGGCCCGCGCTCTGCTTGAAGCTGCCGGGGGCCGCACGCTCAACGTCATGTTCCCGATGGTGACCGAACCGTGGGAATTCGATGCGGCCAAGGCGGTGTTCGATGGCCAGCTCACCTTCCTGCGCCAGCGCAAGAAGCTGCTGCCCGAAGCCATCCGCTATGGCGCAATGCTCGAAGTCCCGGCGCTGGCCGAATGGCTCGATGTGCTGGCCCCGCGCCTGTCGTTCCTGTCGATCGGCACGAATGATCTCACGCAGTTCCTGTTTGCTGCCGATCGCGCCAACCCCAAACTGGCTGAACGCTACGATTGGCTTTCGCCTGCGATTCTGCGCTTTTTGCGCCGGGTGGTTACCAGCGTTGCGCCTTTTGGCACCGATGTCACCGTGTGCGGCGAAATGGGTGGCCGCCGGTTGGAAGCGCTGGCGCTGCTCGGCCTTGGCATCACCCGCCTGTCGATCACGCCCGCCGCTGTCGGCCCGGTCAAGGAACTGGTGCGCAAAATCGATATTGCCGAAATCCGCGCCGCGATGGACCGCTGGCTGGCCGAACCGCCGCGCGACATGCGTGCTACGCTTGCCGATTGGGCGCAGGAGCGCGGAATCGAGTGTGACTGACGCCGAGACCGGAGCAATTCATCGCGGATTTCCGCCATTCTTCCGCGAACGACGTTGACTTTTGTTGCTTTGCAGCGAACGCTTCACAAACGGTTGCCAAATACTAAGACCAAATACGAAGCAAAAATACGGGAGTCGCGTTTTGACCGAAGCCGGCGGGTCGCAGGCCATTACCAACGAATCTGACGCTCCCATTCCTGCAGGCGAGCCGCGCCGGCTTTCCGTGGGACAAACCTTGCGCGCCGCGCGTGAAGCGGCAGGCCTTGATATCAAGCAGCTGTCGCTGCGCACCCGCGTGACATCGCGCCATCTTGAGGCGTTGGAAAGCGGCGATTATGCGGCTCTCCCGGGGCGACCTTATGCGCTCGGTTTTTCCAAGAGCTATGCGCGCGCAGTTGGCCTTGATGACAAGATCATCGCCGATGCCATCCGCGCAGAGCTTGATACTCAGGCCCCACCGCCCCCGCCGCGTGTTATCAACCAGTTCGAAGTGGGCGATCCGGCCAAGACGCCCTCTCGCCTGACGACCTGGCTTGCTTTGGGGCTGACGGTTGCCATCGCGCTGGCCGGTCTTGTCTTCTGGCGCAGTTACTATCTGCCATCGGCAGATTTGCCCTCGCTCGTCGGCGCAGAAGCGGAAGCTCCCGTCACGGCATCGTCAGGTCAGGTTGCAGTGGTGCCGCTGCCCAGTGCAGCTCCCTCAGGTCCGGTCGTTTTCACGGCAACCGAAAACGAGATCTGGGTCAAGTTCTATGACGGTCAGGGCCAGCAGATCCTGCAAAAGCAGCTTGCGATGGGTGAAAGCTTTACGGTGCCCGAAACGGCGCAAAACCCGCAATTGTGGACCGGCCGGCCCGATGCCTTGACCATCACTATCGGCGGCCAACCTGTGCCGCGTATCGCCGAGCGCGAAGGTATCGTAAAGAATGTGCCGGTAAGTGCTGCTGCGCTTCTGGCCCGTGGCACCCCGCAATCGGCCACACAGCCGGCGGATGCGAACGTGCAGAATAGCAGCCAGACGCCGACAACCCGTTCCGTACTGCGGCCAACTGGTTCACGTCGCCCAGCTGCAGCTCGGCAAGCGCAGGCACCCAACGCCGAAGGCGTGCCTTCATCAGTTCCGGCAGCAGCCCCGGCAACTGCTGCGGAAACGCCACCTGCATCCACCGGATTGCGCTGACGCGTCTCGACTTGAACGCCGCTCTGGGGCATTTACGCTGTTAGGCTAAACCTTCAGGTTTACGTTTGCGCCCCCGGATCAGGCGCATGCGATCAACGGGAATGAAGATGACTGTGAAATTCCGCAATACTTATCCGCTTGCCGTGCTGATGCTCGGGCTTGCCGCGCCGATCGCTGCGCCGGTTCACGCGCAATCCACTGCGCAGGCCGATTCCGAAGCGCGCCTGCGCCGGATTGAGGCTGAAGTCCGCGCGATCCAGCGCAAGGTCTTCCCCGAAGGTGCGGGCAAAACGTTCGTCCCTGAAATTACGCCAGGCAAAGTAGCGCCCACTGCCACAGGGACCCCTGCTGCTTCGGCGGTATCCGATATTCTGGCGCGGATCGATGCGATGGAAGCGCAGATGGCGCGCCTGACTGCACAAGTTGAGGAAGGCCAGAACCGTTCGGCCAAACTGGAGGAGCGTCTGGCCCGGCTTGAAGCTGCGGCGGCCCCACCGCCCGAGGTGACGCCAACCCCCACTCCCACGTCAACGCCCGTACCAGCATCGCCTCCGCCGGCAACGACATCTGCACCAAAGCCCGCAACGCCTGCCGTGGCAAAACCTGTTGCAAAGCCAGCCACGCCCGCTGCTACGCGCGTTGCGGCGGTTCAGGCCATTGAAAAGCCTGCAACGGGCGATGCCGGGCAAGATGAATACATGTATGGTTTTCGTCTGTGGGAGGCCAAATTCTATCCCGAAGCGCAGCAGCAGTTGCAGATTTTCGTGGATCGCTATCCCAAGCACAAGATGATCAGCCACGGTCGCAATCTGCTGGGCCGCGCATGGCTTGACGATGGCAAGCCCGGAACCGCAGCACAGTTCTTCCTGCAGAACTATCTGGCCGACAAGAAAGGCGCTCGCGCGCCAGACAGTCTGCTCTATCTTGGCAATGCCATGGTGAAGCTCAAGGACAACGAGAAGGCCTGCGGGGCTTTTGCCGAAATGGCGGCGACTTATCCGAATGAAATCATCGGCCGGTTGAAGACCCAATATGACGCGGCACGCGCGTCTGTTAAGTGCAAGTAATGGTGCCGGGAATAGCCTGACCGCTCCCGTGGCGCGCTTTGTCGCGTCGTGGCGGGCGGTCGCTCCACACGGCACGGTCGGCGTTGCTGTTTCTGGCGGGCCAGACAGCCTGGCCCTGCTTCTGCTGCTTCACGAAGTTGCGCCGCGCAACTTTTGTGCAGCCACCGTAGACCATGGCTTGCGCCCGGAAGCCGCAGACGAGGCGGCGATGGTTGCGGCGCTCTGCGCAAGGCTCAATATCGCGCACACCACCTTGGCGCTGTCACTCGCCAAAGGAAGCGCCGTGCAAGAGCGCGCCCGTGCCGCCCGTTATGCCGCGCTTGGCCAATGGTGTGCCGAGCAAGGGTTGTCCGCATTGGTTACTGCGCATCATGCCGATGATCAGGCGGAGACCATGGTGATGCGCCTCAATCGCAGCGCTGGCCTGCGTGGCCTTGCTGCCATGCGACCGCGCGCGGTGGTGCCCGGCACGGCAGGCTTGCCGCTGCTGCGGCCCTTGTTGGGCTGGCGCAGGGCGGAACTCGCGCAGGTGGTGCAGGCGGCCGACATCAGCGCAGTCAACGATCCTTCTAACCGTGATCCCGCTTACGAACGGGTCCGCGTGCGTGACGCCATGACCGCAAGCGAAGCCTTTGATACACTGGGATTTGCCGCCAGCGCACAGCATTTGGCACAGGCCGATCAGGCGCTCGATTGGGTAGTGGACCAGCTGTGGATGGATGTGAAAAGGCATGAAGCCGGTTTCACGTGGAACCCGCCTTCCGATCTGCCAGTGGTCCTTGGCATGCGCATTCTGGAACGGATCGTGGCAGAGCACCAAAGCACGAATGCGCGCGGGCCTGCTCTTTCACGCTGGTTGGAGACTCTGCGGGCAGGCGGCGTTGCCACACTAGGTCAGGTGAAGGGCGATGCCCGCCGCGGGTCATGGCGCTTCACCCGGGTGGCAGGGCGAAGGCACTAAGTCTGCCCCATGGTGATTCTTTAGCCAAACACCAAGATTGAGCGTTTCGGGCATCGCCCGCACTTGTTCATTACTCGCCGACCTGTGCCAGCAGTGCCTGCGCGCGGCTGAGGTAGGGGCGATCAAGCATGCCGCCCTTCCAGCCAATCGCGCCGACGCCGGGATTGGCTGCGAACACGGCGACGATCTCGCGCGCTTCGGCGAGTTCTGCTTCGCTGGGCGTGAACGCCGCGTTGATCACATCGACCTGCGCGGGATGGATGGCGAGCATACCGCAGAAGCCATCGCGGCGCACCTTTTCGGCGCGCAGACGCAATGCCTCAAGGTCACGGAAATCGCTTTGGATCGTATCAATGGCTGCAACGCCCGCCGTGGCTGCACCCAGCACCGTAAGGCTGCGGGCGAGTTCAAAGGTGAAGCCATAGCTGCCATCGGGGTTGCGGTTGCTGCTGGCCCCGATGGAATCGGCCAGATCTTCGGCCCCCCACGTCAGTGCGATCACGCGCGGTGCGCCCTTGTAGGTGCCGGTGTGGAACATGCCCTCGGCGGTTTCAGTGACCAGCACGATGACCGGGGTCGATCCGCGTTCAATGCCGTGCATGGCTTCGAACGCGGCAAGATACTTGTCGAGCAGTTCGACATCGGCGCGGCTGTAGACCTTGGGCAGCATGATGCCGCCGGGGTTGGCCGGCATGATCGCAACGAGATCGTCAAGCGTGTGCGGCCCATCGAGCGGGTTTACCCGCACCCAGATACGCGCGCGATCAGCCACGTTGGCAGCCAGAAAATCGCGCACCATCGCGCGGGCAACCGGCTTCGTCTCGGTCGCCACCGCGTCTTCCAGATCGAGCAAGACGACATCGGCAGGCCCAGCCAAAGCCTTGCCCATCTTCTTCTCGCTGTCGCCCGGCGCAAACAGCCATGAACGCATTTTCATCGGGATCATTCTGGCACCCTCAATACAGCTTGGGAAGGCCGAGCACTTTGTCGGCAATGAAGTTCAGGATCATCTGTGGGCCAATCGATGCGGTGCGCGGAAACAGGCTTTTGCGCAAGTGGCGTTCCACATGATATTCCTGCGCGCGGCCCATGCCACTGGTCGAGAGCATCGCCGAGTGGACCGCTCCTAACGCGAACTAGAGTGCTGCTGCTTGGCGCGTATTATGCCAGCATCTTTGTGGCAGTGAGGTTCCCTGTGTCTGACCACATCTATCCGCTGCAGGACTTGAGCGGCGACCAGAGAGGGCTTTAAGGTCATCCCACCACAGTGCAGGTCGCTCAAAAAGCCTGAACGCGCTATATTGCGCTTTAACCGGGCAGTCTTACATTGACTCGGGATAACGCCTGCTTTGGCGAATGCGGAAAGACTCCCGATGAACGACGATCAGCCTCCGGCCAATCCCTGGATCAAGAGCCTTCTGGTGTGGGGCGGCATTTTCCTCGCCCTTCTGCTGGTGGTTTCGATGTTCGGATCGCGCGCAGATCCAAGCGCCACTTCGATCCCCTATTCGGCGTTCCGCGGCCAAGTGGCTGAAGGTGTCGTCCGTTCAGTAGAAATCGCGCCAGACCGCATCATCGGCACGCTCAAGAATGGTGGCCAGTTCACCACCATTCCGGTGCCCGGCGATTCGGACCTGCCCAAGCTGCTGCAGGAAAACGGTGTGCAATATGCGGGCAAGGCGGCTGAACAGCCCAACATGCTGATGTGGATCATCGCCAATTCGCTGCCGTTCCTGCTGATCCTGGGCGTTGCGTTCTTCGCGCTGCGTCAGGTCCAGAAGGGTGGCGGATCGGGCGCGATGGGCTTTGGCAAATCAAAGGCCAAGCTCCTGACCGAACGGTCGGGCAAGGTCACGTTCAATGACGTTGCCGGTATTGATGAGGCCCGTGAAGAGCTTGAGGAAATCGTCGAATTTCTGCGCGATCCGTCACGCTTTTCCAAGCTTGGCGGACAGATCCCCAAAGGCGCGCTGCTGGTCGGCAGCCCCGGCACCGGCAAGACGCTGCTGGCCCGCGCGATTGCCGGTGAAGCTGGCGTGCCGTTCTTCACCATTTCCGGTTCAGACTTCGTCGAAATGTTCGTCGGCGTCGGCGCAAGCCGTGTGCGTGACATGTTCGAACAGGCCAAGAAGAATGCACCGTGCATCGTCTTTATCGACGAAATCGACGCGGTCGGCCGCCATCGCGGAAACGGCATGGGCAATTCGAATGATGAGCGCGAACAGACACTGAACCAGCTGCTGGTCGAGATGGACGGTTTTGAGGCCAACGAAGGCATCATCATCATCGCGGCCACCAACCGCCCTGATGTGCTTGATCCCGCACTGCTGCGTCCGGGCCGGTTTGACCGTCAGGTCGTGGTGCCGATCCCTGATATCGAAGGCCGCGAAAAGATTCTTGCCGTGCATATGAAGAAGGTGCCGCTGGCGCCAGACGTGAACTCGCGCACCATCGCGCGCGGCACGCCCGGGTTCTCGGGCGCCGATCTTGCCAACCTGGTGAATGAAGCTGCCCTACTGGCCGCGCGCCGCAACAAGCGCCTTGTCGCCATGCAGGAATTTGAAGACGCCAAGGACAAGGTCATGATGGGCGCGGAACGCCGCTCGATGGTCATGACCGACGATGAAAAGAAGATGACCGCCTATCACGAAGCGGGCCATGCCATCGCCTCGGTGTTCGAACCGGCGTCTGACCCGATTCACAAGGCCACGATCATCCCGCGCGGCCGCGCGTTGGGTATGGTCATGCGTCTGCCAGAGCGGGACAGCTATTCCTACCATCGTGACAAGATGCACGCGAACCTGTCGGTGGCCATGGGTGGCCGCGTGGCTGAAGAGATCATCTTCGGGCATGATAAGGTCTCTTCCGGCGCATCGTCAGACATCCAGTACGCTACCTCGCTGGCGCGCTCGATGGTCACCAAGTGGGGCATGTCCGAAAAGCTGGGGCCGCTGCAGTATGAAGACCAGCAGGAAGGCTATCTCGGCATGGGCGGTTCGGCCCGCCTGTTCTCGTCGGACGAAACCAACAAGCTGATCGACAGCGAAATCCGCAGCCTTGTCGATGGCGCCCATGCCCGCGCTACCGACATTCTGAAGGGCAACGAAGACAAGCTTCATCTGCTTGCTCAGGCACTTCTGGAATATGAGACGCTGACCGGCGACGAGATCAAGGAACTGCTCGACAGCGGCAAGATTGATCGTCCGCAAAACCCGAGCGGCTCTTCGCGACCGGTGGCAGCGCAAGGCTCTGCCGTGCCGCGTTCGGGCAAGAAGTTCGGCGGAACGGCCAGCCCGCAACCGGCCTAATCGCGGTTGAATTGAAACGGAAAGGGCGGGGGTA
Organism: Novosphingobium sp. HNCC26BN242; assembly: GCF_057180525.1. NCBI lineage: Bacteria > Pseudomonadati > Pseudomonadota > Alphaproteobacteria > Sphingomonadales > Sphingomonadaceae > Novosphingobium > Novosphingobium sp. HNCC26BN242. Next base: position 507,268 of record NZ_JBXUGM010000002.1, read on the forward strand.
AACTCCCGCCCTTTTTGTGCGCGCGTTTTGAAGCCCACCCGCACACCAAAAACCGCTCGTCCTGAGCCTGTCGAAGGACGCCCAACCGCGCCGCCGACCGCCCTCATTCAGAGCAATTTCACTGAACATTAACCTTGTCCGTGCAGTCCGGTGATGAAGCGGCTACAGGGCAGGGCGTGTTTACACCGCGTGATCAGATGATGGCGTTTGCAGGCGCTGGTGGTGGGAGCGGGTTTGGCCTTCGCTCCACGCCGCCTGCTGCGCCCGAATCCGATGCCATCCTGAACAGCACCAAGATGCACCTAGGCGCACCTAAGCGCGCTTTGGCTGCCGCAATCGAGCGCTGGTTTGCCGCAAACGACCCCGCCATCGACCTTGCCGAAGAGATCGGCAGCGCGCGCTGGTTTCTTGGCTTTGGCACGATGCTCACGCTGGGGGCCGCCGCTGTCCTGATGTGGCCCAGCTTCGCCCCGCTCCAGGCCGCACCGCTTGCCGCGCTTGACGAATCATCCATTGATGAATTCCGCGTGCAGGGAATCCGCCCGTTGAGCTTCGGCGCTGACAGCGGCCGCCATATGACCGCCACCGCCGCGGTTACCCCGCTCGCCGCCGCGCCCGAGCGGCCGAGCATCGATCTGACCGCAACGCTGGGGGCGGGTGACAGCTTTCCGCGCATGTTGCAGCGGGCGGGCCTTGCCAGCAGCGATATCGTGCAAGTGCTTGATCTGGTAGGCGGAAAAATCACGCCCGGCACGATCCCGCCCGGCACCCGCTTTGCCATCCGCCTTGGCGCGCGCACATCGCCATCGCAGCCCCGTCCGCTGGAGGACCTCTCGTTCCGCCCCCGCTTCGATCTGGCGCTTCACGTGAAACGCAGTGGCGGCGGGCTGGCATTGGCTGCCAATGCCATCGCGGTCGATACCGCGCCGATGCGCATTCGCGGAATCGTGGGCGGGAGCCTTTACCGCTCGGCCCGCGCCGCAGGTGCCCCGCCATCGGCCGTGCAGGACTATCTGCGCACTATCGACGAACACTTGGCCTTCGAGGAAATCGCGCCAGGCGATGAATTCGACCTCGTCTTTGCCAACCGCCGCGCCGCCAGTGGGGAGCAGCAGGCGGGCGATCTGATCTATGCAGGCGTTGTCCGCGCCAACAAGCCGGTGCTGCAATTGCTGCGCTGGGGCAAGGACGGCGCGTTCTATTCGCCGCAGGGCATGGCCGAGGGTTCACAAGAATCCACCGGCTTCCTTGGCTCCCCCGTCAACGGACGCATCACTTCCTACTACGGCGCGCGCCGCCATCCGATCCTTGGCTATGTGCGGATGCACGCCGGGGTAGACTTTGGCGCAGGCTGGGGCGCGCCGATCTATGCCGCCACCGATGGCCGCGTGAACTTTGCCGGCTGGCACGGCGGGCACGGCAATTACGTTCGGATTGATCACGGCGGGGGCATCGGCACTGGCTATGCGCATATGAGCCGCGTGGCGGTGGCGCCGGGCATGTCTGTGCGGCGCGGGCAAGTGATCGGCTATGTCGGCTCCACCGGCCTGTCCACCGGCCCGCACCTGCATTACGAGATGTACCGCAATGGGCAGACGGTGAACCCGCTGTCGATGACATCTGTCGTCCAGCGCGCCACGGTCGACCCTGCACAACTGGCGGCGTTCAGGGCCAAGCTGGCGCAAGTGACCGCGATCAGGGCCAACACGTCTCGTTGATTGCAGGAGCCGCGCGCAATCGCTAGGCCTTGGATCCATGACCAGCTATCCCCTGACTCGCCTGCGCCGCACCCGTGCCACTGCATGGAGCCGCGCCCTGCACCGCGAAGTGCTTGTGACGCCTGCCGATCTGATCTGGCCGCTGTTCGTGACCGAAGGGCAGGGCGTGGAAGATCCGATTCTGTCGCTCCCCGGTGTTTCGCGCTGGTCGGTGGACGGGATCGTGGCGCGCGCCAAGGAAGCAGTCTCGCTTGGCATTCCTTGCCTTGCGCTGTTTCCGAACACGCAGCCCGACCGCCGCAGCGAAAACGGCGAAGAGGCGCTGAACCCCGACAACCTGATGTGCCGCGCCATCCGCGCGATCAAGGATGCCTGTGGCGATGATATCGGCGTACTGACCGATGTCGCGCTCGATCCCTATACCAGCCACGGGCAAGACGGGCTGATCGACGGGAACGGCTATGTCCTCAACGATGCAACAGTAGACGTACTGGTGGGGCAAAGCTTGAATCAGGCCGCAGCAGGCGCAGACGTGATCGCGCCGTCCGACATGATGGATGGCCGCATCGGTGCGATCCGCGAGGCGCTGGAAGAGGCGGGCCACGCCAACGTCCAGATCATGTCCTATGCCGCCAAATACGCCTCGGCCTTCTATGGCCCGTTCCGCGATGCCGTGGGTTCGAGCGGTCTGCTGAAAGGCAACAAGAAGACCTACCAGATGGACCCGGGCAATGCCGAAGAGGCGCTGCGCGAGGTGGAAATGGATCTGGCTGAGGGCGCGGACAGTGTGATGGTCAAGCCCGGCTTGCCCTATCTCGATATCGCGGTGCGCGTGAAGCAGGCGTTTGGCGTGCCCGTCTTCGCCTATCAGGTCAGCGGCGAATACGCGATGATCGAAGCGGCTGTGGCGGCGGGTGCGGCTGATCGCGATGCAATGGTGCTGGAAACGCTGCTGGCGTTCAAACGCGCGGGCTGTTCGGGCGTGCTGACCTATCATGCGGCCCATGCGGCGCGGCTGATGGGCAAGTAAATGACCTACCCCGATGTTTCGATCATCACGCTGAACGGCAAGACCCCGCGCATTCACGAGAGCGCCTTCATTGCGCCAGGGTGCCGGATCATCGGCGATGTCGAGATCGGTCCCGACGTGTCCATCTGGTACAATTGCGTGTTGCGTGGCGATGTGAACCGCATACGCATCGGCGCGCGCACCAATGTACAGGACGGCAGCGTGATCCATGTTGACAGCGCATGGCCTGAAAAGCCCGACGGCTTCCCCACCATCATCGGCGAGGATGTGCTGATCGGCCATCTGGCGATGGTGCATGGCTGCGTGATCCATGATCGCGGCTTCGTGGGGCTGGGAGCCATCGTGATGAGCGGGGCCGTGATAGAAAGCGACGGCATGTTGGCGGCTGGCGCGATGCTGACCGGCGGCAAGCGCGTGCTTTCTCGCCAGCTATGGAGCGGCAGACCTGCATCCTACATGCGCGATCTGAACGACGCGGCGATTGCTGATATGCAACGCGGCGTGCAGCATTACGTCCGCAATGGGCAGGCGCACAAGGCCGCGGTTCTTGGCACGCCCGAAGGCTGATCTGCCCGCAGCGGCTGATCTCCAAGCACTGGCTGATGCTGCGGGACGGCTGGCCGTGCGCGTGACGCCCGGCGCGCGGAGCGAAGGTGTGGAGATCGTGAACGGCAAGGTGCTGGTGAAAGTCCGCACCAAGCCTGAAGATGGCAAAGCCAGCGCGGCGGTGCTGGCATTGCTTGCGCAGGCGCTGGGCGTTGCACCATCGCAAGTGGAAATGTTGCGCGGCGCAACTTCGCGCGAAAAGCTGTTCAGGATTCCGCGAGGGTAGCTTCGGGCGGTAGCTTCAGGGCAACGGCGACCATCAGCGCACAATAAGCTGCGGCCAGCCACAGACACCCGGTGGGCAGGCGGTCCTGCAGGAAAGCGCCCAACACCGCGCCTGTCAGCAATCCGCCCCACAGGCTGGCCCAGGCTTGCCACCCGCTGTTGGGCTTGCCCGCCAGAGCATTGGCGATGCCTTGTCCCAGTTTAACCAGCGCTCCGGTCATGTAAGTCAGGCCCACGGTCACTTCGCCGCCGCGCTGGAAGGTGTTGTTGAGCGCGCCCATCGCCACGACCAGCCCGCCGAGCATCAGGGCTGGCAGGCCGATCATGCGCCCGATCGCCGCAATCAGCAGCATTAGCGCGACCAGCGAGAGCACAACGGGTTTGCGCTGTGGCCCTGCCCGGTGCGAAAGCAGCGCGCCGCCTGTCACCCCGCCCAGAAACCCGGCAATCAGCAGCGCGGGCATGGCCGCATGCACAGGATCGGTGCCGAGCGAAACGCCAAGCCGCGTGGAATTGCCCGACATGAACGACACGAAATAGCCGTCTGCCGACAGAAACCCGACCGCATCGATGAACCCCGCCATGGCGGCAAGCGCGATGGCAAAGCGGCGGCGCGGGCGGTCATATTCGATCATGGGATCAAGCTTAGCCTACACTCCCCTTGCAACAAACCCGTCCCCGTTCGTGTCGAGCCCCTCGACGAGCTCGGGATAAACTTCGTGCTTTGGCACGAAGTCGAGACACCCGGCGCTGACATGACGGACGGGGGCGGTTTGAAAAACAGGTAAGCGAGAAGATCAGTCCCGCGCCATACTCATGGCAATGCGCGCCAGCACGTCGGTCAAGGCATCAGCAATTTCGCGGTCTTCCCCACCGGCGTCAGCGATGGCGCGGGTCATGCAATCGGCCCATTGCTGGGCGGTCTTGCGGGTGATGGGAAAGGGTTTGTGCATCGACATCATGCACTTGCCGGGGTTGGCCTGCGCCCAATCGCGCGGACCGCCGCACCATCCCGCCAGAAAGGCTGGAAGCGATTCGCGCATTGGCGAAAGGTCAGCCGCGTGCATGGCGCGCAGGGCCTTGTAAGCGGGGTCCGTGTCCATGAGATTATAGAACCGTTCGGCAATTCGGCGCATGGCCGAGCTGCCGCCGATCCGTTCATAAGGGGTGGCTGCAAGAGGCGCGGCGGCTTCGACTTGGGTGGACACAGGGCAGCTCCAGCTGGGGATCGGGAGCCTCAGGTGTGCCGGGCGGAGCGCCTACCAACATTGACCGTGATCAACCCCGCTCAGGCAAAGCCATCACCGCAAGGCCCGCTGCCATCCCACCAAGCGCAGCCCCGATGGCAAGATGGGTCGCCACCGCATCCCATTGCCGATGGCGCATCCATTCACCGCCCGTACGCAGCGAAACCCACGCAAGTTTACCCAGCACCACAGCAGGTGCGGCCAGCAGCAGACTTGGCACGTCGTTCTCTCCCCGTTGTTTTGCAGATAACGGGGATGGCTGGGCTGGGTTCCTGTCGAGGCGGATGTCCAAGCAAAACCCCGCTCATCCTGAGCCTGTCGAAGGATGCGAATCCCGGCGCAAACATCCTTCGCCCTTCGACAAGCTCAGGATCTCAGGATGAGCGGGGGTTGAGGAGCGTTGTCTCAATCGGCAATCAGCGCCTTCAATGTATCGAGCCGGTCGGCCTCGTGCGCGGGTTTGTCGGCACGGATGCGGCTGATGCGAGGGAAGCGCATGGCGACGCCCGATTTGTGGCGTTTGCTGGTGTGGACTGAATCGAATGCGACTTCGAAGACCAGCGATTTGTCGGTCTCGCGCACAGGGCCGAATTTGCCCACGGTGTGCTGGCGAACGTGACGGTCGAGGAATTTCAGTTCCTCGTCGGTGAAGCCGAAATAGGCCTTGCCCACAGGCAGCAGTTCAGCCCCCGCATCGGGATCACCATTCCAGCAGCCAAAGGTGAAATCGGAATAGAACGACGAGCGTTTTCCGCTGCCGCGCTGGGCATACATCAACACGCAATCGATCAGCAGCGGATCGCGCTTCCATTTGTACCACAAACCCGTGCGGCGGCCAGCGACATAGGGGGAATCGCGGCGTTTGAGCATGACGCCCTCGATGGCCTCATCCCGCGCACGACTGCGGATTTCGGCCAGATCGTCAAAGTCCTTGGCCGGGATGACCTGCGATATGTCGAAGCGGGTGGCGTCAAGTCGCGGGACGAGCGCTTCCAAGCGGGCGCGGCGCTGCTCCCACGCCCACTCGCGCAAGTCTTCCTTGTCCTCGATCAGCAGATCGTAAAGGCGGACGAAGGCTGGAGATTCGGCCAGCATCGCCTTGGACACGGTCTTGCGGCCAAGACGTTGCTGCAGCGCGTTGAAACTGGCTGCGCCGCCGGTCTCGCCGCCTTGATGTGCGCCGCGCACCAGCAGTTCGCCGTCCAGAACGCAGGGCGTGGTGAGTGCGGTGGTGACTTCGGGGAAAGTGGCGGAGATATCGTCACCGCTGCGCGAATAGACGCGGGTTTCGCCCGCTACATGGACAATCTGCACGCGGATGCCGTCCCATTTCCACTCGGCGGCATATTCGGAAAGATTGAGGCTTTCGGCTTCGAGCGGGTGGGCGAGCATGAAGGGGCGGAACAGGGGGAGCAGATCGGTGCGCGGCGGGGGTGCGCCGTTCGCAGCCCAATCGAACAGCGGGGTGTAGGGTGCGGTCTGGCTGTGCCAGTATTCCTCCACGTCCTCGACACTGACGGTGAAAGCCTGCGCGAAGGCGACTTTGGCGAGGCGCGCGGAGATGCCGATGCGCATCGCGCCGGTCGCAAGCTTCAGAAGTGCATAGCGACCATTGACGTCAAGACGGTCAAGCAATTCGGCCAGAATGACCGGCGCGGTGGTGCGGGTGGTGGCGTGGAGCGTGGCGACGACTTCGGCGACGGTTGGGGCGGGGAGGCGCTGGCCAAGCGGTTCGGGCCAGAGCAGGCTGGCGGTTTCCGCCGTATCGCCCACGTAGTCGCGGCTCAATGTCCACAGCACCGGGTCTACCCGCTCGGCCATCAGGCTGCGGATCAGGCTGGCCTTTACAGCGGGGAAGTCCAGCCCATCGGTGAGTGCGGCCAGAGCCCAGCCCCGGTCCGGGTCAGGCGTGTCGTGCAAGTAATCGGCCAGCAGCGCCAACTTGGCATTGCGTGAAGGCGTGAGGACGAGCGCGTCGAGCAGGGCGGCGAAACGGTTCATGGCGCGGCCCTTGTGCAGCATGCTTCGACAAGCTCAGCATGAGCGGAACTTTTGGTCTTGAATAAGACCCGCTCGGCCTGAGCTTGTCGAAGGCCCTTAGCGCGACCCATCAATCATCCTCATCCTCATATCCCACCAGCGCCAGTGCGCGAGCCTTGCGCTGCGTGAGTTCGCACCAGCGCAGCAGCGCTTCCTCGCGGCCGTGGGTGACCCATGTTTCGGTGGGGTTCACTTGAGTGATGGTCTGGGTCAATTCGTCCCAGTCAGCATGGTCCGAGATGATCAGCGGCAATTCCACGCCGCGCTGCCGGGCGCGCTGGCGCACGCGCATCCAGCCAGATGCCATCGCGGTGACCGGTTCGGGCAGGCGGCGGCTCCAGCGGTCGTTGAGCGCAGAAGGTGGGCAGATGATGATGGCATTGGCCAATGCGGCCTTGGGCACGCCAGCCGCGGGTTGCAGATCGCCCAGATCGACGCCGTGGTCTTCATAGAGGCGGCACATGCGCTCCATCGCGCCGTGGAGCCAGATGGTGTCGCGGTATCCGGCGGCGCGCAATTCGGCGATTACCCGCTGGGCTTTGCCGAGGGCATAAGCGCCGACGAGGACGCAGCGGCCCTGCTCGTTCTCGCGCGCTGCGAGGAGCTTGGCCATTTCATCGGCAATCGGCGGGTGGCGGAAGACGGGCAGGCCGAAGGTCGCCTCGGTCACGAACACATCGCACGGTGTCACCTGAAACGGTGGGCAGGTGGGATCGGCGCGGCGCTTGTAGTCTCCCGTCACGATCACCCGCTCGCCCGCGTGTTCGAGCAGGATCTGGGCTGAGCCGAGGACGTGGCCTGCGGGAACGTATGTCGCCTTAACGCCGCCTTTCAGCGTCACCGTCTCGCCATAAGGCACGGCCTGCGCGCCCGCTTCCTGCACGCCATAGCGCAGCGCCATGATCGCCAGCGTTTCGGGCGTGGCGACGGTCAGGCCGTGGCCGCCGCGCGCATGATCGGCGTGACCGTGGGTGACCAGCGCCGTGTCCACCGCACGCGCCGGATCGATCCAGGCGTCAGCGGGAGCGACATAGAGCCCGTAAGGTTCGGGTTTGAGCCAGGTGAAGGGTGGGGCCATCGGTGTGACAATGGCCGGATGCCGCGCGCGGTTCCAGTGTCCTTGGTGACGTGAAGTTGCGCCGCGCAACTTTGGCGCAAGAAAAAGGCCTGCCCTTGCGGGCAGGCCTTGATCTTTGGCAGTGGGCCGAAGCTTATTCGGCGTCGTCGGTGTTCGGCTCTTCCGTTGCGGCAGAACCGGCCTTGCCCTTTTTCGCCTTCTTCTTGACCAGCCTCGGCGCGGCCGGGGTCAGTTCGAAGGACAGTGCGTCTTCCTTCAGGCTGACGTGGACTTCACCGCCGTTGGCGAGCTTTCCGAACAGCAGTTCTTCGGCCAGCGGTTTCTTGACCTTCTCCTGAATCAGGCGGGCCATCGGGCGGGCGCCGTAGAGCTTGTCATAGCCCTTCTTGGCCAGCCAGCTGCGTGCGTCGGCGTCGAACTGGATGTGGACGTTCTGATCGGCCAGCTGGAGTTCGAGCTGCAGGATGAACTTGTCGACCACGCGGCTGACAACTTCGGTTGGCAAATAGCTGAACGGCACGATAGCATCGAGACGGTTGCGGAATTCAGGGGTGAACATCTTCTTCACCGCTTCATCGCCCGCGTCGGCCTTCGACACGTCGCCAAAGCCGATGCCCTGACGCGCCATGTCCGATGCGCCCGCATTTGTGGTCATGATCAGCACCACGTTGCGGAAATCGACGGTCTTGCCGTGGTGATCGGTCAACCGGCCATTGTCCATCACCTGCAGCAGGATGTTGAACAGATCGGGGTGGGCCTTCTCGATTTCGTCGAGCAGCAGCACGCAATGCGGCTGCTGGTCGATGGCATCGGTAAGCAGACCGCCCTGATCGAATCCGACATAGCCCGGAGGCGCACCGATCAGGCGCGAAACCGAATGCCGCTCCATGTATTCGGACATGTCAAAGCGCTGCAGCGGGATGCCCATGATCTGGGCAAGGCTGCGGGCAACTTCGGTCTTGCCGACGCCGGTCGGACCACTGAACAGGAACGAGCCGATGGGCTTGTCCGCATCGCGCAGGCCTGCACGGCTGAGCTTCATGGCCGAAGACAGCACTTCGATGGCGCGATCCTGACCGAACACCAGACGCTTCAGATCACGGTCGAGATGTTCGAGCACCTTCTTGTCGTCGCTCGACACCGATTTGGGCGGGATGCGCGCCATCGTGGCGATGACCTGCTCGATCTCGCGCGCGGTGATCGTCTTCTTGCGCTTCGAAGGCGGCACCAGCATCTGCATCGCGCCCACTTCGTCGATCACGTCGATCGCCTTGTCGGGCAGCTTGCGGTCATTGATGTAGCGCGCCGATAGTTCGACCGCGGTCTTGATCGCGTCGGGCGTGTACTTGACCTTGTGATGATCTTCGAATGCGGTGCGCAGGCCCCGCAGGATCTTGATCGTATCCTCAATGGTCGGCTCGTTCACATCGATCTTCTGGAACCGGCGCAGCAGGGCGCGGTCCTTTTCGAAGTGGTTGCGGAACTCCTTGTAGGTGGTCGACCCGATGCAACGGATCGTCCCGCCCGAAAGCGCGGGCTTCAGGAGGTTTGACGCATCCATCGCGCCGCCGCTGGTGGCACCAGCGCCGATCACGGTGTGAATTTCATCGATGAACAGCACGGCGTGCGGCATTTTTTCCAGCTCGGAAACCACCTGCTTCAACCGCTCTTCAAAGTCACCGCGATAGCGCGTTCCGGCCAGCAGGCTGCCCATGTCGAGCGAGTAGATCACCGCCTCGGTCAGCACTTCTGGCACGTCGCCTTCGACGATCTTGCGCGCCAGACCTTCGGCGATGGCAGTCTTGCCCACGCCCGGATCGCCCACATAGAGCGGGTTGTTCTTGCTGCGGCGGCAAAGGATCTGGATCGTGCGGTCCACTTCGGGACCACGCCCGATCAGCGGATCGATCTTGCCGGTCAGCGCCTTCTCGTTGAGATTGACGGTGAACTGGTCGAGCGCGGTTTCCTTTTTCTGGCCCTTGGAATCGGCCTTTTCTTCCTGCTGCTTGGGAGCGTCGTCTTCCGCTCCCTTGGGATTGCGACCTTCGACCTGACGGCCGCCCTTGCCGATGCCGTGGCTGATGAAGCTTACGGCGTCGAGGCGGCTCATGTCCTGCTGCTGCAGGAAATAGACGGCGTAGCTATCGCGTTCGGAAAACAGCGCGACCAGCACGTTGGCGCCCGTCACGGTGTCCTTGCCCGAGGACTGCACGTGAAGGATGGCGCGCTGGATCACCCGCTGGAACCCAGCGGTGGGCTGGGGATCGGCCTTTTCCTGCGTTTTGAGCGACTGGTATTCCTGATCGAGGTACTGACGCACCACGTCACCCAGATCGCCAAGGTCAACGCCGCAGGCCTGCATGACTTGCGCTGCGTCCGCATCGTCGATCAGGGCAAGCAGGAGATGCTCAAGCGTCGCATACTCGTGGCTGCGCTCGGACGCATTGGCGAGCGCGGTGTGCAGCGTCTTTTCGAGGCTCTGGGCGAAACTTGGCATGGTGCGGCTACTTTCTGGCTGGCGCCGATGGGTTCCTTGATAGGAAGAGTGCACACGCGTTATTAACCGAGGCTAAACCACGTGTGGGTGTGAAACCAGATGCCCCTAAGGCATCGGTATATGGCACGATATGGGAACGCCCTTGCGCAAAAGAAAGGGCGTCGCGATTCATCCTGCTTCACCTGAAGGCGGAGGCTTGCCGAACAGCGCTTCGGCAGCGGCGCGGTGGGCGCTGGCCTTGTCGCGATGGGCAACAGTCCGCACGATCTCACGCTCCAGCAGCTGGATGCGGGTGTTGAGTTCGTCATGCGAATAAGGGTCGAGCGCCTCTGTTGCCAGCTGGCTGGCCAAATCCCCTTTCGGGCGAGGGCGCTCGTCTATGTCCATTAAGGGCCACATTGTGCGCTGCAATGCCTTGCTGTCAACGCCCTGCGTGGCTAACCCAGCGCTTAAGGGTTTTCTTGGCTTACAGGGGCGATTTGATGACTGTCATACCGGCAACGATGATGGCCATCGGATGGGATGCGCCGGGAGGACCAGAGGTTTTGAGGCCCGAGTCGGTGCCAGTGCCGCAGCCGGGGCCGGGGCAAGTGCTGATCAAAGTTGCGTTTGCCGGGGTCAACCGCCCTGATGTGATTCAACGGCAGGGTTTCTATCCGCCACCGGCCGATGCCTCGCCTTTGCCGGGGTTGGAAGTTTCAGGGCAAGTTGTGGCCATGGGCGAAGGGGTGACCTGGCCTTTTACCGGCACGATGGTCTGCGCGCTGGTGGCGGGCGGTGGCTATGCGCAATATTGCATCGCCGAGGCTGCACAGTGCCTGCAGGTGCCAACCGGGCTTTCGCTGGAAGAGGCGGCGGCTATCCCTGAAACGCTGTTCACCGTGTGGCATAACGTGTTCGAACGCGGGATGACCGCGCCGGGTGAGACCATTCTGGTTCACGGCGGCACCAGTGGCATCGGATCAATGGCAATTCTGCTGGGCAAGCTGTTTGGCGTGACCGTGATCGTTACGTGCGGCGGGCCTGACAAATGCGCGCAGGCGCTGAAGATCGGTGCGGCCCATGCGATTGATTACAAGGCGGCGGATTTCGTTGCCGAAGTGGCGCGCATCACCGAAGGCCGGGGCGTGGACATGGTGCTCGATATGGTGGCGGGCGATTATGTGGCGCGCAACATCAAGTGTCTTGCCGAAGACGGACGCCACGTGACCATCGCTGTGCAGGGCGGGCTGAAGGCCGAGATCAATATGGCTGAGGTGATGCGCCGCCGCCTGACCCTGACCGGATCAACGCTGCGCCCACGCTCAAAAGCGTTCAAGGCCGCGTTGGCATCGGAAATCCGCGAAACGGTGTGGCCGCTGGTGGCAACCGGCGAACTGCGCCCGATCATGGATCAGACATTTCCGTTGGCCGAAGCAGCAGCGACGCATGTGCGCATGGAGCAGGGCGCGCATATCGGGAAGATCGTGTTGGCGGTGTAATCGCGCTGCGCGCGATGCCCGCCCCCGATCCCTCCCGCAAGCGGGAGGGGGGAAAGACCGTGCTCTCTTGCCTTCCCGTTTACGGGAGGGCCGCGAGACTTGCTGAACGAAGTGAAGTTAGTCGCAGCGGGGTGGGCATTGGCGCAAGCCATGAAAAAAGCCGCCCCTTCGCAAGGGCGGCCTTTTCAATTCAGCTTGTAACCAATGCTCAGCTGTCAGAGATACCCTCGGCGCGGCGGGCGGCAAGCCACGCGGCCGCTTCGGCTTCCTGCGCGGCTTCCGAAGCAGCCTTGACCGAAGCTTGACGTTCGGCACGCAGTTCTTCGATCAGGGCATCGCGATCGGTGCCAAGGCGAACGGCGGCTGAACCATCGTCTTCGATGCCAGCCTTCTTGGCAGCCTTAGCCACCAGCGAATCGAGTTCGCGCTGCGAACACAGGCCCAGCGTCACCGGGTCCTTCGGGTTGATGTTGGCGATGTTCCAGTGGCTGCGATCGCGAATCGCGGCGATGGTGGTGCGGGTCGTGCCAATCAGCTTGCCGATCTGTGCATCCGACACTTCCGGGTGGTTGCGCAGGATCCATGCGATGCCATCGGGCTTGTCCTGACGCTTTGACACCGGAGTGTAGCGTGGGCCCTTGGTACGGCTGACCGAGATAGGCGCACGCTGCATCTTCAGCTTGTATTCGGGGTTGGCCTGACCCTTGTCGATCTCGGCCTGATTAAGTTCGCCCGAATGTAGTGGATCGCGCCCGGTGTACTTCTGCCCGGCCAGATCATCAGCCATGGCCTGCACTTCAAGAATATGCAGTCCGCAGAAACCCGCGATCTGCTCAAAAGTCAGCGCGGTATTGTCGACGAGCCATGACGCAGTGGCGTGCGGCATCAGCGGATACGTGGGCTGGGTGCTCACGGACAATCTCCCGAAAAAATAACAGACCCGCGAAAAGCGGATACAATAAGGGCCGCCCCTTGCGGAGCGGCCTTGAACGACGCCGATGTAAGCTGCGAATGACGAATCGGCAAGTTTTTGTTTGGGCCCTCAACTGACCAAGGCGAGCGGCGCTTCTTCGTTCAGTGGCAAGCGGTGTGCGAACTTGCCGTCCACTTGCGCGCCCTGTTCGATGGTCAGTGCATCATAGGTTACGTCGCCGTAAATACGCGCCGATTTGAGAATCACCAGTTCGCCTGCCTCGATTGACCCTTTGACCGTGCCCGAAAGCCGCGCGCTCTGCGCCTTGATCGCCCCGGTCACAGTGCTTTTCTCGCCCTGAACCAGCGCAGCGCAGGTGATATCTCCCTCTACGGTGCCGTCGATGTGCAGGTCGGCGCTGGCGGAAAGATCGCCTTTGATGGCAACATCGGCACCGAGAATGGAAAATGTCGCCGCCATGCCGCCGTTACTCCCCGTGGTCATCGTGCTGCGCGACGTTTCCGGCGCTGATTTCCTGAACATGCCTGTTTGCCTCAAGGAAGGGGCGCGGGTTGACCGGACGGTCATTGATCCGCACTTCAAAATGGAGATGGGGGCCGGTGGATCGGCCGGTGCTGCCGATCTGGCCGATGGCAGCTCCGGCATCAACCTTCTGGCCCGGTTGCGCGCCGGTGCGCGACATGTGGGCATAGCGGGTCATCAATCCGTTGCCGTGGCTGATTTCCACCACGCGGCCATAACCCTGTTTTACGCCGACAAAGCTGACAGTGCCTGCGGCAGCGGCATAGATCGGCGCACCCACAGGCCCACGAAAATCCAGCCCGGCGTGGAAGGCTGGGCCTCCGGTGAACGGATCAGAGCGATAGCCAAATCCGCTGGAGATGTATTCAAGGCTTGCGGGCAGGGTGTTGGGAATGCGGGCCAGGCCCTTTTCCAGCGCGGCCATGCGTTCGAGGCTGGCACCAAGGCGGGCAAAGCGTGGGTCGACCGAACTGTCAGCGCCAGTAAACAGGCGGATCAACGGGCCGCCCTGCGCTTCACGTGCCGACGCGCGCAACAAAGCGGGGTTCAGGCCCACCCGCCGGATCGCAGTTTCGGCTTGCGATGCACGGGCATCGGCAAAGCGGGTAAGACGTTCGATGAAGGCTAGCTGGCGGGCTTCCACCTCGGCCAATCGTTTGGCCTCGGGCAGTTCCATCGAAATCTTGCGCACGGTCTTGGCCGCTTCGGCGCTGCTGTCTGAAACGTTGCCCTGCGGCAGATCTTTGGGCAGCGCGCCAATTGTGCCTTCGATGGCCTTTTCGATAAAGTCCTGACGGCGGCTGAGATCATCGGCCACACCTTCAAGCCCGCCGCGATATTTGGCCACACGGCTTTCTGCGCTGGCGATAGCAGCTTCGCGTTCCAGCAGTGCCGCGTGATCGCGCGCAGCCGTGAACTGCGAGATCAAGGCCACGCCCATTGCGCCAAGCCAGATCAAAACAGCCGCAGCGATGCCGCCAGCCACGCCCATCTGCAGGCGCGAGGAAACCTTGATAAAGCGGACCTGCCCGTCCGAGCGCATGAAGAACTCGCGCTCAGGAAACCATGCGCGCGCCTGAGCGATGGCCGTGAGCACAGCATCGCGTATCCGCAAGCGGACTGGCTTTAAAGTTGGCACAGTCTGGCGACCCCCGTCGTCTTCTGGTTAGTTTTCCCGTCGCGCCGGGCGGTAGCGTTCTGGTTCCCGGCTGGCGAATCGGAATCCTGCCATCCGCGCCGAGGCGTGTGACTCCCCCGATGAATCGATTGTAAGGGTGTGATCCGAGGCACTGATCGCAACTTGGACACAATGTCGAGTCGTGCCCATGGATGACATCCCCAAAACCAGATGTTAGAGCGCACCCATGTCTACACAGCCTGCCATCCCCGCCGAATCCGTGACCGAATTGGTTGAAGGCCTTGCCCGAGCCGCGCGCGCGGCCCAGCGCGTGTTGGCGCGGATGGACGCTCCTGCAAAAGAGCGCGCGCTGAAACTCGCCGCCGCTTCCTTGCGCGCGGCCGAGGCCGAGATTCTGGTCGCCAACGCCCAGGACATGGCCAATGGCGCCGCGAACGGGCTGACCGGCGCTATGCTTGACCGGTTGAAGCTGACGCCGGAACGCTTTGCGGGTGTGGCTGATGCAGTGGAACAGGTTGCCTCGCTGGCCGATCCGGTTGGTGAGGTGATTTCGGAAGCTGCGCGGCCCAACGGCATGGTGCTGCAGCGCCTGCGCATTCCGGTGGGCGTAATCGGCATCATCTATGAAAGCCGGCCGAATGTGACGGCAGACGCCGCCGCGTTGTGCGTGCGGTCGGGCAACGCGGCAATCCTGCGCGGCGGGTCCGAAGCGGTGCATTCCAATCGCGCGATTCACAAGGCGCTGGTGGCAGGCCTCGTCGAAGGCGGCGTGCCTGCAGAAGCGGTGCAACTTTTGCCCACGCAGGACCGTGCCGCCGTGGGTGCGATGCTGGCGGCCGCCGGCCTGATCGACATGATCGTGCCACGCGGGGGCAAGAGCCTGGTGGCGCGGGTACAGGCCGATGCGCGCGTGCCGGTGCTGGCGCACCTTGACGGAATCAACCACACGTATGTCCACGCGGCAGCCGATCCGGCTATGGCCAAGGAGATTGTTCTGAACGCCAAGATGCGCCGCACCGGCATTTGCGGGGCTATGGAAACGCTGCTGATCGACGCGACCTACCCCGATCCGCACGGGCTGGTGGAGCCTCTGCTGGATGCAGGCTGCGAACTGCGTGGCGATGCCCGCGCCCGCGCCATCGATCCGCGTATTCTGCCTGCCGCTGCCAACGATTGGGATACCGAATACCTTGATGCGATTCTTTCGGTCGCGGTGGTGGACGGGATTGACGAGGCGCTGGCGCATGTGGCCGCCCACGCATCGGGCCATACCGACGCCGTGGTGACGCAGGATCAGGCCGTGGCCGACCGCTTCCTGACCGAGGTGGACAGCGCCATCGTGATGCACAACGCCTCCAGCCAATTTGCTGATGGCGGCGAGTTTGGTCTTGGCGCGGAAATCGGCATTGCCACCGGGCGACTGCACGCGCGCGGGCCGGTGGCGCTGGAAGGGCTGACCACTTATAAGTGGCTGGTGCGTGGATCCGGGCAGGTAAGGCCCTGAAAGGCCCTCTGACCGGCCTGTTTGGCGGCAGCTTCAATCCTGCACATGGCGGCCATCGCCGGGTCAGCCTGTTTGCGCTGGAAGCGTTGGGGTTGGATGAGGTGTGGTGGCTGGTCTCACCGGGCAATGTGCTAAAGCCCGCCGAAGGTATGGCTCCGTTGGCAGCGCGTCTTGCCTCGGCGCAGGCGATGGCACGGCGCGCGCCGATCCGCGCCACCGCGATAGAGCAGGCCTTGGGCACGCGGTTCACCATCGACACCCTGCGCGCAATCCAGCGCCGCTATCCCAAGCGGCGTTTCATCTGGATCATGGGGGCAGACAATCTGGCGCAATTCCACAAGTGGAAGGATTGGCGCGATATCGCGTGGCAGATGCCGATTGCGGTGATCGCGCGTCCGGGATATGATGCGGATGCTTTGGCAAGCCCTGCCATGGCTTGGCTGCGCCGCTGGCGCCAGCGGCCCGGACAGCACGTTTCCGGCGCAAGGCGGAGCGCACCTGCGCTGACCCTGCTTCGCTTCGATCCTGATGCCCGTTCGGCCAGCGCGATTCGCGCAAATGACCCCAATTGGGCGGCCCGCAGCAAAACAGCGGGCCTGCGCGATGCTGTCACTCATCGCCCTATTTCCCGAGAAAAACGCTGATTGCGCAAGCACTTGTTCCGGTTATTGCCCTACTGTGGCGCACCGAAACTCTTGCGCGTTCCAATCGTTATCACTTGACTCTTGAGCTACGGAGGCCTTTTCGCGCACCATGACCAGTGTTCAACCGCTGTCGGCCAAAGCCGACACAGCCAGCAAGACCCCCTACACCCCTGCCGCGCTGCACGATCTCGTGCTGGCCTCGCTTGACGATGATCAGGCGCAGGAGGTCGTGTCCATTCCGCTCGAAGGCAAAAGCTCGATCGCCGATTACATGGTGATCGCCTCGGGCCGCTCGACGCGCCAGGTTGCCACAATGGCGCAGAAGCTGGCCGAGCGGATCAAGCACGGCGGCTTCGGCCACGTGCGGATCGAAGGCCTGCCTGCGGCGGACTGGGTGCTGGTCGATGCGGGCGACGTGGTGATCCACCTGTTCCGCCCTGAAGTGCGCACGTTCTACAACCTTGAACGCATGTGGAACTTTGGAGACGCTGGCGCGGCGTAACGCCCGCAAGGCTTCAAAGAAGCTCGCGCAGAGATCGCTAAGGACGCTGAGAAAGCAACGCCATTTCTCTCTGCGTCCTTTGCGATCCGTGCGCGATTTGTGTTTTTCCTTCGGGGGATTCAGTTCGCCTGCAATCCGCGCTAGAGCCCGCCCATGCTGCTCCACATCATCGCCCGCGGGAAAATCGGCCGTTCGCCCGAGGCGGATCTGGTGGATCGCTATGCCAAGCGCATTGCGTGGGGCCTGAAGGTTACGGAACTGCCTGATCGTGGGGGCACCATTCCGTCGCCTGCACAAACACCGTCTCGCACCGTGGCGCTGGACGAGCGCGGCAAGCACCTCACTTCAAGCGAATTTGCCGCGATCCTAGGGCGCTGGCGCGATGATGGCGTGCGCGAGGCGCGGTTTCTGATCGGCGCGGCGGACGGGCATGACGAGCCTCTGCGCGATTCTGCCGATCTGCTGATCGCATTCGGCAAGGCCACCTGGCCACACATGTTGGCGCGCGCGATGCTGGCTGAACAGCTGTGGCGGGCCACCAGCATTCTTGCTGGCCATCCCTATCATCGCGAGGGATAAGCGGCGGCATGACGTCACGCTTTGCGCTCTTTTCTCTGTGCTTGGCGCTTGCTGGCTTTGCCGCATGGCAGGTCAGTGCCCAACAGGGCACGGCCTATGCCGATGCGGATGAGGCAGGAGCAGTGCTGCGCCGGGCAAGTCAGGCGTTGAGCCAGACGCGCGCGCGGGCTGAGCAACTGGAACAGGCCGCGCGCAAGGCCACAGCCGAGGCCGACCGCACTGCGCGCGAGGCCGCAGCAGTGGCCGCGCGCATCCAGCAGTCCGAAGCCGAAATTCAGGTGGCGCAGGCCAAAGTCGATCTCATCGAACGCCAGCGCGAAACCTTGCGCACCCGCATGGCGCAGCGGCAAGAGCCGGTCGTGCGGCTGACAGCCGCGCTGCAGATGATGGCGCGTCGCCCGCTGGCCTTCAGCCTCGTGCGGGCCGAATCCTTGCGCGATACGGTGCATTTGCGCGCGGTGATGGAAACCATGTTGCCCGAAGTGCGCCGCCGCACGGCTGGCCTGCGCGCCGAGATCGAGCGCGGCCGCAAACTGCAGGCTGATGCGCAAAGGGCAGCGAACGAGCGTCGTGAGGGAGAGAAGTCGTTGCTCGCCCGCCGCACGGAATTGGCCGCGCTGGAAAGCCGTCAACGCCTCGCCTCGCGCAATGCGCAAGGTGTGGCAAGCCGTGAAGCGGACCGGGCCATGGCGCTGGCCGAACAGACGCGCGACTTGTCATCGCTGCTCAATCGGCTGGAAGAAGACGGTTCGCTGCGCCAGCAACTGGCCGCGTTGCCGGGCCCGATCCTGCCGCCTTCGCGCCCTGGAGATGTGCTGCAAGTGGTTGATGCGCCGCCGCCACTGCTGGTCACGAATGCCGAGCGTCTTCCGTGGATCATGCCGGTCAGCGGGCGGCTTGTATCGGGATTTGGCACGCAATCGCCAACCGGGCTTACCACCGGAGTAACGCTGGCCCCGGCTGCGGGCGCGCAAGTGGTCTCGCCCGCCGATGGCCGCGTGGCCTTTGCTGGGCCCTATCGCGGCTATGGCACCATCGTGATCGTCGAACATGATGGCGGTTGGACAACGCTGGTTACCAATCTGGGCCGGATTGCCGCAACCGTGGGGGAAAAAGTGGTACAAGGATCACCCATCGGCACTGCCGGACCGGGCCGACCTGTGCTGAGCGTGGAGCTGCGGCGCGATGGTGCGCCGGTCAATCCGCTGGAGCAGCAAGGCAGCTGACTTGCTCGATGACAACCCGCAGACTGTCCCGGACTGCACCAAAACCTCATCTGGCGTTAATTCCCTGGCGGCTATACACTGTCCCCCAATGCATGGTTCTTCGCGAAAGGCCCCAAGGGCAATGAAGTTCGCTCCTCTTCTGCGCGTAACCGCGCTAGTTTCCGCTGTTGCGCTTATTCCGGTAGCCACCTCGGGCCTTGCCGCTGTCGATGCCAAGACCGGTCCCGAATTCGGCAAGCTGCTGGCGGTGTATGAGCGGATCAAATCGAACTACGTCGAACCGGTTGAGGACGACAAACTGCTCAAGGGCGCGATTGATGGCATGCTGGCCACGCTCGATCCGCACAGCGCCTTTCTGGATGCCCGCGATTTTGAAAACCTGCGCACCCAGACCGAAGGGTCTTATGGCGGGCTTGGCCTGTCGGTCACGCTTGATGATGGCGCGGTCAAAGTCATTGCGCCGACCAAAGGCAGCCCCGCCGATCTTGCCGGGGTCAAGGCGGGCGATTTCATCACGCATCTGGATGGCAAACTGATCTACGGCGGCTCGCTTGATGAAGCGGTGGATCAGATGCGCGGGGTGCCGGGTACCTCGATAAAGCTCAGCGTGTTCCGTCCCGGCCGCGATGAACCCTTTGACGTGACCATCACCCGCAAGATCATCGAGCTGAAGCCGGTCGAATGGGAACTGCAGGGCAATGTCGCGGTGATCTCGGTCTCCAGCTTCAGCGCTGATGTAGGCGCTTCGGTGAAGAAGGCCTGGGCAGAGGCGAAAGCGAAAGCAGGCGGCAATGTCTCGGGCCTCGTGCTTGATCTGCGCGGCAATCCCGGCGGGCTGCTGGACGAGGCGATTGCCCTGTCCGATCTGTTCCTGGAACGCGGGACCATTGTCTCGCAGCGTGGCCGCTATGCGCGCGATACTGAGGTTTATCCGGCGGAAATCGATACCAAGGGCGATATCGCCAAGGGCACGCCGATGATCGTGCTGATTGACGAAGGCTCCGCCTCTGCGTCTGAAATCGTGGCGGGCGCGCTGCAGGATCAGCATCGCGCCGTCGTGATGGGCCAGCGCAGCTTTGGCAAAGGCAGCGTGCAGACGCTGATCCCGCTGACCAAGGATACCGCAGTAAAGCTGACCACCGCACGCTACTACACGCCATCGGGCCGTTCGGTGCAGGAAGGCGGCATCGATCCCGATATCGCCGTGCCCCAGATTTCCGATCCCGATCTGCGCAAGAGGCAGGCACGGTCTTATCGTGAGAGCGACTTGCGTGGCCATCTGATCAACGAGATCAAGATGGAGGACAAGGATCTTGAAAAGGACAAGGTCGACGATCCCCGCTTCAAGATGACAGCCGAAGAGCTGAAGGCCAAGAATATCAAGGACTTCCAGCTACATTATGCGGTGCAAGCCTTGGGCCGTACGGCACCGCGCGGCACGCTTGCGGTCAAGGCGAAGCGGTAATAGGGCGCAAGGCATGAATTCCCGCAACGCCGCTTATGCGCTTGCCCTTGCCGTGCCCGCAGCCCTGATGGGCGGAGCGCTGGTCTCGCAGTATGTCTTCGGCCTCTATCCGTGCGAGATGTGCTGGTGGCAACGCTATCCGCACATCGCCGCCATCGTGCTGGCACTGCTGGCTTTCACGATGAAGGGTAAAGGGTCAGGCGACATGGCCGTGATCCTTGCCGCCATCGCCGTCGGTATTTCCGGGCTGATCGGTGCGTTTCATGCAGGCGTTGAATATGGCTGGTGGCAGGGCATCACGGCCTGCGCCACGGTGGCTTCGGGCAATGGCAATGCGCTGGATGCGATCATGAACGCGCCGGTCGTGCGGTGCGACGTTGCACCATGGTCCCTCTTTGGAATCAGCCTCGCGGGGTTCAATTTCATGCTATCGATCAGCGGTGCGGTGCTCGTCTTTGCGCTGCTCGGCAAGGCCCGCAATCCGGGCCGCAAAGGACTTTGAGATGACGGTCAAAACCGCTGAAATGCTGCGCGTGGATCAGGCTGGAGAATTCGGCGCAACGCGCATCTATGCCGGGCAACTGGCAGTGATGGGCAACCGCGCGCCGCATTCGGCCGAGATTGCGGCGATGGCCGAACAGGAAGCGGGCCACAACCAGCGCTTCGATGCGCTGCTGATCAGGCGCGGCGTGCGCCCCACAGCTCTGCGTCCGGTGTGGTCCATCGCCGGCTTTGCACTCGGTGCAGCCACGGCGCTGATCGGGCCAAAGGCCGCCATGGCCTGCACCGCTGCGATCGAGACCGAGATCGACAAGCACTATACCGAACAGTTGGAAGAACTGGGCGACAGCGACCCGGAACTGTCCGAAATGATCCGCGAATTCCGCGATGACGAACGCGAACACCGCGATGCGGCGCTGGCCGCAGGCGCGGAGCAGGCGCCAGCCTATCCGGTCCTGTTCCACGCCATCCGCCTTGGCTGCCGCGCGGCGATTGCGGTTTCGAAGCGAATTTGAACGCCACGCCAAACCCGACGTGCCCGCTCATGCTGAGCTAGTCGAAGCATGTCGCGCCACATCCATCCTTCGACAGGCTCAGGATGAGCGGGGGTTAGGCGGGGCGTTCGGCAGTGGGGAACCGCGCCCTTCATCTACCATTCACGGCAAGCGCGCCCTATATCGGAGCAAGCCTGACTGGAGATTCACAATGAAGCGCCTGATTCCTGCCGCCCTGCTGCTGTCCAGCGCGCTTGCCGCTCCGGCTTTGGCGCAAGATCAGAACTTGGTCGATCCTTCGGGAGAGCGGGTGAACCAGTTGATCATCTATGGCGATGATCCCTGCCCCAAGTCTGATGGCAACACGATCACCGTCTGCGCGCGCAAGGAAGAGGAAGAGCGTTTCCGCATTCCCAAACCGTTCCGCGATAATCTTGAATCGCCTGCCAACCGTGCCTGGACCGATCGGGTGCGCGCCTATGAAACGGTTGGCAATTTCGGCACGAATTCCTGCTCTGCCGTAGGTGGCGGCGGGGCGACCGGCTGTTTGACCCGGCTGATCGACCGCGCCTATGCCGAAAAGAAGACCGGCCCCGATGTGCAGTTTGGCCAGATGATCGAGGAAGAGCGCGAAAAGCGGCTCAGCACGATTGATGCCGATGCCGCCGCCGAACAGGCCCGCGTCGAACAGATCGAACGCGAATATGAGGCAAGGCTGAAGCGTGAGCGTGATGGCGTGCCTGCGCCTGCGCCGCAGCGTTAACGCCCTTCGACAAGCTCAGGGCGAGCGGGGAGTGTAGGGGCAAACGAACCCAGAACGCCGCTCATCCTGAGCCTGTCGAAAGATGGTTCAGTTCACCCCAGCGCGATATCCGGGGCGTCTTCCTGTTTCATGCCCACGGTATGATAGCCCGCATCCACATGGTGCGTTTCACCCGTGACGCCTGATGCAAGATCGGACAGCAGATAGAGCCCTGCGCCGCCCACATCATCAATGGTCACATTGCGGCGCATCGGGCTGTTCAGCTCGTTCCACTTCAGGATGTAGCGGAAATCGCCGATGCCGCTGGCGGCCAATGTCTTGATCGGCCCGGCGGAAATGGCATTCACGCGCACACCTGCAGGGCCGCAATCGTTGGCCAGATACTTGACGCTGGCTTCCAGCGCCGCCTTGGCCACGCCCATCACGTTGTAATGGGGCACAACCTTTTCCGCGCCGTAATAGGTCAGCGTTACGATCGAACCACCCGCAGACATCATCTCCATCGCCCGCTTGGTGACAGCGACAAGGCTGTAGGCCGAGATGTTCATCGTCATCAGGAAGTTGTCGAGCGTGGTATCGTAATACTTGCCGCGCAGCTGGGTCTTGTCGGAATAGCCGATGGCGTGGACGATGAAATCGATGGTCGGCCAGCGCGCCTTCAGTGTCTCGAACGTCTGGTCCAGCGCGTCCATGTCGGACACGTCGCATTCGATCAGGAAATCACTGCCAAGGCTGGCCGCCAATGGGCGCACGCGCTTTTCCAGCGCTTCACCCTGATAGGAAAAGGCCAGTTCTGCGCCGTGTTCGTGCAGCTTCTGGGCGATGCCCCAGGCCAGCGACTTGTCATTGGCCAGGCCCATGATCAGTCCGCGCTTGCCTTGCATAAGTCCGGTCATGCGTCTTTGTTCTCGCTTTTAGTGTCGATTCCGCCGCTTGCCATGCTGGCACGCGCCCGATTGTCTGCTTGGCCCAGCATGTCGCGTTCTTCTGGCGTTTCGGCAAGCGCGGCGTTGAGTTCAGCTCCTACCACCATCCCTAAGCCCACCAGCCAGAAAAAGAAAAGGGCGATCATGATCCCGGCAAGGCTGCCATAGGTCAGATCATAGGAGAAAAAGGTGCGCAACAGGCCGGGCAGGGCGGTGGTGACCGCAATCCACCATGCCGTCACAAACAGGGCTCCGGGCCATTTGGGATAGCTGCGTCCGCGATAGGCGCCGGGCGTCAGCGATATGAACAGGAGCCACAGCGCACCATACAAAATCAGCGCCGGGATAAAGCGCGAAAGGGCCAGACTCGAAACGAGATTGTTGAATTGCGGCAGGAACGCGGCAATCACTTCCTGTGCCGCGCCAATCAAAACCTGCGCAAAGATGGCCAGCAAGATCAGCACGACGGAGGCGAGCGTGACTCCGGTGGAGGCCAGTCGATAGCGCCAGAAAGCATGTTCCCACTGCGTGCCATAAGCCCGGCGCAAAATGTCGCGAATGGTTTCCACCAGGCTGCCGACCGTCCAAAGGCCGAAGATTCCACCGATCCAAAGCAGCCACCCGCTGCGCGCCTCGATCACGCTGCGGGCAACGGGTTCTATGGTGACCGCAACAACCGGGGGCAAGGCAATCAGCACGGCATCGATGGCTGCCGCACGCTGTCCAGCCTCACCGATCAGCGAAAACAGCGCGGCACTGGCGATGAAGAACGGAAAGATTGCGATGACGATCATGTAGGCAAGGTTGCCTGCGTGGATGGAGCCATCGTTGAAAACGCCGATCCACACGCGCTTGACCACTTCCCAAGCTTTTTTGCGTGCGCTGGACCGTTCCGGGTGGCTGGTGTGGCTTGGCCTTGAACGCGAGCGCAAGGCTTCTCTTCGGCGAGCTTCGGGCGAAAGATTGGGCATGTTGAAAGGCGCTTGCGGTGCAGGCACACTTTCACCCGGCGCTGGCTGACCGGGTTTGTTCATGTCCGGCTCGTATCCTCAGCCACCAAATTTGCCACGAAGATTGCGCATGTCAGCCCAACCTTCGAGACGTGCTTTCAGATCCATGTCATCGGCAGGAATATCGATCTGCAGTGTCACCAACTGATCGCCCCGCGTTCCATCCTTGCGGGAAAAGCCCCGCTCCTTGAGACGCAAGGTCCGCCCGCTGGAACTGCCCGGTGCAACCGTAAGCATGACCGGGCCATCGACGGTGGGGACTTTCACTTTGCCGCCGTGAACAGCTTCGGAAAGGCTGATCGGCAGGTCGAGCCGGATATTGTCGCCTTCACGTTCATAGAAGTTGTGGGCACCGATCTCGATGGTCACGATGGCATCGCCACTGCCGCCGGGACCGGGTTCACCCTTACCAGGAAGGCGCATCTGCTGGCCGTTTTCGATACCTGCGGGAAGCTTGAGGTCGATGGTCTTGCCATCGGACAGGGTGATGCGCTGGCTGGCGCGGGTTGCGGCATCCTCGAACGACACTTTCAGGCGATAGCTGACGTTTGCCCCCTTGGGCGGCGGGCCGCGGCGGGCTCCGGCTCCACCCATTCCGGCACCGCCCATTCCTCCGCGTCCGCCAAACAGGCCTTCGAAGATATCGCCGATGTCGATGCCTTCGGCCGCACCGCCAAAGCCGCCTTCAAACCCGCCATCGTGGCGAAACCCGCCCTGGTTGCCGCGAAAGCCTCCAGCGCCCCCACCAAAGCCCCCGCCGAACGGACCCATCGGGTTGCCGTCGGCATCGATTTCGCCCCTGTCAAACTTCGCCCGCTTGTCCTTGTCCGACAGCAAGTCATAGGCGCGGGTTGCTTCTGAGAACCGCTCCGTGGCCTTGGGGTTGTCCTTGTTCTTGTCCGGGTGCAATTCCTTGGCCAGCTTGCGATAGGCAGACTTGATGTCCTTCTCGCTTGCGCTGCGGGGAACGCCCAATGTCGAATACGGATCAGCCATGACCCATAGCTAGGGCGGCGCGGCCCTGCCCGCAAGGTTGGCTTTCCTACTTTGGTCAAGGGGAGTAGGCGGCTTGCATGAATTTGCGCGCCGCCATGGAAAAACGCACTACTGCGGGCAGAGCTACCAGCCAGCGTCCCCGCGAAGGCAGGGACCTCAGGCCGTCACCGCAACCCTTAGCCAGCCCCTGACTGTTTCTCCTCAGGACTCTGTAAACACTGTAAACTTATTCAGGAAACTGCCGTGAACGCTGAACAGAATTCGCCGGAAGGCCATGATGCGATTCCCCACGCTGATCCTTATGGCATTTTCGAATCGTGGTTTGCACAGGCGCAGGAAACCGAACTGAACGATCCCAATGCCATGGCGCTGGCCACTGCCACGCCCGATGGAATGCCCTCGGTGCGTATGGTGCTGCTGAAGGGCCATGGGCCGGACGGCTTTGTGTTCTACACCAACTTCCACAGCCGCAAGGGTGGGGAACTCGCTGCCAACCCCCACGTCGCTCTGCTCTTCCATTGGAAATCGCTGCGCCGCCAGATCCGCATCGAAGGCCCCATTGCGCAAGTCAGCGATGCCGAGGCTGATGCCTATTTCAACAGCCGCCATCCTGAATCGCGTCTGGGCTCTGCCGCCTCGGCCCAGTCGCGCCCGCTGCCTGACCGGCAGACCTATCTTGATCGCGTGGCCTTGCTGCGCGCAGATTATCCCGATGGCAACGTGCCGCGCCCGGCGCACTGGTCGGGTTATCGCGTCACGCCGAGCGCCATCGAATTCTGGCAGGACCGCGACTATCGCCTGCACGAACGCCGCCGTTTCGTCGCCGATGGAAAGGGCGGCTGGACCAGCAGCCTGCTTTACCCGTAAAGACGCAGGATATGAACGCGACCACCACCACTCACAATGATCTGAACCGAAAGGCCGCGATGGCCAGCATTGCGGTGGCGTTGCTGTTGGTGGGGATGAAGGCTTGGGCGGTCCTGTCTTCCGGGTCCACCGCGATGCTGGGGAGCCTTGCCGATACGGCGCTTGATCTCGTCGCCAGTCTGGCCACCTTGCTGGGCGTTTGGATAGCCTCACAGCCCGATGACCAGAACCACCGGTTCGGCCATGGCAAGGCCGAGGCGTTGGCGGCGATGTTTCAAGTCGTGTTGATCTCGATCTCAGCCATCGGCCTTGCCTTCCGCGCGGTCGGCCAGTTCTTTGGCGGCGCGCGTGTGGCCGAAGCGGAGTCCGGGGTCATCGTTTCGACCATCGCGCTGGCTGCCACCTTTGTGCTGCTGGTCTATCAACGGCACGTGATTCGCCAGACTGGCAGCCTCGCGATCAGCACCGACAATGTACATTACAAGTCCGACGTGTTCCTGAACCTTGCGGTCATCGCGGCGCTGGTGCTCGATACTTATCTCGGGATCACGGGTGCCGACGCGGTGTTCGCGTTCGGCATCGCGCTGTGGCTGGCATGGGGCGCATGGGGTGCCTCGCAAGTGGCGGTGGATCAGCTGATGGACCACGAATGGCCGCTGGAAAAGCGCGAACGGTTTCTCGAACTCGTCTCGCAGCACCCTGAGTTGAAGGGCCTGCACGATCTGCGCACGCGGACCAGCGGCAACCGCGATTTCGTGCAGTTCCACGTCTGGATTGATGGCCGGATGACGGTGACCGAGGCGCACCGGGTGATGGACGAGATCGAGGACAAGTTGATGGCGGCGTTTCCGGGCGTTGAGATTCTGATTCATCCCGATCCCGAAGGACTGGTGGATGAAGAGTCCATGGGTGCCGAAAACCTCCTCGCGCCCGATGCAGACGCGACCAGCCCCGCCCTTCTTGCGCAAGGAGCGCCGGTTAAGTGAGCAGCAAGGCCCCCTATTTCCACGTCGATGCCTTCACCGCGCAGGCGCTGTCTGGCAATCAGGCCGCCGTGATGATGCTGGAGGCGTGGCCTGATGATGCGACGCTTCAGGCCATTGGCGCGGAAAACATGTTTGCCGAAACCGCGTTTCTGGTGCCTGATCACACCGGCGCTGCGGACTTTGAACTTCGCTGGTTCACCCCTGCGGTGGAAGTGGCGATGTGTGGCCATGCTACGCTCGCTTCGGGCCATGTTGTGCTGGAACAGGACCCGATGTTGGGGCGCGTGACCTTCGCCACGCGCAAGGCTGGCATTCTGGAAGTGGTGCGTGACGGTGATCGCTATGTCCTGTCGCTACCTGCCGTGAAGACCGGGCTCGGCGCATTCGATGCCGCCGTGCCTCTGCTCGGCACGCCGGTGCCGCACGAGGTCTGGCAGTGCGATGGTTACAACGTGTTTGTTTATGCCAGCGCCGATGACGTTCTGGCCCTTGCGCCTGATTTCAAGGCTTTGCTGGCGTTCGGCGACGTTCAGTTTATCGCCACCGCATCCGGCACGGGCCATGCATCGGGCGCGGATGTGGTCAGCCGCGTGTTTGTGCCCGGCGGCGGGATTGATGAGGATGCCGCCACCGGCTCGGCCCATGCGGCGCTGACGCCGATCTGGGCGCAAAAGCTGGGCTGCGCAGCCTTTGCCGCGCATCAGGCTTCGGCGCGCGGGGCGGATTTTGCGTGCCGTCTTGAAGAGGATCGTGTGTTGCTGGGCGGGGATTGCGTGACCGTGGTCGAAGGCCTGTTCCGGCTTCCCTAGATCACTTTGACCTTACGTGCACTTTGACTTTGCGCGATGCCACACCCAAACCCCGTTCGTGTCGAGCCCTTCGTCTGGCTCGGGATAAACTTCGACCTAAAAGGTCGAAGTCGAGACACCGCGCGCAAGTGTCTCGCCTTCGCTCGACACGAACGGAAGATGGCAGCAATCCTTCAAGGCCCTAGCGGTAAAGCGCCACAACTTCGGCCAGTCCATCGACAACCCGTCCACCCTGATCATCCTGCGTCTTGCCAAGGCGCACAACGGTGATCCCGCGCGATGGGCTGACCAGCACATATTGCCCGAGATGGCCGATGCAGGCGAACAGATCCTTCGGCCCGCGATCGGGGAACAGCGAGGATTCGCCCGTCGTGGCCTTGCGGTTCAGCCAGATCTGCGCGCCGTACTGCGCCTCACGCGGGGAGGGGGTGACCATGAAATCGATCCACTGGCGCGGCATGATCTGTGCGCCTTTGACCGAACCTTTGTTGCGCAGAAATTCGCCGAACTTGGCCCAATCGCGCGCGGTGCCGTGAATCAGTGACCCGCCGACCAGCGTGCCTGCGCGGTCGAATTCGGGCAGCATCGATTTCATCCCCGCCGGTTCGAACAGGCGCGTGCGCAGATAGTCCGCCACGGCATTGCGGCGGCTTTCGGGATCGGGGGCTGGGGTCAGCACTCGTGCAGCCAGATCGGCAAGGATCACGCTGGTGGCGCTGGAGTATTCGAACTTGCGGCCGGGCTCTGCCTCCAGGGGCTGATCCTCGGCATAGCGGGCCATATCGTTGCGCCCATCGAGGAACAGCATGCGCACTTCATCGGATTCATAGACCGGCTCGATAGCTTCGGAATGGCGCAGGCCCGAGCGCATCTGCAGCAACTGGCGCAAGGTTATCTCGCCCCGCGGATCGCCGGGGCGCTGCCATGCCGGGACCGGCGCGGTCTCGTCCAGTCGCAGGCGGCCATCGGACACCAGCATGCCGATCATCACGCCGGTGACCGATTTGGCCATCGACCAGCTGACGAAGCGCGTATTCTCGTGATAGCCTTCGGCATAGCGTTCGGCGACGATCCGCCCGCCCTTCATCACGATCACCGCGCGGGTCTCGCCCATGTCTTGGGCAAACAGGGTATCAATCGCGCGGGCGAGCTTTTCGCGGTTTGCCCCCGGTGATTTCACCACCGCTTCAAGTGCCTGATCGGACAGGGGCGGCGGGCCTTCGGGCGCGTTCGTCCCCTGCGAACAGCTGGCCAGGGCTGGCAGCAGCGCGAGCGACATTATAAGGGAGAGCGAACGGCGGGCCATAAGGCCTGTCCTTCGACCAGAATCGGCAGTCATGGCAACCGGCAACCACAGTTCCCCCACAGCTCCGTCACTCACGATTGGACCGAATCGGCGCTGGTGGCCCCGCATCGCGCTCGGCGCGCTACTGCTGGGGGCGATTGCACTGGCGGTTTTCTGGTCCACCATCCGCAGTTATGGGATGACCGGCACCAGTTATGGCGCGCGGGTCGCCTGTTCGTGCCGCTATGCCGGGGGACGCAGCCTGTCAGACTGTACCAAGGATTTCGAGCCCGGCATGGAAATGGTGAGCCTGAGCGAAGATGCCAGTGCCAAAAGTGTAACCGCCCGATTCGCGCTGATATTCAGCCAGACCGCAACTTACAAGGAGGGCTGGGGCTGCGTGTTGGAGCCTTGGGAATAGGCTTCCCAGCGCTCAGTCGAATCGATCCAGCCCCCGCCGATCACCCGTTCGCCTGCATAGATCACCGCTGCCTGTCCGGGGGCGACGCCATATTCGGGCTGGGTGAAGCGGATCGTGGCGCTGGCGCCATCACCGAATGGGCCTTCGAGCGTGACCGGCACCGGCTTTGCCATTGAGCGCACTTTGGCCATGAGAGGGCCTTCGGGCAGCGGGCCGATACGGTTGGTTTCTATGATCACGGCACTGCCCACGGCCAGCATCGGGCGCGGGCCGACGAGCACGCGCCGCGTTGGAGCATCAAGGCCGACGACATAAAGCGGCTCAGCCAAGCCGCCTATTTCAAGACCGCGCCGCTGCCCGACGGTGTAGTGAATGATGCCGCGATGGGTGCCGAGCACTTCGCCAGTGGCGGCGTGGACGATCTCGCCCGGTGCATCGCCTTCGGGCCGCACCGCGCGCACGATCTTGGCATAATCGCCATCGGGCACGAAGCAGATGTCCTGGCTGTCGGGCTTGGTGGCGACGACCAAGCCCATGTCCTGCGCCATGCGGCGCGTCTCGGTCTTGGGCAGGCCGCCCAGCGGGAAGCGCAGGTACGAAAGCTGCTCTTCGGTCGTGCCATAGAGAAAGTACGACTGGTCGCGCGCCGGATCGATAGCGCGGTGCAGTTCGGCGCCGTTTGCGCCCATGACGCGGCGCACATAGTGGCCGGTGGCCAAGCAATCGGCCCCCAGTTCGCGCGCCATATCGAGCAGGTCGGTGAACTTTGGCCCCATGTTGCAGCGGACGCAGGGGATCGGTGTGCGGCCGTTCAGGTAATCATCGGCGAACCGTTCAACCACATCTTCGCGGAAGCGCGATTCGTGATCGAACACGTAGTGCGCGATGCCGAGGCGATCTGCTACGGCCCGCGCATCACGGATATCGTCCCCTGCGCAGCACGCGCCCTTGCGGCCCGTAGCTGCGCCATAATCGTAGAGTTGGAGTGTAACGCCAATCACTTCGGCACCGGTCGCCGCGGCCAGACCAGCCACCACCGAACTGTCCACGCCGCCCGACATGGCCACGACGATGCGCCGTGCGGAAAGCGGCCCGGCGAGGTCGAAAAGATTGGTGGTCAGGGAGTCTGCGATCATCGCCAGCCCCATAGGCGCAAACCGACCGCAGCGCAAAATCTGGGATCAGATGACCGAAACACGACGAACCGAGCCAAAAATGCAATCGCTGAACAAAAGGTAATGGTCGCCTTTACCGGACCTTAGCCATCTCGGGCCTAAAACGTTTGGCGATGGACATGAGCTTCGAGAATTCTGCCTTTCTGCTTCCCGGCGAAACGGCACCCGGCCTTCGGCCGCTGACGTGGCACGGACTCTGCGCGCAGATTACCGCGCTGCAGGATCTGCGACGGTCGATGGCGCACATCTCTGGCGCGTCGGACAATAGTCCTGGTGGCAGCTTTGATGGAGCCACCGCACGGCTCATTGCAACGGGATTTTCGGTCGGTCCGGCGCAGAAGGCGATTCGTAAACAGGGCGTTAACCCAACCTCTTCAGCGAATGGAAAACCACTTTTGTGCACATCCGACGACGCAATGACGAGCGTCTGGACGGGCCACGCTGAAGCACGAGATTGATATGATCGAAAACCAGAAAATCCGCCCGGCACAAGTAATCGGCCCGCTTGGTGAGCCGTTGACGATCGACAGCCTCCCGCCGCCTTCTACCACCCGATGGGTGGTACGCCGAAAGGCCGAGGTCGTGGCGGCTGTTAACGGCGGGCTCCTGACCATTGACGAAGTGTGCGAGCGTTACAATCTGACGCTTGAAGAGTTCGCTTCGTGGCAACGCGCGGTCGATCGTTCCGGCATGCAGGGCCTGCGCGTGACCCGTATTCAGCATTACCGTGACTTGTATGAGCGTCAGTTGAAATACTGACCTTATCAATCCCGATGAGTTTAAGCGGCCGTTTCCTTCGGGAAGCGGCCGCTGCTCTTTGGGCCATCTGTTACACGCTCCCGCATCGCGGCAGGACGCATGACTGAATGAACTGCTGTCTGGGGCCGTTACAGAAAGATACAGGTGCACGAAAGACACGTGCGCCAATTTGGCGTAAGTCCTTCGTCGAGACTGAATTGCACCTCGTCGGAAGGCGGTCTATTACAAGACGCTGACCTGCCAAGGTGCGGGGGCCAGATCCATGGCTGGTGCGTTATGCCGGTGCGTTGTGAATATGATGCACTTACTCGAACAAAAGGGGCCGGTCCTTGTTCCAACGCGGAAGGTTGCCAATTCGGCAAAGCACCGTGGAAGGACGATGGCGGGATAGACGATGAACTACGAAACGACCATTGAGGCCGATGGCGCGCTGGCCCTGAACGGCTTGAACGAAGATCGCGATAGCGAACGCGCAGGGCGTCGGCGCCTCTGGATCATCGCTGCGGTGGTCATCGCGGTACTGATCGGGGCGTGGTATGCCATGCACAACGGCGGTGCGACTTCGACGAACGAAGCTGGTGAAGCACAGGCGCAAGTCGTCTCGGTGATCGTGCCCGGACAGACCACCATCGCCAACGTGATCTCGGCCAGCGGCACGATTGCGGCCCGCCGCGAAATGCCGGTGGGCGTGGCCGGTGAAGGTGGACAGGTGGTCCGCGTGCTGGTGGATGCCGGAGACTGGGTCCAGGCCGGACAGGTTCTGGCCGTGATCGACCGGGCCGTTCAAACGCAGCAACTGGCTAGCCAAGCCGCCAACGTTGAAGTTGCCGCAGCCGATGCCCGTCTGGCGCAAGCCAACCTCGATCGCGCGCTCAAGCTGGTTGAGCGTGGCTTCATCTCGAAGGCGGACGTCGACCGGCTGACCGCCACGCGCGATGCTGCCGTGGCGCGGGTGGGCGTTGCGCGCGCGGGCCTCGGCGAATTGCGAGAGCGTACCGCGCGCCTGAACATCGTGGCGCCTGCGGCCGGCCTTGTGCTGACGCGCGCGGCAGAGCCGGGCCAGATCGTTAGCCCCGGCACGGGCGTGCTGTTTTCGATGGCGCGCGATGGGCAGATGGAAATGCAGGCGCGCCTTTCGGAATTCGACCTTGCCCGCCTGTCGATCGGGTCAACGGCAGATGTGATTCCGGTGGGATCGCAGCGCACTTTCAGCGGTGAAATCTGGCAGTTGTCGCCCACCATCGATCAGACCTCGCGCGAAGGTATTGCGCGGATCGCGCTGCCGTATGACAAGGCACTGCGGCCCGGTGGCTTTGCCAGCGCAAAGCTGCGCTCGGGCACTGTTACCGCACCTTTGCTACCGGAATCGGCGATCCTGAGCGATGAGAAGGGCTCATTCGTCTATGTCGTCGGCAACGATGACAAGGTGCAGCGCCGTGCGGTGAAGACCGGTGAGGTCAGTGAGCGCGGGATTGCGGTGATCGAAGGGCTTTCGGGCAAGGAGCGGATCGTGCTGCGCGCAGGCGGCTTCCTGAATGCGGGCGACAAAGTCCAGCCGGTAGTTGCGAAGTAGGGCCCTGAGTAGGGATATGCCATGAACTTCCAGAACATTTCAGCCTGGTGCATCCGCAACCCGGTGGTGCCGATTGTCCTGTTCATCGGGCTGACGCTGGCAGGGCTGGTCTCGTTCATGCAGATGAAGGTGCAGGATACGCCGGATATCGAGTTTCCGGTGGTCATCGTGCAGATATCGCAACCGGGGGCCGCGCCGACCGAAATCGAGAACCAGATTACCCAGCGTGTGGAATCGGCCGTGCGCTCGATTGCCGGTGTCGATACGCTGACTTCGACCGCGTCAGAAGGCAGCAGCCAGACGCAAGTCCAGTTCAAGATCGGGCAGGACATCAACGCCGCGGTCAACGAGGTCAAGAATCAGGTTGACCAGATCCGGTCTGATCTGCCCGAGGGCATTCTTGAGCCGCAGGTGTTCAAGGTCGAAACATCGTCGAACCCCATTGCCTACTTCGCGGTTGCCGCCGATGACATGACGCTGGAACAGCTCTCGTGGTTCATCGACGATACGATTGCCAAGCGCTTGCTGACCGTGCCGGGCATGGCCGAAGTGAGCCGGTCTGGCGGGGTGAACCGCGAGATTGCAGTTACGCTTGATCCGGCCAAGATGAACGCGATGGGTGTGACTGCAAGCCAGGTCAACGCCGCGCTGCGTCAGGTGAACATCAATGCGGCAGGTGGCCGTACTGAGGTTGCCGGGTCACGCCAGTCCGTGCGCGTGCTGGGCAACGCCAAATCGGCCTTCGATCTTTCGCAGACCGAAATCCAGATCACCGGTAATCGCACCGTGCGCCTTGCCGATGTGGCAGACGTTCGCGATGCGTACAGCGAGCTGACGTCTGTCGCCAAGTTCAATGGCAAGCCGGTCGTCACTTTCTCCATGTCGCGCGCGCGCGGCGAATCCGACGTGTCCGTCTATGAAGGCGCGCTGGAGGAGATGAAGAAGATCGAGGCGGAGCAGGGCGGCAAGATCCATTTCGAGCTGTTGTTCACCTCGGTGACTTACACACAGGATCAATACCGCTCGTCGATGAATGCCATGGTCGAAGGCGCCGTGCTGGCGGTGATCGTGGTGTTCTTCTTTCTGCGTGATTGGCGCGCGACAATCGTTTCGGCCATCGCCATCCCGCTTTCATCGATCCCCACGTTCTGGGTGCTCGATCTGATGGGCTTCACGCTCAACCAGATGTCGCTGCTGGCCTTGGGGCTCGTGGCGGGCGTGCTGGTTGACGATGCAATTGTGGAGATCGAGAACATCGTGCGCCACATGCGCATGGGCAAAAGCGCCTATCAGGCCTCAATTGACGCCGCTGACGAAATCGGCCTTGCCGTGGTGGCAACCACATTCTCGATCGTCGCGGTGTTCTTCCCTGTGGCTCTGATGCCCGGCGTTTCGGGACAGTTCTTCAAGAACTTTGGCATGACCGTGGTGATCTCGGTGATGTTCTCGCTGCTGGTTGCGCGCATGATCACGCCGATGGTGGCCGCATATTTCCTGAAAGCGCATGGCGAGGCTGAGCATGGCGGCGGGCCATGGATGGACAAATACATGAAGGTGTTGAGCTGGTCGCTCGATACCTCGAAGGCCAAGGCCTATCGCGCACAGCACCCACGCCGCCGTTTCATGGCGCGACTGCACGACCATCGGTTGTGGATGATGGGCGTCGGCTTTGTCGCGCTGCTGATGACATTGGCCATGTTCTTCGTGATCCCGTCGCAGTTCTTCCCCGACACCGACAGCGATGAGAGCACGGTCACGATCGAGATGGTGCCCGGCACCACCTTGCAACAGACTGAGCGCAAGGTGGCCGAGATCGTGGCGCTGATCGGCAGCCAGAAGGAAGTGGAATCGCAGCTTGC
This sequence comes from Novosphingobium sp. HNCC26BN242, assembly GCF_057180525.1. Classification (NCBI taxonomy): domain Bacteria; kingdom Pseudomonadati; phylum Pseudomonadota; class Alphaproteobacteria; order Sphingomonadales; family Sphingomonadaceae; genus Novosphingobium; species Novosphingobium sp. HNCC26BN242. The sequence goes on from NZ_JBXUGM010000002.1 coordinate 542,128, forward strand.
CTCTGTGCGCGAAGCCAAAGCGAACATTTACGTCAACTTGCGCAAGGATCGCGAGCGCACCAGCCTTGTGTTCGAACGCGAACTGACGCCGCAACTGCAGAAGATTTCCGATGTTCGCGTGAATTTTCAGGCGCAGGGTCCGGGCGGTCCGGGCGGCGGATCGGGCCGACCGATCAGCATCATGCTCGCCGGGTCCAATCCAGACCTGTTGCAGAACACCGCGCAGACCCTGGTCGATCAGATGAGCACGCTGCCTTCGGTGGTTGCGCCACGTATCAGTGCCGATTTGCGCCGGCCTGAAGTGATCATCAAGCCCCGGCTCGATCTGGCCGCAAACCTTGGCATCACAACGCAGGCGCTCAGTCAGGTCATCCGTATCGCCACGCAGGGTGAGATTGATCAGAACAGCGCGAAGTTCTCGCTGTCAGACCGGCAGGTGCCGATCCGCGTCAAGCTGCCCGAGGAATCGCGGCGCGATCTGTCGGTGATCGAAAATCTGCCAGTGCCTACTGCTGGCGGAGGATCGGTGCCGCTATCGCGCGTTGCGGAAATCGGGTTCGGATCTGGGCCGACACAAATCCAGCGTTACAATCAGAGCCGCCGCGTGTTTGTGGGGGCCGACTTGCAGCCCGGCGTGGTCAAGGGCGATGCCATGGCAGCCATCATGAAGCTGCCGGTCATGAAGAACCTGCCGCAAGGTGTTTCAAACACGGCGGCGGGCGAAGACAAGTTCCAGCAAGAGATGCTGGACAACTTCGTCATAGCCGTGGCCGCAGGGATTCTGCTCGTGTTCTCGGTGCTGGTGCTGCTCTATCGGCGCTTCATATCGCCGCTGGTCAACATGGGATCGCTGTTCCTCGCTCCGCTGGGCGGCCTGATTGCGATCTGGATCGTGGGGCAGTCGCTGTCGTTGCCAGTGTTTATCGGTATACTGATGTTGTTCGGCATTGTGGCCAAGAACTCGATCCTGCTGATCGACTTTGCGATTGAGGAAATGGCGACGGGCAAGGCCAAGCTTGAGGCGATCACCGAGGCCGGTCACAAGCGTGCGCAGCCGATCATCATGACCACCGTGGCTATGGTTGCCGGCATGATCCCGACGGCGGTTTCGATCGGCGGCGATGGCGGCTGGCGCGCACCGATGGGTATTGTCGTGATCGGCGGGCTGACACTGTCCACGGCGCTGACGCTGCTGATCGTGCCTGCCGGGTTCAGCCTCGCTGATGGTCTGGAAAAGCGGATTGGCCCATGGCTGGCGCGGCACGTGCTGGGCCATGAGCCTGTGGCTGCTATTGAACCTGCACCTGCCGGGGCGCATCATGGCCCGGCGCATGCAGCACCCGTTGCTGCGCGCAGGAACGAACCGGAGCACGAGGCATTCCCAGCGGAGTGACCGCTGATCGCCCTGAACCTGTCGAAACTACAGCTGCTGCCAACAGCCTTGCTGGCCGCTTTAGGTTGAGGCGCGCGCTGCCCTTAGTTGATCGAGCCAGGCGCATGCGCATCGTGGCCACCTGCCTGCTACTGGCGATGGCGGCAGTCTATATCGTGACACGGCAGTATGAAGGGCTGCACCCAGCGGTCGGCTATATCCGCGCCTTTGCCGAAGCAGCGATGGTGGGCGGCTTGGCAGACTGGTTTGCGGTAACGGCCCTATTCCGCCATCCGCTTGGCCTGCCCATCCCGCACACCGCAATCATTCCCGAAAACAAGGACCGCATCGCCGATACGATGGCGGCGTTCCTGCAGAACAATTTTCTGACGCCCGGTGTGGTGGCGCGGCGCATGGCGGCGGTCAACACGGCGGCTGCGGCGGGGGCATTTCTGGCCGACCCGCGCACCGGGGAAAGCCGGTTGCGCGATGGCGCGGCGGGGCTGGTGGCCGATGTTCTTGAATCGCTCGACCCGGAAAAGCTGGGCGGCTTGGCCAAGGGCGCACTGCGCGGGCAGCTGGAAAAGTTTGAGCTTTCGCCGCTGCTGGGCCAGCTGCTCGGCGCTGCCATCGCTGATGGGCGGCACATGCCGGTGATCGAAAGCCTGATCCGCAAAACGGCAGAGACGCTGGAGGCCAATGAGGCGCTGATTCAGGAAACGATCCATGAGCGAGCCAATGCTATTCTGCGCTGGACCGGGCTGGACGAAAAGCTTGCCAACAGCATTCTTGACGGACTGTACAAGCTTCTGGCCGAGACACTAGTGGTCCCCGATCACCCCTTGCGGCGCAAGATCGAGGATGGATTGCAAACGCTGGCCCACGATCTGGTGCATGATCCGGCCACGCGGGCAAAAGTTGAAGCGCTGAAGCGCGAAGTGCTGGCCAATCCTGCCTTTGCTCGGTGGCTGGATGCCTTGTGGGAGCGGGGCCGCACCCGGTTGTTGCACACGGTGCGCAATCCGCAGGGCGCACTCGGCGGGCAATTTGGCGCGAGCCTTGCCGAACTGGGGCATGCCTTGCAGCGCGATGTGCAGCTGCAGCGTATGGTCAACCGCTTTGCCCGGCGCACGATGGTGGGCGTTGCCACGCGCTATGGCGCGCAAATCGTCCGGCTCGTGTCTGAAACCGTCAAGCGCTGGGACGCGCGCACCGTGACCGACCGCATCGAGGGCGCGGTGGGGCGCGATCTGCAATTCATCCGCATCAACGGCACGCTGGTTGGCGGACTGGTGGGCTTGTTGTTGCACGTTCTGGACGTAGTGATGTGATCGAAACCGAACGTCTCGTGCTGCGCTTGCCGGAGCGTGACGATTACCTGCTGCTGCGCGATCTGGTGGCCGATCCTGCGGTGCATCGGTTCCTTGGCCCTCAGCCGGAAGATCTGACCACCGAAATGTTCAGCCGCGCGATGCGGGCGGCGGGATCGTGGCAGCTCTATGGCTATGGCATGTTTATCGCCCACGAAAAGGCCAGCGGCGCGTTCGTTGGCCAGCTTGGCATGTTCCACAGCTTGCGCGGATTCGGCAAAGGGATGGATGATATCGCCGAGGCCGCATGGATCGTGGCGCGCGAGCACTGGGGCCGGGGCTATGCCGAAGAAGGCATGCGCGCCGCGCTGGATTTGTTCGACAAGACGCAAGGGCAGGACCGCATTGCCTGCATGATCGAACCCGAAAATGCCGCATCGATGAGGCTGGCACAGAAGCTCCGGTTTGTGCGCTATGCCGACCATGCGCTTGATGATGGCGCGACTGTTGATCTGTTCGAGCGGATCAAGACGTAGCAACCGCGCCGCACTCTCTGCCGCACACTGCAAAATACCAATCATGAAAAAGGGCTGGAAGGTTTCCCCTCCAGCCCCTGATCGTGTTTGGCGTAAAGTGCGTTAGACTTAGAAGTCCATGCCGCCCATACCGCCCATGCCGCCACCCATCGGGGGCATGGCAGGCTTGTCTTCAGGACGATCGCTGATGGCAGCTTCCGTCGTGATGAGCAGGCCCGAGACCGATGCAGCATCCTGAAGCGCGGTGCGAACGACCTTGGTAGGATCGATCACGCCAGCGGCCTTGAGGTTTTCGTAAACGTCGGTCGAGGCGTTGAAGCCCTGATTTTCGTCGTTTTCGCGCAGCAGGTTGCCAGCGACAACCGCGCCATCGTGGCCAGCGTTCGTGGCGATCTGGCGCAGCGGCGTCTGGATGGCGCGACGCACGATGTCGATGCCCTTGGTCTGGTCGTCGTTTGCACCCTTGAGGCCTTCGAGAGCCTTGGTTGCATAGAGCAGAGCGGTACCGCCACCGGGGACGATGCCTTCTTCGACAGCAGCGCGGGTTGCATGAAGCGCGTCATCAACGCGATCCTTGCGCTCCTTCACTTCTACTTCGGTAGCACCGCCGACCTTGATCACGGCAACGCCGCCAGCAAGCTTGGCAAGACGCTCTTGCAGCTTTTCACGGTCGTAGTCCGAAGTGGTGACTTCGATCTGCGCACGGATCTGCTCAACGCGGCCCTTGATTTCGTCAGCCGAACCGGCACCGTCGACAATCGTGGTGTTGTCCTTGTCGATCGTGACCTTCTTGGCCTGACCGAGCATGCCGAGGGTTACGGTTTCAAGCTTGATGCCGAGGTCTTCGGAGATCATTTCACCAGCGGTCAGCGTGGCGATATCGCCCAGCATCGCCTTGCGACGGTCACCAAAGCCCGGTGCCTTGACGGCAGCGATCTTAAGGCCACCGCGCAGCTTGTTGACAACGAGCGTTGCGAGCGCTTCGCCTTCAATGTCTTCGGCGATGATCAGCAGCGGACGGCCCGACTGCACAACCGCTTCGAGGATCGGCAGCATCGCCTGGAGCGACGACAGCTTCTTCTCATGGATCAGGATGTACGGGTTTTCGAGTTCGACCGTCATCTTCTCAGGGTTGGTGATGAAGTAGGGCGAGAGGTAACCGCGGTCGAACTGCATGCCTTCAACGACATCGAGTTCGAATTCGAGACCCTTGGCCTCTTCAACGGTGATCACGCCTTCCTTGCCGACCTTTTCCATGGCCTGAGCGATCTTTTCGCCCACTTCCACGTCGCCATTGGCCGAAATGATGCCAACCTGTGCGATTTCAGCCGAACCGGTTACCGGGGTCGAACGTGCCTTGAGGTTTTCGACGACCTTGAGGACAGCGATATCGATGCCGCGCTTCAGGTCCATCGGGTTCATGCCGGCAGCGACCGAGGTCATGCCTTCACGAACGATAGCCTGTGCCAGAACGGTGGCGGTGGTGGTGCCGTCACCGGCTGCGTCGTTGGCCTTCGAAGCCACTTCGCGCAGCATCTGGGCGCCCATGTTTTCGAACTTGTCCTTGAGTTCGATTTCCTTGGCGACGGTGACGCCGTCCTTGGTGATGCGCGGTGCGCCGAAGCTCTTGTCGATGACCACGTTGCGACCCTTGGGGCCGAGCGTAACCTTGACTGCGTCAGCGAGAATGTCGACGCCGCGCAGAATGCGTTCGCGCGCGTCGCGGCCGAACTTTACGTCCTTGGCTGCCATGATGATTAATCCTTCTAATTTCAGCGAGTCCCCGCGAAGGCGGGGACCTCAGGCCTGAGACCCCCGCCTGCGCGGGGGAGCGATATTCAGTGGTTGGTGATCAGCCGATCACGCCAAGAACGTCCGATTCCTTCATGATCAGCAGGTCTTCCCCGCCAACCTTGACTTCGGTGCCGGACCACTTGCCGAACAGAACGCGGTCACCGACCTTGACATCCATCGGGGTGATCGTGCCGTTTTCGGCGCGCGCACCGGTGCCAACGGCGACGATTTCGCCTTCAGCGGGCTTTTCCTTGGCACTGTCGGGGATGATGATCCCGCCGGCAGTCTTTTCCTCGGCTTCGACGCGGCGTACCAGCACGCGATCGTGCAACGGACGGAATGACATGGGTTTTCTCCCTCTTCCATACTAAAAAATGGGGCTTGGCACTCTCAGGGGGAGAGTGCCAGCGAGCGGGATATGGTCGCATGCCAGTGGGGCGTCAATGGGTGTGACGCAGATTCTTTTCACGCTGATGAACGGTTTCGGCGGTTACCCGGCAGGCAGCAGCCCGAGACGCGCGCGTATACTCCACCGCCACAGCAGCAGCCCAGCGACGAACAGCAGCCCGACCAGTAGCCCAATCCACACGCCAAGCCCGCCGACCGATGTGAACAGCCCCAGCCATAAGGCCGTGCCAACGCCCGGCACCCAATAGCCGAATATCGCAATCAGCATCGGGAAGCGGGTGTCCTGCAGCCCGCGCAGCATGCCTGCGGCAACGGCTTGGGCACCATCGAACAACTGGAATGCGGCGGCCACGACCATGTATTGCAGCGCCAGTTGCACCATGCGCGCATTTTCAGGCGCGGCGGGGTCGATATAAAGGTGCAGAAGCTGGCCGGGGAAGGCCAGCATGATGCCTGCGGAAATCACCATGAACCCGATGCCAAGCTGAGTCGCAACTTTGCCTGCCAGCGCAATTGCCGCACTGTCGCGCGCGCCGAACGCCAGGCCGACGCGGATCGTGGCTGCCTGACCCACGCCGAACGGCACCTGAAACGCGATGGCCGCAAATTGCAGCGCCACGGTGTGGGCGGCCAGTTCCACCTCGCCGATCCGGCCCATGACGAACGCCGCGCCATTGAACATGCCAGCCTCGGCAATGATTGTGCCGCAGATTGGCAAGCCAATGCGCAGCACATCGGCAAAGCGCTTCCATTCGGGCTTCCACCAGCGGCCGAGCAGGCGATAGCGGTGCAGGCGCCGGTCACAGCGGATCACGAGCATGAACGCGATCAGCATCGCGGTGCTGGTGATCACGCTGGAAATGGCTGAACCCTGCAGGCCCATTTCGGGCGCGCCAAGATTGCCGAACACGAGCATCCAGTTGCCCAGCGAATTTACCACCACAGCCATGCCGGTGATGGCTGTGCCAATGCCGGGGCGGCCCAATGTGGCCACTACGGTGCGCAGCAAGGCAGCCATGACAGCCGGGATGGAGGCGAAGCTTAGCACTGCCAGAAACGGAATGGCGCGCGCGATGACGCCAGGGTCTTGCCCGGTCACCCGCATCAGCGGCCCGCCAAGCAGGCACACTCCCATGGCCACGAAAGCTGCCAGCAGGCCAGCCCAACCGGCCATACGCACGGTACGGCGCACTTCGCGCACGGCATGGCGGCGGCTGCCCAGTTCTGCTGCAATCAGCGGTGATGCCGCGCCGACCAGTCCGCTCATCGACCAGATCAGCAGGCCGAACAGCGAAACCGACAGCGACGATGCGGCCAGTGCCTCAGGCCCGAGCCGCGCCACGAACACTACATCAACGGCAAACACGGCCATCTGCAGCAGATTTGCACCAACCAGCGGCGCGGCAAGCCGCAGCATCGCGCGCATTTCATCGATCCAGCGGAGGGGTGGTTTCTCGAACATGGCGGGCGCGGCATAGGTTGAGAGCGGCGGCAAAGAAAGCGCAATGTCCGGCTGGCAGAATGTTTGGCCACACAATCGCTCATGTCCGAAGGTGCGCAGCATGTCACAAAACATGTCCGAGTGCCCGTGCCTGTTGACCGTATTGTCCTGTAGTGACAGCGTAAAAACCATGGAAAGAGCTGCCGACTCCGTGCTGAAAGCCCGCGGGACTACTGTTCCAGTCGAAACGGGTAACGCGCGAGGGCGCGGACCTTGGCGCAAGTTGCGCGACAGCCTGCAAAGCTATTGGCAACACGGGCCAAATCTTTCGCGTCTTGCGGTGCGCGCAGCCACGCTTTTGCTGGTGCTGGCGGCAGTTCAGGCCGTCGCCAGCATGGCTTTTTACAATGTGATCGACAAGGAAACGCTGCGCGAAGATCACGCCCGGCGCGTGGCGGAACTGCTGGTGGTTAGCAACCGTCTGCACGAAATTGCGCCAAATGACCTCGGCCGCACGATGAGCACGAGCCACCTTGAAGTGGAACTGGCCAATGCACCGCGCGCCATTTCAGGCAGTAGCGACGAAATTGTTGCCGAGATCCGCAGCCATATCCTGCATTGGGAGCCTACACTGGCCGGCAAGCGGCTTGTGCTGGGGCTTGAGCCTTCGCGGTTCGGCTACGGCAATCTGGTGGGCGCGATGCAATTGCGTGATGGGCACTGGCTCAATTTCCGCTCGCTCGATGTCACCTCGGGTTGGCCGATAGCGTTGCGCGCCACGGTGTTGACGCTGATTACCGCGGTTGTCGGCTTTGCGCTGGCGCTGTGGTCGTTGCGGATCATCACCCGCCCCTTGCGCGAACTGACTGATGCGGCTGACGCGATTGGACAGGGCTTGGTGGTGCCGGTGCAGGAAAGCGGCCCGGATGATCTGCGCACGCTGGCCCGATCGATGAACGGCATGCAGGCGCGCATTGCTGCAACGATGGAGGATCAGGCCCGCTCGTTTGAGGCGATCAGCCACGATCTGCGCACGCCGCTGTCCCGCGTGACTATTGCCGCCGATCTGATTGACGATGATGAAATTGCGGGGCTCGTGCGCGAAAGTACGCACGAGATGGAAGCGATGCTGATGTCGCTGCAGCAGTATTTGCGCGCGCAGCACATTGCGACAGAGCCGGCGATCATGGATCTCGGGCTGGCTATAACCGATCTTGGTGAAGGCGTTTATCACGGCAAGGTGGTGGTCGATGCCGCCCCGGGCGCGGTGGTGCGCACCTGGCGCGAGCCGCTGCTGCTGGCACTGCATCCCCTGATCGAGAATGCTGTGCACCATGCTGGCATGGCCCGTATTGCCGTGCAGCCAGATGGTGAAGGCCGCTGGCAGGTGATCATCACCGATTCCGGCCCCGGCATTCCCGAAGACCAGTATGAGCGCATTCTTGCGCCGTTTTATCGCATCGACGAAGCCAGAGCGCGCGATACCGCCGGGTTTGGCTTGGGCATCCCAACCGCACACCGCCTGCTGCAGCGCTTTGGCGGCGGGCTCGCCTTTGCGCGCGCGCCCGGTGGCGGGCTGCAAGTGACGGTGACCGTGCCGGTGGCGGGCGAACCGGCCTGATCGGTCAGGTTAACGATGCAGTGGTCGAGGCATCGCGCTGTTGCAAGATTTTGCGGCGGCGGGGCGGGACATCGTTGCTGGTGGCGCGCAGTTCATGCAGCCGCGCTTCGGCTTTCTTGAGGGCGTCGGCCACTTTTTCATCGGCCAGCGCCAATATGCACTCATAATCCTCGATGATGCTGCGGACGGCCTGTGTCGTTCGCTTGTACGCGCTCAGATAAGCATCGCAATTGAGGCCCCGGTTGAGAGCCACCGCAGCGGCTCCGATAAAGCTGAACATGGGCACAAGCGTGGAATCGGCAGGGAGATTGGCCAACGAAAACGATCCTGCCGCCACCGGAAAGACAATGCTGACGATCTGCAATGGCCAGCTGCCAGCACGCACCATGATCAGCCAGCGGCGCAGGCTTTGGTCCTCATGCTCAAGCTGTTCGACCCTGCTTTGCGCAAATCGGCGATAGCGTTCAATGTCGGCAGCCATGATGTCTCCCTGCGTGTGCAACGCAACGATGGCGGCGACGAGGGCTGTTCACAAACGAAAAAGGCGGAGCCGAAGCCCCGCCTTTCCCATCCGCGGGCGCTTCAAGACACCCGCGAAACTTGTTCAGAAGATCACTGGATTTCGCCAGATTACTTGATTTCGACGGTGCCGCCGGCTTCTTCGATCTTCTTCTTGATGTCTTCTGCTTCAGCCTTCGACACGCCTTCCTTCACAGCCTTCGGAGCTGCTTCGACAAGGGCCTTGGCTTCGGTCAGGCCGAGCGAGGTGATGGCACGGACTTCCTTGATGACCTGGATCTTCTTGCCACCGTCGCCGGTGAGGATCACGTCAAATTCAGTCTTTTCTTCAACGGCTTCGGCAGCAGCAGCAGGGGCTGCAGCAACAGCGACAGCAGCAGCGGCGGAAACGCCCCATGCTTCTTCGAGAGCCTTGGCAAGATCAGCGGCTTCAAGAACGGTCAGCTTCGACAGTTCGGCAACGAGATTGGCGATATCAGCCATGGTATTTCACTCCTGATTTAATGGTGCCCGCCGGCCCGTGTGGCGCGGCAGACGCAAATCGAACGATCAGTCTTATGCGGCTTCCTTGGCGTAAGCACCGAAGACGCGGGCCAGCTTGGCTGCCGGAGCAGTCGTGAGCTGGGCGATCTTCGTGGCCGGAGCCTGAATGAGGCCGATGAGCGTGCCGCGCAGTTCATCGAGGCTCGGCATCGTGGCAAGCGCCCGGATACCAGCTTCGTTGAGGACCTGCGTTCCCATTGCACCACCGACGATTTCGATCTTGTCGGTGGTCTTGGCGAATTCGACCACGGCCTTGGCGGCAGCGATCGGATCGGCGGACGCTGCGATTGCGGTAGGGCCGGTGAACAGATCACCCAGACCTTCGTAATCGGTGCCCGCGATGGCAAGCTTGGCAAGACTGTTCTTCGCAACCTTGTAGGTCGCGCCCGCTTCACGGATCTTGTTGCGCAAGGCGGAGGACTGGGCCACCGTCATGCCGAGGTTGCGGGTGATGACCACCGCGCCGGCCTCGTTGAAGACACCGCTCAGGAAGGCGACCGAATCGGCTTTCTGCGAACGATCCATGCCTAACTCCTTCACATGTGATTGTACGGTACAAACCGGACAATCGGCTACGTTTGTCGGTGGCCCGAAGACCACCGGCGAGTCCGTGACAAGGGAAGGAGATGCGCCGAAAGCCGGAGCTTTAGTGCGCGAGAGGCACCATGGGTCCGGCTTGGGACCTGAAGGAGCCTGAAACTCTTTTCCCCGTCTAGGCTGGAAATTAAGTGCAGGCAGATCCCGCACACCAACTGTCTCGGACGGATGATCGGCGCGCATCGCTGCATGCCGGTCCGGGAGGGCCAATGGGGCAAGCAAGGCAAAGAGTCAACCGCGCAGCCACATTTGACATGTCCCCCCTTTGCAACGCAGGCTTTGACTTCGCAGTATGCCGCTCCTATATGCTTTGTCTGCCTTAGCTTCGAGCAAGGCTGTCCCATGCGCGGGGGATGGCCACGGAAGGAAGCGAAAGGACTTACCATCTGACGCAAAAGGCTGCGGGCCATGGCTACCGTTAAACGGGATGCCGTGCGCTGTGCGGCCTTTTCCTGTTGGGTGGCGCCATCACCGCAGCGTGGCAAGTTTTCGCCGGGTTTCCGGCAGTTTTTGAGAAGAGGCTCGTAACCTTTATGGCTACTTTGGCGACGTCTACCCGGACTCCCAGCCGTCCCGGCGTGAAGAAGCGCATCCGCAAGATCTTCGGGAACATCCACGAAGTCGTGCAGATGCCCAACCTGATCGAAGTTCAGCGCGAATCGTACGAGCAGTTTCTTCGCTCCGATCCGTCGATTGGCTATGTTTCGGGCCTGGAAAAGACGCTGCGGTCAGTTTTTCCGATCCAGGATTTTGCCGGCACCGCCAGCCTCGATATCAAGGAAAAGGACGGTTACGTCCTTGAAGCGCCCAAGTATGACGTGAACGAATGTCGCCAGCGCGGCATCACTTATGCTGCGCCGATGAAGGTGACGCTCAAGCTTGCCACGTTCGAAGTGGACTCCGAGACTGAGACGAAGTCGCTTATCGATATCAAGGAGCAGGACGTTTACATGGGCGATATCCCGCTCATGACCGAAAACGGCACTTTCTTCATCAACGGCACCGAGCGCGTGATCGTGTCGCAGATGCACCGTTCGCCGGGCGTGCTGTTCGACCATGACCGTGGCAAGACCCACTCCTCGGGCAAGTATCTGTTTGCTGCCCGCGTCATTCCTTATCGCGGTTCGTGGCTCGATTTTGAATTCGACGCCAAGGACATCGTCAACGTGCGTATCGACCGCAAGCGCAAGCTGCCGGTCACCGCGCTGCTGCATTCGCTTGGCCTCGCTGACGAACAGATCCTGCATCACTTCTACGACCTCGCGAAGTGGGAGCGGGCTGAGGGCGGCTGGAAGGTGCCGTTCGTGCTTGAACAGTGGCGCGGCAGCAAGCCTGCGTTCGACATCGTCGATGGCAAGTCGGGTGAGGTGATCTTCCCTGCTGGCACCAAGATTTCCCCGCGCGCTGCCAACAAGGCGCTGAAGGACGGTCTGGAAGAACTGCTGATCCCGACAGACGAAATCTTTGGCCGCTACGCTGCGCGCGATCTGATCGATGAGACGACGGGCCGCATCTGGATCGAAGCCGGTGATGAAGTAACGCCGGAAAACCTTGATCTGCTCGACAAGGCCGGGATCGACAGCCTCGAACTGCTGGATATCGATCACGTGTCGACCGGGCCGTGGATTCGCAACACGCTGAAGGCCGACAAGGCGCCGGATCGTGATCACGCGCTGGCCGATATTTATCGCGTCATGCGCCCGGGCGAGCCGCCGACGCGTGAAACCGCCGAAGCGCTGTTTGACGGCCTGTTCTTCGATGGTGACCGCTATGACCTGTCGGCTGTGGGCCGCGTCAAGCTCAACATGCGTCTGGGCCTTGATGCCGAAGACACCATCACCACGCTGCGCACCGAGGATATCCTCGCCGTGGTCAAGGAATTGGTGAACCTGAAGGACGGCAAGGGCGAAATCGACGACATCGACAACCTCGGCAACCGCCGTGTGCGTTCGGTGGGCGAACTGCTGGAAAACCAGTACCGCGTCGGCCTGCTGCGCATGGAACGCGCGGTGAAGGAGCGCATGTCGTCGGTTGACGTCTCCACCGTTATGCCGAACGACCTGATCAACGCCAAGCCCGCTGTGGCAGCAGTGCGTGAATTCTTCGGCTCCTCGCAGCTGTCGCAGTTCATGGACCAGACCAACCCGCTGTCCGAAGTGACGCACAAGCGCCGCGTTTCGGCCTTGGGGCCAGGCGGTCTTACCCGCGAACGCGCAGGCTTCGAAGTGCGCGACGTTCACCCCACGCACTATGGCCGCATCTGCCCGATTGAAACGCCCGAAGGCCCGAACATCGGTCTGATCAACTCGCTCAGCACCTTTGCCCGCGTCAACAAGTATGGCTTCATCGAAACGCCGTACCGCAAGGTGATCGACAACAAGGTCACCGGTGACGTGATCTATCTGTCGGCAATGGAAGAACAGAAGCACACCGTTGCGCAGGCTTCGGCTGAACTGACGGCTGACGGTTCGTTCGTTGACGAACTTGTCTCGGCCCGCCAGAACGGCGAATTCGTGATGAGCCCGCGCGATCAGGTTACGCTGATGGACGTTTCGCCCAAGCAGCTGGTTTCGGTTGCCGCTTCGCTCATTCCGTTCCTGGAAAACGACGACGCAAACCGCGCGCTCATGGGCTCGAACATGCAGCGTCAGGCCGTGCCGCTGATCAAGGCGGATGCGCCTTTCGTCGGCACCGGCATGGAAGAAACCGTAGCGCGCGATTCGGGCGCTGCGATTTCGGCGCTGCGTTCGGGCATTGTCGATCAGGTGGACGCCACCCGCATCGTGATCCGCGCCAGTGGCGATATCGAACCCGGCCAGTCGGGCGTCGATATCTATCGCCTGCAGAAGTTCGAACGCTCTAACCAGTCAACCTGCATCAACCAGCGCCCGCTGGTGAAGGTGGGCGATCTGATCGAGAAGGGCGATATCATCGCTGATGGTCCTTCGACCGAGTTCGGCGAACTGGCGCTGGGCCGCAACGTGCTCGTCGCGTTCATGCCCTGGAATGGCTACAACTACGAAGATTCGATCCTGATCAGCGAACGCATCGTGAAGGAAGACGTCTTCACCTCGATCCATATCGAGGAGTTCGAAGTCATGGCCCGCGATACCAAGCTTGGGCCAGAAGACATCACCCGCGACATTCCCAACGTCGGCGAGGAAGCCCTGCGCAACCTCGACGAGGCGGGCATCGTTTATATCGGTGCAGAAGTTCACCCTGGTGACATCCTCGTCGGCAAGATCACCCCCAAGGGTGAATCGCCGATGACGCCGGAAGAAAAGCTGCTCCGTGCGATCTTCGGTGAAAAGGCCAGTGACGTGCGCGACACCTCGCTGCGTCTGCCGCCGGGCGTTGCCGGTACGATCGTTGATGTGCGCGTTTTCAACCGCCACGGTATCGAAATCGATGACCGTACCCGCGCGATCCAGAACGAGGAAATCGAACGCCTCGCCAAGGACCGTGAAGACGAACGCGCCATTCTCAACCGCGCCACCTTCAACCGCCTGAAGGACATGCTGATCGGCCAGGTTTCGGCTGCAGCACCGAAGGGTATCAAGAAGGGCGAAGTCATCGACGAGCAGACGCTGGCCGATGTCGAGCGTTACGAATGGTGGAAGTTCGCCGTGGCCGACGATGCGCGCCAGCAGCAGCTGGAAGCGGTCAAGGCGCAGTACGATACGGCGGTCAAGGCGATCAGCGAGAAGTTCGAAGACCGCAAGGAGAAGCTGGAGCGCGGTGACGAATTGGCACCGGGCGTGCTCAAGATGGTCAAGGTCTTTGTGGCGGTGAAGCGTAAGCTGCAGCCGGGCGACAAGATGGCCGGCCGTCACGGCAACAAGGGCATCATCAGCCGCATCCTGCCGCAGGAAGACATGCCGTTCCTCGAAGACGGTACGCCGGTGGACTTCGTGCTGAACCCGCTGGGCGTGCCTTCGCGCATGAACGTCGGGCAGATCTTCGAAACGCACCTTGGCTGGGCCGCACGCGGCCTTGGCAAGCGGATCGGTGCAGCTCTGGATTCATGGCGCGAAGCCAACCCGAACCCAGAAGCTGGCCAGCCACCCGAAGCGGTGCGCGAACTGCTGCAGGAAATCTATGGCAGCAACTACACCGACGAAATCGCCGCCCGCAGCGACGAACAGATCATCGACTTCGCCCAGTCGGTCCGCCTTGGCGTGCCGATGGGCTCGCCGGTGTTCGATGGCGCGGTGGAAGCTGACGTTACCGACATGCTGCGTCTGGCAGGGCTCGATGAATCGGGCCAGGTGACGCTGTTCGACGGGCGTACCGGGGAATCGTTCGACCGCAAGGTGACGGTGGGCATGAAGTACGTGCTCAAGCTGCATCACCTTGTTGACGACAAGATCCACGCACGTTCCATCGGGCCGTACTCGCTCGTCACGCAGCAGCCGCTGGGTGGTAAGGCGCAGTTCGGTGGCCAGCGCTTCGGCGAAATGGAGGTCTGGGCACTCCAGGCCTATGGCGCGGCCTATACGCTGCAGGAAATGCTTACGGTGAAGTCGGACGACGTGGTCGGCCGCACCAAGGTTTACGAAGCGATCGTCAAGGGCGACGATACTTTCGAGGCCGGCATTCCCGAAAGCTTCAACGTGCTCGTCAAGGAAATGCGCTCGCTCGGCCTCAACGTCGAATTGTCGTCGATTGACGATACGGACGACGGCGTCGCGATCGCGGCGGAATAAGGCCAACGGGCGGCGGCAAGTCCGCCGCCCGCGTCTCCGCACCGAAATTCACGTCCAACGCCTCAATGCGAGGCAGGGAACGGCACCAAATGAACGAACTGACCAAATTCACCAACCAGATCGCCAAGCCTGAGACATTCGACCAGATCCAGATCGGTCTTGCCTCGCCTGAGCGTATTCGCAGCTGGTCCTTCGGCGAAATCAAGAAGCCGGAAACCATCAACTACCGCACGTTCAAGCCCGAGCGTGATGGCCTGTTCTGCGCCCGCATCTTCGGTCCTGTGAAGGACTACGAGTGCCTGTGCGGCAAGTACAAGCGCATGAAGTACAAGGGCGTCGTCTGCGAAAAGTGCGGCGTCGAAGTTACCGTCACCAAGGTGCGCCGCGAGCGCATGGGCCACATCGAACTGGCCGCGCCAGTTGCGCACATCTGGTTCCTCAAGTCGCTGCCTTCGCGCATCGGCCTGCTGCTCGACATGCAGCTAAAGATCCTTGAGCGCATCCTGTATTTCGAAAGCTATGTGGTCACCGAGCCGGGCCTGACCCCGCTCGAAAAGTACCAGACGCTGACCGAAGACGAACTGCTCGACGCGCAGGACGAGTATGGCGAAGACGCCTTCTCGGCCGGCATCGGCGCAGAAGCCGTCAAGCACATGCTTATGAACCTCGATCTGGTTCAGGAGCGGGACGATCTGATGGAAGAGCTGCGGACCACCAAGTCCGAGCTCAAGCCCAAGAAGATCATCAAGCGCCTTAAGGTCGTGGAATCGTTCATCGATTCAGGCAACCGCCCGGAATGGATGATCCTTGATGTCGTGCCGGTCATCCCGCCAGAACTGCGCCCGCTGGTGCCGCTGGATGGTGGCCGCTTCGCCACGTCGGACCTGAACGACCTCTACCGCCGCGTTATCAACCGCAACAACCGCCTGAAGCGCCTGATCGAGCTGCGCGCGCCGGACATCATCGTCCGCAACGAAAAGCGCATGTTGCAGGAAGCCGTAGACGCACTGTTTGACAACGGCCGCCGTGGCCGCGTGATCACCGGCGCCAACAAGCGTCCGCTGAAGTCGCTGTCCGACATGCTCAAGGGCAAGCAAGGCCGCTTCCGCCAGAACCTTCTCGGCAAGCGCGTCGACTATTCGGGCCGTTCGGTCATCGTGACCGGGCCGGAACTGAAGCTGCACCAGTGCGGGTTGCCCAAGAAGATGGCTCTCGAACTGTTCAAGCCGTTCATCTACGCGCGGCTTGATGCCAAGGGTCTGTCGATGACCCTGAAGCAGGCCAAGAAGTGGGTCGAGAAGGAACGCAAGGAAGTCTGGGACATCCTGGACGAAGTGATCCGCGAACACCCGGTCATGCTGAACCGTGCGCCGACGCTGCACCGTCTTGGCATCCAGGCGTTCGAACCCGTGCTGATCGAAGGCAAGGCGATCCAGCTGCACCCGCTGGTTTGCTCGGCCTTCAACGCCGACTTCGACGGCGACCAGATGGCCGTCCACGTCCCGCTCTCGCTGGAAGCCCAGCTTGAAGCGCGCGTGCTGATGATGTCGACCAACAACATCCTGTCGCCCGCCAACGGCAAGCCTATCATCGTTCCTTCGCAGGACATGGTGCTGGGCATCTATTACCTGTCGATGGATCGCCCCGGTGAGCCGGGCGAAGGCATGATGCTGGCCGACATGGCCGAAGTGCATCAGGCACTGGAAGTGAAGGCGGTAACGCTGCACTCAAAGATCATCGCCCGCGTTCCGCAGACTGACGAAGACGGCAAGCAATACCTCAAGCGTTTCGAAACGACGCCAGGCCGAATGCTGATCGGCGAGTGTCTGCCGAAGAACTTCAAGGTGCCGTTCGATGTCGTCAACCGCCTGTTGACCAAGAAGGACGTCGGCGACGTGATCGACGAAGTCTATCGTCACACCGGCCAGAAGGACACGGTGCTGTTTGCCGACGCGATCATGTCGCTCGGCTTCAAGCACGCCTTCAAGGCCGGTATTTCGTTCGGCAAGGATGACATGATCATCCCTGACAGCAAGGATGCGCTGGTAGGCGAAACCAAGGAACTGGTTGCTGATTACGAACAGCAGTACCAGGACGGCCTGATCACGCAGCAGGAAAAGTACAACAAGGTCATCGATGCCTGGAGCCGTTGCGGCGATCAGGTGGCGAACGCCATGATGGACGAAATTCGTGCCGAACCCGTCGATGAGGAAACCGGCCGCCTGAAACCGATCAATTCGATCTACATGATGAGCCACTCTGGTGCGCGTGGTTCTCCGGCGCAGATGAAGCAGCTTGCGGGTATGCGCGGTCTGATGGCCAAGCCTTCGGGCGAGATCATCGAAACGCCGATCATCTCGAACTTCAAGGAAGGTCTGACCGTTCTTGAATACTTCAACTCAACCCACGGTGCCCGTAAGGGTCTGGCCGATACCGCGCTCAAGACGGCAAACTCGGGCTACCTGACCCGCCGTCTGGTCGACGTGTCGCAGGACTGCGTCGTAATTGAGGAAGATTGCGGCACCGAACGTGCGCTGGAAATGCGCGCCATCGTTCAGGGCGGTGCTACCATCGCCTCGCTGGGTGAGCGTATTCTGGGCCGGACACTCGCCGAAGATCTGATCGAGGCCAAGACCGGCGAAGTGATCGCACACAAGGGCGATCTGCTGGACGAAGCTGCAATCACCCGCATCGAAGCGGCTGGCGTGCAGTCGGCCCGCATTCGCTCGCCGCTGGTCTGCGAAGCCCAGCAAGGCGTATGCGGCAAGTGCTACGGTCGCGACCTTGCCCGTGGGACGCCGGTCAACATCGGTGAAGCTGTCGGCGTTATCGCTGCACAGTCGATCGGTGAACCGGGCACTCAGCTGACCATGCGCACGTTCCACATCGGTGGTGCAGCGCAGGTGAACGAACAGTCACACCTTGAAGCGATCAGCGATGGTACCGTGGTTTACCGCGATATCCCGACGATCACCGACAAGCGCGGCCGTCGTCTGTCGCTGGCCCGCAACGGTGAAATCGTGCTGATGGATACCGATGGCCGTGAACGCGCGATCCACCGAGTGCCTTATGGTACGCACCTGCTGCACGAAAACGGTGCAACAGTTGCGCAGGGTGATCGCATGGCCGAGTGGGATCCGTTCACCACGCCGGTCATCACCGAAAAGCCGGGTATCGTGCGCTATCAGGATCTTGTCGATGGCAAGACCCTGACCGAAGCGACCGACGAAGCCACCGGCATGTCGAGCCGTGTCGTGACCGAAAACCGCGCGGGCAACCGGGGCAAGAAGGAGGATCTGCGTCCTCGTCTGACCCTGCTTGACGACGATTCGGGTGAAGCAGCACGCTATCTTATGGCACCGGGCACGACCCTTTCGGTCGAAGATGGTCAGAAGGTTGAAGCGGGTGACATTCTTGCCCGTGCTTCGCGCGAAGCTGCCAAGACCCGTGATATCACCGGCGGTCTGCCGCGCGTTGCCGAACTGTTCGAAGCGCGCAAGCCGAAAGACAATTCGATCATCGCCAAGATTGCCGGCCGCATCGAATTCGTGCGGGACTACAAGGCCAAGCGCAAGATCGCGATTATCCCGGAAGAGGGTGAACCGGTCGAGTATCTGGTGCCGAAGAGCCGCGTGATCGACGTGCAAGAAGGCGACTATGTCAAGAAGGGCGATAACCTGATTTCGGGTTCGCCTGATCCGCATGACATTCTGGAAGTGATGGGCGTTGAGGCTCTGGCCGAATACCTCGTTGCTGAAATCCAGGAAGTCTATCGCTTGCAGGGCGTTAAGATCAACGACAAGCACATCGAGGTGATCGTTCGCCAGATGCTGCAGAAGGTTGAAATCACCAATGGTGGCGACACCACCCTGCTGCCGGGCGAACAGGTCGACTTCGAGGAAATGAACGAAGTCAACAGCAAGCTGGAGGATGGCATGCAGCCCGCCGAAGGCAAGCCGGTGCTGCTGGGCATCACCAAGGCTTCGCTGCAGACGCGCTCGTTCATCTCGGCCGCTTCGTTCCAGGAAACTACCCGCGTGCTCACGCAGGCGGCGGTTGAAGGGAAGAAGGACTCGCTGATCGGTCTGAAGGAAAACGTGATCGTCGGGCGCCTCATCCCCGCCGGTACCGGCGCGGGCATGAACCGCTTGCGCGTTGCGGCCTCCAGCCGCGATGCCGCCCTTCGCGCTTCGTACCGCAAGCTGCAGGAATCGTTGATCGCTCCGGCATCAGCGGCTGAAGAGCATGCTGCGGAATTGGCGCAGGGACCAGAAGCCGCTATCGGCGATGATCCGCTGGCAGCAGTTGAGGGTGAAACCCACGGTCTTGATGCCGATGCAGGTGATTACCTGATCAAGGGTGATGACGAGGCCTGAGCTTCTGAAGTGACCTGATATCAATTAAACACGGCCCCGTCGGAGAGATCCGGCGGGGCATTGTTTTTCTGGTCGCGCAGATTTATCCTTGTTTTACTTTATCCTAAGCATTCGGCGAAACGCCATGACTGACCATAGTTAACCCTGATCGCCTAGATTTGCGGAATATCACCTTCCGCAAGGAACCCTTTCATGATCAGGGAACGCACTGCCATCGGGGCCAAGATTGTTCTTGGCATGATCATTGTTGCCATCATGCTGGCAGCGTTTGCCATCGGCTACATTCGCTTTGGCGGCCCACTGCATCGCCAGAACCTGTTGCAGGATGAACTGCTGGCAGACATCTTGCCGCCCCCGGCATTCGTGGTCGAACCCTATCTCCATACAACCTGGGCAATCGCCGATCCAACCCACGCCCAAGAGGCTGCAACGGCGCTGGCCGAAGAGCGGACCCTGTTCGAACAGCGCAAGCGTTATTGGGCAAGCGCGCCAGTGCCCGAGGAATTGCGCAAGGAGGTTGCCGCCACGATCGGCACGGCAGACAGCTTCTGGTCCGCGCTGGACCGTAGCTTTCTTCCCGCCATGAAGGCCGGTGACATGGCAACCATGCGCCGCGTTCATACAAAAGAACTGACGCTGGCCTATCGCAAGCAGCATGATGCGGTTACTCAACTCGTCGCGGAATCGGGCAGATACCGCGCTGAACTGATGGATTTTGCCGAAACTTTGGTGCTTTCGCTGTTGGGCCTGTTTGTGATTGTGGCACTCGCCATTCTTGCCCTCGTGCATCAGGCCGGACGCATCATCCGCAACAAGGTGGTCGGCCCGCTGGTGCAAACCGCTCTCGTGATGGAGCAGATGGCCGAAGGGGACTATACGATATCCATTGAAGGGGCTGATCGGCAGGACGAGATCGGGATCATGGCCCGCGCGATGGCTGTGTTCCGCAACAACGGCGTGGCCCGGCAGAAGGCAGAGCTTGACCAGCGCGAGGTGGTTGCTGCGCTTTCTTCCGGCCTCGATTGCCTGGCGCGGCAGAACCTTGAGTTCCGTATCAGCAAGGCATTCCCCGAAGGCTACGAAGAGTTGCGCAAGAATTACAACCTGGCTTGCGATGCACTGTCGTCTGCCATGCGTACGGTTCGCGTTGGCGCCTCCAGCGTCTTGAGCTCGATTTCCGAAATCCGGGCAGCAACAGATGATCTGGCGATGCGCAACGAACAGCAGGCATCGAGCCTGGCGGAAACAGCAGGTGCCATGAACGGCGTGACCAGTAGCGTGCGCGAAACCGCCGTTGGAGCAAAGAGCGTGCAGGACGCGATTGCTCTGGCACAAGCACAGGCCAATGCCGGGGGCGATGTCGTGCGGCAGGCGGTGGTAGCGATGGACCAGATCGAAGCATCTGCACAGGAAATCAGCCAGATCACGACGGTGATTGATGGCATTGCCTTTCAAACCAACCTGCTTGCGCTAAACGCCGGGGTGGAGGCTGCGCGTGCGGGTGAATCCGGCAAAGGCTTTGCCGTTGTCGCCACAGAAGTGCGGGCACTGGCTCAGCGCTCTGCCGAGGCGGCGCAGAACATCAAGACGCTGATCGAAAACAGCACGAACCAGGTCGGTGAAGGTGTTCGCCTGGTTGGCGCGACTGGCGAACGGCTGACGGGCATTGTCGATCAGATTGCTACCGTTGACGGGCTGGTAACCCGCATCGCGGAAGCTGCCGCCAGCCAGGCCGAGAGCCTCGAGCAGGTCAACGCTGCTGTCGCTGCGATGAATCACATGACACAGGCCAACGCGGCGATGGTGGAGCAATCTTCGGCGGCCACGCGCAGCCTGTCGACCGAGGCGGAAGCGCTGACCGACCTCGTCTCCGGCTTTCGTACGCGCGATGTTGCTTCACGCCCCGGGCAGGTCAGCGATCCTAAGAGCCTGCGCCGCGATTCTGCGGTTGACGCAGAGCGGTCGATCCCCGTGCTTGTCCGCTACGGCACCTGATGCAAAAAGGCCCGGCGTGCTTTTGCAAACCGGGCCTCTGCCAACTACGGCTCAGTCAACTGGGCCGTGGCCAATCGTGTAAGAATGAAAGGTTCAGCGGCCCTTGCGGTGCTCTCCCTTGACCCAGCGCACCGTGCCCGATGATGCGCGCATCACCACGCTTTCGGTGGTCATCACGCCGTTCTTGTGGACCTTCACGCCAGCCAACAACGATCCATCCGTCACACCTGTGGCAGCAAAGATGCAGTCGCCCTTGGCCAGTTCCTTCAGGTCATACTGCTTGTTCAGGTCTTCGATGCCCCACTTGCGCGCACGGGCTTTTTCATCTTCGTTGCGGAACAGCAAGCGGCCCTTGAACTGCCCGCCCACGCAGCGCAATGCGGCTGCTGCGAGCACGCCTTCAGGCGCGCCGCCAGTGCCCATGTACATGTCAATGCCGGTATCTTCATTTGTTACCGCGATCACGCCAGCCACATCGCCATCCGGGATCAGGCTGATACCGCAACCCAGTGCGCGCAATTCGTCGATCAGGGCGGTGTGGCGCGGACGGTCGAGCACACACACGATGATATCGCCGGGCTCCACGCCCTTGGCCGCGGCCACGGCACGCACGTTCTCGCTGGGCGATTTGTCCAGATTGATGATGCCATCAGGATAGCCCGGCCCCACGGCCAGCTTGTCCATGTAAACGTCAGGCGCGTTGAGCAGCCCGCCCTCTTCGGCCACGGCCAGCACGGCTAGCGCGTTCGGCCCGGCCTTGGCGGTGATCGTGGTGCCTTCCAGCGGATCGAGCGCGATGTCGATCTTTGGCCCCTTGCCGGGAGCGGCACCGACCTTTTCACCGATATAGAGCATCGGCGCTTCGTCCCGCTCACCCTCGCCGATCACCACCGTACCGTCCATGTACAGTTCGTTGAAGGCAGCGCGCATCGCCTCAACCGCCGCGGCATCAGCCGCCTTTTCATCACCGCGCCCGATCAGCCGCGATGCGCCGATGGCTGCAGCTTCGGTCACGCGGACCATTTCGAGCACAAGCACACGGTCCAGCACCTGCGAGGCGGGGACCTGAGATTCGGCGGGGGTGGTGGTCTGGTCGGTCACTTTGGCTCCAGCTTGGTCTTGTGATGACGGGTAGGTGCGATAATTCTCGATCGGTTCAGCCACCGTGCAGCATCAACCCGGCAAGTCCGGCTCGACGACACACTGGGACTGTGCAAACGTATGCATTCACGTCATAGGCTCATGCAGTTGGCATTGCGTTGCACAGATGACATCGGTGTGACCTGGCACTAGACGCGAGGGACGGGTCTTGTCGAGACGAACAGTAACAGTTCTGGCAGTCTTTGCGCTTCTTTTTGGCGCTTCATCTGCCATGGCCCAGCAATCCACAGCCTCCAGCGGTGGTGCGGTGCAGGGCCCGGCTGCGCCAAACGCTCCGTCTTCCGATGCAGAACTGGCGCGCAACCTGATGTCTACATCTCAGACCCAGCGCTGCCGACCGATGCAACGCTCGGACGGCACCATCGTGGTCTGCGGCGGGAAGGAAGCGAGCGAGCGCGAACGCATCCCTTTGCGTGATGAAACAGATGGTGCACAATCGACAGACACGGGCGTGCCGCGCGCACCCAACGTTTCGGGCCTGCGCGATTGCAGCCGTGGCTGCATCGGTCTGGGCGGCGTACCTGCACCGATGTACTATTTTGATATCAAGGCCTTGCCCGCCCCGCCGCCAGGATCTGACGCAGATCGCATTGCCAAGGGAGAGATACCGGCACCCTGAGGCGCCGGGTATCGTCAGTCCCCAAGAATGTGCATGACCAGCGGCGGATCGGCCAGCGCGGCAGACCCGTCGAGCAAACGAAGCGCTTCGGCAATCGCGCTTTCCGGCCCTTCATGCGTGACCATCGCCACCATGACCTGCGCATTGTCCGAATTGCCCTTCTGGATCAGGCTTTCAATTGAAACCCCTGCATCTCGCATGGCTGCGGTGATTTCCGCGAGCACACCGGGGCGATCGGCCACGTTGAAGCGGATATAGGCCTTGCCGCGGCGGTGACCGGTTTCGGCAGGGGCTGCGTTGTCCAGTTCGGCCACGGGGATGGAGAACGGCGCGCCAATGTCACCACGCGCGATGTCGATCAGGTCGGCCACCACGGCGCTCGCCGTTGGTCCATCGCCTGCGCCTGCACCCTGAAATAGCAGACGGCCGACGAAATTGCCCTCGGCCACCACCGCATTGGTCGCGCCATCGACATGGGCAAGCGGATGATCGCGATGCACCAGATGCGGATGCACCCGCTGGAACAGGCGGCGGTTGCCCGCAGCATCGATCTCGGTCTCAGCCATGCCGATCAGGCGGATGTAATAGCCCAGCGCATCGGCCTGCGCGATATCAGCAGCAGCCACGCGGCGAATGCCAGTTGCGGCCACCGGCTTGAAATCCACCGCCGTGCCGAATGCGATGGATGACAGGATCGATAGCTTGTGCGCCGCATCGATGCCGTCGATGTCAAAGCTGGGATCGGCCTCAGCATAGCCCTTGGCCTGCGCCTCGGCCAGCACATCGGCAAAATCGCGGCCCGTATCTTCCATGGTGGAAAGAATATAATTGCAGGTGCCGTTGAGAATTCCATAGACCCGCGCAATCTCGTTGGCGGCCACGCCTTCCTTCAGGCCCTTGATCACCGGGATGCCGCCCGCGACCGCGGCTTCGAATTTCAGCGCAACCTTGGCCGCTTCGGCCTTCGTGGCAAGCTCCACGCCGTGGTGCGCGATCATCGCCTTGTTCGCTGTAACCAGCGCCTTACCCGCCTCGAACGTCGTGCGTGCCAGAGCCAACGCCGGGCCATCCGCCCCTCCGACCAGTTCAACCACCACGTCCACGTCAGGCCGCTCGCCCAGGATGACCATGTCATCCTCCCAAGCATAGCGCGAGACGTCAAAGCCACGGTCCTTGCCCCGGTTGCGCGCGCTGACCGTGGTGATCACGATCGGCCGTCCGGCACGCCGGGCGATCAGTGCGGCATTGGCCTCGATCAACCGGATCACTCCGCCGCCCACCGTACCAAGCCCGGCCAGTGCGATGCGCAAAGGTTCGCTCATGTCAGTCCCGTCTGCTGAAAAGTGCAAGAATCTGCGGGCCGGGCCTTAGGCGACAGTGCGCATCGGGGCAACATCCGCGTTTGCAGGGAGGGGGCAGACTGTCATTGCGGCACTGAAGGACGGCTGCGCGAACATTCGCCCAGCTGTTCGATCACGAAAGCATAGTCCTGCGCTGCAGCCCGGATCTGGTCTGCGCTGCCAGACAGGCTTGCGCCCGGCGGCAGTGCGCGCGGCAGGAAGCAGGCAAGTCGGTACCATGTCAACGTATCGCGCTCCGGCGGTTGGGCGGCCTGATCGACAATCTCCGACAGGCTCACGCCCCACGATTTGGGCATGCCAGGGCGGCGCACGACCGAAACTGAAACAGGTGCGTTGTTTTCGGTCTGCAAGAACACCTGCGTTTCGCCCTCGCCCACCAGATTGCCCGGAACATACAGCACCTCGCGCACGCCTTTGATGCGCGGCGGTGCATCAGGTGAAAGCAGATCAGTCAGGATCGCGCGCGTGCGCATTTCCGCGCTGCCAGACCACGGAATCTGCGCACCGCCATCCACCAGTCGGAGTTCGCCAGCGCGCCCGGGAACGGTTCGCGCAAACAGCAACACAACTTGCTTCTTGAGCTTGGGCACCTTGCCCTTGGCGTCAAGCGGTACGTCGGCGAGATAGCGCACAGTCTCTCCCAGCGCAGGACCGCTGAGCACGGTTTGCGTCCGCGCCTCGATCAGCAGGCGAGCCATGCCCGGCGCAAGGCCCGGAGTCTGTTCGGGCTTTAGTCTGCTCGTCTTTCTGATCTGCGCGCGCAGCACAAGCTCCGACGCTTCGGAAAGGTTGGCCAGATCGGCATAGGTCAAGCCAGCGTCAGCATCGCGAGTGACAACGCTTGCATCACCGCGAATCATGGCGTTCTGGGCAACACCCGCACTTGCGCCGAATCCGGTGATGGCCAATGCGATCACCGGGGCAACAAAAACTGGAATTCTGGCAAACTTGGGGTCAAACTTGGGCATTCTTGCATCTCCGAATGGCACCTGCATCGGCAGCCGCCCTTTGTTTCTCGCCAGTTTCAGCCAGCGCAACCCTGAATCGTTAGTTAACCGATAAAGCATTTGCGCGCCTTTGGCTTCGCCGTTAAAGATGCACCCGTTCGGGCAATCCAAAAACAAGCAGCCCGACGCTTGCCGCCGCCAAACCCCCTGGTTTGATGTCGGCGGACCGGGTTGCCGGCAGGGTGGATTGAATTTTGCTGGATTGGCCTGCGGGTGGGACGGTGATCCTATGCGTGCGGCACCTCCATGGTATGGGCTGCTTACGCGGTCTGTGCTGTGGTGGGCGATCAGGAGTATTGGAGCTGAATGGCATACGCTGACCAACAGATGAGCGGTAACAAGATCACCGCGCTCATCATCGTTGCGATTCTTCATGTCGCCGTCGGCTACGCGCTTGTCACAGGGCTCGCGTACGAGGCGATACAGAAGGTCAAGGAAGTAACCTCGGCGGTCAACATCGAGGAAGAGAAGCCGCCGGAGGAGCCGCCACCGCCGCCCCCTCCCAAGCAGGATCAACCGCCCCCGCCGATCGTCGCGCCTCCGCCGCCGATCAGCTTTAACGCACCGGCTCCGCAGGTGCAGACGGTCAATGAAGCGCCTCCGATTCCGGCACCCCCGGCACCGGTTGCTCTTCCTGCGCCGCCTGCCGCTCCGCCACCGCCGCGTTTCACGCCGAAGGGTGCCGCTCCAAAGGGCAACCCCGGTAACTGGGCGACATCAAACGACTACCCCTCGCGTGCGCTTCGCGAAGAGCGTGAAGGGACCACGGGTTTCCGTGTCACTGTAGGAACTGATGGCAAGGTTACGGACTGCCAGGTTACCCGTTCGTCGGGCAGCCCGGATCTGGACGAAGCCGCGTGTGCCAATATCCGCCGTCGTGCGCGCTTTGCGCCTGCAACGGACGGAGACGGGAACCCGACCACCGGTTCATACTCGAACTCGATCCGCTGGGTCATTCCGAAGGATTGATGCCCTCGCGCACAAATTCAACGGAATCGTCTCACCGAATGGCACGAAAGCACGATTAAACGGCTTTCACGCACTTTGATTTGATTTGAAGAGGAAGACTCGCAATGTCCATCTACACTCTGGCCGCTGCCGCCGCTGGCGCTGCGCCGCAGAACAAGTTCGGTTTCGCCGAAGCGCTTGAGCAGGGCGGTTTCATCGCCTATGCCACCGTCGTGATCCTAGGGGTCATGTCGTTTGGTTCGTTCTTCATTCTGTTCACGAAGTTTTTTGAACAGAACAAGATCCTTGGCCAGTATAAGAGCATCCGCTCCACGTTCTGGAAAGCGCCGACCCTGCGCGAAGGAGCAACCAAGCTCGACAAGAACTCAGCCTGGCGCCAGCTTGTGGAAGACGGTATCGCTGCTGAAGACCAGCACTCGAAGATGACCGACTCGCTTGAAGCGCACGACTGGCTGCACGGCTCGCTCGCTCGCTCTGAAGCTGCGATCAACTCGAAGCTTGCTGGCGGTCTGCCCTTCCTGGCAACCGTGGGTGCTACCTCGCCGTTTATCGGTCTGTTCGGCACCGTGGTCGGCATCTATCGCGCTCTGATCAACATCGGCCTTGCTGGTTCGGCTTCGATCGACAAGGTTGCAGGTCCGGTCGGTGAAGCTTTGATCATGACCGCGCTCGGTCTGCTCGTGGCTGTGCCTGCTGTGCTTGCTTACAACTGGCTGCAGGCCCGCAATAAGAAGATCGCTGAACTGCTCTCGGGCTTCTCGACCGACGTTCTTGCGAACATCACGTCGAGGGGCGCTGTAAAGCCAGCCGTCACGGCTGCACCGGCAACCCCGGCTGCACCGGTGAAGAAGTAATCATGAAGACGGGCAGACCGCTTGCGGGCTGCCCCATTCCGGAAACGCGGGACTTCCGCCGGAGCATGTTTCACCCGAAACCGCTCCGGCACCTTCCGCGGATCATAACGGACAGGATGTAACACATGGCAATGTCTGTAGGCGGCGGTGGCGGAGAAGAACGCCCGATGTCCGACATCAACACCACACCGCTCGTGGACGTGATGTTGGTGCTGCTGATCATCTTCCTCATCGCGGTGCCGGTCGCAATCCAGACCATCGAAAAGCTCAAGGTGCCGGTGCTTCCCAGCGAAGAATCGGCTGACAAGGTCGAAAACCTGATGCTTTCGGTGGTTTCTACCGACGATGCGGGTCGTAGCCCGAAGGAGCCCGGCTATTCCGGTTCCTCTCGCTCTGGCCAGTGCCGCGTCTTTTTCAACAACACCACGCCGGTTGACAACACGGAACTGTACCAAAAGGCTTTTGATCGTCTTGATGCGATCGTGAAGCGCGAAGGCGGCGCCGAGAATATCGACCCGGAAAAGATTCCTGAAGTGCACATTCGTGGTGACGTTAACGTCCCTTGGAAGTGCGTTGCCGGGGCGATCTACAACGTGCAGTCAGCTGGCTATCCGAAGGTCGGCTTCATCTCTACCCCGGTCGATCCAAACGGCTAAACCCCGCTTCCGACCGGACCAGAGAGCGAACAGGAGTAAAAATCATGGGAATGAGCGCCGGTAAAGGCGATGACGAGCCGATGATGGAAATGAACACGACGCCGTTGATCGACGTCATGCTCGTTCTCCTCATCATGTTCATCATCACCATCCCCGTGGCCACCCACGCGGTGAACATCGACCTTCCGCAGCCATCGCCGCCATCGCCTAATCAGCAGGTGGACCCGATCAAGAACAAGCTGATCCTGAACAATGCAGGTCAGATTCTCTGGAACGGCGTGCCCACTACTGAGGGCCAGCTGGTCTCGCTGCTGCAGGCAACCAAGGGCATGAATCCCGAGCCGGAACTCCAGTTCCAGCCCGAAGAATATGCCAGCTACGAGATCGCGAACCGGGTGATGAAAGTTATCACGGACTCAAAGGTCACGAAGTTCGGCTTCGTCGGTAACGAAAACTTTGCCACCTTCCAGAAGGCTGGCCAGTAAGTCGCAACCGCCACAAGCTGCGTTATCGAAAAAGGGAGTGGAGCAATTCACTCCCTTTTCTGTCGTTCAGGATGCAGTTGCCAGCGCCGTCCTGATGGCCAACATGATCTGCGTCTCGCGTTCTTCCCAAGACCCAGAAACGCGTGCCCACGGAACATTCGCCAGTCGCAACACCGCCTCGGACAGTTCCGCAAAGCGTTCACGTTCTGCTGCTTGTCCAAAGAAACGCGTGCCGTCCGCAATCCAGGGGACATCGGCCTCGAACAGCAGATAAAGGTCTGCCTTCGGATACTTCATCAGGGCTGGCGGGATGCTATCAAACAGCATCTGTGCCCACGCAGCGGTCATCAGCGGATCAGTGTCCAGCAGCAGCACGTCCGGTTGTGATTGTGCTGCAGCGGCGGTGGCTTCGGCATGGCCCTGCGCAATTGCCAGCAGATCGGCCATCGTCAGGTCAGTTCCATGCTCTTCGCAATATTCTCGCCCATATTCGGCAACCACGGGCCAGCCAAAGCGATCATGCAGCCGTGCAGCCATCACGGACTTTCCCGTGCTCTCTGCGCCATGCAAGCAGACGGTCAGCACGCCCGCGCCGCCTTCGTCCATTCCCGCAGGCCCAACACTGACATCACCAGAAATGCGCCGTAAAGCGCCGCCAGGACCGGCAGACCGCGCGATAGGTAAAGCGCAATGGCGGCAACATCGATCACCACCCACAGCACCCAGTTTTCGATCCGGCGCAAGGACAGCAGGATTTGCGCGGCGATGCTTGCACCCGCAACTGCGGAATCCGCAAACGGCAAAGCCGCATCGGTAAATCGGTGCAGCAGCCAGCCAAGCGATAGGCTTAGCGTGCAGGTCACCAGGCTCCACAGCAAGCGTTCCTGTCCGCTCATCCAGCCAACCGGGACCACGCTTTCATCCGCGCCCTTATACTGCAGCCATAGCCACCAGCCCCACAGGTTTGCGCCAAAGAAAAACGCCTGCAATCCAGTCTCAGCATAAAGGCGTGCAGCGTAAAGCACCACCCCGGTGCAGGTGACTGACCCAAGCGCGAACGCGAAATTCCATACAGATCGCCGAACCAGAAAGGCAATGTTGGCCAAACCCAGCAGGCTTGCAGCAATCTCGAACGAATTCAACGCTGCGCCGCTCCTGTCCTGCCAGACCGCGCAGCCTGTGCCTCGCGCGGATTGTCTGTGAACACTCCGTCCACCCCTGCGGCGGCCAAGTGTTGCCACGCCTTGGCGCAATCGCCCTTGGCCTGTGGGTCGGAGCCCTTGCGCAAACTCGGCGGCAAAAAAGCATTCTCGCACCGAAGTGTCCACACATGCACTTTCAAACCCGCTGCATGCGCATCGGCCACCAGCCGCGTCGGTTGCCCGTCTGCAGCCAGCACCATCAAGGTCTCAACCCCGATGGCATCAACGCTCAGAGCGAGCTTCTTCAAACCTTCGCCACGCGCCATCTCGGCAAAGGTCACGCTCGCGCGATCGGGTGGCCCGCCTGCGCTAGCCATCAGCTGCACCAACCGTACTTTCGTCAACGGTCGCAGCCGTTCCAGCGGCCCGGCCTCAAAACTCTGGATAAACACCGGGTCCTGCGCCGTCCGATATCCAGCCTTGTCTAACATCGGCAGCAGGATAGCTGCGGCATCAATTCCTTGCGCGGCAAACCACGCCGGGTGCTTGAGTTCAGGATAGATCCCGATCCGCCGCCCGGTCTCCGCTTCCTTCGCGCGCACCAGCGTTAGCACTTCGGCAAAAGTCGGCACTTGCGACAGCCCGTCAAACCGCGTGTTGGCGGGGCGCACCTGCGGCAGCCGCTCCCGCGCGCGTAAAGTGCGCAGTTCGGCCAGCGTAAAATCTTCGGTGAACCATCCGCTCAGCGTTTCGCCATCAATCGTCACCGTCTTGCGGCGGCTCGCAAATTCGGGGTGCTCGGCCACATCGGTCGTCCCGGAAATCTCGTTCTCGTGCCGCGCCACCAGCACGCCGTCCTTGGTAGGCACCAGATCAGGCTCGATAAAATCGGCCCCGGCATCAATCGCGCGCTCATAGGCGGCCAGGGTGTGTTCGGGCCGCTCTCCGCTCGCACCGCGATGCGCGATGAGGATTTGGGCGCAGGATTCAGGCGCAGTCTGAACTGCACCTAAAAGCACCGAGACGACACCAAACGTCCGCAAGATCACGTCAAAGCGCATTCCCAATCCACTTCCCTGAAGCCTACCAGCACTCCGCCGCTATGCTCCAAAATTGGCCGCTTGATGACAGAAGTATGTTCAGCCAGCACCACCGGAGCCCCATCGCCACCCAGCGCCGTCTTCTGCGCCTCATCGAGTTTGCGATAGGTCGTGCCCGCCTTGTTCACCACTTTGTCCAACCCGGCCGCCGCAATCCATTCCGCAATCTTCGCCGGGTCCGCGCCCTGCTTCTTGTAGTCGTGGAAAGTGTAGGCGATTCCCTTGGAATCCAGCCAGTTGCGGGCCTTCTTCACCGTGTCGCAATTGGGGATGCCGTAAACCGTGATGCTCATGTCTCGTCCCGCTTGAAGTGATGAATGCGCGATGGTGTGCCTGCGAACAGGGTGTAGCTTTCGTAATACTCGGTGCGGCCTTTGCCTTGCATTTCAGCATGATGCGCCACGCGCCGCCACGCCAGCGCCGCGTCCTCGTCCGCCCATTCGGACAGGGCAATCACCTCGCCATCGTCGGCAGTGTAGGATTTGAAGCCACGATAGCCGGGCTGCTGCGCGGCAAGCCGCTCCATTGCCTGCGCATCGCGGGCATAGGCGGCGGCATCGACATCGGCGCGCTTGCGGTTGCGAAATACAACGAGGAACATTCCCTAGCGATAGCGCGGCAATGCCGCATCTGGAAGGGTGCAGGGGACCTGTGGACTTTTCCGCACATCTGCGACAAAGCGCTCCGTCATGAGCCTCAACAGTTTCGGTCATCTCTTCCGTTTCACCACCTGGGGCGAGAGCCACGGGCCGGCGCTGGGCGCGGTGGTGGATGGGTGTCCTCCGGGGCTGGCCTTGACCGAGGCGGATATCCAGCCGTTCCTCGATGCGCGCCGCCCCGGCCAATCGCGCTTTACCACGCAGCGGCAGGAGCCGGATCAGGTGCGGATCCTTTCGGGCGTGTTCGAAGGGCGCACGACCGGCACTCCGATAAGCCTGATGATCGAGAACGTGGACCAGCGGTCAAAGGACTATGGCGATGTCGCCAAGGCCTATCGCCCCGGCCATGCCGACTATGCTTATGACGCCAAGTACGGCTTCCGCGATTATCGCGGCGGCGGGCGCTCCTCCGCGCGTGAGACGGCGGCGCGGGTGGCGGCGGGCGGCGTGGCGCGGCTGGTCCTGCCCGAAGTGCAGATTCTGGCGTGGGTGAGCGAGATTGGCGGGGACGCGATCAGTCCGGCCAATTTCGATGCCGCGCAGATCGGCCAGAACCCGTTCTTCTGCCCCGATGCCGCCGCCGCCGCGCGCTGGGAAGCGCTGGTGGATGATGCACGCAAATCCGGCTCGTCGCTGGGCGCGGTGGTGGAATGCGTGGCCACCGGCGTTCCGGCAGGCTGGGGCGCGCCGCTCTATGCCAAGCTGGATGCCGAACTGGCCCACGCAATGATGGGCATCAACGCGGTGAAGGGCGTGGAAATCGGCGATGGCTTCGCCGCCGCGCGCAACACCGGCGAAGGCAATGCCGATCCGATGCGGCCGGGCGAGGGCGGCCCGGAATTCCTCGCCAACCACGCAGGCGGCATCGCAGGCGGCATTTCCACCGGACAGCCGGTGAGCGTGCGCGTGGCCTTCAAACCCACATCCTCGATCCTCACCCCCGTGCCCACGATCACGCGAGAGGGCGAGGCCACCGACCTGTTCACCAAGGGCCGCCACGATCCCTGCGTCGGCATCCGCGGCGTGCCGGTGGTGGAAGCGATGATGGCGCTGGTGCTGGCCGACCAGAAGCTGCTGCATCGTGGGCAGTGTGGGTGAAGGGTGGTTTGGGTGCAAGCCCGAGCAACGATGATGACTAGGCGAACCTACAAGAGTGAAGCCTTCGAGGCGATCCACCGTTCGGCAATAGCGATGCACCGAGTGGGTGGAATCACCAAGGCAAGCATGTGCGATTTCGACGCTGCGTGCCTCACGGCACCGTTAGCCTATGCGCCCAAGGACATTCTGCGGCTGCGCGAGGCCAACAGGGTCAGCTAGGCCGTGTTTGCGCGCTACCTCAACACCAGCGAGTCCACGGTCGAGAAGTGGGAAACCGGAGCCAAGCGGCATGGCTTTGAAGCTGCTCGGCATCGTCGAGAAGCACGGCCTGCAAGTGCTGACTTGACCGTTTCCCCAGTTTAATTGGTAGTTCGGTTAGCTTCGTCGAATTTGAATTCGCGCAATGAGAGCACCGGCGCTGTAAATCCCTGTTCAAGCGTTGCGCGCGTTCAGCACCTCCGCCAGCTGCTCCACCGACATGGCCTTACCAAAGATAAGTGTCTTGCGGATAGGCTCGAAGGCTCGGTACATCTTCCTATATGTTTCGAGTGTCGGGTGATGTGAATTTAGGTCGTGCTTGCGATCCTGAAAGCGGCTGAACCGACTTAGATCGGTGATTAGAAACCGTGCGATGCTCAAAAATTCGGTCTCGTTGTTTCCGTCGAAACCAAGGAACCGCACATGCTTGCCCCAAGGGTCCGATAGTTCTCCTAGACGTACCTTCTCGTCGGAGCCCAACTTTTCGAAAGCCTCTTCGAGAAAATCCCACATATCGAGAACGTCAACGACGAAACTGACGCGACTGCGCTTGTCAATATGGCCATGAAAGATACCGGGCATTTCCCAGCCCAACGCCCAATAGTGACCACCGTGGATCACATTGCGTATCAGACTAATGTTTGTGTCTTTTTCGATGCCGAGCTTTTCGATCACGTCCGTTAGCATAAGCGTGATTAGCTTTTCGCCGTCGCTGAGGTGAGGTTGCCTTCCCCGCGTGTCGTGAGCCAACCCTGCCTCCATAAGGCGGCGCACCGCCTCAGCCCGTGACGGCGTATCGTCTTCAGCGTCGCGCCAGTTATCAAGCCTCTCCAACAACTCGCTATCTATCCTCATTTCAAATCGTTCCGTAGCCATATCCGTAGTTCCGTATAGTTGTCCGTAAAGCAATACATGGCGATGGTTGTTGGATTTGGCAAGCCTGCTTATGTGTGGTCGCGTCAAATCGGTTAGCCCTCGTGCGTAGAACGCCACGCGGACAGCTAATGAAGACGCGACATGTTCGGCGCGGAGTTCGGATTAAACCAATCTCAAATTTCAAAAGAAGATTGACAAACTTTGCCATACTACACCATGTTTCGGGCAAGGAGGCTTGCAGATGGCAACTATGAATATCTCTCTGCCCGATCCCATGAAGCAATGGGTGGAAGCGCAGGCTGAGACAGGCCGCTACAGCAATGTCAGCGATTATGTGCGCGACCTGATCCGGCGGGAGCAGGAGCGTGGTGACAAGATCGCGCAGATGCAGCGCCTTGTCGATGAAGCGCGGGCCAGCGGCATAAGTGACCTCACAATGGGCGACATTCGCGCTCTTGCCCTGAAGCAAGCCGGATTGAACGCCTGACGTGTCAGCGTATCGATTTACGAAAGCAGCCACTGACGATCTTTTGGCTATCTACCTGGCGGGATTGGAACAGTTCGGCGTCGATCAGGCCGACCGTTATCATGATGGTCTTGAGCGCACATTTGCGTTTCTTGCCGAAACGCCTCGGGCCGCGCGGATGCGGGAGGAGTTAAGCCCGCCAGTCCGTGCCCACCCGTTCAAGGCGCATATCATCGTCTACGATGAAACGGAGGATGGTGTTCTTATTCTTCGCGTCAGGCATGGGCGCGAAGATTGGATTTCGGCCCCTTAACACTGCCTTTCACCGTCATGCTGAACTTGTTTCAGCATCCATTTTTGAATTCTAGCTGCCGTTTGGGTGGATGGATGGACCCTGAAACAAGTTCAGGGTGACGAGAAATGGTAGTGTAGGCGGGTGGGCATAGGTTCACACCCCCTTCACCCCCCACCATAAAGTCTCCCACAACGGTTGAGCCGCCCGTGAAACGCCGTTAGTCTCGCCAGATAGTCACCAGCGCAACAATCCTGCGGGGAGCATTCTTTTGGCCAAGCGCCTTACGCTTTATATCGTTGTCGCCATGGTGCTGGGCATTCTGACCGGGTACTGGCTCAACACCACTTACCCGCAGGGCGATGAAAATCTCGCGCAGATTGCCGATTATTTCAAGCTGCTGCCCGATATCTTCCTGCACCTGATCAAGATGATCATCGCGCCGCTGATTCTGGCCACGCTGGTATCGGGCATTGCGGGGATGGGCGATTCTGCCGCGCTGGGGCGCATTGGGGGGCGGGCGCTGGGGTGGTTTATTACGGCCAGCCTTATTTCGATCAGTCTGGGGCTGGTGCTGGTGAATCTGTTCAAGCCCGGTGTGGGGCTGGAGTTTACTGCCGCAGGGCCGGTGGGCGATCTGGCCACGGCGGACTTTACGTTGCGCCACTTTGTGCTGGAGATTTTCCCGACCAGCGTGCTGGACGCGATGGCATCGAACAACGTGTTGCAGATCCTCGTTTTCTCGCTGTTTGCGGGCGTGGCGCTTTCGGCCATTGGCGAGACGGGTGCGCCGATTGTGCGCGGGGCCGAGGCTTTGGCGCATCTGATGTTGCAGATCACCGATTACGTGATGCGCTTTGCTCCGTTTGCGGTGTTTGGCGCGCTGGCTTCGGTGATTGCCACCAAGGGCCTTGGCATCGTGGTGACCTATGGCGTGTTCGTTTCGGAGTTCTACTTTGGGCTGCTGCTGCTGTGGATCATCCTGTTCGGCCTTGGCGGGATATTCCTGAAGGGCCGCGTGTTCACGCTTGCGCGCTATATCCGCGAGCCGCTGTTGCTGGCGTTTTCGACCGCCAGTTCGGAGAGTGCGCTGCCCAAGCTGTTCGAGCAGCTTGACCGGTTTGGCGTGCCGCGCCGCATATCGGGCTTTGTGCTGCCGCTGGGGTATAGCTTCAACCTCGATGGATCGATGATGTACACCAGCTTTGCCACGATGTTCATCGCGCAGGCCTATGGCATCGAGCTTTCCATCGGGCAGCAAATCGCCATGCTGCTGACGCTGATGGTCACGTCCAAAGGCATTGCCGGGGTGCCGCGCGCGAGTCTTGTGGTGATTGCGGCGACGCTAACGCAGTTCGGCCTGCCGCTGGAGGGCATCGCGCTGTTGCTGGGTGTGGATACCTTCCTAGACATGGGCCGCACGGCGACCAACGTGGTGGGCAATGCGGTGGCGACATCGGTGATCACCAAGTGGGAAGGCATGCTGCAGCCGCCGATGGACCCTGATGCCGAGCCGCCGCATGCGCCTGCCAACACGGTGGCCGATGGGCGGCGGGGGCTGAACCTTGATCCGGTGAACTACGAGAGCTGATCCACACTTCGTCATTCCCGCGCAGGCGGGAATCCAGCGTCGGAAATGCCGTCGCGTTGCGACGACGTTTATTGCGGGCTGGACCCCCGCCTTCGCGGGGGTGACGAAGGGGGGAGAGGGTGACGAAAGGGGGCTGGGGTGATAACGTGGCCCGAGGGTGACGAAAAAGGGTGGGGCTTTTGGCAGCCTTACTTCGTCAGCTCGACCGGCGTGAACTGACCCAGACCACACGCCCCGCGATTGATTGGGCCCATGCCGCCATTGTTGGCAATCACCGTGATGATATCCACATTGCACAGCTGCGTGAGCGATGTGGTGTAGGAAAAGGCGCGCTCCATCCCCAGGCCGTTGCAACGGTTGGGCAGAGCGTTGCGATACCACCGGTTGCCGTTTGTGCGGAAATCGATGGTCCAGTCATCGCGGACAATGCTTTCGCGGATGGTCTGGATCGGCAGGCAAGTGACGGCTTTGCCCGTGACTTTGGCCTTGGGAATATCGGCGCGGCGGCCGTTGTTGCTCGTGTTGTTGCCAGCGGCACAACTGCCCAACGCAAGGGCAACGGTTGTGATCAGGAACGGAGTCATGCGCTTCATGCTTTGCTCTCCTTGCGTTTCCGCGTGAGCGACGGCTTTTTCGCCGCCACCGCAGGTTTCGCCCCCTTCTCCAACACTTTGCCCTTGAACGCGCAAAGGTCAACCAGTCCGCAGTGCCAGCATTCAGGCGTGCGGGCCTTGCAGATATAGCGCCCGTGCAGGATCATCCAGTGATGCGATCCCACGCGGAAGGGTTGGGGGACGTTTTTCTCCAGCCCTTTCTCAACGGCCAGCGGCGTCTTTCCCTTCGCAAGGCCGGTGCGATTGCTGACACGGAAGATGTGCGTGTCGACTGCAAAGGTTTCTGCCCCGAACGCGCAGTTCATCACCACGTTGGCGGTCTTGCGCCCTACGCCGGGCAGGGTGGTGAGCACATCGCGATCCGCCGGAACTTCGCCGCCATGATCGCGCACGAGAATTTCGGCCATGGCCATCACGTTCTTGGCCTTGGCGTTGTAAAGGCCGATGGTCTTGATGTGGCTCTTCAGGCCCTCTTCGCCCAGATCGAGCATGTCTTGCGGGGTTTTGACTTGGGCGAAGAGTTTGCGCGTGGCCTTGTTCACGCCAACGTCGGTGGATTGCGCTGATAGCGTGACGGCCACCAGCAATTGATAGACGTTACCGAATTCCAGCTCGGTTTCGGGCGAGGGGTTGGCCTCGGCCAGACGGCGGAAGAATTCGAAGGCGTCGGCCTTCTTCATCTTAGAGTCCCAGAACTTCGGGCATCGTGTAGCGGCCCGGTGCCTTGTCCAGCAGCCATTCTGCCGCGCGGATAGCGCCTTTGGCGAAGATGCCGCGGTTTTCGGCGAGGTGGGAGAAGGTCAGGCGTTCGTTGTCGGCGAGGAAGTGGACCGAGTGGTCCCCCGCCACCGATCCACCGCGCAGAGAGGCAAAGCCAATAGTGCCGGGGACGCGCGCACCGGTGATGCCATCGCGCCCGCGCACGGCTTCGTCGGCCAGGCGCACGCTGCGTCCCTTGGCGGCGGCTTCGCCCAGCAGCATGGCGGTGCCTGAGGGGGCGTCGACCTTCATGCGGTGGTGCGTTTCGACGATTTCGATGTCCCAATCATCGCCAAGCCGCGCGGCGGCTTCCTGCACCAGATGGGCGAGCAGGGTGACGCCCAGCGAAGTGTTGCCGGTTTGCAGCACCGGAATGCTGACCGCGGCGGCGTCGATCAGCCAGTGGTGGCGCTCTTCGAGGCCGGTGGTGCCGATGACGATGGGGATGTTGGCGTGGATTGCGGCGTCCAGATTGAATTCCAGCGCGCCAGGTGCGGAGAAATCGACCAGCACATCGCTTGCCTGTGCCAGCGCCTGTGGATCGCCACCCTTGTCGATCCCGCCAGCGTATTCGTGCCCTGCGGCGGCGACTGCTGCCTGCAGTGCATTGCCCATTCGTCCAGCGCTGCCGATGATCCCGATTCTTGCCATTGCCTGTCCCTTTGCAGGCGTGCTTCATGGTCGCGATGATCAAACCGCGCAATATTGTCATTCTTACCGGAGCGGGAATTTCCGCCGAATCCGGCATCGATACCTTCAGGAGTGAAGGAGGTCTGTGGGAAAAGCACCGGGTGGAGGACGTTGCCACGCCCGAGGCCTTTGCGCGCGATCCCGATCTGGTCCTGCGCTTTTACGACATGCGGCGCGAGGCGATCCAAACGAAGGAGCCCAATGCCGCGCATGTGGCGCTGGCGCGGTTGGACCGCGAATGGCCCAAGCGGGCGGGCGGCGAAGTGCTGATCGTGACGCAGAACGTGGATGATCTGCATGAACGCGGCGGCGCGTTGAATGTGCTGCATATGCATGGCGAGCACCTCAAGGCCTGGTGCACCGCTTGCGATGTGCGCCACCGCTGGACCGGGCCGCTAATCCACCGCCCGCCATGCCCAGCTTGCGCGACGCCCGCGCTGCGGCCGGATGTGGTGTGGTTTG
Source organism: Novosphingobium sp. HNCC26BN242 (assembly GCF_057180525.1). NCBI lineage: Bacteria > Pseudomonadati > Pseudomonadota > Alphaproteobacteria > Sphingomonadales > Sphingomonadaceae > Novosphingobium > Novosphingobium sp. HNCC26BN242. Next base: position 580,465 of record NZ_JBXUGM010000002.1, read on the forward strand.
GCGAGGTGCCCTATCGGATGGACGAGATCTATCAGGCGGTTTCAACCGCTGACCTGTTCGTTTCCATCGGCACTTCGGGCGCGGTCTATCCGGCGGCGGGTCTGGTGCGCACGGCGCGTGAGCTTGGCATGCAGACGCTGGAGCTTAATCTGGAGCGGTCCAAAGGGTCATCGTGGTTCGATGAAACCCGGCTTGGCCCGGCCACGCAGGTGGTGCCACAATGGGTGGAGGAACTTCTGGCGTCCTGATTGATTACGAGCCTGAAAAGGTTGCATGGGATGCTACCGGTATGATCCGAATCATGTTATCTACACTGTTGTGAGCAACGCCCTTCCCCACCTCGTCCCCATCACCGTCGATCCGATCGACATTGATTTCATGGGCCATGTCAACAATGCGTCCTACCTGAAATGGGTGCAGGATGCGGTCATCAACCATTGGCGCGCCTTTGCCCCTGCGGATGCTGTGGACGCCCATCTGTGGGTCGCCCTGAAGCACGAAATTACCTATCGCCGCCCGACTTTCCTGGATGATGCGGTTATCGCACATGTCATTCTCGAACGGGTGCAGGGCGCGCGCGCGTTTTATGAGACGATCATCAGGCGCGGAGAAGAAGTGCTCGCTGAAGTCAAATCGAGCTGGTGCTGCCTTGATGCCGAAACGCTGCGCCCGGCACGGCTGACGCGCGAGATAATCGAGAGGTTCCTGCCTGCCTCGGTGGGTTGACCCGGAGCAGTCAAACTCAACCCCGCTCATGCTGAGCTTGTCGAAGCATATGGCGCGGGGTTGGCATCCTTCGACAAGCTCAGGTTGAGCGGGGTAATGCGCGAGTTGGCCTAGCGCAATTTGGCGATGCTTAAACTATCACTTTTCGCACGTAACTTCACCGATTCTTCACTGCGGGTCAGCGCCTTGGCAATGGCTTTCAGCGCCATGCCCTTTTTGGCCAGTGTGTGCAGTTTCTGGATTTCGTCGGCGGTCCAGGCCTGCTTGTGGCGTTCAAAGCGTTCGGCGGCCATGGCTCAGTCCTCTCGTGTAACGGTGGCGATGTAGTTCAGCGCCAGATCGTCTGACAGGTGCAGCCCTTTCGACACACTCCACGCGATGCCCATGGGGTTGCCCATTTTGAGGCCCGTCGCATCGAGCAGGTCGTGCAATTCCACCGGCGTGATGAAATCGTCCCAGTGGTGCGTGCCCTTGGGCACCATGCCCAGCGTTTCTGCGCCTTGCACCAGCAGCAGGCGCGACCGGGTGGTGCGGTTGGGGGTGGACAGGATCATCAGCCCGCCGGGTGCAAGCGCGGCTTCCAAAGCGCGGATAAAGGCGGCTTTGTCGGCCACGTGCTCGATCACTTCCATCGAGGTGACCAGATCGTATCCGCCAAGCCCAAGTTCGCCCACATCGCCGCATCGGTAGTCTATCGACAGGCCCGACCCTTCGGCATGAAGCTGCGCGGCGGCGATGTTTTCCTCTGCCGCATCCACGCCGGTCACGGCCGCACCCAGCCGGGCCAGCGGTTCGCAAAGCAGGCCCGCACCGCAGCCGACATCCAGCGCGCGCCGCCCGGCCAGCGGCTTGGCCCCGCGCGAATCGCTGCCGAAGTGCGCGTCGATGGCCTCGCGGATAAAGCCCAACCGCACCGGGTTCAGCTTGTGCAGCATGGCCGATGAACCCTTGGGGTTCCACCAATCTGCCGCCAGCTTGCCAAAGTGGGAGGCCTCATCGGGCCTTATGGTGATTGCAGAGGTTGCATTGCTCATAAGCCCTCCCTAAAGCGCCCGCGCTGCAAGGTCCATCGGCCTTGCGGGCAAGATTCTTACGCGCAAGACTTCAGGAGCAAGCCCTTGGCCCGCATCGTGATGAAATTCGGCGGCACCTCGATGGCCGGAACCGAGCGCATCCGCCGCGTGGCGCGCATCGTGCAGCGCCAGCAGGCCGCGGGGCACGAGGTTGCGGTGGTCGTATCGGCCATGGCGGGGGAAACCGACCGCCTTGTAAACTTCTGCCGCGAGGCCGATCCGCTTTATGATCCCGCCGAATACGATGTGGTTGTGGCCAGCGGTGAACAGGTCACCTCGGGCCTGCTGGCGATGCATTTGCAGGCGTTGGGCTGCAAAGCGCGTTCGTGGCTCGGCTGGCAAGTGCCGATCAAGACCGACGATGCCCACGCCAAGGCGCGGATTGAGGACATTGACGCTGAGGCGCTGATGGCCAGCATGGCTTTGGGTGAGATTGCGGTTATTCCGGGCTTTCAGGGCGTGTCCCCCGCAGGGCGCGTGACCACGCTGGGCCGTGGCGGCTCTGATACCTCGGCAGTGGCCGTGGCGGCGGCGGTGAAGGCCGATCGCTGCGACATCTACACCGATGTCGACGGCGTCTACACCACCGACCCGCGCATCGTGGCCAAGGCGCGCAAGCTGAAGAACGTGACGTACGAGGAAATGCTCGAACTGGCCTCGGTCGGTTCGAAAGTGTTGCAGACCCGTTCGGTCAGCCTTGCGATGAAGGAGGGCGTGCGCGTGCAGGTGTTGTCATCTTTCATCGATGACGATGCGCCCGCCGCCGATACAATTCCCGGAACGATGATTGTCTCTGACGAAGAGCTCGAAGGATTGGATATGGAACGCCAGCTGATCACCGGCATCGCTGCCGACAAGAACGAAGCCAAGATCACCCTGACGCGCATTGCCGACCGCCCCGGTGCGGTGGCCGCGATCTTTGGCCCGCTGGCTGCGGCCAATATCAACGTCGACATGATCATCCAGAACATCGCCAAGGATCGTGGCGAAACCGACGTGACCTTTACCGTGCCCATCGCCGATCTGGCGCGCACGCAGGCCCTGCTGGAAGAGCGCAAGGACACGATTGGCTACTACCGTCTGCTGGCCAACAGCAAGGTCGCCAAGATCAGCGTTGTCGGCGTCGGCATGCGCAGCCATGCAGGCGTTGCTGCCACGATGTTCCGGTCGCTGGCCGACCGTGGCATCAACATCCAGGCGATCACCACCAGCGAGATCAAGGTCTCGGTCCTGATCGACGAGGACGAGACCGAACTGGCGGTCCGCGTGCTGCACACGGCTTATGAGATGGACGGCGAGTAAGCACACATCGCCTGATCAACGCGAAAGGCCCCGGTAACAGCTGGGGCCTTTTTATTTGCAAGGCGTTTCCGGGCTTTTCCAAGAAGCCCAACTATTTCCATATTATGTCTTAATATCAAAAAGATACACCAAGGGACAGCTGAACGACCCTGTTCCTGCCGAATATTACACGACCCGACGAGGAGGGGGTGTAGAAAGGATCAGCGTAATGAAAACAGTATCGATGCTGGCTCTTGCAGCCACAACAGCATTTGTTTTTCCTGCTATCGCACAGGCCCAGACCGCACCGGGCAAGTTGTCCATAACCGTGATTGGCGGTGCTGATTTCCCAATCAGCGGCGATGTGCATGGCGGAGCCACGGCGGGCGTGCCCGACCTTGGGCCGCTTAATCCTGATTTGGCAGGTGTGGATGCCGAATTGCGCATCGGCTCGCGCAGCTTCGATCAGATCTATGGCACCACCTGGAACATCGGGGCAGAGCTTGCTTATGGCATTCGCGAAAATGCCGAGTTGTTTGGCCAGTTCCGCTATCAGCAAGGCAATCAGGGGACGGTGCAGGTGGGCGGAGCTTTCGTGCCCGCGCTCAACACCACGCTGCCGGTGAACGGCACATTCGGTGACCTTAAATCCTACGCCATCGAAGTGGGGTATCGGCAGTTCTTCGGTTCCAGCGCGCTGAAGCCCTATATCGCAGGGCGCGTCGGTGCGGCCTTCACCGATTCGATCAACGCCACTTTCGTGATTCCCGATGCCGACATCCGCATCGCCGATGTGCCGTTCTACCGGTCGAGCACCTCGTTCGTGGCCGGTGGCGATCTTGGCCTCAGCTACAAGATTGGCAGCAATGTCGATCTGATCGGCGAAGTGGGCCTGCGATACACGACCGGCCTGCGTGGTGATGACAGCGCGATTGGCGGGTTGGGTCTGGCCTCGATCAACGAAGTTGGCGACCGGCTTGATGTGCCGGTGCGGGCCGGGTTGAAGGTCCACTTCTGACCGGACTGGTATAACCTCCAGCGCCCCGCCTTCGGTTCGTTTGATAACCGGGGGCGGGGCGACTGTGGAGGTGGCGCTGCTGTTCCTAGCGGATCAGCAGGCCCCAACCGGATAGAAGCTGCTCTGCTTGTTCGCGCGAAATGATTGCGCCCCGGAATACCCGCGCGTCTTCAAGCTGCAGCCCGCCCAAGTCCGTTCCGCGCAAGTCTGCACCTGCAAACTGTGCGCCATCAAGGTTGGCTTCGCGCAGGGAACAGCCTTCGAGCACGGCATCGCGGAAATCGGCCTTGGTCAGATCGGCTTGCGCCATGTCCAGCCGCACCAGCTTTTCCTTGCGGAACGACAGGCCTGGCAGCCGCGCGCCGACCAGCAAGACTTCCTCGAAAGTGAAGCCCATGCCGCGCGCCAGATGCAGATCGGCGCCTGTCATACGGGTGGAGACGAAGCGTGCCTGACCGATGTTGGCGCGGCGCAGGGCGGCATTGTTGAAATCGCAGGCGGACACTTGCGCCTCTTCAAGATCGGCCCCGGTCAGGTTGGCGAAAGGGGCCTTGCAGCCGCGCCAGACGGTGCGCGCGAGTTTTGCGCCCGACAGGTCGGTGTGCCGCAATGAACAGCGCTCGAACGTCCAGCCTGTCAGGTCCAGTTTTGAAAGGTCGGCCTCATCCAGATCGCAAGCCACCAAATGGTGCGCGCCCTTGCCCGGCAACTCTGACTGATTGGCCATGGCTGAAAGATCGGCGCGGCCAAGCGACCGGTCGGAAACGAGGGGGGTGGGGGTAGCTGTCATCGCAGGGGCATAGGCCAGTGCCTGCCTGAAGCAAAAGCAAAACCCCGCCTTCCGGTCCGATCCAGGAACCGAAAGGCGGGGTGCGACCCGTGCCTGCCAGGAGATTGTATGGCGGCTCAGGGCTCGTGGGTGAGGGGGAGCCCACTTGATGAAGTGTTTCTACGCCATCACTCAAAATCGGTAAAACGCATTAAAACGCCCAGAGATATCGCTTCTGCCGATCATGCGGCAAAAGTGATGCCTTGTTGCCGACACGATGCGGCCCTAAAGCGCCCGCCGGACTATTGGACGGGACGCACACGAATGACCGCTACACCCAAAACCTCTGCCCCCAAAACGTCTGGCATGATGCGCCGCGGTGCCGAATTCCTCGGCACGGACCATGCCATCATGTGCGGCGCAATGAGCTGGGTTTCGGAGCGAAATCTGGTTTCGGCCATCAGCAACGCGGGCGGCTTTGGCGTGATTGCCTGCGGCGCGATGACGCCTGCCCTGCTCGACACCGAGATCACGGCAACCAAGGCGCTTACCGACAAGCCGTTCGGCGTGAACCTGATCACCATGCACCCGATGCTGTTCGATCTGATTGCCGTCTGCGCCAAGCACAAGGTCGGCCATGTGGTGCTGGCAGGCGGGATTCCGCCCAAGGGCAGCGTCGAGGCGATCAAGGCGTTTGGCGCAAAAGTCATCGTCTTTGCCCCCACGCTGGCGCTGGCCAAGAAGCTGCTGCGTTCTGGCGCGGACGCGCTGGTGATCGAAGGTTCCGAAGCAGGCGGCCATATTGGCCCTGTATCCACCTCGGTCCTTGCGCAGGAATTCCTGCCCGCGCTGGCCGAAGATCACGTGGTGTTCGTGGCAGGCGGGATTGGCCGGGGCGAGATGATCGCCAGCTATCTGGAAATGGGCGCGAGCGGCGTTCAGCTCGGCACGCGCTTTGCCTGCGCTACCGAATCGATTGCGCACCCGGCGTTCAAAGCGGCGTTCTTCCGCGGAAATGCGCGCGATGCGATTGCTTCGGTGCAGGTCGATCCGCGCCTGCCGGTGATCCCGGTGCGCGCGCTGAAGAACAAGGGCACCGAGGAATTCACCGCCAAGCAGGTTGAAGTGGCCAAGAAGCTTGATGCGGGCGAGATCGACATGGGTGAGGCGCAGCTTGAGATCGAGCATTTCTGGGCAGGCGCGCTGCGCCGCGCGGTGATCGATGGCGATGTGGAGCGTGGCTCGGTCATGGCCGGGCAATCGGTGGGCATGGTGAACAAGGAAGAGCCGGTGGCTGATATCATCGCGCAATTGATGACCGAAAGCGAAGCCGCGCTGACCCGGCGCTGATTGCCATGGCAAAGGCCCGGGGAGGTTCAGGCACGTCCTTCGGGATCGTCTTTGCGATCGTGATGATCGATATGCTCGGCTTTGGCATCGTCTCGCCGGTGCTGCCGGGCCTGATCATGGACCTGACCCGCGTCGATATCAGCACCGCAGCCGGCTATGCCGGGTGGCTTGGCGCGGGCTATGCGGTGATGCAGTTTGCCTTCGCCCCGGTGATCGGCAACCTGTCTGACCGGTTCGGGCGCAGACCGGTGCTGCTGGCTGCTGTGCTGATGCTGGGGCTGAACTACCTGTTGCAGGCGCTCGCCCCAAACTTCGGCTGGTTGATCGCCGGGCGGCTGCTGGCCGGCATAACCGGTGCAAGCTTCTCCGCTGCTTACGCCTATATCGCCGATGTCACCCCGCCCGAAAAGCGCGCGGCTGCTTTCGGCACGATGGGGCTGGCCTTCGGCATCGGCTTTGTGGTGGGGCCAGCGCTGGGCGGATTGCTGGGATCGATTGACGCACGCCTGCCGTTCTACACCGCTGCCGGCCTTGCGCTGGCCAATGCGGCGTTCGGATACTTCTTCCTGCAGGAATCGCTGACTCCTGAAAACCGCAGGCCGTTCAACTGGCGGCGGGCCAATGCCTTTGCCGCGTTGCAAGTGCTGAAAGGGCAAAGCCCCACGGTGCTGTGGTTTGTGGCGGCGCTGGGCATGTGGCAGCTGGCGCACATCGTGTACCCTGCGATCTGGCCCTATTTTGCGATTGCCGCCTATGGTTTCGATACGGCGCAAGTGGGGCTAGCGCTGGCCATGGTCGGCCTTGGCAGCGCGCTGGTGCAGGGGCTGGCGCTGCGCCTGTTCCTACCTGCGCTTGGAGAGCGGCGCGCGGTGATGCTGGGCGTGGCAGGGGTGTGCCTTTCCACCGTGCTCTATATGCTCGCGGTGGAGACATGGCAGGTCTACGTGGCGATAGCCGTCGGTTCGCTGCAAGGCTTTGTACAATCACCGATCCTGGCGTTCAACAGCCGTGCGGTGGACGCGCGCAGCCAAGGCGAATTGCAGGGCGCGGTGCAATCCATCGGCAGTATTGCGCAGATCATCGGCCCACCGGTCTATGCACAAGCGCTGGAGCGGTTCAGCGGCCCGGGCGCGGCGGTGCAGCTTCCGGCCATGCCGCTGGTCATCGCCTCTGCGGTGGCGGTTGTGGTGCTGCTGCTGTTCTTGAAGGGGGCGTCGCTGCTGGAGCGCGATCCTTCGACAAGCTCAGGATGAGCGGAGGTTTTGTGTGGTGCCCCCTTTAAACCGCTCATGCTGAGCTTGTCGAAGCACCAGCATCAACACCGGCATCAACTCTCCAACTCAACATCCCAGTAAAGCCAGTCGCGCCACGTTTCGTGCAGGTAGTTTGGCGGAAAGGCGCGGCCCCGGTCCTGCAATTGCCATGTCGTGGGGCGGATGGCGCGGTTCATCAGTCGCATGCGGGCCTGCTCCGGGGTTCGCCCGCCCTTCTTCAGGTTGCACGGCGCGCAGGCAGCGGCCACGTTTTCCCACGAAGTGCGCCCGCCCAGACGGCGCGGCACGATGTGGTCAAACGTCAGGTTCTCGCTCGTGCCGCAATACTGGCATTGGAAGCCATCGCGCAGGAACAGGTTGAAGCGGGTAAAGGCCGGATATTCGCTGGGCCGCACATATTGGCGAAGCGCGATGACCGAGGGCAGCTTCATGCCAAAGCTGGCGCTGTGCACCTCGCGGTCATAGGTTTCGATAATGTCCACCCGCTCAAGGAACACCGCCTTGATCGCCGTCTGCCACGGCCAGAGGCTCAGTGGATAGTAGCTGAGCGGGGTATAATCGGCGTTCAGGACCAAAGCGGGGCAATTGGCCAGATGCCGGTCATTATGCAAAACGTCGTTAAACGCGGCGCTATCACCGCAATTAGGCTTGGCCGAAGCCGCCTGCTCTATCAGCGCCTTATGAAGCACGTCCCGTTCCGGTCCCTGCACATCGAAGCATGTTCGCCCCGGCAAAGGCAGTCATGGCTGAGCCGCATGACTTCTGTGTTACGCATGGCCGTAAGGAACACCGCCGCCCCGCTTCCGTCAAGGGGGCACGGAGGGCAGATTCCACAGCCTGTCGTCTTCAGAATGCGTAAGCCGTGACCAACTCCGTCAGCAGATCGCGCCCGGTAAACACCGATTGGATCGAAACCCGCTCGTTCAAGCCGTGCACGCCATTGCCATCGGGGTTGCCGAAGAAGCCGGGCGGGCCATAGCTGGGGATGCCGACGGCCGAAAGGAACACGCCATCGGTGGCGCCGGTGGACATAACCGGCACCATCGGTACGCCGGGATAATACTTTGCCACCAGCTTTTCTGCAGGGCCGATGATGGCCGGGTTCAGCGGCGGCGCCTTGGCATCAGGGCCGCGATTGTCGGTGCGGACGACGGTCATTTTCGGATCGGCGATGACCGTTTCAAGCGTTTTGCGCACGTCTTCAGCGGAAACACCGGGGAAGATGCGGCAGTTGATATTGGCCCCGGCGCGCTGCGGCAGCGCATTGTTGGCGTGGCCGCCGTCCAGCAGCGTGGCAACGCAGGTGGTGCGCAGCATCGAATGGAACGCCCGGTCAGTATTGAGCAGCGCTTCAGCCTGTTTGTCTGCCGGGTTGGCCGCAATGGCGACCATGGCTTTGCCCATGGCATCGCTTCGTGCGGCACCAGCCTTTGAGAAGTAGGCGCGCGTCGTGTCGTTCAGCATCAGTGGGAAATCGAAATCGCGAATGCGCGCCACGGCATCGGCCAGTTCGTAAATCGCGTTTTCCTTGACCGGAGTGGAGCTGTGTCCGCCGGGGTTCGTGGCCTCGATCCCGTAATTGACCGGGGTCTTTTCGCCCACATGGATCGTCTGGACGACGACGCGGCCACCGTCTTCCAGCGGTTTGTCGGTGCGGCCTGAACCGCCTTCATTCAGCGCAAATTCGGCATCGATAAGTTCGCGGCGGTTCTTGGCCAGCCAATCGGCCCCGTTGAAGGCGGTGCTGGTTTCCTCGCCGCAGGTGAGCGCCAGCTTGATCGTGCGTTTGGGCACTTTACCCGCCTTGCGCCAGCGCATCAGCATATCGACCCATGTCGCGTCCATCGCCTTCATATCGGCCACGCCGCGCCCATAGAAATAGCCACCCTCTTCGATGAAGGCATAAGGATCGCGGGTCCAATCCTCACGCTTGGCCACGACCACATCGAGGTGGCCGAGCAGCAGGATCGGTTTGGCCTTCTTCGAACTGCCGGGCAAAATGGCAATAATGCCGCCCTCCTTCGGGAATTCGGGCACGGCAAAGCGATGGATCTCGGCGCTGGTGAAACCGGCGCTGCGCAAATGGCCTTCAATCTTCTCAGCCAGAGCCGTGCAGCTGCCGGTGGTGATTGAGGTATCGGTTTCCACCATCTCTTTCAGCAGCGCGCGATAGGCCTGCTGATCGGGGCGCAGCGGCGCTTGCTGGGCCAGTGCGGAGGTGGCCAGAAATGTGGTGGTCAACACAGTGGCAACGAAGGTGGCTGCCGTCCTGTTTGCGCGCGTGACGTTCATGAAAAAGTCCCGGATCTGGTGGCCACCAAGGGCGAGTCTGCCCACAATTCACCACGTTTCCGCACGGCTTCAAAGCGCCTTGTTGGGCGCTGCGGTTCCGGCCTTCTCCACGATGGATTATATTGCGCCCGTCGTTGTGCAAAACGGGCCGGATTCGCTTGGGTTTTTGCCCTTTCGTGCCTATGTGCAAATGATGGCCAGTACGAATGAAAACATCCCCAACGCCAACGAATATGGCGCCGATTCCATCAAGGTTCTCAAAGGGCTCGATGCGGTGCGAAAGCGCCCCGGCATGTACATCGGCGATACCGATGATGGATCGGGACTGCACCACATGGTGTTCGAAGTTTCGGACAACGCGATTGACGAAGCGCTGGCCGGTCACTGCGATCTGGTGCTGATCGAACTGAACCCCGACGGGTCGGTTTCGGTCGAAGACAACGGGCGCGGTATTCCCACTGGCATCCATGCCGAAGAGGGCGTGTCCGCCGCCGAAGTGATCATGACCCAACTCCACGCGGGCGGTAAGTTCGAAAACACGTCTGACGATAACGCCTACAAGGTTTCAGGCGGACTCCACGGTGTGGGCGTTTCGGTGGTCAACGCGCTGTCCGAATGGCTGGAACTCACCATCTGGCGCGATGGGCAGGAACACTGGATGAAGTTTGCGCATGGCGATGCGGTGTCGCCGCTGATCGTGCGCGGTCCCGCGCCCGATAACGGCAAAGGCGGCGTCAAGAAGGGCACGCGCGTGACCTTCTCGGCCAGCCACGAAACGTTCAAAAACGTGCTCGAATTCGATTTTGACAAGCTCGAGCACCGCTACCGCGAACTGGCCTTCCTCAATTCCGGCGTGCGCATCCTGTTGCGTGACAAGCGGCATGCGGATGTGAAGGAGCACGATCTCTATTACGTCGGCGGCATTGCGGCCTTCGTGAAGTACCTCGATCGCAACAAGCAGCCCTTGATGCCTGAACCGGTGGCGATTTCTGCCGAACGCGATGGCGTGGGCATCGAAGTCGCGCTCGAATGGAACGACAGCTACTACGAAAACGTGCTGTGCTTCACCAACAACATCCCGCAGCGCGATGGCGGCACGCACCTGGCCGCCTTCCGCGCCGCGCTCACCCGCACGCTGAACAACTATGCCGAACGTTCGGGCATGTTGAAGAAGGAAAAGGTGTCGCTAACCGGCGATGACATGCGCGAAGGCCTTACCGCCATCGTCTCGGTCAAGCTGCCCGATCCGAAGTTCTCCTCGCAGACCAAGGACAAGCTGGTCTCCTCCGAAGTGCGCCAGCCGCTGGAAAGCCTGATGGCAGACAAGATGTCGGAATGGCTTGAGGAAAATCCCGGCCATGCCAAATCGATCATCCAGAAAGTGATTGATGCCGCCGCCGCGCGCGAAGCGGCCAAGCGTGCGCGTGAATTGACCCGGCGCAAGGGCGCAATGGACATCGCCAGCCTGCCCGGCAAGCTCGCCGATTGTCAGGAGCGTGATCCCGCCAAGTGCGAACTGTTCCTGGTCGAGGGTGACTCCGCCGGCGGCAGCGCCAAGCAGGGCCGTGACCGCAAGACGCAGGCAATCCTGCCGCTCAAGGGCAAGATCCTCAACGTGGAACGCGCGCGGTTTGACCGGATCATCTCGTCAAAGGAAGTGGGCACGCTGATTCAGGCGATGGGCACCGGCCTGCGCGATGAATTCAACCTGGAAAAGCTGCGCTACCACAAGATCGTGATCATGACCGACGCCGACGTTGACGGCGCGCATATCCGCACGCTTCTGCTCACGTTTTTCCACCGCCAGATGCCCGAGATCATCAAGGCCGGGCACCTGTTCATCGCGCAGCCTCCGCTCTACAAAGTGGCCAAGGGTCGCAGCGAGGTGTACCTCAAAGATAACGCCGCGCTCGATCGCTATCTGGTCGAAGCAGGCCTTGCGGGCCGCGTGCTGGAAACCAGCGGCGGTGCGCGCAGCGGGCCTGATCTGGAAGCGCTGGTCGAACATGCGCTGCGCCTGCGCAACCTGATGGCCTTCGTGCCGCGCCGCTATAACCCTGCGATCATCGAAGCGCTGGCGCTGTCCGGTTCGCTCGAACAGGCGATGCCTGCGGCGGTACGCGATGCGGCACTGGCCCGCGCGGCAGACTGGCTGGGCCGGGGCGATCTCGAAGCCCGCTGGAGCGTGGAAGTCTCCGAAGAGGGCGGCTATCACGTCAAACGTCTGTGGCGCGGCGTGACCGATCACCACATGATCGAAGCCGGCTTCCTGATGAGCGCCGAGGCACGCAAGATGGCCAAGCTCGCAGCTGAAAACGCCGATGTCTACGCCGGCATGGCCCGGCTCGTGCGCGCCAGCACGGCGGCACCCGAACCTGAAGTGGCAGTCGTTGCCTCCGAGGGTGAGGGCGAGGAAGAAGCACCACCCGCCGCTCCAGCAGTCCGGGTCAAGGACGCGATCACGCGCCCGTCCGAACTGCTCGACGCGGTCTTTGCCGGTGGCCGCAAGGGCCTCTCGATCCAGCGCTACAAGGGGCTGGGGGAGATGAACGCCGATCAGCTGTGGGAAACCACGCTGAACCCCGACATCCGCTCGCTGCTGCAGGTCAAGGTTGAGGACGCCGACATTACCGATGAAATCTTTACCCGCCTGATGGGCGACATCGTCGAACCGCGCCGCGAATTCATTCAGGAAAACGCTTTGAACGTGGCAAACTTGGACGTCTAATCGTGGCGTTTACCGACGAAATCCCGTGGGACCAGCCCGCCACGATGATCGACCTTGAAGGCCGCGCGCCGATCATCGGCACGGTGCGCGACTGCGCGCTGCACTATGGCCTCTACAAGCCGCACGCGAAAGACAATGCGCGCGTGCTGCTGACCAAACCGATCCATCGCGAAGGCCGCGCCACGCGCACGTGGCTGCTCGAACCTGCTGAAATCGCCGAATTGGCTGACCGGCTGGCGCGGGAAACGAACTGAGGGAAATTGAGCGGGACCCCGGGTCGAGCCTGGGGTGACAGGTTGAGATGCGCTATCCCTTTCCTCGTCACCCCGGGCTTGACCCGGGGTCCCGCTTTCTGAAACGCAGCCGATCAATCCGCCCGCATCGCCGCCGCCGCCAGCGACTCCGCTTCCACCAACAGCTCATCATCCGCCGCACCCGCAGGCGTGGTTTCGCGCCCGATCATCACCAACACCGGCACCGCCAGCGGGCTGACGCGGTCCAGTTCCACATGCACCAGTTGCCCCACCGCGCGATCCAGCAGGTCGCCCAAGCGCCCCACATCGGTCATCCGCGCCCGCGCATCGGCCCACGCCGCCTCGATCAGCAGGTGGTCCGGCTCATACTTGCGCAGCACGTCATAGATCAGGTCGGTGGAAAACGTCACCTGCTTGCCCGACTTGCGCTTGCCCGGATGCTGTCGTTCGACCAGCCCGGATATCACCGCCACCTCGCGAAACGCGCGGCGCAGCATGTGCGATTCCTGCACCCAGTCCACAAATTCATGCGCCAGAATATCGGGCGATAGCAACGGGGCCGGGTCGGCCACCGGCCGAGCGCCCCACACCGCCAGCGAATAGTCATTGGCCACAAAACCCAGCGGCACCAGTCCGCGCTCGTTCATCCGCCGCGTGATCAGCATGCCGAGCGACTGGTTCGCGTTCCACCCCTCGAATGTGTAATAAACGGTGTAGTGCTTGTTCTGATGCGGAAAACTCTCCGCCAGCAGCATGCCCGGCCCCGGCAGCTTGCTGCGCCAGTCCTGCATTTCCAGCCATTCGCGCACATCATCGGGAAACCGCGCCCAGCCTGCGCGGTCCACCATCAGTCCCCGCACCCGCTCCGAAAGATGCGTCGTCAGCGGCAGCCGCGTGCCCATGTAGCTGGGGATTTGCCCCGGCTTCTTGGCCGCGCGCACGATCAGTTCCAGATCGCGAACGCCCTCAACCTCAAGGTCCATGCCCGCAAAACGGATCGTATCGCCGGGCGATAGCGTCGCCCCGAAACTCTCTTCCACCTTGCCCAGCGAACGCCCGTTCTTGAATCGCACTTCGAGCATTTCGGAATCGACGATGATCCCCGCATTCAGCCGGAACCGCGCTGCATGTTCAGGATGCGTGAGCCGCCAAGTGCCATGCTTGTCACGCACGATCCGCTTGAACCGGTCATAGGCGCGCAGCGCGTACCCCCCCGTCGCCACGAATTCCAACACGCGCGTCCACTGCGCCTGATCGATCCAGCGATAGGGATGGGCCGATTGCACTTCGGCCAGCAGCGCCACCTCGTCAAACGGCCCCGCACAGGCCGTGGCCATCACGTGCTGCGCCAGCACATCCAGCCCGCCCGGGCGGAAATCCTCGCCATCGCGCTTGCCTTCATGCACCGCTTCCTGCGCGGCAAAGGCCTCCAGAAACTCGAACCGGTTTCCCGGTGCCAGCAGCGCACGGCTCGGGCAATCGAGCCGGTGATTGGCCCGCCCGATCCGCTGCAACAGGCGCGATGATCCCTTGGGCGCACCCATCTGCACCACCAGATCAACATCGCCCCAGTCCACCCCCAGATCGAGGCTGGCGGTGCACACCAGTGCGCGCAATTCGCCGCGCGCCATCGCGCTTTCCACCTTGCGCCGCGCTTCTTTCGACAGCGATCCGTGGTGAATGCCAATGGGCAACTTGTCGTCGTTGATGTCCCACAGCAGCTGGAAGATATACTCGGCCAGAAACCGCGTGTTCGTGAAAATCAGCGTGGTGTTGTTGCGCCGGATCTCGTCATAAAGCTGCGGAACGGCCCAGGCTGCGGCATGCCCGCCCCACGGCACGCGCTGGTCTTCGGGATGCAGGATCGAAAGTTTGGGCTTTGCGCCTTCCTCTCCCTCAACCAGCCGCACCGAAGCGGCATCGCCACCGGGTGCCAGCCACGCGCAAAAGTCCTGCGGATCGGCAACCGTCGCCGATAGCGCGGCGCGGCGCATATCCGGGGCCAGCGCCTGCAACCGCGCCAGCGACAGCGCCAGCAGATCGCCCCGCTTGCCCGTGGCAAAGGCATGCACTTCGTCCACGATCACGCGCTTCAGTCCCGCAAACATCGTCGCGCTTTCAGGATAGCTCAGCAGCAAGGACAGCGATTCGGGCGTAGTCAGCAACACATGCGGCGGCTTGGCCCGCTGCCGCGCCTTGCGGTCAGACGGCGTATCGCCGCTGCGTGTTTCGATCCTGATGTTCAGGCCGATCTCATCCACCGGCGTCAACAGATTGCGCTGCACATCATGCGCCAAGGCCTTCAATGGCGAGACATAGAGCGTATGCAGCCCATCGCTGGGAGGTACATCGCCAGCAAAGTCCGCCAGCGTCGGCATGAACCCCGCCAGCGTCTTGCCCGCGCCAGTATCGGCCACCAGCAGCGCATGATCGCCTGCACGCGCGGCCTCCAGCATCTCAATCTGATGCCGCCGCACGCGCCATCCCCGCGCGCTGAACCATTGGGTGATCGAGGAGGGGAGGGTCATCACCCCCTATGTAGGCGCGCGCTCACAGAACCGAAAGGATGCCCTCGCGCTCCTTGCCCTTCCAGCCCAACGTTGCATCAATCAGCGCAATGGTCACCGCGCATTGATCGGCATCCGATCCCTTGCCGTTCATCGCCTTGCGCACACGCTCGTCAGGGATGCCGGTCAGCGTGATGACCTTTTCCACCAGTTCGCCGGGCACTTTGGCATTGCCAGGTGCAATGCGCTGTGGCGGGCCAAGCTGGTGGCCATCAAGCATGCGCAAGGCCAGTTTCCGCTCGGCACCCAGCACCGCATCAGGCACCACCACCTGCCGATCAAGGCGGCGCGTGCGGATAAAGGCCATGCATTGCGCCGCGCCAGCCTTGCGCGCGGCGCGATAGAGATCGGCGCGCAGGCGCTGCACATCGGCCAGCAAGGGGCCCTTTTCCACCAGCGCGGTCATATACATCCGCTCGCGCACCAGATCGTGGACTTTGGCGCGATAGGCCGCCTCGTCGCTGCCATCGCTGCGGGCGATGGTGCGGTTGGCGCTGAACAGCGCGGCCAGGTCTGGCTGCAGCGATTTGAGGCCCTCCAGCGTGATTTCCGGGCCAAAGATCACGGCTATGGCATTGCCAATGATCTTGCCATCTTGCGCAATTTCGGCGGCCGACAGCGTTACTGGCGGCGGCGGGGCCGAGGCATCTGGCGTGCGGTCGGCAAAGGCAAAGCGCAGAATCTGGAACAGGATGATCGCGCCAAACAGCCACAGCCGTCCCTTACTGAACCAGCCGGTGCCAACCTCGTCCCCTTCGGGCTTGTCCCACAGCGCCACGCGCCACGGATCGAAATGGTGCTCCAGTTCAGGGAAGTTCTTGCGCACGCCATCGAGCAATTGCACCACGTCCGCGCGCTTTACGAACCAGCCCTTGCGGCTGCCTTGCTGTGCGGGCTTGGTCAGTTCCGCCCATGCCTTGTGCAGCGGATGCTGGGGGTCCAGCACTTTTTCACGGAACCGCAAGCCCCGCAGGCGCGCATTCAGAAAGGCCACGGCAGGCCGCTCGGAAACCTGCCCGCGCTCGCCTTCCCAGCCAAACACGGCCGCTGCCGGTTCCAGCAGCGGGGCCGATCGGGGCCAGGCATCGGCCAGAATGCGGGCCAGCCAGTTATCGATCTCGTCAAAGGCGGTTACGCTGGCGGTTTCGGCATGGCGCAGCACGGCTTTCAGATGGCCCAGCGCCATCGCCTCTTCCCAGCCCTGCAACGGGGGAAGGTCCTCCGCCCCATCATTCTGGTCGGGAAGATCGGTCAACAACAGGCGATACAGCGCCTGTTCGTGCGCCCACGCGGGCATGACCGCATCGGACGTCGCCTCAAGCCCCAGCAGCACGGGCCGCGTAAAGGGATCGCGCGCCACGGCAATCGCTTGCTGCGCCGGGGCCTGCGCTGCCGAAAACCCGGTGGTGACGTCCAGCTTGGGCGATGCACCGGAAAGGCGTGTTGTCAGGCTTGGATCGGCTTCGCCGCTTGCCGCCGGTGCCGCATAGAGCCAGCTTGAGGTTTCGGGTTGGGGTGTCACATCCGGGTGGATGTCTACCTCTGCAAGGAGGTTCGCTTCAGCGAAACGATCAGGCTGGTCCGCCGCCCCGTCCAGCGGCGCTATTCCGGCGAACGGATCGAACTCTTCGGCTGCTTCCGGCTTGGCCTGCATCCGCGCCCAGCGCAGCGCCGCGTCGCGGGCTTCGCGCAGGCGGGCATAGCCATCAACGTCGCGGTCGATGTCCATCGCCTTCAACCGTTCGGCATAGGCGCGCCGAATTGCCGCCACATCGGGCGTTTTGGCAATTTTCAGGACGGTCCAGGCCTGCGATGGGGTCATTGGGGCGTCCCAAGGGGCGTGACAGGCGGCGTCACAGCGGCGGATGGGCTTCAAGCATGTCGAGCAGTCCGGCAAGATCGGCAGCCGCATCTGCAATGCGGCGCGGGTCCTGGCTGTCGAGCGCGGCGACGAACTGGCTGGTGCGGTCACCCACCACCGCGCGCACATCGCCCAGAAACTCCTCGTAACACCGCTCTGCCCGCGCCAGTAGCATCTGGTTGGTGGCTTCTTCGCGCGGGTGATGCTTCAGTGCGGCGAGCGCCTTGCGCCGGGCGTCCAGATCCTTGGCGGCCTTGCGGTCTTCCTCGTCGATGATCATCAGATTGTGCTTCGTGCCGGTCAGCGGCACTTCTACATCCACTTCCAGCAGGCCCGAACTGTCATAGGAAAAGCGCACATCAATCGCCACTTCGCCTGCGGGGCGCGGCGGCACCGGCACTTTCAGCTCGCCCAAAAAGACATTGCTCGAAACCTCGCGCGCTTCGCCCTGATAGATCTTGACCGAGATTTGCTTCTGCTTTTCGCCCATCGTGCTGTAGACGCCCGACCGGCTGACCGGCACTGGCGTATTGCGCTCGATAATCGGGGAAAACAGCCCTTCCTGCACCGTGCCCCGGGCCGAATGCTCCGCCGTTTCTATGCCCAGCGTGAACGGGCACACATCGGTGATGCGGATTTCCTCAAGGCCGCCATCGCGCGCAATCAGCCCGCCCTGAATGGCCGCACCCAGCGCCACGGCGTGATCGGGATGGATCGTGGAATTGGGGAAGCGCCCGAACAGCCGCGTAATCGCCTTGCGCACCAGCGGCATGCGCGTGGCCCCGCCCACCAGCACCACTTCGCTCAAAGATGCCGCATCGATCTGGCTGTCGCGCAGCGCGCGCACCACCGGATCGCGCAACCGCTTGATCAGCCCTTCGGCCTGCGCTTCAAACTCGCTGGCGGTGACCGTGG
The DNA here is from genome assembly GCF_057180525.1 of Novosphingobium sp. HNCC26BN242. Taxonomy (NCBI): domain Bacteria; kingdom Pseudomonadati; phylum Pseudomonadota; class Alphaproteobacteria; order Sphingomonadales; family Sphingomonadaceae; genus Novosphingobium; species Novosphingobium sp. HNCC26BN242. Next base: position 598,573 of record NZ_JBXUGM010000002.1, read on the forward strand.
TGGACAGACGCGTACCATCCACGGTCAGCGCAAATTCGGCTTCTTGCCCATCGCTCAAAGCGCGTTTGGTGCGCTCAGCCGCTTGCAACAGCAGCGCTTCGGTCCGGCGTTCGTCAATCTTGCCCAGCAGGCCATCGGGATCGAGCCGCCCGCGCACCGCTGTGGCAATCGCGCTGTTGAAATCATCGCCGCCCAGCCGGTTGTCGCCCGCCGAGGCGCGCACTTCCACGATGCCTTCGAACATTTCGACGATAGACACGTCAAACGTGCCCCCGCCCAGATCGAACACCAGAAACGGCTCACGCTCTTCCTTGTCCTGCAGGCCAAAGGCCAGTGCAGCAGCGGTGGGTTCGTTGATCAGGCGGCGTACGGTAAGGCCTGCCAGCTCGCCCGCACGGCGCGTGGCCTTGCGCTGCCGGTCGTTGAAATAGGCAGGCACCGTGATCACCGCCTCGGTCGGGCGGGTTCCGGTATGGGCTGTCACATCATCGCGCAACGACATCAGCATCAGCGCGGAAAGCTCTTCGGCGGAAAACTCCTTCTTGCCCAGCCGCAGCTTGCGGTCGGTGCCCATCAACCGCTTGAAACTGGTCGCGGTCGCCCCGTCTTTCAGGCCCACGCGTTCCAGCGCGGCAGCGCCCACCAGTGTATTGCCATCGGGCAGCACCGATACGGCAGACGGCGTCAGCAAACCGCCCAGCGCATTGGGTACCAGTTGCGCCCCGCCGCCGTTACCGCCGCCGTTCTCATTGCTTTGCCATAGGGCCACCGCGCTATTGGTGGTTCCCAGATCGATTCCGATAAGCATTCGTCTTCCCGTGTTTGCGCATGGGGTGATGCGTCAGCCAGCGCCGATTTGGCAAGCGCAAAGCAGCGTTTCAGCCGCGCGCAAGACCGACAGCGGCCAGCCGGGCGTCCACTTCGCCAAGCAGCCGCGCAAGGCCGTCGTCGCTGCGGCTTTCGGCGCGCACCACCAGCACGTCCTGCGTGTTGGATGCGCGCAGCAGCCACCAGCCGTCTGGCGTGTCCACGCGCACGCCATCGGTCTGATTTACCGAAACCCCATCGGCGATCAGGTCGGCCAGGACTTCATCCACGGCGGCAAATTTGCGCGTCTCGTCCACCTGAAAGCGCAGTTCGGGCGTTGCCACGCGTTCGGGCATCGCATCGCGCAGCGCGGTCAGGCTCGTTCCGATTCGGATAATGGCGGCGATCAGGCGCACGGCGGCGTAAAGCGCGTCGTCAAAACCGAAATAGCGGTCGGCAAAAAACATGTGCCCGCTCATTTCGCCTGCCAGTGGCGCACCTGTCTCCTTCATTTTGGACTTTATCGGCGAATGCCCGGTTTTCCACATCAGCGGCATTCCGCCCAGCTCGGCAATCCGGGCAAACAGCGTGGAACTGGCCTTCACATCGGCGATAATCGTGGAGTTTGGCCGGTCTCTCAGCAAGTCCTGCGCGAAAATCGCCAGCAGTTCGTCGCCCCACACCACCCGGCCCTTGCCGTCCACTGCACCGATCCGGTCACCATCGCCGTCGAATGCAACTCCGAAGTCGAGGTGATGCTCCACGACAGCAGCGCGAAGATCGGTGAGATTGGATTCTACAGTCGGATCAGGATGATGGTTGGGAAAATGGCCGTCCACACGCGTATGAAGAAGGACATGGGTGCCGGGAAGGCGCGCAGTCAGCGTGTCAACGATGGGACCAGCCGCGCCGTTTCCGGCGTCCCAGCCGATGCGCAGGGCGTTGAGCGCAATGGGGTCAATCCCGTCGAGCGCGCTGAGCAGGCAATCGACGTAAGCTCCGGCCATATCGGCCACGCTGATACTGCCACTTCCGCTAACCCACGCGGCTTCATCGGCGATCCGCCCGAGATCCATTATGTCGGCTCCAAAGAACGGAGCCCCTTCAAGTACCATCTTGAAGCCATTGTGATTGGCGGGATTGTGGCTGCCGGTTACGTGAATGCCGCCCTGAACCTCTGGAATTAAAGCCGCTGCCGCAGGCGTCGCGGCAAAATAGAGCATCGGGCTGGGGCCTAGCCCGATCCGCACCACATCTACGCCGCTGGCCACAAGTCCTTGAACCAGCGCGTGTTCCAGCACCGGCGAACTGATCCGCCCATCATAGCCTACGGCCACTCGCGTGCCGCCGCGCTGCCGCACTACCGTGCCAAAGCTGCGCCCCACGGCATGAGCATCGTCGACCGAAAGCGTTTCCCCGAACACCCCGCGAATATCGTATTCGCGCAGGATCGAGGGGTGGAAGCGGTGCCCCGACATTTGAGGGTCAGGACCCGCGCCGGTCCGACAGGCGGGCCAGCAGCAGATCACGCGCGGCGTTGGCTTCGTGGACGGCTTCGTTGGTGCCGCCGCGGTCGGGGTGGACTTGCTGAATCAGGCGGCGGTGCGCTTCGATCACGTCTTCGTACCCGGCATCGGATTTCAGGCCGAGCAGATTGCGCGCCTTTTTCTCGTTCCGGTCACGCGGATTGCCCTGCAACAGCTCCCACGGCCAGCGCCCGGCGAGCAGCTTGCAGGCAAGGCTCGCCAGGGCCACCAGTGTGAGCAGTTTGATCATCAGGCGGCGCTCTCAAGTGCGGTCTTGGTGCTGCTAGGTGCATCTAGGTGCAGTTCAGGATTTGGCCTGGAAACAACTGGCGGAAGGTTCAACCCGCCCACCAAAGTGCGCAGTTCCTGACGGGCCACGAGGTGGCTGGTGCCCAGTTCGCCAAGGTGGCCTTTATCCAGCAAAGTCAGACCACTGGGGAACAGTTCGCGGTAGATCACGCGCTCCGAAAGGCCGCTCGCCACGCGGAAGCCGACACGCTTGGACAGTTCGGTCAGCGCGGTGTCGATGCGCTTCTGGTTACGCGCTTCGGTAAAGCCGGTGCGGTTGCGCACGACCACCCAGTCCATCTCCCGGCGCGCATCCTTGATCGTGGCCATCGCCCGCTTCTTGCGCGCTTCCCAGATCAGTTCGGCGTAGAAGGACAGGCGGCGAACCTTGAAGGTTTCGGCGTCGACTTGCCCGATCAGGTCGAAATCGACGAAGCTGTCGTTCAAGGGCGTCACCAGCGTATCGGCGCGGGTGGCGACGTGGCGGGCGAGGGGATCATCGCGGCCCGGCGTGTCGAAGATGATGAAATCATGCGATTCCGCCAGCCGCGCGGTCATCGCGTCGAGTTCCTCGATGCTGTCGCCCGAATAGACTTCGAACGTGGCGGTTGGCAGCGTAATGGCGCGGCGGCGCATGGTTTCAGCGCGGTTTTCGAAATAGCGGTGCATCGTGCGCTGGCGGGCATCGAGATCGATTGCCGCCACGCGCGCACCCTGACAGGCCAGCGCAATGGCAACATGGACCGCTGTGGTGGATTTGCCGGTTCCGCCCTTTTCGTTGGCGAAGACAATACGATGCGGGCCATTGGACAAGGCGGGATACTCTCTGTTGTGTCAGACCGGCGCAGGCTTGCGAGAGGCGCTCTGCCCCCCTATCGCCCACACATTCCGACTTAGTGGAGTGGATGCCAAGGTGCAAACGATCAACCGGCTGGAAGACCTACGCAAGGCGGTCGATGCGCTTAAAAACGGGGGAAAAAGCCCCGCCGGCGCAGGCCAGACAATCGCCTTCGTGCCCACAATGGGTGCGTTGCACGAAGGGCATCTGACGCTGGTGCGTGAGGCGCATGCGCGGGCAGACCATGTGGTCGCCTCGATCTTCGTCAACCCGCGCCAGTTCGGCCCTACCGAGGATCTGGACGCCTATCCGCGCCGGATGGCTGCCGATGCGGCGCTGCTGGAGGCAGAGGGCGTGGCGATTCTCTGGGCGCCAACCGTGGATCAGATGTACCCTGATGGATACGCCACGAACATCAGCGTTTCAGGCGTGAGCGAAGTGGCGTGCGGAGCTTCGCGGCCCGGCCATTTCGATGGCGTGGCCACGGTGGTTTGCAAGCTGTTCAATCAGGTGCGCCCCGATGTGGCGCTGTTTGGGGAAAAGGACTGGCAGCAATTGGCGGTGATCCGCCGCATGGCCCGCGATCTGGACTTGTCGCAGCCGCACGTGGATAACATCGTCGGCGTGGAAACCGTGCGCGAGGCCAGTGGCCTGGCCATGAGCAGCCGCAATCAGTACCTGACGGCGCAGGAACGCGATCAGGCCGCGCAGTTATCGGTGGCGATGCGTCGTGCAATTGCTGCCATCGAAAGTGGTGCGGAGCTTGAGCAAAGCCTTGACTCGATGAAAGCCGAAATTCTCTCCGCCGGTTTCACCTCAATCGATTATGCCGATTTGCGCGATGCGCAGACGCTGGAGACGCTATTCGATTGGGGCGCCGAGAGGGGCGGGCGTAAGGCCCGCCTCCTCGTCGCCGCGCGGATCGGTGTAGCGCGGTTGATCGACAATATGGCAGTTGGCTGACGCCTCAATAGGTTGAGGGCGGATCACTGGCAGGAAAGCTTTCGTCCGAAGCTTCATCGATCTTGTCCCAGCGCTGGGGATCAGAGCGCATGCCCTCAACCCCGGCGGAGCGCACCTTCGAGAAATTGTCATTGGTGTTTTCCCCTTCGGCAAAGGCCGCAGGCGCGTGCTGTTCCTGCTGGCGATTTACAAAGCGCCAAATTCCATATCCCGCCGCACCCGCGACGGCCCATTGCAACAAGCCCATGGACAATCTCCTATCGGCAAAGCCCCAACACCATTGGCGAGGCTGCCATCAGGAAGACAACGCATGAGTGCCTGAAAAGGTTCAGGGAATTGTGACGACCGGAGGACGCGGGGTGGGTGTGGCCCGGGGCCGGGCAACATTCACCCCTTGTGCATTTTCATTTTCCCGCCGCCCGGTGGCACGGTTCAGGAAATCGTCGTTTGCCGCAGGCGGAGCGTTGGGAGGAAAACCCTCGGGCGCGGCATCGGGATCGAACGGCGGGGCTTCCTCTTCGGGCGGGCGACGCCCGTTTCGCCGTTGCGCTGGGTCAATCAGGTTGCCTTGTTCATCGACGTAGAAGTAATCGTCCGGGCTGCCGAGCATGGCCTCATCATCAGGTTCAAGCTGCCATTCGGGCAATTTCAGCTCGGTATCGAACTTTTCGACCGGACGCTTGCCCGTAGCGACTTTCATGAAAGCGGCAAAGGCGCGTGCAGGCGCTGCACCGCCCTGCAGGCCGGGCACGGCCTTGGCATCATCGCGGCCCATCCACACGCCGGTGGTGACGCCGCTGGAAAAGCCCAGGAACCAGCCATCCTTGTTCGACGATGTGGTGCCGGTCTTGCCCGCCACGGGCCGCCCGATCTGTGCCGCGCGGCCCGTGCCGATATTGACCGCGGTCTGCATCAGATCGGTCATGCCCGCGGCCACATAGGGTGGGACAAGCTGCTGCGGAGATTCAGGGCGATAGCGATAGAGCACTTCCCCATCGGTCGTCGTGACCTTGCGGATGCCATAGGGCTGCACCGACATGCCCTTTGCCTGGACCGAGGCGAAAGCGCGGACCATATCGATCACGCGCGTTTCCGATGATCCCAGCACCATTGAGGGCAGGGTATTGATCGGCGTGGTAATGCCAAAGCGGCGCGCCATATTGGCCACCTGACCAAAGCCAACCTCGTTGCCCAACTGCGCCGCCACGGTGTTTTTCGAATAGGCAAAGGCGGTGCGCAGATCGATTTCGCCGGCATAGCGCCCGCCATCATTGCGCGGGGTCCAGCCATCGACCGTCACCGGTTCATCAACCACGCGGTCATCTGGGGTGTAGCCTGCTTCGAGCGCCGAGAGATAGACGAACAGCTTCCACGCCGAACCCGGCTGGCGCACGGCGTTCACGGCACGATTGTAGTTCGAGGTCACGTAATCCGTGCCGCCAACCATGGCCAGCACCGCGCCATCGCGATCAAGCGAGACGAGCGCGCCTTGGGCACCCTTGGGCGCAAAGCCCGCAATCGCGCTGGTGGCGGTCTTTTGCATGACCGGATCGAGCGTGGTCCACACTTCGATCGGCTTGTCATTTTCAGGCAGGATCAGATCGAGCTGCGGCAATGCCCAATCGGTGAAGTAGCGGGCCGAATTCTGCCCGGCGCGGTCTTCGACCATTTTGACCTTCTTCAGGTCCACGCCTTGTGCTTCCTGCGCAGTCAGATAGCCGTTGGATTCCATCGTTTGCAGCACCACCCCGGCGCGCGTGACCGCAGCATTGGCATCGGCAGTGGGTGAGTAGCGCGAAGGTGCCTTGACCAGGCCTGCGATGATGGCTGCCTCGGGCAGGGTGATCTCTTCCCCGGCATGGCCGAAGAATTTGCGTGCCGCGCTGTCGATCCCATAAGCACCGCCGCCGAAATAGACCTTGTTCAGATAGAGTTCGAGGATCTGGTCCTTCGAGAACTTCTGTTCCAGCGCCAGCGCCAGCACCCATTCGCGCGCCTTGCGGGCGAAAGTCTTGTTGTTGTTGAGGAAGATGTTGCGTGCCAGCTGCTGGGTGATGGTCGATCCGCCCTGACGCCACGTGCCGCTTTCCACCCGCACCATCAGCGATCGCACGATACCGATGGGATCGACGCCCCAGTGGCTGCGATAACGCCGGTCCTCGACCGAAACCATCGCATCGCGCATGACCTGCGGAATACGCTCGTACGGAACCCATTTGCCGTAGCTAGGCCCCAAAGTGACGATTTCCGAACCGTCGGTGGCACGCACCACGATCATCTGCCCGGTCTGACTGGACTTCAGTTCCTGATACCCGGGCAGTGAGCGCATGGTGACGGCTACGGCCACGGCCAGCGCGACCGCTCCGAGCAGGGCAAAGCCTGCGCCCCATACGATCAGGCGGCCAAGCCAGCGCCGGAGCCTGGAGCCGCTTTTGGGTTGCGGATCGGACCGCCCGCCATCGCGGGGGCGGGAAATGTCCCGTCTGGCCATCAGTCTTTTACCGCTTCCCTCATTCCGACAGGGGGCAGACAAAGCCCCGGCGCGTTCATATGCGGCTTTGCATAGGCGAAACGTAACACAGGGTTAACCGCAAATCGCCGAACGGCCTTGCCCATGCTTCGGCTGTCGATTTTTGGCCCTCAATCTTCGGGCGTGAAGTCTAGCGAGGCGCTGTTCATGCAATAGCGCAGGCCGGTAGGCGCTGGGCCATCGGGGAACACGTGGCCAAGATGACCATCGCATCGCGCGCAGCGCACTTCGGTGCGCACCATGCCGTGCGCCATATCGGTATGTTCATCCACCACCGAAGCATCGACCGGCGCATAGAAGCTGGGCCAGCCTGACCCGCTTTCATACTTTGTGTCGGACGTGAACAGCGGCGCGCCGCATCCCGCGCAGTGGTATTCTCCCTTGGCCTTGTTCTTTTCATAGGCTCCGGTGAAAGCGCGTTCGGTGCCGCCCTGCCGCAGCACGTGGTACTGTTCGGGCGAGAGGCGTTCGCGCCATTCGGCTTCGGTCAGGTTCAGCTTGTCGGACATGGGGAGGCTCCTTTGCGCACCCATATGGGTTGCGCCATGCTTACGCTCAATAGTGCGATTTTGCCTCAGGCTTTGCGAGGTCATAGCAATGGGCGATATCGTATTGGGTGGCGCCAGCACCGCCTGCCGCAGCATCAGCCTCAATCACCGCGCGTGCCTGTGCCAGCGCCATGTCTGCGGCGGCGCTGCTGCTACCATTTTTTGTGATAGCCTTGCGCTGCCGGTCTGCCAGCACCATTGCCAGCGTTTTCAGATCGCGCGCCGTGGCGCTCATGCCCTCGCGCGCATGAACTTCTTCATAGGCAAGGTCGAGAATGGCGGCGCACTGGCCAAGGTCCGGCACTGTCAAGGGTGGCACTGTGGCGTCCAACTGCGTCACGCACGGACCTGCCAGCGCGGTGAGCGCGGCGTCGGGATCGGGGGCGGCCTGCAGCGCCTGCACATCGGCGGTCAGCAGTGCGCCCACCGCTTCGCGTGATAGCCCAGCCTCACGCATTACCCGCGCGCCGGTCTCGGCAAAGAAGGTCTTGCCGCGCAGCGCCAGCGGTGGCCAGCCGGGCATGGCCTGGCCGCGCGCCTGTTCCATGGCGACGATGGCAAAGGCGGCGGCGCAGCGCAGTTCTGCGCGTTGCGTCTGGCTCAGCGATGTGGGTGCAGATTGGCCAGTGGTTGGGCCAGAAAGTTGGGCCAAAAGGGGTGATGCTGCAAAAAGCAGGGCGGGCATCAGGGCAAGCTTGTGCATGGCCTGACTATAGCCGAAAAAAAGGGGCCGCGAACAGGATAACCGTTCGCGGCCCATGACCTTGACGGTCAGGTTTGGCGTGCCATGCAGGGTGGATTGCTGGCGCGCGCTGGAGAGTGGCGGTGTTTCAGCCAGCGGCGGCTTCGTTGCAGCGGGCAAGGTCTTCGGCGGCCAGTTCGCCCTGCGGTGTGGCAAAGCGCGCAACGGGGCCAACCTTCTGGGCAAGCCGCGCGCAGACGATCACCGGGCGCGAGGTATCGCGTGCGGCGGTGCATTCAGCGCCTTCGCATTTCCACAGCAGGCCCTTTTGCACCAGCTTTTGCGTGCCATCCATCGGACGGGAGAGCGTGGCGGAATAGAATGGGCCAGTGGCAGCGGCGCGCAGCGGAGCGGCGGTCATCGCGAAGCTGGCGACGGTTCCGGCAAGCGCCAAAACGGCGGGAAGGAGTTGGCGCGCGACTCTGCGTGTTTCAGCGCTCTTGGCAAGAATCATGATGTTTCCCCTGAATCGACGATTTTCATCAACCGTTGTTTGAAGCTGCGGAAACGGGCGTTTGGAGAGGATGCTATTTCCGTTGCGAATCACTACTTATCCGAGTAGGTTTTAAGTTGCAACTAGAAACTTAAATTCATCCTTGGGATAGGATACAGACTGGACCTTATGGACAAGCTTCGCGAACCTTTGAGCGAGATCGCCCAGTGCGGCCTGCCGCTGGCATTAGAAGCCATGGGCGAGCGCTGGTCATTTATGATTCTGCGTGCAGCATTCAATGGGGTGCGACATTTCGAGGATTTCCTCGAAGCACTGGGCATTGCCCGAAATATTCTTTCCAACCGTCTGTCAAGGTTGGTTGAGGCCGGAATCCTAAAGCGCGAACATTGCGCTGATGATCGTCGCCGCATTGAATATCGCTTGACGCCCAAGGGGATGGACCTGCTTCCGGCCATGCTGGCGCTGCGCCAATGGGGGGAAAAGTGGCAGCTGGGCGTGCCTGCAAATCCGGTGCTGTGCGACTGCCGCGATGGCCTGCCGATCAGGCCAATCGGCATTACCGCGCAAGATGGCAGAACGCTTTCGCCCGATGATCTGACCTGGCGAGACCGATCAGAGCTTGACGCTGCGATCGCGTTTGAGCCGCTGCGCAAGGTTCCGTAAAAAGCAGGCCGCCGGTTGCAGCGGCGACCCGTGAGGTTACCCGGCGGGGGACTGATGTCCGCCAGGCTGACTTGCGAACGGGTTAGCGCGCCGCGGCACTTGCCATCTGGATCACACCAGTCTGTGCCTTTTTTGCCTGCGCATAGCTTTTGTGGAAGCACTGCAGCGCCGCGGCAAATTCCGCACCATGGTAGTCCGCGATATCCAGCCGGCAAACATGCTTTGCCGCTTTGGCCAGCCGCTTGTTCAGCTCTGCCTGCCCCTGCTTGGTGCCAAGATCAAGATCGGCGTAGTTGACGATGCGGGTATTGGCGAAAGCAGGCTGGCTGGCGGATAGGGAGAGACCAATGAGGCCGGCCATTGCGATGGTCTTTTTGAACATGGCTGTTTCTTTCGGATGTCTGCCGGAGACATTCCGACAGGTTTGCATGGTTGCGGTGACCGGGCGGCATTTGCCCAAGGTCGTCGGGGGTCATCGAGATCAGGGGCAAAGCTTCCTGTCCGGCCACCGCATGCAGTCTGTCTAGGCATCACATTGCGCCAGTGCGCGCGGGCTTCGACCAGAAATATATCAATTCCGACAAAGCATTACCTGACCCGACGAACCACCAACCTTCACCTATGAACAGCACGACCGGCCCATGCGTGCAGGCCAATCAGGCCGCACCTGCGGGTATTGCATGGGCATGTGACAAGGGCACCTGCATGCCATAAGGTCAGCGTCAGACATGGCGATTCTGATCATCTTCCTGCTTGGCATAGGGAACTTTGCACTGCACCGTGCGGTAATGGACAGCGATCATCCCCTGCTGGGCCGCATGCCGTGGTTCGTGCATCTGCTGGGCGGGCGCTTCACGATGGTGGTGGAATTCCTATTGCTGTTCGCCGCGCTGATGTTTGCAGCGCAAGGCGATGTCACGGGGCCGATCGCCTATGTCGTGTATTCGGTAATGAACAGCTTTTCGGCATGGCTGATTCTGACGGACAGGGTCTGATTGTGCAGAACCTGCGGAACCCGGACGGCTGCGGCAGGTTGTGCAGGTCATGATTCATGCTGCGGCGTCGCCACCCATCTGGCTTGTTACCAACCCCGCGAGCGGGAGCAACAACCCGACGGCGGTTGAGGCGATTGATGCGGCGTTGAAGCCTGCGCGGACCATTGTCTTCCCCGAAGAACCCCTGCCGACCCGTTCCGATCTGGAAGCAGCAGGGGTCGGGACCCTCGCTGTGTTTACAGGCGATGGCACGGTCAACGCAGCGGCAGCCGCGCAGGAAGGCTGGAACGGGGCACTGCTGGTGCTGCCGGGTGGTACGCAAAATCTGCTGTCCAAGGCCCTGCACGGTGACCGCACGTTGGACGCCATTCTTGCAGATTTGCCCAAAGCCCGCCGCCTGCGCCGGCGCGGCATCCGCACTTCGCAAGGCATGTCGCTGATTGAGGTGCTGGCTGGCCCCGGCGCGATGTGGGCCGACGTGCGCGAAAGCGTGCGCGAGCTTGATTTTGCAGCGATGGCTGAGACCTTTGCCGATGCTCTGCGTGAAACCCGCGCCGGGCCTGCCGTGCGCTTGTCGGATCCGCCTGAAGGACGGCCTGAAGGCTATCGGGCAGTGTTGCTTGCGCCCGAGGGTGATTGTGTGCTGGTTGAAGGATACGACTTTGCAGACTTTGGCGAATTTGCCGCGCAAGGCTTTGCCATGCTGATCAAGCGCAACTTTCGCGAAGGGCCGCACGACGATATCGGCGTATTCCCTGCCGTAACTGTCAGCAGCACCGCCGCGCTTGCGCTGATGATCGACGGCGAACGCCGACAGGGCGGAGTGGAAGAACGCTTTACGTGCGAGGAAATCGCGCTCGATTTCGTCGCGACGCGTCCGGTTGATACTTGACCGCCGCAGCACCAGCGTTGATCACGCTGGCCCGATGACCCGCCTGTTCCACATCAGCGACATCCATTTCGGACTTGAAGATCGCCGCGCACTCGATTGGGTGGCGCAGTGCATCGCGCGGGAAAAGCCCGATGCCGTGGCTATCACCGGCGACCTGACGATGCGGGCGCGCCACCGCGAATTCGCCGCGGCCTGCAAGTGGATACTGGCACTGAACGTGCCGGTTACCGTGGAGGTCGGCAATCACGATTTGCCATACTTCAATCTGATCGAACGCTTTACCAATCCCTATCGCCGCTTTCGCTCCATCGAGGCGATGCTCGAGCGTGAGCTTGATCTGCCCGGTGTTGCCGTGGTGCCTTTGAAAACGACCGCCCGCGCCCAGTTGCGGCTCAACTGGTCGAAAGGCAATGTCGGCTCAGCCGCGCTGAAACAAACCCTTGCCGCCATAGACGCGCTGCCCCAGGGCACCCGCGCCATCGTCACCTGCCATCACCCGTTGGTGGAAGCGGGCACGCGCGGCAAGGCGCTGACCCGCGGCGGCAATCGCGCGCTGGCAGCGCTGGCCAGCCGCAATGTGCTGGCGGTCCTTTCGGGCCACGTCCACGATGCTTTTGATCTGATCCACCCGACCAGAAACGGTCCGGTCCGCATGATCGGAGCCGGAACACTAAGCCAGCGGGTTCGTTCCACTCCGCCGGGCTTCAACGAACTGACGCTTGAAAATGGTCAAATCTCGGTCCGCGTCCGTAATCTTGAACATGTGCCATCGCGTGACATGATGATTGACGATGTGCCAGAAGACGCCATGCCGCCAAGAGCGCAGGGCGATCCCGTAGCTCCTGTGGGAGCAGTGCCACCAATCGACCCACCGCTTTACTGAGCAGGCGGGGCCAACGACAGGGCTTGTGCATTGCCGCCGGTCCCCGGTTTGACTGGTTGTTTTCAGGCGGCAGGAGAGATTCCGTCAGGATCGCCAGCTTCTTCGGGAGTGGGCGCGCGCTTGATGCCCCAGTGGATTGAACTCCACACCCGTTCGTGAAAGTAATAAAGCCCGATCTTGGTAATCACTTCGGTGCCAGCAATGGCTCCGGCCGCTTTGACGCTGCCTGTAAAGAGCCAACCGAGCAGGAAAGTATCGATGCTCCCGAGTGTGCGCCAACTGATGGCCTTTACCACAGAGCGCGCGTGCGCTTCGTGTCCGTGAAACAGAATCATTGGTGAGGCCCCCTTCGGACACCGTGAATAGATCGGCATGACCTGTCGTCAAAGCGGATTGAAGGTGCGTTTCCGACACACTGGATATATGCCGTAGGCCGGACTGAATGCTTGCGGGCCGTGGTTTGACGGCCTAAGCGACACCAATGGCCGTTTATTTCCATGAAGAAGATCTGCCAGAAGGCGTGCTTGCGCCCGGGGCGGTTGCTGTCGATACCGAGACGATGGGGTTGATTACTCCACGTGATCGCCTTTGCGTGGTGCAAATTTCCGACGGACGTGGGGATGAACATCTTGTGCGGTTTTCGCCGGGCAGTGACTTTGCCGCACCAAACCTGAAGGCGGTGCTGGCCGATCCTGCGCGGGTAAAGCTTTATCACTTTGCCCGGTTCGATCTTGCCGCGATCGAGCATTACCTTGGCGTCGTTGCGGCCCCTGTGTTCTGCACCAAGATCGCTTCCAAGCTGGTGCGGACATACACAGATCGCCATGGCCTAAAAGATCTTGTGCGCGAACTGCTGGGCAAGGAAATCTCCAAACAGCAGCAATCGAGCGATTGGGGTGGCCCGGTGTTGTCCGATGCCCAGCAAGAATATGCCGCATCTGACGTGCGCTATCTGCACGCGATGCAGGTGATTCTGGCCGAGCGTCTGGAACGCGAAGGGCGTACGGCAATGGCACAGGCCTGCTTTGATTTTCTGCCGATGCGCGCGCGGCTGGACCTTGCCGGGTGGGCTGAGCGCGATATCTTCAGCCACGAGTAAGGTTGGTACTGACAAGGAACGCTTTTTTGGGGCTGCGACCATGACTGTGCAGGCTGATGTGATGCGGATCCAGCGGCGTGGCTTTGCTGCACCCGGCGGTTTTCATGATCGGCTGGTGCAGTTTCTGGCCCGCGCCCTGCCAGCAGCTGTTGGGGCTTTGCTGGCCGTGATGATCCTGACGCCGCTGTCACCGCGCGGGGAAATCAGCTTTCTGCTCGACCGTCGCAAGGTGGCCGTGCTGGATGACCGGATGAAGGTTTCCAGCGCGATGTATCGAGGGCAGGATGATGAGGGGCGCAATTTCTCGATCACCGCCGGCTCTGCAGTGCAGCGCACAAAAACGCGTGAGATGATTGAACTGGAGCAGTTGACGGCGCGTATCATGCTGGATGATGGTCCTGCACTGTTGACGGCAGGCAACGGTGATTATGACTTTGGCCGGGAAATCGTAGATATCGTCGGGCCAATCAACTTCCAGACATCGAACGGCTATCGCATGACCGCCACCAATGTCGACATTGACCTGGGCGCCAAGCGTCTGAAAAGCCGAGGAGCGGTTGAAGGCCGCATCCCTGCAGGGACATTTTCCGCCGACCGGATCAGCGCAGATCTTTCCGAACGGTCGGTGACGCTGGATGGCAATGCGCGGCTTCGCATGGTGCCCGGCCAGATGAAAATGCCCTGAAGCTGAAAATGCCCGAATGAAATTGCCCGATAATGACACCGACAGCGCAAGGTACGTCCGCATGAACAAGATCGACATCATCCGCGCTGCACGGCCTTTGCGCTGGGGCATGGCGGGTTTTGCGGGGTCGCTGGCTTTTGTTGCAGGCGCGCAGCATCTGGCTGCGCAGAACATTGCCAGCCATAACAGCAAGGCTCCAGTGGAGTACGCTGCCGATCGGATTGAAGTGCAGGACAAGGCCAAGCGTGTGGTGCTTTCGGGCAATGTCGACATCAACCAGTCCGATTTACGCATGCAGGCGGCGCGCACCACCGTGGCTTATACCGACAATGGCGAGATCCAGATTGATCGGATCGATGCCACAGGCGGCGTCCAGGTGAACCGGGGAGCCGAACAGGCGCGTGGCGATGTGGCGGTCTATGATTTCAACCGCAACGTGATCACTATGACCGGCAATGTAGCGCTGCGCCGTGGTGCAGACACGCTGAACGGCGGGCGGCTCGTCATTGATCTTGATTCAGGCCTTTCAAGCGTGGATGGCCGGGCCGGAGCGGCTGCAGGCAGCGGCGGGCGGGTTACCGGCACTTTTCAGGTTCGCAAGTCCAACTGATGTGAACGATCAAGGACCTGTTGCAAGTTGCAGCTGCGTATTGATCCTGCCTTAAGCGCGCCGCTTGGTGCACCTTTCGAACAAGGTCGGATCGAACGCAATGCCTTGCTGCTGGTAGGTCCGGGTCAGGATTGCCGCAGTACGGCATTCAATCCTTGCTCCTGCGCGCAGTGCCCCGACAATGGTTTCCACCATGGCGGGTGATGTGTCGGCCGCCGCACTGGTTAGAAAAGCGCGGGTCCAATTGCCACCTGTGACTAGTGCTCCGATCATGGCCTTGCGCCCCTCCTGAGTTGCCAGAAGGCGTTTGGTCATGTCCTTGATCGGTGCTTGCTCTTCTTGAATGCCAAAAAGCGCAGCCAACCGGCGTGCGGCCTCAGCACGGTCGCCCGCTGAAAAGGCGATCTCGAACATTACCTGCTGCGCAATGGGATCACGCCATCCGCGCTGTGCGGCACGTTGGATGATTACTCCGCTACCGATACGGTCGCCGCTGCGTTCGCGCGCAATGGAAAGCAAAGTGAGGTGTTCGGCGGGAAGAGGGCTTCGTTCTGTCAGCCTCGATGCTTCGGCAAGCGCAACTTCAGGCGTGGCCGACCTGACTGTCGCCATGGTGGTGCGTTCCTGCGCAAATGTGCGCATCGGGGGCGGAACTATGGCTGCCAGCGACGGCTGCCGCCGTGAGGCGCGATCAATCTGCGCGCTGGCGGTAAGGGCTGCGAGCATGATCATCAAAACAGTCCAGATCACGCGCATCAGGCGGTCTCCGCTTTTGCTGAAGTTGTTGGATCTGGGTGGCGTCCCTGCCGCGCCAGCACCACGACAGCCAGCGCCGTCACGCAAAGCATGGCCTGATTGCGCAGCGGATAATCAAGCAACGATTGCAGGGCTACAGCAAGCAGTACGCCTGCGCATGCCAGCGTTGGCCAGCGGCTTGATCCCGCCTCAGAAAGCCCGCGCCAGACCGACGACAAGGTCCATATGGCCCAGGCAAGCACGATCAGCAGAGCAAAGGGCCCGGCTTCGATACCAAGTTCGATGTAATCATTATGAGCCCGCCCGGCACGCCTTGGACTGATGTTTTCCAGGGATTCGTCAATCTGGAATACCTCATCAAACGTGCCCATGCCCGAACCTGCGGGCCAGTACCGCTCGGCTGCAAAGCGGGCATCTTCCCAGATGGCAGGGCGCTGCTCTTGTGTCTTTTCGAACCTAGCCATGACGGTTTCAAGCCGACTGCCCGGCAAAGTGGCCAGTGCGCCGCCGCCAATAATGATGACGGCGAGCGCCATGATAGCAGCTTTCAAAGACCAGTTTGCAGCATGGGTGCGTGAGCCGCCCTCTTTCCAGCGAACAAAGCTTTGCAGCACACACAAGGCGAGAGGCAAGGCAAGCAGCACCAGACCGGTGCGGGATTGTGTCAGGATCGTCCCGGTGATCAGCATGACAGCCACGATCACTTTGGTCAGCCAGCGCGAAGACAGAAATCTGTAGCTTGGCAGGCTGCACAGGAGCAGCAAACACGACACAAGAAAGACTGCCGTTGAATTACGATTGGCGAAAAATCCAAACAGAACGCCGGGCATCTCGATTTCTGGATAAAGCAGCCCGAACTTGTTTCGCCCCAAAACCTGGAATGTGCCCAGAAGCACGCTGGCAAAACCCACACCGACAGTGGTGATCACGACCCGCTGAAGCGCATCGTGGGTGCTGCGCCAGCCGAAGACGATGACGGCAAAAGGCGCAATCAGTCCGGTGAAGGACACGAAAGTGCGGGCTGCACTTACGGTCAACGGGCGCCACGCATCCTGGCCCGATGCGGCCAACGTCTCGACCACAAGGTTTCGACCAGGCAGGTTGTGCCAGACCTCGGGAGGCAAGGGCACCAGTTGCGCCAGCGGGAGCAGCAGACTGCACGCGACGAGCACAACCAACGGTCGCGATCCCTTGCTTACGAACTGCCAAACGGCATCACCGTTCAGCGCGAGCGCGGCAATGGCAGTTATTTGCACGGCAAGATTGGAGACGCCATAGGCGACACCGCCACCTCCGAAGAGGCATGCAACGAGTAGAAGGACCAAAACGATGACGCCGGGGTTCTTGTGCATGGCGGGGTAATTGAATCTCGCTATCGACAGGTCAAGCATTTACCGCAGTTATCGCGCCGCATTTTCGAAATGCTGCATGGGCTTGATCGGCCTTGGGCGCACTTCATCACCGCGCGGTGGGGGGGCGGTTGCCAGGAATTTGGCAAGGGACCGGGAATGGAAAGGCGGATTGTCCTTAGAGCGCGGCGTTCGCCTTCAGCCTGGTGCCTGTAAATTGTGCCCATTTGTTGTGGGCGCAAATTTGTGCGTGGAAAGTCTGCACAGGCCGGTTGGCTTTTCTGCGCGAAACACGTTGCCAGAGCTGGCCGCGAGCCAGAGGCCGGCCACACCGATAATTGCAACGCATCATTCATCGTCAAGAATCAGGCGCACATAAAAAAGGCCCGGTTGCCTTTGCAGCAACCGGGCCTTTTTTAACTCTCAGTAAATCAGGCGCCAGGCGACTTGTTGTCCACCGCGCGCGAAATACCGTAAGCCGCTGCACCACCAGCAAGGAGGATCAGGATCCATGCGTAAGGTGCAAGGTTGTTTTCCGCTTCAACCGAAGTAGCTGCGCGGTTTGCCGAATAGCTGGCGGCCGGATAGACCTGCGAGCTGGTGGCACGAGTGCCAGCTTCGGCCATCACCGGTGCGGCCATCAGAGCCGTTGCGGCAAATGCCGACGCAATGCGTGCAATCTTCATGCTCAATCTCCTAAGCAGTATCGCTTCCGTGTACCGCCCTCTCGACGGTTCGATACCGCAATGCAAAATGATTCGCAACCAAAACTAGGTATTAACCGCAATTTGATGCGCCATTGGCTTAACTTTCGATTCAGACCTGATGCCGGCGGATGGGGTGTTTTTGCCTAAATATATGCTTATATTGATTTTTTCTTGAAAGCGTTCCGCGGGAAAAATGCAAGGCGCAGCATTACGGAAGATATTGCAGCGCACTGCACCTGCATGAATTCGCTTGACTTTCATGACTGTGGTTTGGCGAGGGTACTGATTCTAGCTGTCTTTCAGCCAGAGCATGGTGGCTGCTTCGCGCAGGCTGGTATCGTTATTGTCGACCGCCAGACGTGCAGAAATATAGGCCCGGCCGCGCTGCACGAGCCAGACCGGATAGGCCAGCCAGCGCAAGGGATTGGCTCCGCTCACCCGCATGATGCTGGCAAGCTTTAGCGGTGTTGGTGTGACTGCCGCGCGCAGGGCCGCTGACCAGCCGGGGCTTTGCCCTTTGCGCATGGCAATCCCGCGCAACATGGCGGCGTGTTCGGTGAGGGACTCATCTCTGAGGACTGCGTTGATGCATACACCAAGATTTTCCAGTACATCTGACGGTGTTTGGCGCAGTTGATCCGGCACCCAGGTAGCGCCGTTCTGCATTGCCAGCGCAGCCACCAGATGAAGTGCCCGCGTCAACCCCATCGTTTCGGCCTGGGCTATGAGGAGGGGCCAGTTAATCTTGCCCGTCTGTACGACAAAGTGCAGATCGGTCAGCGTGATCGGGCCGTTTTCGAACATGTGATGCAGGGTTGCATGTTCGACCAGATGAAGGAAATTTGCATGAATTGACGGTACGCGCACCGGCGTGCCGCCGATGTCCACGGTTTCGGCTTGTTCAGCCACCATCTTCACCAACTGCGGCTCCTGCACCCAGCCGCGGGCATTGAGCCGGTGATGGATCTCGATCGAAACGCCGTGCTGCTTGTCTAGCAGTTCGGGCATCTGGTGGCCGAATTCTATGCCGTAAAATTCAGCCCATGACGCAACTTCATACTGGCCGCTGGCAATCATTGCGCTCTGCGCCAGTTCGGCTTGCTCTGCCGGAACCAGCAGATCGAGATCGCGCAAGGGGCGCAACTGCGCATCGGGATAATCGCTATACGCCAGCCGTACGCCTTTCAGCGCTATGGGATCGATGCCATGGCTTTTCAGGAAACGCACTGCCTCGATCAAGGCGATCATATGACCGAAGCTGGACATTTTGATCCGCCGGCGCTGAACTTCAATCTCGTGCCGACATTCCTCGGGCAGAACGATGCCCTGTCCAGACACCGCCTCGGCCCGGGCAATTGCCCGGTCCAGCACGATTGTGACTCGCTTTGCGACCGCCTGTTCGACCAGATCGTACCATTCATTTTCAGTGAGGCTGGCAAAACGGGAAGTGTGGTCGCAATCGGGTGCTGCACAAACTTGCAACAGTATTGTCGAGGTGCGCGAACTGGCCAAAACGCCTCGCGCTTCATCATCGTTCATGTCGTCTTGATCGCCTCAACACTTGCGCAACGCGGTTAATGCAGGCCGATTCTTCGATGTGAAGAGTGTGGCAGGCCGGTAAAGATTATGGTCTTTGGACCAACGCGTAAAGATGTGACGGTTTGACCGCAATCAGGGTTCATCCGCAATCAGGGCCTGCGCGGCATGGGAAACGCATCGAATTGCGCCACATCGCCACCGGTTACGATGATATCGTCGGCAGTAAGCCAGGCATGGGCAAGCAGACAATCGGAGCCATCAGGCGCTTTTTCCTGTTTCACCCCGATGCTGATGCGTGCTGCAATTCCCTGTCTGGCCAGCCAGCGCCGACCTGCGAGACACTGCACCAAGCAATCGGAGCGCCACGGAACGCGTGGCGCGACAATTGCAATGGCCTTGCTGACCCGCCCAATTTCTTCGACATGTCCGCTTGTGACCGAAGTCATCGATCCGCCACTGTGGTCGACCGGGACCGGATCGGGAATCCCAAGATCGCGCACTGTCTTGGCAGACAGCAGCATCCGGGCAAAGGCAAGTTCTGCACAAGCCCGCAGCAAGTATGCCGCAAGCCGGGGGTCCAGTCGCACAAGCTTCGGGATTTCACCGAGTATGCGCTTTGACTGCACCTTCGTTTCGGGTGGCCGCACCATGCCCCTGTTGCCCAACGAGGCAGGTGTATTTTGCTTTTCAAGCGGGGGGTCAGGAGGCAACAAAGGCAAGATCGGCCAAACTTTCACATCCAGTTTCAAGATCAGACTGCCTTGATTATCACCCGGAGGTCATGAATCAAACCCTGTGTCGCCACGGTCTGGTCGGCCCGGGGGGTTGCGGTATGATCATACTCCTGTAGCGGCAGGCCCGCGCCTGTGCGGAGAAAATTGCTTGAGTGGTTTTGCAGCGATAATCCGTTTCGATGGCCAGCCCGCCGATGCTGCGGCCATCCGGCGCATGACCGAAGCGATGCGTTTTCGCGGGTCTGACGGGCTGTTTCATCACGTCAGTGCCGGGGTCGCTCTGGGACATTGCGCATTTCATACCACTCCGGGTTCTGCCGAGGCACCCCAGCCGCTGTTCAGCGAAGATGGCATGGTTGCCATTGTGATGGACGGGTGGCTGGCCAATGCAGAAGAACTGCAGGTCGCGCTGAAGGATCGCAAGGCGCGTATCCGGGTGCCTTGCGATGCCGAACTGATCCTGCATGCCTATGCTGAATGGGGCGATGCATGCGCCTCTCAGCTTGAAGGGGAATACGCAGTCGTCATTCATGATGCACGGCGCAAGCGAGTATTCTGTTTGCGCGACCATCTCGGCATGCGACCGCTGCACTGGCAATGGGACGGACGGCGGTTGCTTTTGGCCAGCGACGTCTCGGGCGTGCTGGCGGCCGGCGACTTCACGCAAAAGCTCAATCGCGGACGCATGGCCGAAAACCTTGCAAGCGAGTGCTATCTTCCCGATGAAACCGCGTGGTCCGGGGTGCATCGGCTGCCTCTGGCAACAGCGATGGCGGTCGAAGCGTCGGGGCCGAAGACGTGGCGCTATTGGACTTTGCCGCTCGATCTTTCGGTCCGGTACAAAAACGAGGATGACTATTTCGAGCACTATCGCGAGGTTTTGATGGACAGCGTTCGCCGAGCCTCGCGCTCGCCGCTGCCCATTGCCTGCGAGGTCAGCGGCGGGCACGATTCATCGGCGATCTTCGCGCTATCGCGGCGTCTTCATAAAAGCGGCAGGCTGCTGGCGCCGGATTCATTGGGCTTCACGCTGGCCGGGACGCCAGGGTCGGTCTCGGACGAAATTGCCTATGCGCGTGATGTTGGCACTTTTCTGGGCGTGCCAATTCACGAAGCGGACCGCTCTGTGGGTGAAATTGCGTGGTTTGAGCGAAATATCGCGGTTGATCGCGATATGCCCGACTTTCCCAACACCCAGTCCATGGCCGCCGAGGCAGCACTGGTGCGCAGCAAAGGCTGCAGGGTGCTGTTGGACGGCGAAGGTGGTGACGAGTTTGCCGGAGGATCGAACTACTTTATCCATGAAATGCTGCGTGAAGGCCGTTTTGCGACGCTTTTGCACGAACTGAAGTTCATGCGGTCAGAATATGGCATCGGCTATGTTGGCAAGCGCATATTCCGCAATGGTCTGCGGCCATTTGCTCCACTGTGGTTCGACGCGGCCTTGCGAGAGTTGCGGCGAAATCGCAGGCCTTGGGCTGAACATTTGGGCAAGGGACAGCATTGGGTGGCCGAACCGCTTCTGGCCGAACTGGCAGAAAGGCGGGAGGCCGCAAGGCAAGCTGATGACATCTGGCAGATCCGCAATCCGTCCAAACGGCGGCTGTGGCGCGAACTGTGCGATCCGATCTATGACGGGTTTCGTGATAGCGCTGCACGGCTGATCGCGCGTTTCGGCCTCGAAATGCGCACGCCGATGTATAGCAAGCGCTACTTTGAATTCATCAGCGCCGTGCCGGAATCGATTCTGCTGCGCAATGGTTATGGGAAACATATCCATCTGCAGGCTCTGCAGGGGGACTTGCCCAGATCGGTGCTTGAACGCCGTTCGAAGGCGGAGTTCAGCTTTACGTTCGAGCAGCAGATCGAGAGCATTCGACATGTCTTCGAGCGTGAGATTCCCGCCGAGGCCCCAGAGGAGATCAATCTTCCGGGGCTCACGCGTCTGTGGGAGCATTACCTGTCCACCCGCGAAGGGATATGGGAGTTGTGGCGCATCTACGGCTGGTATCGCCTCCGCGCCTTGCAACCTTGAAGTTTGCTGCTCAGATGCGGAGTTTTTGCACCGGGAAATGACCCTTCCCGGTCCCGACGCATTGCATGATACCGCGCCTTCTTTGCGCGATTCGGTGAAAGTGCTTTGAGCAAAGCTGAAAATTCTTTCGAATCCAAGGCTCGCTATTACTTTAGAAGTAAACGAAAGTTATACGCGTATGGATAAAAAGACTAACTTAGGTAATGATTAATCAATGACGTTATATTTACTTAGGTTAATATCAACGACGCAACTCGGGCCGCTGATTGCAAATAAATAGTTCTTTTTCAGCCGTTTGCATATGCTCTCTACAAGGGCGCAGCTCGGACACCTAATCTTGTGCATTGCAAAAAAACTTGCCTCAATACAACGGATAAGTTATTCCAAAATGGAAGAAACCATTCGTTGTTTGACGTTTTTCTTGCTTTTCCGAGGCGATGACCAGTCGTCTGCGGAAAAGAAAGAAAGCGCAACCGATTTAAGGAGAAGTGCTGTGACTGATCGCAATCCGAACGCCCCCAAGGCTCGTCGTTCCTATGCTCGTCCTTCGCTTACGGTATATGGTTCGGTGCGTGAACTGACCGGCGGGATGAGCGCAACCGGCTCTGATGCCATGCTCATGTTCATGATGAGGTAATCGTTTCTTCTGGGTATCTGGAATAGGTTTGTCTGTGGCAGATACGCTGGAAGAGCACCGGGGTTACCTGATCGATACGCGTCGTGCAGATTTGTACGACCGTGCAATCGCAAAGGTACTTTCTGAAGGCGACAAGGTTGCTGACCTTGGTTGTGGCTTCGGCGTTTTCGGGCTGATGTGCCTGAAGGCCGGAGCCGCTCGCGTTTGGGGTATCGATTCGACCGACGCCATCGATATTGCCCGAGAAGCGGCTGACCGGGCCGGTTTTGGCGATGTCTACGGCTGCATTGGCGACGTTACGTTCCGCGCAGAATTGCCGGAACTGGTGGATCTACTGATCTGCGATCACGTCGGCTATTTCGGCATCGACTATGGCATCATCAATCTGATGGCCGATGCCCGCAAGCGCTTCCTGAAGCCGGGCGGAAAGATGATCCCGCAGCGGATTGATCTGTTCCTTGCAGGCATCAGATCTGAAAACTGCCGCAAATTGCTCGGCGTCTGGGAGACCAGCGACATTCCGGGCGAATATGCTTGGCTGCGTAGCTATGCTGTCAATACCAAGCATGTCGTCGACTTTGTGCCGACCGAGATCGCGACCGAGCCTGTACAGGTCGGCTCGCACACGCTTGGTGAAGACGCCCCCGATGTGATCAGCGTCAAGGCCAGCCTAGTCATCGACGAAGATGGCGTACTTGACGGTATCGGTGGCTGGTTTGGGTGCGAACTGGGCGGCGGCGTGCGCATGACGAATTCACCGCTAGCGCGTGAAGCCATGAGCCGCCACCAGATCTTCCTCGCTTTCGATGCTCCTCTGACTGTCAAGGCAGGTGACACGGTCGATGTGACCGTGAAGTTCAATCATGTCACTGGCATCGTCGCCTGGACCGCGCGTGACCCGCAAAGCGGACGGTTGCAGCGCTATTCCAATTGGGCGTCGCTGCCACTTTCGACCAGCCGCAAGCTGGCTCCGGCGCTTTCTCCCCGCAAGGCCAACGATCGTGCCGAAGCGCTCAAGATCGTGCTTGGTTATGTGGATGGCACACGCAACGGTCCTGAAATCGAACTAGCAGTGATTCGTGATCATCCACAACTCATGCCCAGCGAAACCGAGGTCGCCCGCTTCGTGAAGGATGTCCTCTCGGACTATACAGAATGAGCTATTCGCTTGTTTGGTGTCCGGCGAAGCAGATGGATGATATCGCCGCAGAACCCTTCGACTGTTGGCGCGAAGACGATGGCGAGGCATCGACGACCTTTCATCGCACTGATGACGGCTTTCTGCTGCGATTTCTGGAAGGTGCGGATTTCGAGATCGATCTGGCGCGCCGCACCGTAAGGTGTACGCCGTTGCCGGAAGTCTCCGAAGACTACGTACGCAATATCTTCAGCAACCAGATCATGCCCCTAGTCTGGACATACGAAGGCAAACCGGTGCTCCACGCCAGTTGCGTGGTAATCGATGGCTTTGCCTATGGATTTCTCGGGCCAAGCGGGCGCGGCAAATCAACGCTAGCCGCTGCCTTTGCCAGCCATGGCCATGCCTTCCTGACCGATGACGGCATGCTGATTGAAAACACTGATGCAGGACTCCAGGTCCGCCCCTATCTTCCCTCTGTCCGGCTGATGCCAGACAGCAGGGACGCGTTATTTGGCGGTGCAGAAGTGGCCGAACCGGATGATGGCGAATGGGCACCCAAATCGCGCATTGTTGCAAGCGCCCTGCTGCCCCACGCTGCTGCACCTGCGCCGCTGAAGGCGATCTATGTGCTGGAAGATGCCGGCGCGAGCACGGCAACATTCGAGCTTCTCACAGCGTCAGCCGGGCTTGATGCGTTGCTTAAAAATTCATTCTTGCTCGATTCGCAGGATAAGCCGCGTATCCGCAATCATTTCCGCACCATGGCGGAACTGGCTGAAACCTTCCCCATGTTTCGGATGGATTATCCGCGCAATCTGACGCGGATCTCCGAAATTGTATCCGACATCGTATTGCATGCCCGAAAGATAGGATGCCAGCCATGACTTTTGCCCAGAACTACTTACTGTCCGAAGATGTCGTTGCTCGCGAAGTGGGCGAGGAAACGATGCTGCTTGATCTTGCCAGCGGGACCTACTTCGGCCTCAATCCGGTCGGCGGCCGCTTCTGGCAGCTGCTTGAAGAGGGACGTAGTGTCAGCGAGGCGCGCGATGCTTTGCTGGCTGAGTTCGATGTTGCAGAGGCCATTCTGGATGCTGATTTGGCAGCATTGCTTGATGATATGACCGGCAAGGGGCTGATGTCTTTAGCCGCGTGATGGAGGCGGCCCGCCGCTGCAAGGGCGTGGCGGGCTGATCCTTAGTATTCCCGGTCGACATTGGTGATGTCGGCCAGTTCGGGGATATTAAAAATCTCCGCCCAGTTGCGCGCACGAACCAGATCAAGAGTGCCAATCGGGATGTAGTGGAAAAACAGCAAGTCGCAAAAGGCCCGCGCTTGCGTGCCCGGGATCTGATCACGCCAGTGCCACTGGTTCGCACCAGTGAAAAGCAGGGCATCACCCTCTTGAAGCGTCAACGTGCTCACCGCGTGGTTTGATCGCCCTGCCTTTACGGCGCGCCAATCATCTACCAGATCCTCAGGGCTGTCGGGCCAGTCGATGATCGAGGTGAAACTGATCGGCCACGGATCGCTTTGCGAAATGCAAAGATCGAACGTCCACTTGGCTGACGGCGTATCAAGATGTGGTTCGCAAATGCCGCGCCGCGAATAGAGTGACAAGAAATTGTAGCGTGGCTCAACCTGTTCGCCTGCCAGTTCGGACACGAAATCCGTTATCTCATTTTGCATCTGCGTGAACGGTGGCCAATCGTGAACGATCAGGCGGCCAAACTTGCGCATTTCATATAACGTCAAATGTTCCCGCGGAATTGCGGCAATGATCTCTCTCAATTCCATAAGCCGTGCCGCATTCAGGAATTCGGACACGTATTTTACTTCGAAATCAGGGTCGGCTTTGAAAACCGACATTGCGCCTTCGAATTCCTCCAGCCGGTGCGGGGCCACCTTCGCGATAATGTCCTTCGCCTCGAAGTACTGGCGCAGCCAAAGCGAATCATACCAATCCAGAGCGGGTGGAGCATCGACGGTCTCTTGCATCCTTCATAACTAGCACGAATTTGGCAAATCGTCACGCTGAATGACTGGGTTAGGGGCGTTGCAACATTCGCACTGCACCGCAAACATGGGTTGTCACGACAACTCGGAATTGGTCTTGCATTTTTATGCTGCAATGCGGAAAAGCCGTGCGGCATTCGCAACGGCGACATGCCTCGTCTGCGGGCACCTTGGAGAGACGTATATATGACGCAACCGGCACCTTCATCCGGCCGCACCTCCGACCGCACCTCCGATCGCACCTCCGATCGCAAGGGAATCATTCTCGCCGGAGGGTCGGGCACGCGGCTCTATCCTCTCACACGCGGCGTATCTAAGCAGTTGATGCCGGTGTTCGACAAGCCGATGATCTATTACCCGCTCAGCACGCTGATGCTGGCCGGCATCCGTGATATCCTGATCATCACGACTCCTGAGGACTCCGCCCAATTCCATCGCGTGCTGGGCGATGGGTCCGACTTCGGCATATCGCTGACATATGCTGTGCAGCCAAAACCCGAAGGCCTTGCCCAAGCCTTTCATATCGGGGCCGATTTCGTCGGCGGTAGCCCCAGCGCGCTGGTGCTTGGAGACAACATTTTCTACGGTCACGGCCTGCCCGAACTGCTGCAGAACGCCAATGAGCGCCGCAGCGGCGCCAGCGTCTTTGCCTATCGCGTCAACAATCCCGAAGCCTATGGCGTCGTGGCGTTCGATGCCGATGGCCGCGCCAGCTCAATCGAGGAAAAGCCTGCCGCGCCCAAATCGAACTATGCCGTCACCGGCCTGTACTTCTACGATGAAACAGTGGTTGACCGCGCCCGCGACCTGAAGCCTTCGCCGCGCGGCGAGCTGGAAATCACCGACCTCAACCGGCTCTACATGGACGAAGGCCAACTTTCCGTTGAAATCATGGGGCGCGGTTTTGCCTGGCTCGATACCGGCACGCACGGGTCTTTGCTGGATGCAGCCACTTATGTGCGCATCACCGAAGAGCGGCAGGGTCTGAAAATCTGCTGCCCCGAAGAAATTGCGTGGCGGCAAGGCTTTATCACCGACGCCGAACTGGAAGCCATTGCTCAGCCCTTGCGCAAATCAGGCTATGGCGAATACCTGCTGCAATTGCTGGCGCAGGGGGGCAGGCTGTGAACATCGTCGAATGCAATATCCCCGGACCGCTGATAATCGAACCGCGGGTCTTTGGTGATGAGCGCGGCTTCTTTCTGGAGACGTGGAATGCGGCGGCGTTTGCTGCAGCGGGACTGGATCTCACGTTCGTGCAGGACAATCACAGCCGCTCGCAAAAAGGCGTGCTGCGCGGGATGCACTTTCAGAACCCGGGGCCGCAGGGCAAGCTCGTGCGCGTGGTGCGCGGTGCGGTGTTCGATGCTGTGGTCGATCTGCGCCGTTCTTCGCCCACTTTCGGCCAATGGACGGGCGTCACACTTTCGGCCGAGAACAAGCGTATGTTCTGGGTGCCCGAGGGCTTTGCGCATGGCTTCCTGACGCTCGAAGACGATACCGATTTTCTCTACAAATGCACCGCGCTTTATGCGCCGCAGCATGAAGCCAGCCTTGCTTGGGATGATCCCACCGTTGGCATCGAATGGCCGCTGGCTGGGCTGGACATCAAGCTGTCGGCCAAGGATGCCGAGGGCGTGCCGCTGGCCGATGTAAAGGCGTTTGCATGAAAAAGGCGCTCGTTACAGGCGTCAACGGCCAGTTGGGCAAGGCGCTGCTGGCCGCGCAGCCAGAGGGCTGGGAGTGCGTTGCCGTGGAACGGGCCGCGCTCGACCTCACCGATACCGATGCCATCGCGCGGATGATGGGTCAGGTCCAACCCGATCTTGTGCTCAATGCTGCAGCCTATACCGCGGTCGACCGCGCCGAAAGCGAACCTGATCTGGCCATGGCGGTGAATGCTGCCGCACCCGGTGCATTCGCTCGCGCGCTTGCCGGATCGGCGGCCCGATTGGTGCAGGTGTCTACAGACTTCGTTTTCGATGGCACCAGCGGATGTGGCTATCGCCCTGATGACGCCAGAAACCCGCAATCGGTCTATGGCCAGACCAAGGCTGCGGGCGAAGATGCAGCTGGGACGGACGCGATCATCGTGCGGACCAGTTGGGTCCATGCTGCAGGCGGAGCCAACTTTGTGCGCACCATGCTGCGCCTGATGCGTGAGCGGGATGAACTGCGTGTGGTGGCCGATCAGATCGGTTCCCCCACCTGGGCTGCCGGGCTTGCGCAAACTTTGTGGGGGCTTGCTGCAAAGGACCAGCCGGGGATCTATCATCACCGCGATGCCGGTGTTGCATCGTGGTATGATTTTGCCGTGGCCATTGCGGAGGAAGGCCATGCCCTTGGCCTTTTGCCGCGCGTGCCTTCGGTCACGCCGATTGCCACTGCCGATTATCCGACGCCTGCAAAACGCCCCGCATTTTCTGTGCTCGACGTATCGTCAACTCGCGCACTGCTGGGTGATGTGCATGTTCACTGGCGCACCCATCTCAAGACCATGCTGATAGAGGAATCGACTCTTGGCTAACCTGCTTGTCACCGGCGGCGCCGGCTTTATCGGCGGAAACTTCGTCCATTACTGGGCCAAGCAGCACCCGGATGACACGATCATTGTGCTCGATTGCCTTACTTATGCCGGCAACCGCTCCACCATTGCGGATGTGGCGCAAGCCGAACTGGTGTTGGGTGACATCCGCGATACCGACCTGGTTGAAACCCTGCTGCGCACGCGCGATGTGGCAACGCTGGTCCATTTTGCGGCAGAGAGCCACGTTGACCGCTCAATCACCGGGCCTGATGCGTTTATCGACACCAACATCCTTGGCACAAACAGCCTGCTGAAGGCTGCGCGCAAGGTGTGGCTGGACGAAGGCTCGGGCCACGATCATCGCTTCCACCATATCTCTACCGACGAGGTCTACGGCTCGCTCGGCCCCAATGATCCAGCCTTTGCGGAAACAACCCAGTACCAGCCGAATTCGCCCTATTCGGCATCAAAAGCGGCTTCGGATCATCTGGTGCGGGCCTATCACCACACTTACGGGCTGAACGTCACCACCACCAATTGCTCGAACAACTACGGCCCCTATCATTACCCTGAAAAGCTGATTCCGCTGTTCATTCTCAATGCGCTGTCGGGCAGGCCGCTGCCGATCTATGGCGATGGCATGAATGTGCGTGACTGGCTCTATGTCGAGGACCACTGCCGGGGTATCGAAGCGGCGCTGCTGAACGGCCAGCCAGGCGAAACCTATAACATCGGTGGAGGCGAGGAACTGCCGAACATGGCTGTGATCGACCGTATCTGTGCCGAAGTTGACCGCGCCTTTGCCGAGATCGATGGCCTTGCCGCCCGCTACCCCGATGCCCCTGCGGCCAAAGGACGCGCAACCAGCGAACTCAAAACCTTCGTCGAAGACCGCAAAGGCCATGATCGCCGCTACGCGATTGACGAGACGAAGGCGCGCGCAGAGCTTGCCTACGTGCCGCAGCATGATTTCGAAAATGGCCTGCGCAATACCCTGCGCTGGTATCTCGAAAACGAAGGCTGGTGGCAGCCGCTTGTAAATCGGCAGGGATAGGCTGGTGCGCTGGCATCGGATTGCCGGGATATCAGCGGCGGTTCTGGTGCTTGCTGTCGGATCAGGTGTTGCCACAGGCGATTTGCCGCGCTGGACGATCGGCGGGACGCGGATGGTTATGCCGTCCATGATCGAACCCGTGCCTGTCGGCCCGATTGCTTTGCCGACAACAGGCACAATCCTTTTCGTCGGAGACAGCAATACCGCAGGCTCGCGTGTGGGTGGCGTGCGTTTCGCCTATCCCGCCACGTTCCTTGAAGCGATGACCGCCAATCGGGCGGTCAAAGTCCACGCATTCGGCGGTGCTACCGTGCGTGACGTGCTCATTCGTCCACTGCCCGAAGGCGATGTGTCCCTTGCCTTCATCATGCTGGGCACAAACGATGCCGCTCCGCGCGCATGGCTTTCAACCAAGCGCCGCGTTCCCTTGAGCGCCTATCGTGCCAATCTGATCGAACTGGTAACCAGACTGCGCGCAAAGGGGGCACGGATCGTGCTCCTCGCGCCGCCGCCATTGGGAAGCCGCGCCATGCAGCATCGGCTCGATCCTTACCGTCTTGCGGCACAAGACGTGGCACGCGCCACGTCCAGCATTTTCCGCGATTCGGCTGCAGCCTTTACTGCCAATCCTGCTGCCGATCGGTTGCAGCGCGATGCCGTGCATCTGACACCAGAGGCCCAGAATCAACTGGGCCTCTGGCTGGCAGATCAGACGATCAGCGCGTCTGCTGCGGAGAGTTCGAGGACCGGGAAACCCAGCCCGGCGTCCGCTTCGCAGCCATCATAAAGGCTGCCTTTGTAGTGCGCGGTCAGTTCCTCAGCCGTGCCATAGCTGAAGGGGCCTCCCCGCAGATAACTGATTCTGGCACCAGCAGGCCAAGGCCCGCTGGTCAGCGACAAGGATACCGTGTCGGGCGCGGTGATCGTTGCGTTGATACTGCTGCGAAGCCACGTCGTGCCGCCATTCAGCGAATATTCGAAGCCTGCCACAGCACGTCCGTCCTGCGTTCTCAATGTCCCACCATTTGGCAAAATGGCCTTGATCGAAATCGCGGTCCGGTTTGCGGCAATGATCGCGCTGGCCTTGTCCAGCCGGGCATTGCCCGGCGATGGACTAAGGCCGCGCGCCCGCAGGTAGGTCTCGCCAATGCGCGTCCCCAGCCGAATCACGCCTTCGGGCAGAACTTGGCTCTGGTGCGGCCCGCCCAAATTCACGTTGGGGCCGCTTGGGGTTCCTGTTGCAAGGTTGTCGATCGCCATGTCGGTCACCGCAGGGCCGATGGCGCTGATCGTCGGATTGGCCGCCGCCCATTGCAGTTGCCCTGCCTGCGCACCGCTTCGTGCGACTCCGAAATCATCTGCTGCGGTCGGGCCTGCGTTGGATGTCGTCGCGCGCGTGGGCAGGCAGATGCCCAGCTTGTAACCGGGGGCATTGATCGTTCCGTCAAACAACCGGTAATTGCCTGTCAGGCTGCCGGTGCCGTGCACCACACCGTCCAGCAAGGCGGGATAACTTCCCGCATCAGACGTATACCATTGCCATATCGGCACGCGGTCGGTTCCGGCGAGGCCCGCCATTTCCACATCAAGCGCCCATTGGCGTGCCGTGGTCGAATCCCGGATCCAGTCAAGCGCGCTTGAGCCGGGAATGCAGGTGTCGATCACGCATAGGGCCTGACCCGAACCAAAGGGTTCGATGCGCGAGGCAATGGCCGTTACGCCATTGAACGTGTTCGTCATTTCCGGTTCGATCACGAACAGCTGCGGACGGCTTGCCGTGCTGAATCGCCTGACCGGGACAGTGCCCGTGTCCGCAGGATCAGACCGCAAGCCAATGTACCCGCAGAATGAGGTCAGACCTGAAGGTGTCTGCGTCATCGCGGTCGCATAAAGCATGATGTCGCACTGGCTTTGCCCGATCACGCTCAGCTTGTGACCACAACCCACCCGGCTGTTCATGCGAAACACAACGTCAGGATCGCTCTCGGGCCAGAATTCCAGATGGCCCCAGCCAGAAAATGGCGGAAGCCGCAGCGCAACCGGCATGACAGGGCCAGTGCCGCTGCACACGAAAGGCGGTACGAGTTGCTCACCGTTGGTCGAAACCACGCGGGCAAACAGCGCGCCGGAAATCCCGCGGCTCGCACCGCGCAGCGCTATTTCTGCCAAGGGCTCTCCGTCCTTGGGGCAGGCGACATAGCCATCGGGCAAGCGGTCGATATGCAGGAACGCTTCGGGTTGATGGCTGCATGTACCTGCAGTGGTAACCGTGCCGTGAATGGTGCCGGAAACCGACGCATCACCCGGGGCATAGGCTGCCAGCCCGCTTGCAGGATCAGCCGTGCGGCGGTAATCGCGCATAAGGCGAAAGGCCGTTGCGTCCGGCAGGCTCGCCACAATGTCTGCACCTTCGGCGATGGCCTGCCACGCCGCATCGTTGCCTGCTGTGCCAAGCACAAATCCATGAAATGCAACCGCGCCATCAAACGCGCCGGCAGGAGCAGTCAATGCGCCCAACGCGCCAGGGGTAGACGCTGCATCGCCCAGCAGCACGTGCGTGCCGACCAAAGCGTTCAGTTGCGCGTTGGCGCTCGTCTGGGTGGTTCCGGCAATCTTTGCTTCGCCACGGGCAAAGCTGCTGATCGCGTACCCACCCTGACCGTTGCATGATACCACGATCAGTTGCCAACGGCTGCCACGAAGCTGAATGTCGACCGACAGGTCTATGGCCTCGCTGGTGGATCCTCTGGCCCGCCATCGGAATTCGTCATGGCGCGCCGTTTCAAAGTGATCGTCGCCATAGTGTATCAGACTGAAGGTTGATGCAGCACCGCTTGCGCCATTGCCGATGACGCGGGATTCGCGGTTCAGATTGGTCCGCTCATACGGCACTTGGACCATGATGAAAAAGGCGCCGGGCACATCGAACTTCAGCAAAGGTGATGCAGCAATGCCTTCACTGGGATAGGCAATGTTGCCTGCCCGGCCCGGATATTGCCGATTGAACGCTGGGAACTGCACCCCGCCAAAGGCCACTGGCGCGGGAATCGTTGAAGGCACACTCATGACAATCGGTTGAGCTGCCTGCGCGCCTGCAGCTTCGGGCTGGGTGCGCGGATTGCCCAGTCGGTCAAACGCGATC
Source organism: Novosphingobium sp. HNCC26BN242 (assembly GCF_057180525.1). Lineage (NCBI taxonomy): Bacteria > Pseudomonadati > Pseudomonadota > Alphaproteobacteria > Sphingomonadales > Sphingomonadaceae > Novosphingobium > Novosphingobium sp. HNCC26BN242. Next base: position 630,733 of record NZ_JBXUGM010000002.1, read on the forward strand.
ACCGGTGTTCGGCGGATCGCGTGCAGGGTGTCGCGAACGCTGAAGTCGCCTCTTTCGCTGGCCATGAAATTCTGTTCGCGTGTTCCACCTGCAAATGTCCGCAGCCCGATATTCGTGCCCGTGGCTCCATCCTGCACGTGGTTGTCGCGCACCAGATCCGTGTTGGCCCGTGAACCGGGCCACGAAATGTCGCGGAAGGCATTGTTGGCCACCAGGCACCATGGATCGCCTGTAAAAGCCTGATCCCCACGCAACACAAAGCCTTGCGATGCCAGGCTGTTGTGCGCGATCACCACGTGGCTCTTTGCATTGGCTAACTGGCTGCTGATCGAAGTGAAGCTGTTGTAGGTTCCACCCAACGTCTTGTTGTGGAATGCATTGTTGAAAACCAGAAAGTCGCGTGCGCCGCCGCTCGCCGTCAGGAAGATATTCTGAGTCACCAGATCCGTGGCAATATTGTTGGCCAGCACACAGTTTTCCGTGATGCGTCCGGTGTTTTGCTGATGCCAGTCGCTGTGCACGTCAAATTGCGTCACGATCTGCAGCACTGTATTCTTCACATTCTGCGCCGTGAACGGGCGTCCTGCCGTTCCAGCCAGTGCACAAGCCGCCGCCCTGCGCGAATTATCCTGCACGGCCGCTGCAAAGCCCACGCCAAGTCCGTTGAGCCAGGCTGCAACATCGCTGTTGCGGTAGTTCCCGCTGGCTTCCATCGCTTCTGATGTGCCCACGGTAAATGTAGCGCTGTTCGCTCCCCAGCGTGCCGTGAACGCGCGGGTGAGCGCTTCGTTGTTGCCCGCCAGTTCGATTGTCGCTGTAGCTTCGGGACCAGTATAGGTCACGGTCAACGCGGGAACGTCCTGCGCCCAGAACGAAGAATCCCAATCCGTGGTGCGCGTATGCACAACGCACGCGGCATCGCTGACCACATCTTGATAGCCATTGTTGAGCGAACAGTTCCGCACCAGGGTTGCGCCGTTCATGATGTTCGGCAAACCATCGGTCGTGCACTCGGTGAACCACGCTGCATTGCGCACAAATTGCGAAAGCTTGCGCGGCGCACTGCGCCACATTTCGTCGCGTCCGCCAGAGTTGATGATGGTCACGCCATCCAGCCAGTGCTGGCGCCCGCCCGGGTCTTCCTGAAAGATGCTTGAGATGAAGCGACCATCAATTGTGATATTGCTGCCGCTGAAACGCATCCCGTCAAACCGGGTCCTGATTGCCGCCGCGGCCTCGGTGGTAAAGCCGGACTTGGCGATCACCACAGGCTGATCGGCTCTGATCGTGCAATAACCGGCAGGGGTATACGTGTTGGACGGACCCTGACCGATATCGATTGTTCCACCGCCACGGATGGTAATCAGCGGATTTTCTGCCCCAACCGATGCAAGATAAGCCAGCGCCAGTCCGATCGACGGGTAGCGGCTGCCGGCGATCGCTGGAAGGTCTTGCTCGATCGTCAGCGAGCGATCATGCAGGGTTTGCGCCGGATAAAAGCGGATCGGCCCGATCACCCGGCTCTGCATTGCCGGGTCAAGCGGTATGGCTTCGAAATAGACGTGCGCTGCGCCACTGCGTCCATCGTTGGCCAGTTGCGCCCACCAGCCAAAACAGGTGCGGACCGTGCCGTTAACGTCCCGGTAGGTGCGCCAGGTCGGCTGCGTGATCATTTTCTGGGTGCCTTCGCAATGCACCATCACGCCGGCAAGGCCCATGTTCTGCAGCAACGATCCACCGTTGTTCGCACCGGCGACCACACCCACGAACAGACTTCCGGAATAAAACTGGTCAGAAGGCACCAGCAACCGCATTGCAGGCTTTGCTGTCAGGCGTTGCGGATCGGCAGGAACCGCTGTCCCTGCAAATCCGCTTCCGGCTGTGCCATTCCACTGGGATGAAGGCAGGATTCTGACCGGCAACGGCCCGGTTTCGCGCCGCCCCGTCCTGCGTCGGCTGATCCGCCCGAAGCCAAAGCCAAAGCCCGCCATCAGACCAGACCGATCAGGTCGGCTGCTGTCGTTCCGGTCGCCATCACTTTGCGCGTGCGCACGTCAAGCATGGATCCCGGAGCGAGATTGATGAACGTGACCGGCTCGGATCCTCGCAACGGCAGAAGCCGAACGTCACCACCTTGGCCGATGAAGATTGCCTTGCTTGCCTGAACCAGATTTTCGCTATCGCTTGGCACAATGACGAAGCAGTCTTCGGCAGGAGAAGTCAGGCTGTTGGCTGAACCAGCAAAAAAATCATTCTCCATAGAACGCGCTCCACCAAATGAACAAAATAAGAACATTTGGCTAACACGAGCGTTGTTTTGTAGGAAAGTTGAATCTTGAGAGCTTCAGAATTTGGCCGGAGCGCGGCCCTTATGTGTTAAAGTTTGGCAAAAAATCATCGTTTTTCAGGGATTTTGCATCAGCAAAATTGCGTAGGCAGTTCGCTATGCTGCAGTTGCGAATGTCAGGAATCACCACTATGGACATATGCGTAAGGGTTTATATGCCGACTCATGTTCTGGGCCGTGCATGGCGCCTTGCCAGTCAGGGCTCGTCCCGCAAGATGAAGAAGGATCAGATGGAACGTTCCGCAATCACCGAGCAGCTGACCGAAATCATGATCGACGTCTTCGACCTCGATGAACTGGATTATCGCGATGATCTCAGCGCTGCCGATGTTGAGGAATGGGACAGCCTGTCCAACATCCGTTTCATGGTCGCAGTGGAAAAGCAATTCGGTTTCCGCCTTTCCAACAGCGAAATCGAAAGCCTGAACAACGTTGGCGAAATGGTTGACCTGATCCAGCAAAAGCTTGCCTGATCGTGGTTGAACGGCAGCATTTGCCAAGGGCCGCCTGATCATGTCCGATGTTCTTTCGCTGCCGTGGTTGCTCCCGGCGCCTGCAGATTTCCGCACCCGCGTGCGCGGTTTGAAATCCGCTGAGACCGTTTCAGCGGCCGAACTTGCTGCACTTGCTGCATGTTCGCTGGATCTTTCGCAGCTTGGATCGCTGGGCAAGATTGTCGATGCCCGGCGCGGTGCCTTGCGTGCCGAGGGGCGCTTGCGTCCGGTGCTGCTTGGCATTGCTGCAACCCATACTGTCGATCTTGTGGCCGATGCCCTGCCGGCTACCGCTGTACGGCATGGCCTGCTGGTCGATACAGTGCAGACCGATTACGGCCAGCTTGCGCAGGCGGTGCTCGATCCAGCTTCGTCGCTGGCACAGGCAAAGCCCGATTTTGTGCTCCTCGCGCTCGATGCGGCGGCCTTGGGCCTTGCGCGCCCGCAGTTCGAAGCCGCAGCCGCGCATGAGGCGGTACAGTCTGCGCTCGATTACGTGGCCTCGCTGCGTGATGGCGTGCGCAACAACATCGGCGCAGGCGTTGTGCTGCACACACTGGCCACCCCGGCGGAAAGCTTGTTTGGCAGCTATGATGCCCGCGTCCCCGGCTCAGTCCGCTGGCTGATCGCCCGCTTCAATCAGCGGCTGGCCGAAGAGGTTGCCGGTCCCGCCGATCTCCTGCTCGGTATGGCCGCGCTGGCTGAAACCGTCGGCCTTGCCCGCTGGCACGATCCGCTGCGCTGGCACGATGCCAAGCTGCCTTGTGCGCTGGATGCAGTGCCACTCTATGCCGATCACCTCTGCCGCCTGCTCGCTGCTGCGCGTGGGCTTTCGCGCAAGTGCCTCGTGCTCGATCTCGACAACACCCTGTGGGGCGGGATCATCGGCGACGATGGCGTCGATGGCATCAAGCTCGGACAGGGCTCGGCCAAAGGGGAGGCGCACCTTGCTGTCCAATCCCTCGCGCTCGATCTGCGTCGGCGTGGCATCATCCTTGCCGTCTGTTCCAAGAACGAGGAAGCCGCTGCGCTGATGCCGTTCCGCGAACATGATGAGATGGTGCTGAAGGAAGACCACATTTCGGTTTTCGTCGCCAACTGGACCGACAAGGCGACCAACCTCAGGGCCATCGCGCAGGCGCTGAACATCGGCACCGATGCACTCGTATTTCTCGATGATAACCCGGCAGAGCGTGAACGTGTGCGGCAGGAGCTGCCTGAAGTCGCTGTGCCCGAAGTGGGCGATGAACCTTCCGATTATGTCCGCCTGCTCTCGCTCGCCGGATATTTCGAAGCCGTCGCCTTCAATGATGAAGACCGCAAGCGCGCCGATATGTATCAGGCCAATGCGCAGCGCGCTTCGGCCCTGCAAAAAGTCGGCAATCTCGACGAATATCTCACCTCGCTCGACATGGAATGCACCATTGCGCCGTTCGACGATCTTGGCCGCGCACGCATTGCGCAGCTGATCAACAAATCGAACCAATTTAATCTCACCACGCGCCGCTATACCGAGGCTGACGTTGCCGCGATTCAGGCAGACCCGGCCAAGTTCACGATGCAGGTTCGTTTGGTTGATCGCTTCGGTGATAACGGCATGATCTCGGTCGTGATCTTCGACCAGGGCGAGCAGGCGTGGCACTGTGACACCTGGCTGATGAGCTGCCGCGTTCTGGGCCGCCGTGTTGAAGAAGCCGTCCTCGCCCACGTCGCCGCAGCAGCAAAGGCCGCCGGGGCCGCGCGCCTCACCGGTGAATATATTCCCACGGCCAAGAACGTGCTGGTCGAAAAGCATTTCGAAAAGCTCGGCTTTGCCTGCACGGGCGAACGCGAAGGCGGTGGCACCCTCTGGTCGCTCGATCTGGATGTATACTCGGTGCCTGTGCTGCCGATGACGATTGCTGCAAAGACCGTTGCAGCATGATCGCCGTTCCGCTGAACCAAGGCACTCCTTCATCAATCAGGCAGGATCCAAAGATGCACGAAGAGCTGGCAGATGTTATCGGAAACCGCCCTGCAACGCTGAAGATTGCCAAAGCGATTCTGGACGCCTGGCCGGATCACTCCCGCTATCTTGAAAAGAGCTTTGCCGCCCGTAGCGCCGAAGAATTTGAAACGACCGAAATTCTGGCAAACGCTGCGCTGACGCTTGAAGGTGAACGTCTCCCGCAACTGGCTGAAAACTACCGCTGGACCTGTGATCGCCTGCGTGACGAGGAATTGTTTTTCCATCGTGAGGGGCGCTACCGCCTGACAACCTTCGAAGAGGCGGATGCCGAAGTCTATTCGAATCATGATTACATGGAGCGCTATGTCGATGGCCTGCTGCTCAGCCAGGTCATCTGGTATAACCACGTGGCAAGCTGCACCTACTACTTCAAGCACACGCCAACACTGATCACGCCCAATGCGCGCATGCTTGAAATCGGGCCGGGCCATGGGCTGATGACCTACCTTGCCGTGCGTGATTTCGGGCTGGCTTCGGCCACTGCTTGGGACCTGTCGCCCGTTTCGGTGGAGCACACCCGCAGCGGTCTTGCCAAACTGGGCGTCAACACCGTGAACTGCGAAGTCCGCAATGCACTGAGCGTTTCCGAGACCGACGAGAAGTTCGATTTCATCGTGTTGAGCGAAGTTCTTGAACACATTGAAAGCCCGGCCGAAGTGATGCGCAAATTGCGTGCGATCATTGCTCCTGAAGGGCTGGTCTTCGTCAACGTGCCAATCAACAGCCCTTCGCCCGATCACCTCTATCTGATGCGCACACCTGATGAGGCGCGTGATCTGGTGCGGCAGAACGGGTTCGAGATCGTGTCTGAGGCCATGTTTGCCACCCAGGGCATGAAGCTGGAAAAAGCGCTGAAGAACGCCGTCACTGTTTCCGTGTGCATGTTCGCCCGACCCATCTAAGCGGAAGACGCGTACATGCTCTTCAACTCGTTCGAGTTTCTGCTGGCTTTTCTCCCGGTATCGTTGCTCGGCTATTATTTGCTGATCAAGTTCGGGCTGCAGCGCTTTCTGTTTGTGTGGCTGGTCGTCTGCTCGCTCGTATTCTATGGCTTTTGGGCCCCGAAATACAGCTTGCTCCTGATCGGTTCGATGGCCGTGAACTATCTGCTGGGAAAGCAGATAGAGCGTCATAACGACAGCAAGACGGGAGGTTACATTCTCTTTGCCGGGATTGTCGTCAACGTCGCTGTGCTGGCCTATTTCAAATATGCCAACTTCTTCGTAGATAACGTCAACGCCCTGTTTGGCACGGGATATTCGATCGGCAAGATCATCCTGCCGCTGGCGATTTCGTTCTATACGTTCCAGCAAGTGGCCTATCTCGTCGATATCCGGCGGCGCGATGTCAGTTCGGGCGGCATTTTCCGCTATGCCACGTTCGTGATTTTCTTCCCGCAACTGATCGCGGGCCCCATCGTCCACTACAAAGAGATGATGCCGCAATTCTTCGGGCGCGGGCTTGGGCGTTTCGCCAGTGCCAACATGCTTGTCGGGTTGACGATCTTTGCCATTGGCCTGTTCAAGAAGACGGTCATTGCAGATTCAGCCGCGCTCTATGCCTCGCCCGTGTTTGACAGCGCCCATGCTGGCGCATCCATCGCTATGGCCGATGCGTGGATGGCGGCGATAACCTACACCATCCAGCTCTATTTCGATTTTTCGGGCTATTCAGACATGGCCGTCGGCATCGCGCGGATGTTCTGTATCAAGCTGCCGCCCAATTTCCATTCACCGCTACGCGCCGCCTCGATTGTCGATTACTGGCGGCGCTGGCACATCACGCTGCAGCAATTCATCGTGTCATACATGTATCAGCCGGTGGTGCTCCCGCTCGCGCGCTTTGCGGCTGAGCGGCGGCTGGGCAAGCAGGCCAGCTTCTATGTCACCGTGGCATTGCCGACCTTTCTGATCTTCGTGGTCGTCGGTCTCTGGCACGGCGCGGGGTGGACCTTTGTGGCGTTCGGCGCGATGCACGGCTTCTATCTTTCGGTGAACGAATACTGGCAGCAGCGCCAGCGCAAGGTCCGGCGGCAAAAGGGGCCACCCGGCCGCTATGCCATGATCGGCTATCGCCTGCTCACGCTGTTTGCCGTCATGTTTGCCAACGTGGTCTTCCGCGCGGAATCTATCGGCGATGCGGTAACCGTTTGGCGTGGCATGTTCGATCTGCGCACGCTTGATACGCTTCTCGCTATGATTCCGGTCAACGGGGCGCAGATCATCACCAAGCCGCTGGTCTTCGCCATTGTCGGCTTTGCCATTATTGGTTTGATGCCGAACACGCAGCAGTTCATGCAGCGCTATCAGCCGGTGGTCGGGTGGGACCGCTGGCGCAAGATCGCACCGCCGGTCGTCCCGCTGGTATGGCGGCCGACTCTCGGCTGGGCCATTGTCATGACCGCCACCCTGTTCCTCGCCATTGCCTTCATCTCGCGCGGGCAAAGCGAATTCATCTACTTCAATTTCTGAGGCCCGGATGCTCGCTCGTCGCCTTTCGATCCGCGCCTATTTCGCTCTGGTAGCGGTGGGTCTGGTTGCGCTTTGCTGCGGCGCAGTCGCGCTTCCGCACAACCCCTACCTGCGCTGGCAGTCGCTAAAGGGGACAATGTTCGAAAGCACGGCCTACTTCTACGAACGGCTGCATTTCGATCCTGCCCCGGTCAATGTGCTGGTGATCGGATCGTCGCGCACGCAAGTGGGCATCAATGCGCGCTTGCTCGAAGAGGGGCTCGCCAGCCGCGGCCGTTCGTTGCGGGTGCTGAACATGTCGCTCCCTGCGGCCGGCATGGACATCCGCCTCGTCGAAGCGCGTGAGGCTTTGCGCGCTCATCCAGAAATCAGCATGATCGTGATCCCCGTGGTCGAGGCCTTGCCGCGCGATGGGCATCAGGCCTTCGCCAGCCTCGCTGCGGTCGATGATGTGGTCAAAAGCCCCGTCCTGATCAACCGCAATCTGCCCAAGACCTGGTTCGCCCTGCCGATGCGCCAGATGATGCTCTTTGCCAAGACCGCCGCGCCAGCAGCCTTCGGCGTCAACCCCGTCTTTGATCCTGCTCGCTATCCCGGCTCGTCCATCGGGTACAAGGAGATGCCCGGCTGGCAGCCGCAAGTGCCTGCGCACCCCGTCGGCACACCGGCCCACGCCCGCGATCTCGATGAAGAATCCGCCTTCCGCGCCAAGGATTCAACGCCGCCGCTGCTGCCATCTTCGCTTACAGATGTGGAATTCGGCGTATCGCGACAGTCGGTGCGGGATCTTTCCGCTCTGGCCAAGGCGCACGGCGCGCAGCTCGTGTTCCTGTTCCAGCCCTACTACAAGGGGCCATCGGCTCCGGTCGAAGAGTCCTGGCTCAGCCAGTATGGCCCGGTGTGGAAATACCTGGCGCACATGGACAATCCCGATTTCTTCCGAGACGCCGGCCATCCCTCCGATCGCGCCTTGCCCGAATTCAACGCCTGGCTTGCCGATCAGATCACCGCCACGCTCCCGCCGCCCGCCACCGCCCCTCTAAAGCCGGAGTGATCTCGCGATGTTTGCCCAGTACAAGCTGCACCACGTCGGCATCGTCATCCCCGATCTCGAAGCGGCCGAGCGCCATATCGAACAGTTCGGCCTGGTCGAGGACTATCGCGGCTATGTCGATCAGTGGCACTGCTGGTGCATCTTCACCAAGCCCGACAGCAATGGTGGCACCGCAATCGAACTCGTCGTGGCCGATGCAGGCCCCTTGCTGAAGTTCAACCGCGGCGTCGGCGGCGTCCACCACTTCGCCTACGAGATCCACGATTGGGATGAAGTCCGCGCATGGTGCGCCCGGGCTGACATGTCGCTGCTGGAACCGGCCCCTATCAAGGGCGCGGGCAATTTCATGTGCAATTTCATCAACCCGGTGGCCACCCGCGGCATCCAGATTGAGCTGGTCCAACCGCTTTGACCGGCCGCCTCCCGTGGCGCAGCGGCTTGCTCGCACCTGCAATATACCTTAAGTAAATACCCGATCCCTGAATGTTCCGATCTGCATGAGGCACATACGATGACCGTCCTTGAACTTCATGACCGCGGGGGTCTTTACGCCTTTGACGAGGCGCAGTGCGCCGAAGCTGGCAAGCAGCTGGCCGAGCGTTATCAGTCGGCGCAGCCGTTCCCCCACATCGCGATTGACGATTTCGTGCCCACGCCCATCCTGCGCGAACTGCTCACCGAATTCCCCAGCAGCGAAGGGCATGAATTTTTCGATCGGGATCAGGAACGCTTCAAGTATCAGTATCACCCGCAGGAATGCGGCCCGCGCGTGCGCAATCTGCTGGCAGAGCTTAACAGCCAGGCCTTCCTGTCATTCCTCTCGGGTATGACCGGGATCAAGGGCCTGATTTCCGATCCATACTATCTGGGCGGGGGCCTGCATGAAACGAAGCGGGGCGGCCATCTGGGCGTTCACGCCGATTTCAATGTGCACAACAAGATGAAGCTGCAACGCCGCCTTAACCTGCTGATCTATCTTAACGATGATTGGGATGAATCATGGGGCGGCCACCTTGAACTGTGGGACCGGCAGATGAAGGGCTGCACCACCAAGGTCGCCCCGCTGATCGGCCGCGCCGTGGTGTTCAACACCGATCTTGATAGCTTCCACGGCCACCCCGATCCACTGGCCTGCCCGCCTGAACGTGCGCGCCGCTCGATCGCCACGTATTATTACACGGCCCCGCTCGAAGGCATCGCCAGCCTGCCAAAGCGCACCACCGTCTTCAAGGAACGCCCCGGCACGGCAGACCGAAAGGACTGGAAAGTTCGCGCTCAGCACATGTGGAAGGACTGGGCACCCCCCGCCGTCCAGCGCATGATGTCGTCATCCAGTGCAGCAGATTGATACTCTGCGCAACGATGCGTCCCGCCCCTCGGCTTGGCGATGGCCAACCGAGGGCAGACGCCCTATAGGTGCGCAATGAGTTCAGCCCCACCTGCGATTGCCATTGGTCAGGAAGCTTCAGGCCCAGCCGGGGCTGATAGCATGCGCGGCACTTTGCTCAGTCGCCGTCAGGCATGGGCGAAGCATCGGCGTGAAGCGTTCAAGCTGATCGCAGCAAAGGCCGATTGGGTTCCAATTCTGGTTTTCGCCTCGATCCTGATGTCGCCGGAAGCACGCATCGATTTCGTCGGTTTCCAGCTTTATCCCTATCGGCTGGCGCTGATTCTTTCGATACCCTCCATCATCCTGCGTATAGCCCGAGAACCGGTCCGCTTCGGCTTGGCTGATCTGCTAGTGATCGGATCGGGCGTCATGATGTTCGTGGCAACCTCGCTTCACTATCCGCTCGATGTTTCGTTGAAGACGGGTGGCGCGGTTACGCTCGATCATGTCTTGGCCTACCTGTTCGGGCGCAGCTTTTTCCGTACGTCGCTTGATGTTCGCAGGTTTCTGTATCGTATTGCGCCGCTATTGCTCGGGGTCGCCTTGGTCATGGTTGCCGAAAGCGTCAGCCATCGATACCTCTTCAGGCCTGCGGTTTCGGCTATCACGGGATACTCGCCCGATGCGGCGTTGAACCGCATTTACGAAATCCGTGTCGGTCTTTTGCGTGCCACCGGGCCATTTCTGCACCCCATCGCGGCGGGCCTGTTCTTCGGGTCGTTGACTCCGCTGTTCATTACAGCCGATTTGCCAAAGCGCCGCTGGCTTGGCCTGTTTGCGTGCTTCGGGGGCATTTTCGGCTGGAGTTCGGCGGGTATCGTTGCCATCTTCGGCGGCATTGCCCTGTGTATCTATGAAGCTTTGCAGAAGCGCCTGCGCATTGGCTGGCCTCCTGTGCTTGGCGCAATCTTTATCATCGCAGTCATGATAGAAGTGCTGTCGCAGGGCGGCTTCTTGAAGTTCGCGATTCGATACGCAGCACTCAACCCACAGACCGGCTATTTCCGCTTGCTCATTTGGGATTATGGCGTGGCAAGCGTTGCCAAATCGCCATGGATCGGCATTGGCTTGTTCAATTCCTATGAACGCCCTGCCTGGATGGTTAGCGACAGTGTCGATAATTATTGGCTATTGCAGGCACTGCGTTACGGGGTTCCTTGCGCGATCATGATGCTGCTGGGCACGTTGTTGAACATGTTCAAACTTGGCCTTTCAGCGCGCAAGCCAGAACTGGGATCGTTGAAGGGGCGTCGGATGGCCGCTGGCATCGTTATTGCGCTATCAACCACCATCGTATCACTGCTGACATCTGCACCGTGGGGGGCTGATATGGCATGGCTTATCATCTTGGTAGGTATGGCGGGCGGGCTTGCTGACGTTCCGGTCAATCGCAACCGAGCCGCGCCGTTGCGCCATACGCTTAGGTCCGCCGCTTTAGGTTGAGCGCGGGTTTCTCGACCAGCAGCCATGATGCCCAGCCCATGGCCAGCGCCAATGGCACGGCCAGCACAGAGTTGATCAGCCAATGCAGCGAAAGGCCTGAGCCAACCGGCCAAAGCAATTGCTGCAACGGCCAGCCATAGATGTAAACTCCATAGGACACGTCGCCCTTTGCTGTCAGTCCACGAAAACCTTGCGGGGCCAGATATCCGAATGCGATAACACTGTACGAACCGAAGAATGCTATAGCCTCAACAAACCAGCTCGTTTGCAGAAACAGCAGAGGTAGCAGCAGCGACAGCAATGCCAGCCGTCGATTAAGCGGGATGTGGTTGCGATAAAGATAGATCAGCATACCCGCGCCGAAAAAGCGAAACATGCGGGCAATGGCCACAATGTAGTATTCTGCGCCACCCACACCATTGGCGTTGGGCCAGTAACGGACGATCAGAAAGCTGGCCAGCCAGCCCGCCAACACCAGCGGGCGCGCAAGCCTCGTCATCATCAAGGTCAGGCCCGCAACAATGTAGCAGGCCACTTCGAACTTCAGCGTCCAAATGCTCTCGTTGACCGTTTGAAGCGTGTTGCTCTCGAATACCCCGGGGAGACGCCACGCCATCGGCAGGAAACCGATGTTGCGGAAATAGAGCCAGGTGTCCCGGTTGGCGAAGTATTCTCCCAGCGCGGTCGTGCTCACGATTGGACCCACGACCAGCGCCAGCAGGCAGGTTACCACGATCAGGGCAGGCATGATTCTGAGCGCGCGATTGCGGACAAAATCCCACTTGCTGCGTGTCCGTTCGAAACTGGCGGAAATGAACACGCCGCTGATGACAAAGAAAATGCCAACCGCAAGTGTGCCAACGGTGATCTGGCCGGAACTCGCCCAAAACAACGGCTCCAGCGCGTAGTTGCCGGTGGTCAATATGAAGGAATGCGATGCGATGACCGAAAGCGCAGCAATCAGGCGCAGTGAATCAAAAGCATTCTGGCGAGCCAAGGGGCCATCCATCCGATCACCGATGGTTTCCTCACCTGAAAGAAAACGAATATCCGTCGCGCCAGAGGGTGACGTGGCATCCTTGTGCATGAGCTTCCCTCGCAGCGCACTGATATCATTTACCCGCACGGTTGCGGCGCAGAAAACTGGACAACGGCTTTGTTGCAGTGCACACCATATCCGTGCAATTGCTTAAGTGCAATCACACGATCCTGACAGATGGTACTGGCCCCTTGAGCATGTTTTGGCATTTCGCCCCCGACTGTCAAAACGCCATGTTGCAGTCAGTCAAGGCCCCGATCCCGCTGTTGGCACAACGCGGATTGCCAACTTTTGAGAGGCGTGAATGAGCCTGAACAAACTTTCGGGACTGCGGAACTTTCTGGTCTCGCTACGGCGGCGCTTCTTCACGCGTGTCTTTGGCATGGACATCCACCCTACCGTGCAGATGTCGCTTTCTGCCACGCTCGATATGACTTTCCCTAAGGGCGTCCATGTCGGCGAATATACCTATCTCGCCTTCGAATCTCGCATCCTTACCCATGACCGGACGCGCGGCCTCTATCTGCATACGCGCATAGGCCGAAACTGCTTCATCGGCGGGCGCAGCATGATCCTGCCGGGCGTAACCATCGGCGACAATTGCGTGATCGGCGCGGGCAGCATCGTGACCCGCGATGTGCCGCCAAACTCCATCGTCGCAGGCAATCCGGCCAAGGTGATCCGCTCGGAAATCGAAGTCGGTCGCTATGGCCGGTTTCTTGATGCCGATGACAAGGAGCGGACGCTCCGCGCTACCGATCCAGACGCCGGAGCCTTGCCCGACAAGTTCCTCGGCAAGAATTGAACAGCAGGCCGCACCCATGAGCGACGCAACCATCGATCCGACCATCACCAACGCCAAACCCGGCGAACCGCCGCTGGTTTCGATCATGCTGGTCAACTGGAACACCCGCGAAATGACGCTGGAGTGCTTGCGCACCGTCTATGCGCAAACCCGCCAAGTGCCGTTCGAAGTCATCGTGGTCGATAATGGCTCGCACGATGGCTCGGCCGAGGCGATTGCCGCCGAATTCCCGCAAGTTGTCCTGATGGCAGAGAACATCAATCACGGTTTTGCCATTGCTACCAACATTTCGGTAGAGCGTGCGCGGGGGCGTTATGTTCTGCTGCTGAACACCGATACGCTCGTGCTCGATTCAGCCATCGACCGGCTGGTGGCGTTTGCACAACGGCGTCCCGAGGCGAAGATCTGGGGCGGACGGACCTTGTTCGAGGACCGCACGCTCAATCCAACATCATGTTGGGGCCGGATTACACCGTGGAGCGTGACCTGCATGGCAACGGGTCTTGCCAAGGCAGCGAAGAGCAGCGCCATATTCAACCCTGAAGGCTACGGCGGCTGGGACCGCGCAACCGAACGTGACGTGGATATTGTTCAGGGATCGTTCTTCCTGATCGAAAAAGCGTTCTGGGATGAACTCGGCGGGTTTGACCGGGCCTTCTTCATGTACGGCGAAGAAGCAGATCTTTGCGCACGTGCGCGCCTAAGCGGTGCGCAGCCCCGGATGACGCCCGAAGCGACGATCGTGCATTTCGGTGGCCGCAGCACAAAGGTTTTCGCCAACAAGATCGTATATATCCTTGGCAGCCGCGTTGGCATGATCAACCGTTACTTCCCACGCGGGCTGAAGTGGTATGGCAGGTTCATGACGCTGTTCTGGGCTGGTTGGCGCTCGTTCGTTTATCGCATCGCGGCACGCATTTCTTCACGCCATGGCGAGGCTGCAGAGCAATGGACCAACGCCTGGCGCCGCCGCGATGAATGGCGCAACGGGCCAGCGCAGCGCATAGCCACGAAATAGACGCGATTGCCGGGCAGCCCTGCCGATCAGGTGGGTTGGTCAGTCAGGCTCTGTTGCCCCTTCGGAACTGGCGTTCCCAGCAGCCTTGCCGATAGCGATGGAGCCAGTCGCGCTGCAATCATCACGCCGATCATACTCGCGCCAAATGCGCCCAGCACAAAAGCCGCTTGCGAATAGGGCTCTACCGGCCTGAATACCGTCAGTGCCAAAGGATGGACGAGGTAGACCCCCATCATGGCGCTTGCCAGCCGGTTGACCGTCTGATTGCTCCACCGGATCATGCTGGCCGCTTCCACCAGCAGCCCTCCTGCCATGAATTGCACGACGCTCATTTCCTGCCACCACAGCATTGCTGCAAGCAGGATCAGCTCGGCCGGTATTCGATAAATGCGTTTTGCCCGGAAAGATGCGCCGAAAATGATCCCCAGCACCAGCGGGGTAAGGGCATGAAACCACTGCGGCAAAGGCGGGCCTGCCGCAACCACCGCGTCCTTGGTGAAATGATGCAGCGCCAGAAGCGGGCCAAGCACGGCGGTGGCGCTCCACAAAATGGCCCGCGGTTTCAGCGTCACCTTCAGCGCATTGGTCAGCGCCAGCGCCATCGCCATGAACGGTAGATACCACAAATGGATCGAAGGGCCTGCCAGAACGCCCAGCAGCAAACCGTGGTCCGTGTTGATCGGCGGCTTGCCTTTGACGATATTGGCCAGAAGATAGACGATTGACCAGAACGCGAACGGTATCAGCAACCGCTTCGCATGCTGTGCCCATGGCGTGATCCGGTTGGCATTCGGGCCAAGCTCAAACATCGGCGTCAGAATCAGGAACACCGTCAGGCCGATGTAGCCGATTTGGGAACCCGTTACCGCCGCGTGGAACCACACGATGCCAGCGGCACTGGCCAAGCGCAAAACTTCCAGACTGGATTGCCGCTCTGCCACCGTCGTTGTCTCCCGGATCGATCGACGCAGACATACTTCATTCTGGAGCAAAGAGAAGGAAAAGCATGTTGCACTGCCGCAAGCGTGGTCTGAAAGCCCTGCAGCATGCCGCGCGGTAAGAGCGGCTAAAATGCGCCTCTGCGTGCTGTTTTCTGAAGTGCACCTAGATGCACCTAGAAGCACCTAACTGCACCTGGGCGTGTCTGACGCGCGGCTAGACCTGCCGCGAACTGTCATCGCGCGCCCATGCGATGGGCTTGTCGGCCTTCAGCTTTTTGCGCGCGCTGATCCGGCCAATGGTCTTGATCACGATGTACCAGGCAAGGTCAATCAGCCCGACCCTGCCCCCGATATTGCCCCCGATATTGCCCTTGCCCAACGCGCTCAGCAGCGTCCCGCCAGTCGTCGTGCGCTTCGAATGGTCGGTCGCATGTGATTGATCCAGTTGCATATCTCCGGCCCGCCGCCGCCCCTCGATGCGGATCAGCGTCGGCAAATCGCGCGGCGGAAACACCGTAAACCGCACCGCATCCCCCGCCCCATCCCGCTCCACCCGCAACCGCTGCTCGGGCGCAAAGCGGGTGCGGACGTAAAGATCGTCGGCGATGATGTCGGGGAAGGTCCCAACTTCGGCTAAGCCTTTGGCAGATAAACCAAAAATGCCCGATCCCACCATCCCCACCAGCACATAGGGCTGCTGCATCCACACCTTGTAATAAGACCGCACCGGCCCAGAACATCCCGCTAAATCAACATGTAACGCCGGCGCGGCAGCGCGGATTTGCGTGGCATCGTCCAGCTGTTCCGCCACCGCCCGCAGCGCCTTTCCCGAAACCACGATATCGGCATCAACAAAGAATCGCGGCGTCGCCACAGCTGCGGCATTCCCTTGATTCAGCGCCAGAATCTTTGATCCCCTGGCAATCTCCAGCACGGTTGCCGCAGGTGCAATGCGGCGCGCGATGGCGGCGGTATCGTCCGTGCAGCCGTTGCAGGCCACGATGATCTCACCCGGACCTTGCGGATCGTCCAGCAGCGCACGCAGGCAGCGCTCGATTACAGCAGCTTCGTTGTGCGCGGGAATGACCACGGAGTAGGCGTGCTGCGTTGCTGTCATGAACCTGTCCCGCACGTTTGAAAGCTGACCAAACACTTTGGCCTGAATGGCTTAGCCGGTGCAGGATTTGCCCGCAACAGGCTTGGTTGCAGCGCAGCATATGTGTAAGACCCGCAGCGCAGTGGCGCAGCTCCCAGCGTCACCGGGGTAAAGGGAACCGGGCCATCACGATGCGAGACAGGATCAAGGCGCTGATGCAGCGCGGCATTGCCCTGGACCTGCTGATCGGCCTTGGCCTGAAGGGCACCGGCGCGGTGGCTAGCTTCGGCCTTAACCTGCTGATTTCGCGGGCAATGGGGGCGCAAGGCGTTGGGGTGTACCAGATAGCCTTGGCCACAGCGACGTTGCTCGCGGTCGCATCGAACATCGGCCTTGATACCGTGGTGCTGCGATCTGTGGCAGTTGCGTGGCGCAAGGGTGATCTGGGCATGGCGCGCGCCGCCATTGTGCGAGCGTTGCGGGTCGTGGCCATGCTGGGGGCGGGCATCGGTCTTGCCATGGCATTACTTGCCTGGCCGATGACGCACCTGTTGATGGGTCAGCCCGAATTGCTGGTGCCGGTGATGATCATGGCGATTGCCGTGCCGTCGATCGCGATGGTGCGCACCATTTCCGCTTCGATTCGCGCCACCGGCAATGTGCTGCTTTCCCAATCGCTTGACGGGATTTCCTACACCGGGTTGACGCTGCTGACGCTGGGCGGGTTGTGGCTGTGGCGTGGCGATCTGCCATTGCTTGCCCCGGAAATTGTCTATGCTGGATCGTGCGTGCTGGTCATGCTGTTTGGCCTGACGCGCATCCACAAACTGACCAGCGGCTGGCCTGTGGGCGAGCAGTCTCTTTCGCTGAAATCCGGCTTGCGCATCATGGTGATCTACCTTGCGGCCTATTTCTGTGACTGGATCGCGGTCGTCACGCTTGGCACTTGGCATGGCCCGGCAGAAGCAGGTGTCTATCGCGTGGCGGTGCAGTTTGGGCTGCTGTTCACGCTGGTGCGCAATTCGTTTGATCAAATGGTCGGCAGCCACATTGCTGCGCGCTATGCCGACAGACAGTACCGCGAGATGCTGGGCGTTGCGCGCAAGACCGGGCTGATAGGCGGCGCGTTGTGCCTGCCGCTGCTGGTGTTGATCATGGTTTTCCCGGAGTGGCTGCTCGGCTTGTTTGGCCCGGGATTTGTGCGCGGCGCGCCCGCTTTGGTCATTCTGGGGATTGGCCAGTTCATCGCGGTGACGGTCGGTCCGATCGGCACCGTGCTCGACATGGCGCACCGCGAACATATTGCCATGCGGATCGAGATTGGCGTGACAGTGGTGACGATCGGGCTCTTCCTGATTCTGATCCCGCTTTACGATCTGACCGGCGCAGCCATGGCGATCACGCTGGCCATTCTGGGCCGCGCAGGTGCACTGCTGCTGGCCAACCGAGCCTTCATCCGTGCCATGGAACGACAACCGCATGCTGCCTGATGACGAAAACGACGAGACTGGCAGCTACCTCGTCGGGCATGTCGCTGCGCGCTGTCTGGGAGCAGGGACGGGGTGAGGAACGGTGGAAACCGGCCTCAGAGAGGTTCTGGGATTGGCACAGTTAAGTGTTCCGCGATTGAACCTGCTTCGCTGCACCGGTCATCTTCAACCACCAAAAAGCCCGCGCAAACCATATGGTCTACGCGGGCTTTCCTGTTTCGGACCAGTTGGCCTGATGATCAGTCCTTCGGACGCTCACCATAAGCGTAGTACTGGTAGTGGTAATCGTAGGACATGCCGGCATCTGCCGCGCGATACTTGGTCAGAACGACGCCTGCGATCTTGGCGCCTGCGCCCAACAGACGGCGGATTGCGGTCTTGGCTTGGCCATAGTGGGCGCGGTTGGCTTCGACGATGAATACCGTGGCATCGGCAATACGCGACAGCAGCGGTGCGTCCGCCAAGCCCATGACGGGGACCGAGTCGAAGATGATCAGGGAATATTCCTGCCGGTACTTCTCGACGAAATCGATCAGCACCTGCGAGGAGAGCAGTTCGACCGGGTTCACCTTTGACTGGGCCACCGGGATCACATCAAGGTTTTCAGGCGTGCCCTTGATCAAGGCGTCTTCAAACCGGACATCGCCCAGCAGCACTTCGACAAAGCCCACCTTCGGGCGGGTCTGGCCGAACAGGGCAAACAGCGATGGCTTGCGCAAGTCAGCGTCGATCAGCAGCGTCTTGCGGCCAAGCTGCGCATACTTGCGGGCAATGGTCGCAGCGGTGAGCGATTTGCCTTCCGACGGCTCGCTGCTGGTGATCTGCAGTACGCGGTTCTTGCCCGGTACAGCAAAGTCTATCGACGTTCGGATTGACGAGTAAGCCTCCATCAGCACGCTGAACGGATCGGACACTTCATCGGCAATATTGCGATCCGAAATGTCGGGCGTGTAGCCCAGCAGCGGCAGACCGAGCTTGCGCTCAACGTCTTCGGTCGTGCGCAGGCGATCGTCGAAGGCTTCACGCAGGATCGCGACAGCCAGAGCGAGCGCGCCACCAAGGAACAGGCCGATCAGCATGTTCTTGGGCAGGCTGGGAGACACAGGGCCATCGGGAACCTGCGCCAGATCCAGCTTGGTGCTGCTGCCGGACTTGAGATTCGCCGCAGCGGAAATCTCGTTATAGCGGGTCAGCAGCGACGCGACCTGTGTGCGAAGGGCAGACGCTTCTCGGTCAAGCATGTTGAAGCGGACGCGGCGGTCCTGCTCTTCCAGCGTTTTGCCCGAAACCTTTGAAAGTTCGCCTTCAAGGGCTTGTTCCTGCCGCTGCGCAATCACGAATTCATCGCGAATGGCGTTCTTCACGTCAGCCGAGGCGCGAGTGATCTGTGAGGTCAGCGAAGTCACCTGTGCATTGAGTTCGCGCAGGCGGGGATAGGTATCGCCATACCGCTGCCGCAGCTGCGAGACTTCGGTGATTGCCTTCGAACGCTCTGACACCATCGTCTGGATGGCATTGTTCTGCTGCACTTCGGGCAGCTGGGTGGCGGGCATATTGGCGATGGCGTTCCAGCGCTGTTCGGCGGCGATCCGCTTGGCGCGCGCTGCGGTGTAGGTTTCGTTTACGCTGGCCAGTGTGGCGACGGTCACGGTCTGGGCAATGCTGTCCTGACCTTCGGTCGCTTGCGATACCACTGGTGCCTGCGCCACGATGCCGTTCTGGCGGGCATAGGAATTGGTTGCTTCTTCTGCCTGCTGCAGCCGGGTCTGAAGTTTGGTGATTTCATCCTTCAGGTAGGTTTGCGCATATTCATTCGTTTCAAGGCTGCGGCGCAGATCTTCCTGCACGAAGACATCGGTCACGGCATTGGCCAGTTCGGCCGCAATGGTGGGGCTGGGCGAGGAATAGCTGATGGTGATGACCCGGTTTTCGATCGGAATGGTTACCTGCGTTCCACTGGAAACCATGGCCGCGGCAGCTTCGCGCCGGGCGTTCTGCCATTGCTTGTCGTTCATGCCTTCGGGACGCTGGGTGGCCAGTTCACCGAGGAAATCTTCACGATCAGCCAGTTTGCGGGCATCAACCACCTGATAGGCGATGCGGCGGCTGGTGATGACTGTGGCCTGCGTCTTCATGAAACGGTCAAT
Source organism: Novosphingobium sp. HNCC26BN242 (assembly GCF_057180525.1). NCBI lineage: Bacteria > Pseudomonadati > Pseudomonadota > Alphaproteobacteria > Sphingomonadales > Sphingomonadaceae > Novosphingobium > Novosphingobium sp. HNCC26BN242. The sequence goes on from NZ_JBXUGM010000002.1 coordinate 650,476, forward strand.
CTCGTTGACCGGGACATCAGGCGAAATGTTCTGCCCTTCGAAGATATAGGCCGCATAGGGTTCAATCTGCACGGTTGCAGAAGCGCTGTAGATTGGCCGCGTGAGCAGGGTGACAACCAGCGCGCCGACCATGGCAAGGCCGACAATGCCGAGCAGCATGAAGCGCTGCCGGTAAAGAATGCCCCGGATCATGGTCATGTTCAGCAGATTGCTGAACGATCCGCCGGTCTCGCCATCGTCAAGCAGGGCCTGCTCTGCGGGCGATCGACTGTAAGTGGCGTTGTTCATTCCGGGAGAAACCTTCTAGAAATCAGCGTGCAGTCGGTTAGGCGGGGCCACCAAAGGTCAACCCCACCCGATCAGGCCATTACAGGTTGGTAAACAGCGCGAAGGCTGGCAGCGTCTTGAGCAGGTCCTGCCAGAACAGCGAAAGGCCCGAAGTGCCGACCACGATCCTGTCACTTGGCAGCAAAACCGGATCGAGCATGGTGCCCGATCGGACGGCGCCGTAATCGAACTTGGCCACGGCCATACCACGTCCGGTCTGGCGGAACACGGCCACTTCGCTCAGCTTGGCCTCACGCTTCAGGCCAGCGGCCAAGGCAATTGCGCCAGAAAGCCGCGTGCCTGGCTTGAACGGATACATGCCGGGTTTTTCAACCGAACCTTCGACCGTGACAAGGTGCGAGCCGAACTGCATGACATTGGCCGATACGCGCGGTTCACGAATATCCGCCTTGATAAGCCGCTCGGTGACTGTCTTTTCCAGTTCGCGGGTGGTCATCCCATCAACCTTGATCGAACCGATCATCGGCAGCGACAGGTTGCCATCTGCGCCCACCGGGACGCTTGCGATGGAAAGATCGGGTTCAAGGAATACCGTGACCGACACGACATCGGACGGGCGCAGCATGTAGGTGCTCGATTCGATTGCGGTATAGTCTTGCTGGCCCAATGCTGCAGACGACGTCTGATCCACGAGGCCAACCCGCGGGCCGGGGCCTGCGCTGCACCCGGCAAGCACTACGGCAAGGCCGGTGGACAGGGCAAGTTTTGCGGTGCAGCGAACCTTTGGTGTTGTCATGCCGGCATTTACCCTGAGAAACTGTTCAGACAAAACTTTTGGAAATTAAGTAATATCCGCATACCGCCCAGCCCACAGAAGCGCAAGTCTCGGCACCTGTCCGCCTTTTGAACAGGCCCTTGAACAGGACTGTCCTTTCTGGACAGGGAGCAGCCGGATTGATACCGCAACGGCCAACGCAAGGACATTTCGCACCGTGCATTGTGCGCTGCACCATGCCGCTGTTTGTGATAGCGAACTTTTTGCCGCCAGGCGTGCCTGTTGCGGCATATGGCGGGTGATCGTTTGTCCTCGGGCGGAACCGGAGCTTCGGTTGAAGCCTGTGGTCTTGACCGGAGTTTTGAAGAAACATGTTGCCACAGTCTGGACTGCATCTGCCGGGCGCCATCAGCATGGTGGCTGTGCTGTTCTATGGCGGGACGGCTGCCTTGGCATTGCGCGCATGGGCAGCCACGCGCAGGCCTGCGATGGTCCGTATGATGCCGCAGTGGCATGGCCGCATCTGGTTGTTTGCCGCAGCCCTGTTCGCCTTGTGTGCGCTTTCTCGTTTGCTGGGCATCGAGGAAGGGCTTCGCACGGCCTTGCGCGGTGAACTGCAGGACGAACGGGTTTATGATGCGCGGCGCGAGTTTCAGTCTGTTGCAGCAAGTGCCATCATTGTTGCCCTGGCGCTGGGCGTGATCTTCGGTGCATGGCGGGTGCAGCAATCCGGGGTGCTGGCCCGCCGCGGCCTTTCGCGCGAAGTGCTCTTGGCTGCGGCCGCCTGTTGCGTAATGGTCGTGCTCATTGCGATTAGGATGGTGTCGCTGCACGCGCTCGACATGCTGCTTTATCGCGGACCGAAACTGAACTGGGTGGTGGACATGGGTGCCACTGTCGCCGTGTTTGCCTTCGCGTGGCGATACCCGGCTGAACTGGGCAAGGTTGCGGCAAAGATGCGGCGCACGCAGCATTCAGATCACGCCAGTGCGGATAAACTGATCGACCGCCGACGTTAACCGCGAACGGCGCGCGGCGGTTTCATCGGCCACGCTGCCCAACTCCATGGCCAGACCACGCGTGATGGCATCGCGCAGTTCGCTCTCTTCGCGCGCCACGATGATGCCAGGCCTGCCATCAAGCTGTCCGACGGTTGCCAGCTGATGATCGTTGCGATGTTCGCCAAAGCTGGCGCGGCGCGGGAAAAGCACCAACGGCTTGTTGAAGCGCTGCGCGGTCAACACTGTGCCAATGCCGGCGTGGGCCACCAACAGGTTGGTCTGCTTGATCATACCGTCAAATTCGCTGGGAGAGATGCTTTCCAGCGTCTTGATGTTCCGGGCCAGATACGTGCCCTTGCCGGTTTGGGCCACAACCGGCATCGGCAGATCGGGCGCCAGTTCATCGATTGCCCGGATCAGCCGGTCAAAGCCCAGCTGCATGCCGACGGTTACCAGAATCACAGCAGGTTCCCCGCGTAGCCCGGCCGGCCGTTATCAGCCAGATGCTCCCACTGGGTGATGCACCGGGTTGAAATGATGCGCGAGAGACGCCCGCACATCGAAAGCTTTTCCGCATTGGCCACGCTATCGATCCACAGCGTGCGCGCGCCTGTCAGCCGTCCGGCCAGCACGCAGAAAAATCCGGGTGCAGCGCCGGTGGAAATGACCACGTCGGGCCGCTGGCGCAGCACCAGCGCAAAGGCTGCAAACAGGCAGCGCAGAGAATTGAGCGGCTGGTCCTGATTGCAATCGGGCAAGATGGTGGCCGCAGCAATTCCGGCCCGGCGCGGCAGGTCGGGGTGCGTTGTGGCGAAATGCACATCGAACTGTTCCAATGTCGGGCGCAGCAGCATCATTTGCTCCCAATGCCCCCCGGCCGAAGCGGCAGCGAGTACTTTTGTCATTGCAAACTCCATTTGCGGCCCTTGAAGGCCCGGTCAATCAGTAGCATGGGGCCAGCATGATCGTGATTGTTCCGCATCGGTTGATCGTAGCGATGGCCAGCATCGGGCTCGCATTCGGGCCCTCGGCCGTTCCTGCCAAAGCGCAGGACATGCCATGGAGCGTGCGCTTGCGGCAAGACATGGCGCGGGTGCAGCAGGTTGAATGGCGGCTGCGCCAGGCGGCTGATGGCCTGTGCCGCCAGAGCGCGGCCGATATTGGCATCGCGATTGATGACCGGCGAGCCTATGCGAAAAAGGATTGGCCGCTGCTGGCGCAGACGCTGGGCATGGGGGAATGGCCGGTGGTGGCCTCGGTCGCTCCCGATGGACCTGCGGCCCGCAGCGGGCTTTTGCCCGGTGACGAGATCGTGGCGATTGCGGGGGTTCCGGTTGCTTCCATTGTCGCCCGCCGCAACCCCGGCCCGCTTGTTGCCGAGGCCATGCTCGAACAGATCGCCGTGGCCGCGCCCGATCAGGCAATTGCCCTTACCGTACGGCGCGGGGGCATCGAGACCGATATCCTGATCACCCCGGTCTGGCACTGCGCGGCACGGCTGGTGCTGGAGACCGACAGCAGCGTCAATGCCCATAGCGACACTCGCAACGTATCGGTTTCCACAGGGCTGGTAACCCTTGCGCAGAGCGATGACGAACTGGCCATGGCTGCCGCGCACGAACTGGCGCACATCATTCATGGAGATCGCAAGGGCGGCGGGATCGGCAAGCGCCGCCGCATGGAGGACGCGGCGGATTCCCTGGGATTGCAGCTGCTGCATTGTGCCCGCTACGATGCTGCGCGCGGTGTGATGCTGTTCGATCGGCTCAAGACGCGTGACTGGCTCGGCTTCCTGCGGGCGCCGACGCATCGCTCTTTTGGCAAGCGGCTGGAGCGGCTGACCAATGAGATACCCTCGCTGGCCTGCCCGCCAACGCCCAATCCTGTGCAGTAAGGCCCCGGGCAGTAAGCGCACTTGATCAGGTCCGCACACCGCTATGGCTGATGGAGTGATCTGCGACATGTCGGCAACAGGCACCAATATGGGCTGGGCAATCAAAACGCGCGGTCGTGCACAAGGACGCGGGCGGTGTTGAAGATAATGTGCAGATCGCGCCAGATCGTCCAGCCATCAAGGTATTCCAGATCGGCCTGAAGGCGATGGGCCAAATCGTTTTCCGTATCGGTCGCACCGCGCAGGCCGCGCACTTGGGCCAGCCCCGTCAGTCCGGGCTTGAGCGAGTGGCGCAACCAATAGCGGTGGTCGACTTCCCAGAACAGTTTCTGCCCGGCCAGTGATCCGATGGCGTGCGGGCGAGGCCCCACGATCGACATTTCGCCGCGCAGAACATTGAACAGTTGCGGCAGTTCATCGATGCTGGTGCGGCGAATGAAACGCCCGATCCGGGTGATGCGGTCATCGTCCTTGCTGGCCGAACGGTTGCCGGTAGCGTCCAGCTTTTCCACCCGCATCGAACGGAACTTCAGGATGGGGAAGAACCGGTTGCCGCGCCCCGTGCGCTTCTGCACGAAGAACACCGGGCCACCATCTTCCAGCTTGATCAGCACGGCCACGAGCAGCAGCAGCGGCGCGAGGGCGATCACGGCACTGCCTGCAACCGCGCAGTCGAATGCCCGCTTCACCGCGCGTGCCCGCAGGCCAAGCGGGCCGCTGGCCACGATCAGGGCGCTGTAGTCCTTGTCGCGCCGCGCGCCGATCACGCCCAGCGTGCGCACTTCAGGATCGACGATTTCACCCGACACGTTTGCGCTTTTGAACACGAGCGCCCAGGCCGCACGCCGATCAGGAGGGCAGCTGACAAGCACGCGATCCATGTTGAGCATGTAAAGCCCAAGCCGGTCCATCATGTGCGGATCGCCCAAATCGGGTGCAAGGTGATGTTCGCGCGCATCAATGTGAAAGGCATGGGCGACGCGTAAGGGAGGGCCGCTATCGTCAATCAGCAGCGTATTGGTTGCAGCCTCGCCACAGCGCGCCTGGATCAGCGGGCGGACCAGCGAACGCAGCCAGACCAGCAGGAACATGCTGAAAAAAAAGGCCAAGTATAGCCGACACGCGCGAAAATTCTTCGGTGCTCTTGGTGGCAAAGCCGACAAACAGCAAAGCCGCTTCTGCCCCCAGCATCGACATCAGCGCGCGGCGGCGCGCAAAATTGATTCGGCGCAGTGAAGTTAGCGTATAGACCTGCAAGCTGAGCGCCAGCGTCCAGTAAAGCGGCACCATGACTTGTGCATGGAGCAGCGAGTCAGATTCCAAAAAGTTGCCGAGGTATAGCCAGCTTGCCGTGCCCGTGCCTGCAAAGATGGCAATGGCATCGAACAGCAGCAAGGCGATGTAGAGTTGCAGCCGCCGTTGCTCAAGCGAAGGGGCAAGTGGCAGGGTAACGCGTTTGCGTTCTTTTGACTCGCGCATTTCGCTTGCCGGAATGTGCTTCGTCATTGCGAATTGCTGCCCCTCATGCCGGGATCGGCCTGTACAGAATCAACAGGCAGTTCCAAGCGCGTACCAGTGCTGAACGATCAGCTCTTGTTGCACTGCGGTAAAATACCTAGCGCTATTACTATAGCAAGTCCATTTTGGTGGCAAAGTGACGTTCGGCACACCGCATGGCGGAAATCGGCCACAGTCTATCGCGCCCCGGCACGCGCTATCTCCGCAAGGCCCTGTGCCAAAACAAGTTCACCATTCCGGCTGTCGGAAATCAGGTTGCGGTGCAGCATGACGAGTCGTTCGCAAAGCCGCACCAGCCGCGCACCGCGCCAGCGTGTCAGTTGCTGGGTCAGATCGGCGCGATCACGGAAGAAGACCCGCCGTGCATCACTTTCCTGCTGCATGAAGGTGTTGACGTTGCCCCGTTCCCCCATGCGGGCAGATAGCTGGACAAGTTGCGCCGCGCGACGTTCCAGGGCGAGGACGAGGCCAACCGGGTTGATGCCCTGTTCGCGCATGCGGGATAACTCGGCCGGGATGCGCCGGGTTTCTCCGCCAAGGACGGCGTTGACCAGCGGCATCATGCCATCATCTTCGTGCGTTGCACAAACAGCGTCCAGTGCTGCCGCAGTGGCCGTACACGGGCTTTGCGGGCTGGCATCCAGATAGAGCGCCAGCTTTTCGATTTCCGAACGCGCAAGACGTGTGTCGAGCGAGGCGGATCGGGCGACGCGTTCGGCAAGCTCATCGCTCATACGCACGCCCATCGCATCAGCCACCTGCCGCACATTGCCGGCAATGGCCTTCAGATCGGGCGGATGGAACATGCCGATCATGGCATCGGCACGACTATCCAGCAGCTTGGCTATCCGCGATTTGTCAGTAGCGGATGTGGCCACGATGATGACCGGCCAGCCGCCGACGGGACTTTCCAGCAAAGCTTCCACCGCGTCATGCGCATCATCGCCGGTGACGCGTACGTGGATGATTCGCTTGTCGCCAAACAGAGAAACTGACCGCGCTTCGTCCGCCAGTCGTACCGGATCGCGTTTCAGCTCGGCACCGGTCAGATCGACCTTCTCCGCCACGCCTAAGGCCGTGGTAATCAGATTGGCGATTTTGGCCGCCGCATCACTCGCCCCGGATTCATCCGGCCCGCAGAAATAGAAGATGCGGCAGTCTTTTGCGGCCCGCGCAGCGCTAGATGCAAATGTCTTTTGGGTAACTTTCACGGGCGCTTCACCACAGGCCCTTAGCGCGGCTGGCTCAGACGCACCGACACCCGGGTGACGATTTGATCGGCCACCTCCTGCGAGATATTCTCGAGCGCGGTTTGTTCAGCGGCGATAACCGCATATTCGCTGTTGACCACATCAAACCCGGCATCGGATCCGGCCGTGGCATCGAGCAGCACTTCGCCGCTTTGCTGATCGACCAGTTGATAGCGCGCGCGCAACGTCCGGCGTTCGCGCGTAATCGTGTCGTTGGAAAGCTGGCCGAGCCCTTCGACCTTGTCATCCAGACGTATATCGAGCCGGTAGCGCGTGCCTTCGCTTTTCGCGCCAGCGCCCAGCCGGTCAGCCAGAGCATTGCGCACCAGCCAGCCGGATTGCCCCTCTATCGGTGAAATCGCCACATCGGAAAGCGCGCGCGCAACCGCACCGTTGCCCCCGCCCGCATACATCGGCTGCAACCCGCATCCTGCCACCAGCAGCAGCGGCGCGCCCAGCAAAGCCAAGCGCTTAGGCAACAAGATTCACCAGACGGTCGGGCACAACAATCACCTTCTTGATCTCCGCCCCTTCCAGCGCACGCTGCACTTTCTCGGACGCAAGGGCAAGGCGCTCAAGCTCTTCCTTGGGCGTGCCCTTGGCTACGGTCAGCGTATCGCGCAGCTTGCCTTTGACCTGAATGGCGACGGTCACTTCATCATCCACCAGCAGCGCCGGGTCCACTTCGGGCCAGGCGGCATCGGCAACGAGGCCTGTGCCAAATCGCGCATAGGTCTCTTCGGCCAAGTGCGGCATCATCGGCGCGACCAGCAGCAGCACCTTTTGAATTGCGGCGGAACGGCTGGCCGAAGGCGCGGCCTTTTCAATCGCACCGGTCAGTTCGTAGATTCGCGCCACGGCCTTGTTGAAGCCCAGCGCTTCGATGTCCGACGCCACCAGTTCAACGGTCTGGTGCGCTTTGCGGTCAAGCGGCTTGTCTTCGCCGGTCGCGTTGGCATCATACTGCCCGAACAAGCGCCACAGGCGTTGCACGAAGCGTGCACAGCCCTCGATCCCGGCTTCGGACCAAGGCAGGTCGCGCTCGGGCGGAGAGTCCGAAAGCATGAACCAGCGGATCGCGTCAGCCCCGTACTTGGCGACGATTTCGTCCGGGTCCACCACGTTCTTCTTGGACTTGGACATCTTGATGACGCGGCCAACGTCAACTGGCGCGCCATCGGCCTTCAGCGTCGCGCCTTCGCTGGTGCGCTCCACTTCAAAGGGCGAGAAGAAGACGGGCTGGCCGTTTTCGAGGTTCTTCCGCTCATAAGTCTCGTGCGTGACCATGCCTTGCGTAAACAGGCTGCCGAACGGCTCGGTCACCTCGATCTTGCCGATGCGGGCCAGCGCACGCGTCCAGAACCGCGCGTAGAGCAAGTGCAGGATCGCATGCTCGATCCCGCCGATGTACTGCTCCACCGGCAACCAGCGCTTGATCGCTTCCGGGTCGAACGGGCGGTCTTCGGGCTGGCTGGCAAAGCGCAGGAAGTACCAAGACGAATCAACGAATGTGTCGAGCGTATCGGTCTCGCGCCGGGCGGGGTGGCCGCATTGCGGGCAATCAACATGCTTCCACGTCGGGTGCCGGTCGAGCGGATTTCCGGGCACATCAAACGTCACGTCCTCGGGCAGAGTCACCGGCAAGTGCTTCTTGGGCACCGGCACCACACCGCACACCTCGCAGTGGATGAACGGGATTGGCGTGCCCCAATAGCGCTGGCGGCTCACGCCCCAGTCGCGCAGACGCCACACCGTCTTGCCTTCGCCCCAGCCTTCGCCTTGCGCGCGGGCAATGACGGCGAACTTGGCGTCGGCCACGCTCATGTCGTTCAGGAAGCCCGAGTTGACCAGCACGCCGTCCCCTGCCTCGGCATCACCAGCAAAAGGCTTGTCAGCATCGGCCGGATCGGCGGCCACCACGCGCAGGATCGGCAAGCTATACTTGGTGGCGAAATCAAAGTCGCGCTGGTCATGCCCCGGCACGGCCATGATCGCGCCGGTGCCATATTCCATCAGCACAAAGTTGGCGATGTAGACCGGCAGGTCCGCGCCGGTGAACGGGTGCTTGGCGGTGATGCCGGTGTCGAAGCCCAGCTTCTCCGCCGTTTCCAGTTCGGCGGCGGTTGTGCCGCCCTTCTTGCACAGTGCAATGAAGTCCTGCGCCTCCGCGGAATTTGCGGCAAGCGCTTGAGCGACCGGATGGTCCGCCGCCACGGCCACAAAGCTCGCGCCAAAGATGGTGTCGGGCCGGGTGGTGTAAACTTCAAGCCTTTCGCCGGTCGAAAGCGTGAAGCCGAACTGTAGGCCCTGGCTCTTGCCGATCCAGTTTTCCTGCATCGTGCGGACCTTCTCGGGCCACTTGTCGAGCGTGGAGAGGCCTTCGAGCAGTTCGTCGGCAAAGTCGGTGATCTTCAGGAACCACTGGTTCAGCTTGCGCTTCTCCACCAGCGCGCCAGACCGCCAGCCGCGCCCGTCGATCACTTGCTCGTTGGCCAGTACCGTGTGATCGACCGGGTCCCAGTTGACCGTCGATTCCTTGCGATAGACCAGACCGCCAGCGTAAAGATCAAGGAACAGCGCCTGTTCGTGGCCGTAGTATTCCGGCTCGCACGTGGCGATTTCGCGGCTCCAGTCGAGCGCGAAGCCCAGCCGCTTCAGCTGTGCTTTCATGTTGGCGATATTGTCGCGCGTCCAGCCGCCGGGGTGGACACCCTTTTCCATCGCCGCGTTTTCGGCCGGCATGCCGAAGGCGTCCCAGCCCATCGGATGCAGCACTTCAAACCCGCGCATCCGCTTATAGCGCGCCAGCACATCGCCCATCGTGTAGTTACGCACGTGGCCGATGTGGATGCGCCCAGAGGGATAGGGGAACATCTCAAGCACATAGCTGCGGGGCTTCGTGCTGGCATCATCAGCGCGGAACGATTGTTGTTCATCCCACACGTGCTGCCAGCGAGTGTCAGCAGTTGCAGGGTCAAAGCGCTCGGGAGTAGCGGTGTTCTCGGTCATGCGCGCTCCTCTAGGCAGCGCGCATCACTCGCGCAAGATTCGCCTGCAATCAGCCCGTAACAGAAGCGCGGCGCAGATCGCGGGCCTTGGTCAGGATAATGTCTTCCAGCTTCTGCACGGTGGCGGCCTGCACCGGTGCATCCACCCACTGCCCGCCTTGCGACGTCTGGCGGCTGGCCGCCACGCGCAGCGCATCGGCGCGCAGATCCTGATCGACGATCGAGACGGTAACCTTCACCCGCTCAACGGGGTTTTTCGGATTGGTGTACCAATCGGTCACGATCACGCCGCCGTTGCTGTCAGTCTGCAGCAGCGGCATGAACGACAGTGCGTCCAGCGTGGCACGCCACAGATAGGCGTTGACCCCGATGGTAGTGACCTGGCTTGCCGCCAGATCGGCCTTGGGGCGCTCCTTCTTGCCGCAGCCAGTGGCCAGAACGGCCATCGCGCCGATCATGATACCCCGAAGGATCATCTTGCGGGTTTGGTGCCGGGCATTGATGGCAGGGGCAGTGGTCGTCTTGGTCACTACTAAACAGTCCTTGGCTTGGCACGTGCCCGGCACGGGGCATTGCCGCAGGTTTGCGCGCGTGTGAGCGCGCGTTATCGAACAGAGCCTCTATCACCGGCGCGCGCCCTGCGGCAAGCACGATGAACGCAGGCCGCCAGCGCACAGGGACAAAGGCCGGTGTCCAACTGAACCAGCGCTGAATTTTGCCCTCGATGAATTTGAAATTGGCACATGTGGCGCCAAGGGTTGGGAGGTGCACACCGGAAAGAAAAGCGCCCATGCCGGACTTTGTTATGCCGGATTCTGTGGAGAATGCGCCACACCCCAGCGGCAAGAGTCCGAAAAAGTGCAAAAAGTAGTGCCAGCAGGCTGGAAACCTGCCGCGTTCGTGCGTAGTGCCGTATTAGATAAAGCGCTTGCATGAATCCCCAGTTCGGAGTTCATGTGATCGCAACCAAAGCAGCGATATAAGACCTGTCTGCACCAGTTCCGCGCGAGCGGTCCGGTAAAGGGCAGGAACCAGGGTTAGGGTCATAGGGTAAAGCGATGTTCGGCAAGGGCAAAAATTCGGCGGCAAAGGGTGCAAAGCGCCTTCGCCTGCCTGCTGCCTGGAACGCGGCCCTGCGCAACTCGCTCGTTCTGGGTGCTGCCATGGGCGGTGGCCTGCTCGCTGCGCCTACTGTAACTTCTGCATTTTCAAGCGGCTTTGATGCCGCGCCTGTGAGCCTTGCCGCACGCGGCGGTATTGGTTCGTTCACTCCCGCTTCGGTGGATGAGCGGCTGGCCTCACAGATTACGGTGCGGGCGCTGAAAAGCGGCAAACTGTTCCGTTTCACTCCTGCAGGTTCGGACAGCCGTCCGAATCGTTCTGTCACGGTCGCCGTGCGTGTCGATTCGCTCGGTTCGCGTGCGTTCTCGGTCCGCCAGGGTGTGACTGAGGGCGCTGCGCCTGCTGCGGCTTCTTCGGTGCGGATCGCGCCGATGGCGTTCAACCTTGGCATGGCGCGCGGTTATGCCAGCTTCGCCTCGCCTGCGGCGCCTTCGTTGATTTCAGCAACCGGCAGTTCCAGCCTTGGCAACATTCCCCGGATCGCCATGCCTGATCTTGCCAAGTTCAAGGTTGTGACACCCGCTTCAAAGCCCAGCCGCTTTGCCCCCCGGATTGAGGCTGAAGGCCGCGATCAGGCAGGTCGTGCGCCGCATACGCTCGAAGGTCAGGGCGATTATCAGGTTGATCTCGGCGGCAGCTACCGTCTGACGCGCAACCTGAACGTGACCGCTGGTGTGCGTTATTCCCCTGAACGCGATCGCTTGCTGCCGCTGACTGATGGCAAGCAGGACAATCAGGCCGTCTATGTCGGAACCCAGTTCCGGTTCTGATTGTTGCAGCAATATAGGCTGCACTCTGACTCTTCCTTTTTTTCGATAAATTTTGATTGCCACGTTGTGTTGCTGCGCGTTGCTTTGCAGCAATTCGATGCTGCGACCGCAGCATTTGCGCATTTCGTAACTTGTCGCATCCCATTCACCAACCTACCGTAACGACAAGTGGAAACTTGGGAGGTTGTGAATGGCGCGAGTTGCAGTTGTCACCGGTGGTACGCGCGGCATTGGTGAAGCCATATGTTTGGCGCTCAAAGCGCACGGGCGCACCGTGGTCGCCAATTATGCTGGGAATGAGCAAAAGGCGCAGGCCTTTACCGCAGCAACCGGGATCCCTGCCTACCGCTTCGATGTGGGCGATCATCAGGCCACGATCGATGGCTGTGCGCGGATTGCCGCCGAAGTGGGCGACATCGATATTGTCGTGAACAACGCCGGAATCACCCGTGATGGCGTGCTCCACAAGATGAGCTTCGATGATTGGAACGAGGTCATGCGCATCAATCTGGGCGGATGCTTCAACATGGCCAAGGCCACTTTCCCCGGCATGCGCGAACGTGGCTGGGGCCGCATCGTGAACATCGGTTCGATTAATGGCCAAGCGGGCCAGTATGGTCAGGTCAACTATGCCGCCGCCAAATCAGGTATCCACGGCTTTACCAAGGCCTTGGCGCAAGAAGGCGCAAAATATGGCGTCACCGTCAACGCCATCGCGCCGGGCTATATCGATACCGATATGGTCGCTGCCGTCCCGCCTGCTGTGCTGGAAAAGATCGTGGCCAAGATCCCGGTTGGCCGTCTTGGTCAGGCCAATGAAATTGCGCGGGGCGTGGCATTTCTGACCGCAGAAGATGGTGGCTTTGTGACGGGCTCAACCATGTCGCTCAACGGCGGCCAGCATATGTATTGATGAACAAGGAGCCTCCCTGTTTTCACTAAGTGCAAACGGGGAGGGGGACCATCCCGAACGTGTTCCGGGGTAGTGGAGGGGCTTCTGAACGGTAAACCCCTCCGTCAGCCGCCTCCGGCGTCTGCCACCTCCCCGTTTGTGCTCCGTAAAAACAGGGAGGATCTTTGCCCACGCCCTATCATCCACCCGTCAAGCGTTCGGTAGAAATCGCAGGTCACAAGACCTCGATCAGCCTTGAACCCTTGTTCTGGGAAATGCTTCGAGCGGCGGCAGCGGCAGAAGGTGTGCCGGTCAATGCGCTTGTTGCGCGGATTGATGCGGAACGGATTGTCAGCGCCACGCCGCCCGGCCTTGCTGGAGCCATTCGCATCTGGCTGGTATCACCACGAAACCTTGCCGATGGTCACGCGCGTCAAGACGCCACCGGCACTGGCACGTCCTGAGCCGGAACCGTAGCCTCGGGCAGGTCCGGCAATGGCCGCTTGTCCAGCATTTCGGCCGCAGCATCCAGCGCCTTGGCCTCATCCGGCGAAACGCCGCCGGGGGTCTTGTCTTCGGCTGGGCCACAGCTTGCGAATGCCGCCAACATCGCCGCCAATAGCGAGATGTGCAGAGTGCGTTTGGCAGTCATGTGGCCCGTGCCTTTTCCATATTTACTGCGCTGGTGCCGCTTCGCCCTCTTCGGCAGCAGCTTGAGCGGCGGCGGCAACAGCGGCCGCGTTATTGGCAGTATCCAGCACGGCATTGGCTTCGGCATCGGCCGCAGCAGAAGCATCCACCACCGGGGCCGGGGCAGGCGCTGCTGCCGAAGGTTCCATGGCTGGAAGTTCATCGGCGGGCATTTCGACAGTATCTTCCTGCGCCGCTTCAGAAGCGTCATCCGATTTGCCGCAGGCTGAAAGGGCAAGGGCAGCGGCAGCGACGATTGCCAGACTTGGGTACTTCTTCATCAAATCACCTTTCCTGTGGCCCACGGGCAGGGCCGATCCGGTGCAGGCTGGCTGGACCGGCAAGTGTCTGCGTTCTAATGGCGCGGCGCGGCCAAGGCAAACGCAACATGCCGATGCCTTGCCATTAGTATGTGTTGCTAACAGTCTATATAAAGCGATCCTTATATCCGTTGACACGTATAAAGATTTCTTTATATCCCTTGTTCATGGCCATTCACGACGCCATTCGCGCGCTTGATGATCCAACGCGCCTGCGCATTTTGCGCCTGCTCGCCAGCATGGAACTGGCGGTTGGCGAAGTTGCGCAAGTGCTGGGGCAAAGCCAGCCGCGCGTTTCCCGCCATATCAAGATCCTGTGCGATTCGGGTCTTGCCGAACGGCGCAAGGAAGGCGCGTGGGTGTTCCTGCGCAGTGGCCTTGCCGAAAGCTCTGACAATCCGCTGACCGCCGCCATCGCCCGCCTGCTCGATGTCGCCGAACTGCAAGATACGTCGTTTGCCCGCCGTTGTGCAGAAGATCGCCAGCACTTGGATGCGATCCGCGCTGCCCGTCAGACCCACGCACTCGAATGGTTTTCCCGCCATGCCGAAGAGTGGGACGAGTTGCGTTCGCTCCACATCGCCGATGGCCCGGTCGAGGCCGCGCTCACCGAAATGCTGCTTGGCCTTGCGGGCAATGCGGGGCGTTCTGAAGAAGCCCAATTGGGCCGCTTGCTTGATGTCGGCACCGGCACCGGGCGCATCGCCGAACTGCTGGCCCCCCATGCCGCACATGTTGTCGCCTTTGACAAAAGCCCGGACATGCTGCGCATCGCACGTGCGCGCCTGCAACACTTGCCCGCGGAAAGCGTGGAATTGGCGCAAGGCGATTTTGCGCAATTGCCGTTCCCCGCGCGCAGTTTCGATACCGTCCTGTTCCATCAGGTGCTGCATTATGCGCAAGCGCCAGAGGCCGTGCTGGCCGGCGCGGCCCGCGTCACCGCTCCGGGCGGTCACATCGCCATCGTCGATTTCGCCGCGCATGACCGCGAAGACCTGCGCCAGACTCACGCCCACGCACGCCTTGGCTTCTCTGATGCCCAGATCGAAGCCATGCTGCGCGATTCAGGATTTATCCCGCAGCAGACCCGCGCGCTGGCGGGCCACGAACTCGTCGTCAAGCTGTGGACCGCTACCCGGCGCGAAACCACTGTGACTGAAGACAATGTGACCACGCTTGAACCGCGCCAGAACCGGAAATCACAATGAACGCCAGCCCCATCAAAACCAGCTACGATCAGTTACGCGAAGCCCGCACCGCGCTCGATACCCCGCTATTTGCAGGGCTTCCGGGCGATATCAACGTGTCGTTCGAATTCTTCCCGCCCAAGACTGATGCCTTGATGGTGCAGCTGTGGGACGTGGTGGAAACGCTCGCCCCGTTCGCGCCGCACTTCGTATCGGTGACTTATGGCGCGGGCGGCTCCACCCGCGATCGCACCCACGGCACCGTTGCCCGCATTATCAAGGACGCCAAGCTTCCCGCTGCCGCGCACCTGACCTGCGTCGATGCCACCAAGGCCGAAATCCGCGAAGTGGCCGAAAGCTACTGGGAAGCAGGCGTGCGCCACATCGTCGCCCTACGCGGAGACATGGGCGCTCCCGGCGTTCCCTTCACCCCGCACCCGGAAGGCTATGCCAACGCTGCCGAACTGGTCGCAGGGCTGAAGACCATCGCCCCGTTCGAAATCTCGGTGGCGGCCTACCCCGAATCGCACCCCGATTCGCCCAGCCAACACGCCGATATCGACAACCTGAAGCGCAAGCTTGATGCCGGGGCCACCCGCGCCATCAGCCAGTTCTTCTTCGAACCCGAAACCTTCTTCCGCTTCCGCGACAAGCTCGCCGCTGCTGGCATTGATGCCCCGGTCCTCCCCGGCATCCTGCCCGTGTCGAACGTGGCGCAAACCCGCAAATTCGCCGCCGCCTGTGGCGCTGCGATCCCGGCGTGGATGGACGGCCTGTTCGAAGGGCTCGATACGCACCCCGGTTCGCGCCAGCTCGTCGCCGCCACCATCGCCGCCGAATTCTGCCGCCGCCTCTATGCGGGTGGCGTACGCGATTTCCACTTCTACACCCTCAACCGCGCCGAGCTGTCGTACGCGATCTGCCACCTCCTTGGCCTTCGCCCGACCCGTCCTGCGCTGGAGAAAGCCGCGTGAGTCTTACCCCATCAACTGCCCGCGCCGCCTTCCTTGAACAGGCAAACCAGCGCATCCTCATCACCGATGGTGCATTCGGCACCGAGATCCAGAACTTCAAGCTGACCGAAGCCGACTATGCCGGAACGCTGGGCCTGGCCAAGGATCAGAAGGGCAACAACGATATCCTCGCGCTGACCAAGCCCGAAGTGCCTGAGTCGATCCACCGCGCCTATTTCAATGCCGGGGCGGACATCGCCGAAACCAATACCTTCAGCGCGAACCGCATCAGCCAGGCCGATTACGCCGCCGAACACCTCGTGCGCGAAATCAACGTGCAATCGGCGCAACTTGCTCGCCGCGTCGCTGACGAATTCACCGCCAAGGATGGTCGCCCCCGCTTCGTCGCCGGGGCCATCGGCCCGACCAACAAGACTCTCTCGCTTTCGCCGGACGTCAACGACCCCGGCTATCGCGAAATCGATTGGGATCACTTGGTCGATGTCTATGCCGAGCAGGTCCGGGCGCTGGTCGAAGGCGGCGCAGACTTCATCCTGATTGAAACCGTGTTCGATACGCTGAACGCCAAGGCAGGCGTCATGTCGGTCCGTCAGGTCGAAAAGGAACTCGGCCGAGAAATCCCGATCATGATGTCGATGACGCTGACCGACCTTTCGGGCCGCAACCTTTCTGGCCACACGGTCGAAGCGTTCTGGTATGCCATCCGCCATGCCAAGCCGCTCACCATCGGCCTCAACTGCTCGTTCGGTGCCACCCAATTGCGCCCGCATGTAAAGACGCTGTCCGAAATCGCCGACACGCTGATCATGGTCTATCCCAACGCCGGCCTGCCCAATGAACTGGGCGAGTACGACGAAATGCCCGCCACCACAGCGGGGCTCGTCAAGGAATGGGCCGACCATGGACAGGTCAACATCCTCGGCGGCTGCTGCGGCTCCACACCCGCACACATCGCCGCGATGGCGCAGGCGGTGCAGGGCTTGCCCGCCCGCAAGATGGCTGTGCCCGAAACAGTCACGTGCTTGGCAGGCCTCGAACCGTTCATCATGGCTGCGTGACGGCATCCACCTCTCCCGTTCGTGTCGAGCGAAGTCGAGACACGGGCGCACCAACGTGTCTCGACTTCGCTCGACACGAACGGACAAAAATACAGTGACTGCTAACAACACCCCATCCGGCTCCCGCTTCGTCAACGTCGGCGAACGCACCAACGTCACCGGTTCTGCCGCGTTCAAAAAGCTGATCCTTTCCGGCGATTACCCCAAGGCCGTCGAAGTCGCGCGCCAGCAGGTGGAAAACGGCGCGCAGGTGATCGACGTCAACATGGACGAGGGCCTGCTCGACGCGGTCGAAGCGATGACCACCTACCTCAAGCTGATCGCCGCCGAGCCGGACATCGCCCGCGTGCCGGTAATGATCGACAGCTCCAAGTGGGACGTGATCGAAGCAGGCCTGAAATGCGTTTCGGGCAAGCCCATCGTCAATTCGATCTCGATGAAGGAAGGCGAGGAAGCCTTCCTCACTCACGCCCGCAAATGCATGGACTATGGCGCTGCCGTCGTCGTCATGGCCTTCGACGAAAAGGGTCAGGCCGACACCAAGGAGCGCAAGGTTGAAATCTGCGCCCGCGCCTATGATTTGCTGGTCGGCATCGGCTTCCCGCCCGAGGACATCATCTTCGATCCCAATGTCTTCGCCGTCGCCACCGGCATCGAAGAGCATGACAACTACGGCCTCGATTTCATCGAAGCCACGCGCGAGATCAAGGCGCGCTGCCCGCACGTCCATATTTCGGGCGGCCTTTCCAACCTCTCGTTCAGCTTCCGTGGCAACGAGATCGTGCGCCGCGCGATGCATTCAGTGTTCCTCTACCACGCGATCCCGGCGGGCATGGACATGGCCATCGTCAATGCTGGCCAGCTCGACATCTATGACCAGATCGACCCGGTGCTGCGTGAAGCCTGTGAAGACGTCGTGCTCAACCGCCGCAAGGTGGCCGAAGGCGAACAGACCGCCACCGAACGCCTGATCGAACTGGCTGAAAGCTACAAGGGCAAGGACGTTATCGCCGAAAAGGCCGCCGAGGAATGGCGCGGCTGGGACGTCGTGCGCCGCCTTGAACACGCGCTGGTCAAGGGCATCGACGCCTATGTCGTCGAAGACACCGAAGAAGCGCGCGTTATGATCGACGCACGCGGTGGCCGCCCGATCGAAGTGATCGAAGGCCCGCTGATGGAAGGCATGAACACGGTTGGCGATCTGTTCGGATCGGGCAAGATGTTCCTGCCGCAGGTGGTCAAATCCGCCCGCGTGATGAAAAAGGCCGTGGCCCACCTAATCCCCTTCATCGAAGCCGCCAAGCAGCCCGGGGCCAAGGCCAAGGGCAAGATCATCATGGCCACGGTCAAGGGTGACGTTCACGATATCGGCAAGAACATCGTCGGCGTGGTCTTGCAGTGCAACGGCTACGAAGTGCTCGATCTTGGTGTGATGGTGCCGTGGTCCACGATCCTTGACACCGCGCAGAAGGAAGGTGTTGATATCATTGGCCTGTCCGGCCTGATCACGCCGTCGCTGGATGAAATGGTCACCGTGGCTGAGGAAATGAAGCGCGCCGGAATGAGCATTCCGCTGCTCATCGGCGGAGCCACCACCAGCAAGGTCCACACCGCACTGCGCATCGATCAGGCGTATGACGGCCCGGTTGTTCATGTGCTCGATGCCAGTCGCGCGGTTGGCGTCGCCTCGCAGCTGCTGTCCGATACGCAGGCCGATCCGTTCATCAAGGCGACGGCGGCAGATTATCAGCATGTACGCGATGCGCGCGCGGGAAGGGGGGCGGCAAAGCTGCTCAGCCTCGAAGATGCGCGGCTTAATGCTTATGCACCCGACTTTTCAGAAAAGGCCCCGCCGCCCGAACAACCTGGCCGCCATGTGTTTGACAGCTGGGATCTGGATGATCTGGTCGATTGCTTCGATTGGACGCCGTTCTTCCGTTCGTGGGAACTGGCCGGAAACTGGCCGGGTATTCTTGAAGACGAAGTAATCGGCGAATCCGCGCGCGGACTCTATGCCGATGCCCGCGCGATGCTCGAAAAGATCATTTCGGAGAAGTGGCTGACGGCGCGCGGCGTCGCCCAGTTCTGGCCTTGTGCGCGCCATGGCGATGATGTGGTGATCCACCCGCATGACGATGAACTCTCGGTCCGCCTGCCGTTCCTGCGCCAGCAGGTGATAAAGAGCCGTGACCGCGCGAACTTCAGCCTTGCCGATTTCATCGATCCGCAGGGTGACTGGATCGGCGGCTTTGCGGTGGGCATCCACGGCATCGATGAACATCTGGCCCGTTTCAAGGCGGACAACGACGACTATTCGGACATCCTGCTCAAAGCTTTGGCTGACCGTTTCGCAGAAGCCTTTGCCGAACGCCTGCACCAATATGTCCGCACCACGCTCTGGGCCTATGCGCCGGGTGAACAGCTGACCAACGAAGCCTTGATCAAGGAACAATACCGGGGCATCCGCCCGGCACCCGGCTATCCGGCCTGCCCGGACCACACGCTAAAACCGATCCTGTTCGATCTGCTCGATGCGACCGAAACGGCTGGCATCACCTTGACGGAATCGCAGGCCATGCTGCCCACCTCGGCGGTGTCGGGCTTCTACTTCGCCCACCCCGAAAGCCAGTACTTCGGCGTTGCCACCATCGGTCGCGATCAGCTGGAAGACTACGCCGTCCGTAGGGGCATGGACTTGGCCGTCATGGAACGCTGGCTCCGCCCGAACCTCGATTGATCCCTGAAGGCCCCCTCCTCTTCGAAGGAGGGGTTCTTCGCCCTCACCAACGAAAAAACCGCTCCCCCGCGAAGGCGGGGGCCTCGGTGGTGTTAAGGAACGTCAGCGTAAACCGCCTGAGGCCCCCGCTTTCGCGGGGGCGCACGACTCCCCGCCCGCTCGTCCTGAGCTTGTCGAAGAACGCTGAGCCTCGCACCACGCTCAGCCAAAGCAGCAACGCCCCTTCGTCCCGGCTTGCCTTGCAGGGCTTGGCAGCGCTACCAATACACCATGGGCACCACCGAAATCTTCCTGATCGCGCTAACGATTATCCTTGCCGTGCCCTACCTTGCGTGGCGGCTGTTGCGCACCGATTACTGGGCACCGCTGGTGGTGGTGCAGATCGTTGGCGGCATCCTGCTCGGCCCCGGCGTGCTGGGCGCGGCCTTTCCCGATTACTACGCTTTCGTGTTTAACCCGCAGGTCATCGGATCGCTAAATGGCATCGCGTGGTGGGCCGTGATGATGTTCGTGTTCGTGGCGGGGCTGGAACTCGACATATCGGACGCTTGGGCCAACCGGCGTGAGACGACGATTACCGCGTCGTGCGCGCTGATCACGCCGCTGGTATTCGGCGCTGCCGCGGCTGCGCTGCTGCTGCAGACGCCCGGCTGGATCGGGCCGAATGGCAATTTTGGGCAGGTCGTGCTCGGCATCGGCATGGCCTGCGCGGTCACCGCGTTGCCCATCCTTGTGCTGCTGATGGAAAAGCTCGGCATCTTCCGCGAACCGCTGGGCCAGCGCATCCTGCGCTATGCCAGCCTGGACGACATTGCGATCTGGGGCGTGCTGGCGCTGATCCTCGTCGATTGGGAGCGGGTGGGCCGACAGGTCATCTTCCTCGCAGCCTTCTCGTTCGCCTCATGGGCAGTGCGCGCGCTGTTCCGGCGCCTGGAAGAAAACGACCGGTGGTACGTCTCGCTCGTCTGGCTCGCTCTGGTCGGATTTGCGGCGGACTGGTCGGGCCTGCACTTCATGGTCGGCGCATTCCTTGCCGGAGCCGTGCTGGATGCGCCCTGGTTCTCGCGTGATCGGCTCGATGGTTTCCGCCAGTTCCTGCTGCTGGCGGTCATGCCCGTATTTTTCCTGTCCACGGGCCTTCGCACCAAATGGGACGTGGGCGGCGTTGCCGTATTCGGCGCTGCCTTCCTGTTCCTTGCCGCTTCGGTTGCCGGAAAGCTGGCAGGCATCCAGCTTGCAGGCCGCCTGCTCGGCTGGGCCAAGGGTGAAGCCTCGATCATCGGCTGGCTGCTGCAGACCAAGGCGCTGATCATGATCATCTTCGTCAATGTGCTGCTGGACAAGGGCATCGTCACCAACGAGACGTTCACTGCGCTGCTGCTGATGGCCGTCCTCAGCACAATGCTGACGGTGCCGATGGTCACGCCAAAGCTGCGCCGCTTGACCGGTGCGATGGCGAGTGGGTCAACACAGCGATCTCGAACGGTTCGTTGATCTGGCGCATTCTGAACGACACCTGGCAGCACCGATCGGCCTTCAGCCTGCGCCAGCAAGCACGCTGGACGTGATAAATGGCCGAACATCCTTGGCGTGATGGCGGCTGATCTGCCATAGCGACCGAGTGACGCTCTCTGCCCTCGATTTTGCCCCGTCTGTTGTGCTCGACCGCCTGCATGCGGTGTTTGGCTTCTCCGCCTTTCGTGGTGTGCAGGCCGATGTAGTGGACCGGGTGCTGGCGGGGCGCTCAACCTTGGCGGTCATGCCGACAGGGGCCGGGAAATCGCTGACATATCAGTTGCCTGCGGTCATGCTGCCGGGGTGCTGTGTGGTTGTCTCGCCGCTGATCGCGCTGATGCACGATCAGTTGCGCAGCGCAACTGCCAACGGCATCCGCGCCGCGACCCTGACCAGCGTGGATCTGGACCGCGGGCAGACCATCGAGCGGTTCCTGTCGGACGATCTCGACCTGCTCTATGTCGCGCCGGAACGCGCCAGCCAGCCGCATTTCCTCGAGATGCTGCGCCGGGGCCGCGTGGCGATGTTTGCGATTGATGAAGCGCATTGCGTTTCGGAATGGGGCCACGATTTCCGCCCTGATTACAGGCTGTTGCGCCCGCTGATGGACGCGTTCCCCGATGTGCCGCGTCTGGCGCTGACGGCCACGGCGGACCGGCACACGCGGGCGGATATCCTGACGCAGCTGGGCATTCCCGAAGAGGGACTGATCGTTGCCGGGTTTGACCGGCCCAACATCCGCTATGCCATCGTGCCGCGCGACAATCCGCTGCGGCAGCTGATGGCGGTGATGGCCGAGAACCCCGGTCCCGGCATCGTCTATGCCCCGACGCGGGCGCAGGTCGAGAAGCTGGCCGGGCAACTGGCCGCAGGCGGGCGCGAGGTGCGGCCTTATCACGCGGGGCTGGATGCGGCAGTACGCGCGGCCAATCAGGCGGCGTTTGTGGAATCCGAAGACATGGTGATGGTGGCGACGGTCGCCTTCGGCATGGGCATCGACAAGCCCGATGTGCGCTTTGTGGCCCATGCCGCCTGTCCGAAAAGCATTGAGGGCTATTATCAGGAGACGGGCCGCGCCGGGCGCGATGGCGATCCGGCAGTGGCGGTGATGCTGTGGGGTGCGGAGGATTTTATCCGCGCGCGGCAACGGATTGCGGAAGTTGAGGAACACCGCCGCGCAGGGGAGTGGACGCGGATCGATGCGCTGGCGGGGCTTGTGGAAACCCCGCACTGCCGCCGCGCGCTGTTGCTGCGCCACTTTGGCGAGAATCCGCCGCCGTCTTGCGGGAATTGCGACAATTGCCTGAATGCGCCGGGGGTTACCGATGCGACCGAGGTGGCGCGCAAGCTGCTGTCGGCGGTCTATCGCACCGGGCAATCGTTTGGCTTTGGCTATGTGGAAAAGGTGCTGACCGGCGTTGCTGATGAACGCGTGACGCAGCGTGGGCACGATCAATTATCGGTGTTCGGGATTGTCACCGCCGATGAAGCGCCGCTGCTGCGGCCATTGGCGCGGGCGTTGCAGGCGCGCGGGGCGCTCGTGGCGACCGAACACGGCGGCCTGGCGCTGGGCGGAGAGGCGCGGGCGATTTTGAAGGGCGAGGCCGAGGTGCCGCTGGTGCTGGTGCTCAAGAAAGAGGGCCGGACTAGTAGGCGCGGGCGGGGCGGCGATGGTGCCGCGCTCAATCCCGTGGGCGATCCGGTGTTCGATGCGCTGCGCGCGCTGCGCCGTGATCTGGCGCGGGAGGCTGGTGTGCCGCCTTATGTGATCTTCCACGATTCGGTGCTGCGCGAGATGGCGGCTTCGCGGCCGGGGACTTCGGTTGAGCTTGGCCAGATTGGTGGCGTGGGCGCGCGCAAGCTGGAGGCTTATGGCGACCGGTTTCTGGAGGTTTTGCGGCAGTTTTGAATTAAAAGCTTCGTCATCCCCGCGCAGGCGGGGATCCAGAGAGTTGCTGCGAGTCCTTTGTTGCTGGATTCCCGCCTGCGCGGGAATGACGCGGCATAAACTTAGGCCTCAGTTCACAGTGCCCTGTGCAATCGGTTCTTCAGGATCGTGCAGCGGCATGCCGCGGGTCTTCCAGAGCGAGAACGCCACGCCGCCAGCGATGATCGCGAAGGTGACGCCAAGGCTGAGCGCCGGGGGGAATTTGGCCCCGCCCAGCAGGAAATCTGCAACGAAGATCTTGCTGCCGATGAACACCAGCACGGCGGCCAGCGCATACTTGAGGTAGGCGAACCGGTCGATCATTGCAGCCAGCGCGAAGTAGAGCGCGCGCAGGCCGAGGATGGCCATGATGTTCGAGGTATAGACGATGAAGGTGTCGGTCGTGATAGCAAAGATTGCAGGCACCGAATCGACCGCGAAGACCAGATCGGCCAGGTTGATCACCACCAGCGCGAGGAACAGCGGGGTGGCAGCGCGCACCATTTTCCCCGTCTTTTCATCGGGCACTTTCACGAAGAAATGCTGATCGTGCAGTTCCTTGGTCACGCGCATGTGGCGGCTGATCCAGCGGACGACCGGGTTGTTGCCGATGTCGGGATCATGATCGTTGGCGAAGAACATCTTGATGCCGGTGAACACGAGGAACGCGGCGAAGATGTAAAGCACCCAATAGGCCTGTTCCACCAGCGCCGCACCGCCCGCGATCATCGCGCCGCGCAGGAAGATTACGGCTACGATGCCCCAAAGCAGGGCGCGATACTGATACTTTGGCGGGATCGCGAAGAAGGTGAAGATCAGGCTGATCACAAAGACGTTGTCGATGGATAGCGCCTTTTCGATGAAAAAGCCGGTGTAGTACTTCATGCCAAGGTCTGCGCCCTTTTCGGCCCAAACCCATACGCCGAACAACAGCGCAATAGTGATGTAAAAGGCGGTCAGCCGCAGCGATTCGCCGATGCCCATGGCCTTGTCCTCCTTGTGGAGGACGCCAAGATCGAACGCAGTAAGCGCCACGACGAGGCCGATGAAGGCGAGCCAGAACCAGGCGGGTGTGCCCAGCCAATCAGACATCAGCCAGTCTGCAAACAGGAATTCCATCTATACTCTCCGCACCCTACCGCCTCCCGAAAGCTTCGAGAGGAGGCGTGGTTCCCTTATTTCATACTGTTGCCAGAAGGGCCGCTTCGGGGCGACGCAAGAACAGGCCTGAGAGGCGGGCCTTTACCACGGCCTTGAGGCGAGCGAGGCGCAGCACATCAAACGGATCGCGCGCGATACGGAGTGCCGCGTCCAGTTTCTGGTGGCGTTCGAGCAGATGAAAGTAACGGTCGGACATCAGGATAACCCTTCGAAAGCAGTGGCGTTCGATCGGAGATGCCGCGCGTTGGACCCATATGGTCAGGAACAGGGGAAAAGACCCGGACCCAAAGCATCGGCATCACCCGATGCGGTCCGACATCACGAGGCGTTTTTCCTGATAGGGCAAAAACGCCGCGCCAGAGGGGCCCGGTCCGCCCGCGTTATTTGGAGCGATTCGGTCTGGAATGCAAGGGGGTTGTTGCGCTGAGCGTGTGGGCATCCTTCTACAGGCTCAGGATGAGCAGGCTGGGGGATGAGCGGGTTGTCTGCACGAGGTTAGAGTGGATGCTTGCGCTCGACGCTATCCCGCTCATGCTGAGCTTGTCGAAGCATGCTCGAACAAAGCCGCCCTGAACCGCTTGCCACTACCACTCAATCTGATATTAAAGTGATATCAAATTTAGAGGGGTAGGTTCGATGGCTGATTCGCGGACTCATTCGGCAAGCAGGGAAACCGGGGCCTGGTCGGTCAATGGTTATGCGATGCTGATCGCGTTGATTGCGCTGGTCATGCTCACCGGCGTGCGTGTGCTGGGCTTTGCCGGGAGCAATCCGGCTGATTCCGATGTGCTGCCGTTCCTCTCCACCATTTTCATCGGGCCGGCGCTGATCGTGCTGATCGCATCTGGTTTTTACATGATCCAGCCCAATCAGGCTGCGGCCATCGGGCTGTTCGGGGCCTATCGTGGCACCGACCGCAACCACGGGCTTCGCTGGGTCTGGCCGTGGATGAGCAAAACCAAGATTTCAGTGCGCGCCAACAACGTGGTTTCCGAAAAGCTGAAAGTGAACGACCTGCGTGGCAATCCGATCGAGATTGCGGCCAACGTGGTATGGCGCGTTTCGGACACGGCGCAGGCGCTGTTCGATGTGGACGACTACAAGGCCTTCGTGTTTGTGCAGATCGAAAGCGCTGTGCGGTCTATCGGTTCGCGCTATCCTTATGACGATATCGAGCATCAGGAAGTGACGCTGCGCAGCCACCACGATCAGATCAACGCCGAACTGCGCACCGAACTGAACGCACGGCTGGTGCTCGCAGGCATTACGGTGGACGAATGCGGTTTGACGCACCTTGCCTATGCGCCTGAAATTGCAGGCGCGATGCTGCGCCGCCAGCAAGCCGAAGCGGTGATTTCCGCGCGCAAGAAACTGGTCGAAGGGGCGGTTTCGATGGTGGAAATGGCGCTGACCCAGCTTTCGGAAAAGAACGTGGTCGAACTGGACGACGAGCGTCGCGCCGCGATGGTATCGAACCTGATGGTGGTGCTGTGCGGTGAGCGCGATGCGCAGCCGGTGGTTAACGCCGGCACGCTGTACCAGTAAGGCGGGGCAAGCATGGCACCTGCGCCCAAGAAAGCTTTCCCTTTGCGCATCGATCCGGCGCTGTTTGCCGCGATCGAGCGTTCGGCGGCGGCTGACTTGCGCTCTGCCAATGTCCAGATCGAAGTGCTGCTGCGTGAGGCGCTTTTGCGGCGCGGGGTAAAGCTGGGGGCTGCCGAACCAGTGCGGCGCGGGCGCCCACCCAAAGAGAACGCCGCCCAAGGAGAGCAGTGATGGTTGATCCGCGCTACACGACTCGGCCTCCCAAGGAAGAGGTGCCCGCAGACGATGGTGCCTGGTTTTCGCAGAAGCGCTTTGGCTATGGCGCTGGGTGGCCGATCCGGTGGCAGGGCTGGGCCTTGCTGGCGAGCTATCTTGCAGTAGTGGGCGGCGCAGCTTGGCTGAACCACACGGCGCGCGGTGGAGGGGTGGCTATTACTATCACAGCGACGCTGGCCTTCACCTGGATTGCGGCGCGCCATACGCGCGGTGGGTGGAAGTGGCGCTGGGGAAGCCGGGCCTGACCGAAAGGTCACGCGGCGGAACGCAAGGGCCTGTCAATCATTTTCGCTTATCCCGGTGCAGTAAACGCCGGGAGCGGATATGAAAATGAAGAACCCCTTTGCCCTTCAGGAGCGCCGCCATCAGGGTCAGCGCCTTACTACGCTGCTGCTGGGCGTGGCGGTGGTTGCAGCTATTCCGGCCAGCGCTTTGCTTGCGCAAGGCCAAAGTCAGCGCATGCCCTACAAGGTGACTGAAACCGGGCGCAGCTTTTCCGCGTTGCAGGAGGCGGTCAATTCCATCGGTGAAGGATCGGGCACCGTGCAGATCGAGCCCGGCGTCTATCGCGATTGTGCGGTGCAGGGTGCAGGCGACGTTGGCTTTGTGGCGCAAGTGCCGGGGCAGACCGTGTTCGATGGCGCAGCCTGCGAAGGCAAGGCCACGCTGGTGGTGCGGGGGCGCTCTACGCGCGTGGAAGGCCTGATCTTCCAGAACGTGCGCGTGCCCGATGCCAATGGCGCGGGCATCCGGCTGGAGCGTGGGAACCTGACCGTGCGGCAATCGTGGTTCCGCGACAGTGAGCAGGGCATCCTTTCAGCCAATGACCCGACCGGCGCGGTGCTGATCGAACAATCGACCTTCACCCGGCTGGGCCGTTGTGATCGGGGCCTTTCCTGCGCGCATTCGATCTATCTTGGCGATTACGGCAGCCTGACGATCCGGCGCAGCCGGTTCGAGGCCGGACGCGGCGGGCACTATGTGAAGACCCGTGCCGCGCGCGTGGACGTTTCGCAATCGAGCTTTGACGACAGTGCGGGCAAGACCACCAACTACATGATCGACCTGTCGGCAGGCGCTGCCGGGCGGATCGTGGACAATGCCTTCGTGCAAGGGGCCGACAAGGAAAACCACAGCGCGTTCATCGCTGTCGCCGCCGAGGGGCGGGCGAACAGCTCGGCCGGGCTGCTGGTCAGCGGCAACGACGCGCGCTTTGCACCGGGTGTGCCGTGGGGATCGGTGTTCGTGGCGGACTGGTCGGGCGATACGCTGTCGATTGGTGCCAATACGTTGGGCAGCGGGCTGACGAAGTTCGAGAAGCGCTGAGGTTGCTGTTTACGGAACCGGCCCCTACTTTGACGGGGTGTTGAGCCGTCTTTCCCTGAACCTTGCCGGGCGGATATGGGCGCTGTTGCTGGCCCTGACCGCGCTGACGCATGCCACAGTGCCGTTCGAGGCCCCGCTGCAGGCGCGCAGCGGATCGGCGTTCAGCGCGGCGACCGTGGATCTGGCGGTGGCGCCTGAACGCAAACTGCAAGTGCAGCAGGCGATGGTGCCGGTTTCGCCTCCAAGGCCGGTGGCTGTGCCTGCGCCTGTCGTCCCGCTAGTGGAGCAGGCGGCGCATTTCTGGCCGCCGCAAACCGCACCCCCTGCGCCAGCACCATTACTGCTACGCCCTGCCCCAAGGGCACCGCCGATTTCCTGACCTGCCGCTGCGCCTGCGGGCGCTGATGAAACGCATGTCAGGACATTTATCATGTCAAACAGTTCGACTATCGCATCCGCCGTGGATGCCCGCCGCGCGCACGTGGAAGCGCTGCTTACCGCCTATCCCGATGTTACGCCGGAAGAGCGCGGCTTGCTGATCAATTGGTTCAAACGCGAAGCCAGTTCGCTCGATGTGGCGCTGGTGGCCAGCAATTCGGCGGCACAACGCGGGTATCGCGCGTTCAGGGCCGAGCACATCGACCGGTTCACCGTGAAGGACATGGCGCGCGCGCTGGTCTTTGCCGCGGTGGTGGCAGCGCTGGTGTTGCTGGCTGTCGCTGGCGCGCCGGTTTGAGGTTACGAGGGGCGAAATCAGGGGGCGGGGGGGGTGTGCCCTCGCCCCTAGCGCAACAGGTGTCCCGTCCGGTCGCGCTTGGTTTCAAGGTAGCGCTGGTTGTGGGGGTTGGCGGGGAGTTGGTGGGCCACGCGCTCTACCACATCAAGGCCAAGGTCTCGCAACGTAGCGACCTTTTGCGGATTGTTGGTCAGCAGGCGCAGGCGGGAGACGCCGAGCAGATCGAGCATCCGCGCAGCCACGGGAAAGTCACGCGCTTCACTGGGCAGGCCAAGCCGCTCGTTGGCGTCCACCGTATCAAAGCCTTGATCCTGCAGTTCATAGGCGCGCAGCTTGTTGATCAAGCCAATCCCGCGCCCTTCCTGCCGCAGGTAGAGCAGCACGCCCCATCCGCCACCGCTGGCCTCCTGCGCCATCTGGGCGAGCGCTGCATCAAGTTGCGGGCCGCAATCGCATTTGAGGCTGCCGAGCACGTCGCCGGTCAAGCATTCGCTGTGCAGGCGCACCAGCGGCGTGCGCTCGCTGGTTTGCGTGCCGAGGACGAGGGCGACATGTTCGCGCAAGTCGTCGCGGGCGCGGAAGGCAATGATTTCGGCGTGTTCGCAAGCGTGGACGGGCAGGCGGGCGCGGGCCTGGATCGTCAGGTTAAGCGGGTCCTTGAACGCGGCGAGATCGGCGGTGGAGACTTCCGCCGCAATGTCTACGCCGGTGGAGATGAGGAAGGCGGGGAGAATGCCCGCCAGCCGCGCCATGTCCATCGCGGCGGTGGCAGCGTCATAGGCCTCGATCGGGTCGGCCTTGAACGGACCGCGCAATGGGTTGCGCAAATCTTCGGCGGGATCGGCCAGCTTGCGCGCGGCAGAGAGGCTGAAGGGTTCTGCACCGTGGATCATGACCGGGGCTTCGGGCACGGCGGCATCGCGCTGGTTGGCGAGCTTCAGCGTGGCGGCACGGGCGGCGGAGATGAGCATGCGCGCGGCGTAGATGCCGGGCTGGACGAAGGCGGTTTCGGCAGGGAGCAAGTCCAGCGCGCCATCAGTGCCGGTGACGCGGATCGCCCAGCCGTGGCGCAGCGCGTCGAGCGCTTTAGCAACGTTTCGCGATTCGCTCACAGATCCAGCTCGGTGATCAGCGGGATGTGGTCGGAAGGCTGCTCCCACTTGCGCGTTTCTTCCACGAAGCGGTGGCTGCGCGTTTGCGCCGCAGCTTCGGGCGAGGCCCACATGTGGTCAAGCCGCCGCCCCTGATCCTTGGCGCGCCAATAGGAGCGGTAGGACCACCACGAATAGTTACGTTCCGGCGCGGGGATGTGCCTGCGACCAAGGTCCACCCAGCCGTGGGCATCGGCGAAGCGTTGCAGCGTCTCGACTTCAAGCGGGGTGTGGCTGACGACCTTGAGCAGGGCCTTGTGGTTGTAAACATCGCATTCCAGCGGCGCGATGTTGAAATCGCCGACGATCAGCGTGGGGCGCTCGATCTTTTCGGCCCAGCGGGTCATGCGTTCGAGGAAATCGAGCTTCTGGCCGAACTTGGGGTTCACCTCGCGGTCGGCCACATCGCCGCCTGCGGGGATATAGACGTTCTCGATGATCAACCCGTTGCCCGGCCCAAGCAGTTCAACGCCGATATGCCGCGCCTCGCCATTGTCCTGCCAGTCATGCTTGCTGAAATCGCGGAACGGGATGCGGCTGACGGTGGCGACGCCGTGGTAGCCCTTCTGCCCGTGGATCGCCCGGTGGGTGTAGCCGAGCTTTTCGAACACCTCGTGCGGGAACAGGTTTTCCGGCGTCTTGATCTCCTGCAGGCACAACACATCGGGCGCCTCCTGCAGCAAAAAGCGTTCGACCTGATCGGCGCGCAAGCGGACCGAATTGATGTTCCATGTGGCAACCGAGATCATGCGCTTGGCTTTAGGGTTGCGGGGGGGCGATGGCTAGATGGGATGTGGGGGTGGGCTAGTTGGGATCACGCGCTGCTGCGAGAATGCTCTCATAATTTTTCAGTTCAGCTGTCTTTTTTAGTCGCTGTCGCCGAAACCATAGCCCCATCGCCAACATCGGCAATGACCCCAGCGCCATCAACATAGTCAGAGCTGGGACTTCGTGCCAAGCGAGTAACTCCCTTGATGCCGCCCAAACAGCATATACGGCTACGAAAAGAACGCCCAACGCAGCAACGCCAAAAACTGCCAACTCTGGTATGTGAGAAGGAACCATTGGCCTGCGAAAAGTCATGAGTGAACTTTGACGCGATCTTTGCTTTATTGCAACGTCACGCTGCTTCCTGCAACCGCCGAACGACTGGCTGCACATGCTGCCGCGCCTGCCACAGATCATAGTTCGCCTGCATCGCCAGCCACGCCCGCGCCGTGCTTGCGCCTGCCTGCTCCAGCCGCAAGGCCAGATCGGGGCTGATCCCGGCCTTGCCGTTCAGCACGCGAGAGAGGGCGACGCGCGACATGGCGAGGCGGCTGGCAGCTTCGGTGACGGACAGGTTCAGCGCTCCGATCACTTCGTCACGAAGCAGTTCGCCGGGATGGGGAGGGTTGTGCATCATGGTCATGGCCTAAATGGTGGTCATTACAATCGACTGCCATTTTATAGTGTCGAGTCGTCCATGACCTTGCACCGTTGATTTTGAAATCGCGTCACCGCTTATGCGGGGAAATGGACTCTGAAACAAGTTCAGGGGGACTGCGGATTGGCGCTGGGTTTGGGGTTCGGGGTTTCCTCAGAGGCGAGCGAGGATGGTGGATTTCGAGAACCGGCGCGCACCCTTCGACAGGCTCAGGGTGAGCGGGCTTGGTTTTTGTGAAAACCGGAAGCACAGAAATTCGCTATCCGCAGCCGTCTCTGGGGGGAAGCCCGGACCCCAAAAACAAAACCCCCGGACCGGGGGCATTGGTCCGAGGGTTCCATTCGCGTTCGTCACGCTTGACGAGAGGTCACTAGGAGACTGGCAACAGGGGGGAAACCTGTCTCAACCGCCTCGTCGACGACCGTTTTAGGGGCTGCACGCTTGCCCCCTGATGAACGGTTATGACAGGCTTGTCGTAATTTGTCGCAAGGGGCGAACGGTTGAGGGGTGAGGTGGTGCTTGGCGGCGATGGGTCGTCGGAGGCGTGGTTCAGGTTTGCTCACGCTTCCAGAATCGTCGCCCCGGACTTGATCCGGGGTATGGCTCTTTTCTGACGTTGCGAAGTAAAGCGGGACCCCGGGTCAAGCCCGGGGTGACGAAGAATGTAGAGGCAAGGGCGAAGACTTTTGCTTCCCCGCGAAGGCGGGGACCTCGGGCGGTCGAGCGCTGCTGCCTGCCGGAGGGGTTTCGCAACGCGGCTTGAGGCCCCCGCCTTCGCGGGGGCGCTGCCTTTCGCTTTGAGGTTAGCCGCTCAACGCCGCGTCGGGGTGCGCGGGTCGGTCCAGCGGAAAGTCTTGTCATCCACAGCGATGCCATATTGCTGGCCGGTCAGCCGGACGGTGGTGCGCTTGTTCTGCGAATCGAGCGCGACCCACGAATCGAGCTGGAAGCCGCCGGGCGCGCCTGCGTTGCGCACGAAGATCATCGTGATCGTGCCATATTCGGGATGCTTGGGATCGCGCACTTGCAGGCTGATCACGCCCGGATCGCCGGTGGGCAGTTGCTTGGCAAAGCGAGCGACGTCCTTGTTCGGATCGAGCAGCGCGCCCAGCGGGCTGTTGCCGATGGGCCAGCGCTGCACCTGCCGCACTTCATAGTCGATCATGGTCAGCGCCTTGCCATCGCCGACGATCAGCAGCGGCACGCCCTTTTGATACTGGAAGCGGATCTTGCCTGGGCGCTTCATCGTCAGCACGCCCGAGATCATCTGGCCCGAGCGATCCGTCTGCACAAAGTTGGCACGCAAGGTGGTGATGCCGCGCAAGGCCGTTACAGCGCGGTCAATGTCTGATGCCTGCGCTTGTGCCGTCGTAGGGGCTGCGAGCATGGCCGGTGCGGCTGCGGCGAAGACAAGCGAGAGGGCCGCTGCAGGGCGTTTTAGCCTGCGGAGCTTGGCCAATTTGCGAAAAGTGGTGTTGATCATGTTCATCGCCGTTCCTTGAGGTGCTGGCGTTGAACTCACCGTGAACCGTCCCGGTTCCATCAATGGCGGGACGGGCTCAACGGGGAAAGCGCAAAAGGCGCTGTTACTTGATCTTCGCTTCCTTGAACTCGACATGCTTGCGCACGACGGGATCGTACTTGCGGAAGACCATCTTCTCGGTCGTGTTGCGGGGGTTCTTCTTGGTGACATAGAAGAAGCCGGTGTCAGCGGTCGAGACCAGACGGATCTTGACGGTGGTGGGCTTTGCCATTGCTCTATCCTGAAATTTCGCGCGCGAATCTGAAAACGAATGTAGCGGCGCGTTCCCACGCCGCCGTCACAGGGTGGGGCCGTTGGGGTAGAATCGGCGCAAAGTCAAGCGACCAGTCGGCACGAGCACAATTTGCCCGGCTGGGCTGAACATGATACCGGTTTCGTTTGCAACCGGTATTGGGAAAAAGCCCGACACCTTTGGAAAGGTGCCGGGCCTTTGCGCGCCATTACAACATGTCAGACCTTGGACTTACATCTTGTCAGCGCTGTCTTCCATGGCATCAGCCTTGGCTTCGCCGGTCTTGCGGACCTCTTGCGCCTTGGTTTCCATCGCATCTTCCGATGCGCCGCCTATGGCGTCAGCCTGATCTTCCATCGTGTCGGCCGCGGCTTCGGAATTTTCGCGCACGACTTCGGCCTTATCTTCGGCTGCGTTTTCCTGCGGGCTGTCGCAGGCGGCAAGGCCGAGGCTTAGTGCCAGAGCCGGAACAATCATTGTGTGTTTGAATGCGTTTTTCATTGCTGACCCTTTCGGATGTGTAAAAGGGCGGTCTTTGCAAACCGCCCTCCTGAAACCTGTGTCGCTCTGGTTTACCGAACCGAACCGCGACGGATCAGGTTGATGATCGCAAGCAGGATCACCGCGCCAAGGAACGAAACGATCAGCGTACCGGCAGAGATGCCCTGCGTGATGCTGCCGCCACCGATCAGCGGTGCCAGCAGGAACCCGCCCAGAAACGCGCCGACGATACCGACCACGATATTGAGCAGGATGCCCTGCTGGCCATCTGTGCGCATGACGATGCTGGCGAGCCAGCCAAGAATGCCGCCCACGACGAGGAGAATGATAAGACCCATGATTTACCCCTAAGATTTCAGCCGTTTGCGGCTGGCTTGCCAATATTGGCGTTCTGGGGAGTCAATTCAGGGAGAGGCGATTGGTTCCAAGGGTGCGGTGGGGCGATGTGGCAAGTACCAAAGAAATTGCGCAAAATCAGCGCATTGCCAACCAGATAATAGCGATTGTTCCAGCCACGATGCGATACCAGGCAAAGGGCTTGAATCCTGCGCGGCTGACATAGGCGACGAAAAAGCGGATCACCGCAAGCGCCACGACGAACGAAACAACAAAACCTACCGCGATCTCGGCCCAGCCCACGCCGCCTGCGCCCAGCGTGCCGGACATGATGGCTTCGCGATTGTCCAACAGTTCGAGCGCGGTAGCCCCCAGCATGGTGGGAATGGCCAGGAAGAAGCTGAATTCCGCCGCTGTCCGCCGCTCGATCCCCATCGCAAGCGCGCCCATGATCGTTGCGCCCGAACGGCTGACGCCCGGCACCATCGCGAGACACTGTACAAAGCCCACGCCAAGCGCTTGGCTGAGCGGAAGCTGGCCAATGCCCGTCAATTCGCCGGGCTTGGCATATTTCTCGATCACCAGAATGGCGATGCCGCCAATCACCAGCGCCCAACCCACCACCGCAGGACTGCCGAGCAGGACGTCGATATAGTCCTTGAGCGCAAGGCCAAAGACAGCCGAGGGAATGAACGCAGCCAGCAGGTTGCGCAGGAAGCGCAAGCTGATCGGTTCAAGCCGCATCAGGCCCATGCCCACGGCCCAGAACGTGCGCCAATACTGCACGACGACGGCCATAATCGCGCCCAGCTGGATTACCACGTTGAACATGGCCCACTGGTGCGGATCAAAGCCGAACAGTTCCGTTGCAAGGATCAGGTGGCCGGTGGAGGATACCGGGAGAAACTC
Organism: Novosphingobium sp. HNCC26BN242; assembly: GCF_057180525.1. Classification (NCBI taxonomy): domain Bacteria; kingdom Pseudomonadati; phylum Pseudomonadota; class Alphaproteobacteria; order Sphingomonadales; family Sphingomonadaceae; genus Novosphingobium; species Novosphingobium sp. HNCC26BN242. The sequence continues at coordinate 684,544 of NZ_JBXUGM010000002.1, forward strand.
GGTAAGGCCCTCGACAATGCCGAGCAGGATGGCGGTGACAATCGAATCCATGATGCTTCCGGGGTTCGCCGCAGCGCAGCATCAAGTCAAGGGTTAAGCGGCCATTCCATCGAATTGCAGGCGAGCAAGGCGGGCATAGAGGCCATCGGCAGCGCTCAGGCTGGTGTGGGTGCCCTGCTCCACGATCCGGCCGCCATCCATCACCACAATACGGTCAGCCGCGCGAATTGTGGCAAGGCGGTGCGCGATGACCAGCGTGGTCCGGTCTTTCATCAGCCGGTCGAGCGCGTCCTGCACCAACCGTTCGCTTTCGGCATCGAGCGCACTGGTGGCTTCATCGAGCAGCAGGATCGGCGAATTGCGCAGCACCGCGCGGGCAATGGCGATGCGCTGACGCTGGCCACCCGAAAGGCGCGCGCCGTCTTCGCCCAGAAACGTATCGAGACCCTGCGGCAGATCGCGCAGGAACTGTTCGGCATTGGCAGCGCGGGCCGCCTCCCAGATCGCCTCGTCCGAAGCGTTCCAGTTGCCATAGCGCAAATTGTCGCGCGCCGAGGCTGCAAACAGCGTGGCGTCCTGCGGGACAAGCGCAGTGCGGGCGCGGATTTCGGCCGGGTCGGCGCTCGTCAGCGGCACGCCATCGATGCGCACAGTGCCGCCATGCGGATCGTAAAACCGCTGCGCCAGCAGGAACAACGTGGATTTGCCCGCGCCTGATGGGCCAACGATAGCCACCGTTTCGCCCGGTTCAACCGTCAGCGAGAAATCATCGAGCGCAAGCACTTCTGGACGCGAAGGATAGCGGAACGCGACGTTCTGGAACGCCAGCTGGCCACGTGCAGGCACCGGCAGCGCAGTCGGGCGGGCAGGCGGGGCAATGTCCGGCTCTTCGCGCAGCAGCTCGTTCAGGCGTCCAGCCGCACCTGCCCCGCGCAACAGATCGCCATAGACTTCAGACAGCGCGCCCAGCGCCCCTGCTACGAGGCCTGCGGTGATCACGATGGCAAAGATCGTGCCGCCGCTGATCGTGCCATTGGCAACGCCAATCGCGCCTTCCCAGACCAGCATGGTGATGCCGCCAAAGATCAACAGAATGACGATCGAGGTCATCCCCGCGCGGATCGAAATGCGGCGCAGCGCCGTCTGGAAGGTGGCTTCGACCTTTTCGCCAAACCGCTCAAGCTCGCGCCTTTCCTGCCCGAAGGCCTGCACGATCTTCATTGCACCCAACACTTCGGACACGATCACGCCGATGCCCGCCACACGATCCTGGCTGGAACGCGAGACATTGCGCAACCGGCGGCCGATGAACACGATGGGGACGACAATGAACAGGATGGCAACCAGCAGGATCACGGTAAGCCGGGGCGCGAGATAGAGCAGATAGCCAATGCCGCCGATGGCCGTGATGGTATTGCGCAGCGCGACCGACACGGTGGTGCCCACAACCTGTTCGATCACCGCCGTATCCGAGGTCATGCGCGAAGCGATTTCCTTGGGGCTGTTCGTTTCAAAGAACGACGGAGGCAGCCGCAGCAAATTGGCCTGCACTTTCAGCCGCACATCGGCCACGACGCGCTCACCCAGCCACGACACGAAATAGAACCGGCAGGCCGTGCCGATGGCCAGGACCAGCACGATCAGCAGTAGATACTGGAACCAGCGGCCCAGTTGATCGACATCGGCTCCTGCGGCAAAGCCCTTGTCAATGATCAGCTTGAACCCGGACGGAATGGCCAGAGTGGCCGCCGACGTAACGACGAGCGCGCCTGTGGCGGCGGCAACGCGGCCCGGATAGCGCGCGGCTTCGTCCCAGATCATGCGCAGCGGGCCAAGGCTTTTCGCCTTGGGGGCCGTTTCTGCTGGCGTTTCGATCTGCGCGTCTAGCTGCGGGGTCTGCTCGTCCATGCGCACCGCCTAGCCCAAGCCACGCCTTGCCGAAAGGGGGCATTGGTGTGGTGTCAACCTGACTGGACCTTTGTTGCGTTGCACAAGTTGGCGAATCGGGGCAATCTGTGCCCAACGACTCTTGCCGCCGGTTCTTTCCGCCGGTGGCGGGCAACAACCAAAAAGGTGTTCGCAGTGCTGTACAAAGCTTATGAAATCCAGCGCTCGCTGATGAATGCGAGCAGCGCCTGGGCCTCGATGATGGCCGATGCTCTCACCGATCCGCGCAATCCGTTTGCCGGGATGGGGCAATCGCAAACCATGGCCAACGCTCTCGACGTATTTGCCCATGCTGCAGCGCCGCGTGGAAAGCCTGCTTTCGGGATCAAGGTGATCCATGTCGATGGCACGGCCCATGCTGTGAAAGAAACAACTGTCATCACCCGCCCGTTCGGCGATCTGAAGATGTTTACGCACGATGGCTTGCCCAAAAATGCGCCGCGTTTGCTGATTGTTGCGCCAATGAGCGGGCACTTTGCCACGCTGCTGCGCGGCACAGTGGAGCGGATGCTGGAACGCTGCGTGGTCTACATCACCGATTGGGCCGATGCCAAATATGTGCCGCTGGCCGAAGGCGTGTTCGACCTTGACGATTATATCGACTATCTGACTGGCTTCCTTGAGCATATCGGGGAAGGTGCGCACATGATGGCGGTGTGTCAGCCTTCGGTCCCGGCGCTGGCCGCCACGGCGATCATGGGCGCGAACAAGCACCCCTGCCGTCCGGTTACGCTGACGATGATGGGCGGCCCGATCGATACGCGCGAAAGCCCCACGGCGGTGAACGACCATGCGATCACCAAGCCGCACGTATGGTTCAAGCACAACGTGATCACCACCGTGCCTGCCAACTATCCGGGCGTGGGGCGGCGCGTCTATCCCGGCTTCGTTCAGCTCGCCAGCTTCATGTCGATGAACATGGCCAGCCACATGATGAGCCATTACAAGCTGTTCCAGCACATGAATGCAGGCGCCGATGAAAGCGCCGATGCCGCGCGTGCGTTCTATGATGAATACCGGTCGGTCTGCGATCTGCCAGCAGAGTTTTATTTGCAGACGGTGGATGTGGTATTCCAGCGCCATGCCCTGCCCAAGGGTGAACTGGTGCACCGCGGACAGGCGGTGGATCTGGGGACGATCACCGACACCGCGATCCTGTGCATCGAGGGCGAGCGCGATGATATCTCCGGCATCGGCCAGACCAAGGCCGCGCTGAAGGTGACGCCAAACCTGCCCGATGACATGAAGCAGTATCTTCTGGCAGCCGAAGTCGGCCACTACGGCATCTTCAACGGGTCGCGCTGGCGTACAAACATTGCGCCGGTGGTGGATCAGTGGATTGCCACCTTTGAAAAGAAGGCCAAAGGCCGCAAATTGAGCGTGGTGGCCTGATCCTTCAACTACACGAGGCCCTGTAACGGGACGGGACCTACTGCCGGACGAGGCCTTTTGCAGTGTAGGCGTCTGGCCCGCAGCAGGTGTTTGGAGCGACTGCCACAACGGACAGTGCAACAACACCTGCTGCAGTCCGAAGCACGCGGGTCAGGACGCCGTGTATCCATAGCCATGCGCGCGCAGCACGATCTGCTGGCCAGACTTCAGCGGGGTCCACCGCCCGACCCACTGCACGAAGTTGCTCCAGTCAGAACGTGCTGGCCACATGGAGATGAGGGGACGGAACGCCGATGTCGGGAAAAAGCCCAGTTCCTGCCTGTCGAACGTGTGGACCAGTTTGCTGTCCACATACATCCTGATCTTGCCCTCTGCCTGCGACACATTGATGCCAAAGCGCTTGCGTTGGCCAGACATGTCGACACCTTTGAACAGGCGCACGGTCTTGGAAAGGTGAAGGCCGTTGACGTATTTGTGGACCGTTACGTCCAGACCTTTGCGTCCGGCAAATTCAAAGTCGATCTCGTCCTTGGTGGAATTGTTATAGAGCCATAACGGGGCGACAACCAAACCATCGCGCATCGTGGGCAATGTCACTTCCGTCTCCCAAAGCCCGCTCATCGCAGCTTGTATGCCCGTTCCTGCCTTCAGTTCCGGTGCTCCGGTGGAATCCAGCAGGAACCGGACATCTCCATTCTGCAACTTCGTCACGCGGTTGAATTTCCACGGGGTGAAGCTCAGCGCGCTTGCCCATTCGGAAGCATGCCATTTCCCAGCATAATTCCACAAACGCATGTCCGACAGATCAAGCGGAGCAAGCTTTGCGGCAACAGGCGTGGCCGCAGAAGCGGGCGTGGGATTGATGGCAGGTGCCGAAAGCGAAGCGCTTTGCGATAATACCACAACAGCGGCAGGCTTGGAAATTGACGATGCCCTGGAGGAAACCAGAGTCTGCGTCGAGGGTGCAGTTGCGGCAAATGCGCCAGTTGCACCGATAATGATAGCCGAAGCCAAAAGTCGAAAACGCGCTTTCATCACAAACTCCTGCAAGACAAGCGCATCTTCCGGTCAGGAAATGGCAAAAGCGTGCAGTTATATTGTTAGCGGAATTTAAGAATATCGGGGCTGATGAAAGGTAATTTCGTAACGTTACAGTTATGGGCAATCTGAAATCCCGGTAATCTGCAAAGATAATTCAGGTGATTTGTTTTATGACAATTCCCATGCGTGATTGCACTATGCGGCCTCACTCATTCGCGGCGATTGGTGCCGGAATCTTCTGATATCGGACCTGGTCCCCTGTGGCGTGCAGGCTTGCCAACGAAAAGGTGTGCCGAAAAGACACGAGGCTGACGGATTCTCGCCGATCCGCCCAGTTTTGGTTCCTTGAAACAGACCGCAACATTCGGGAAAACCGCGCGATGCGTGAGCATGGCAATCAATCTGGTCATGGACATGCTGTTTCAAGGGGCCGAGGCGTGGAGCGCGCAAGCATCGGATTGGGGGGACGCGGACGTGCAGCCCGAGCGTGAGGCACCGCGCGTTAGCGTGATCCTTCCGGTTCACAACGGTGAAGCCTATCTTGATCAGGCGATTCAATCGATCCTTGACCAGACATTCAGCGATTTTGAACTCATCTGCGTCGATGATGGATCAAGCGATTCCACCCCGTCCAAATTGATGCACTATGCCAAAACCGACAGTCGGGTGCGGATCATTACCAACCGGCCGAACAAGGGCCTTCCCGGTGCGCTGAACACCGGTTTTGCCGTGGCGCGTGGTGCGCTGCATTGCTGGACTTCGGATGATAACATTGCGCGCCCGCAGATGCTGGCGCGGTTGGTGGCCGCACTCGATGCTCGTCCCGATGCAGCAATTGCCCATGCCGATTACAGTGTGATTGATGCGACGGGCCGCGTAACCGGGTTTCAGAAGGTCGGCCCGGTGTCGGAACTGCTGCTGGGCAACCGCATCGGTGCAGCGTTCCTTTATCGCGCGGAAGTGACAAAGGCCTTGCACGGGTACGATGAGAGCCTGTTCGGCGTGGAAGATTACGATTTCTGGCTGCGCGCGGCACGCTCGTTTCGGTTCGTCACGCTGGATGAAGACCTTTACCTGTATCGTCGGCACGATGCGAGCCTGACCGATCGCAAAGCTTTGACCATTCACCGACTGGGCGCACAAATCCTGCGCCGCGAACTTGCACTGGTGCAGGATCGCAAACTGCGCGCGCGGGCGCTGGTCGAACACGGTTTGGCCAGCCGGATCGACCCGCGCATCGATATGCTAGCCCACGGACTGCTGCTGTCGCCGGTGCTGATGTGGGGCAGGGCGGGTGTGATCCTGCGCCATTTGGCGCATCACTTGCGCCGGTGGATCACACGAAAAACTGCGTAACCCATTCGCACATCAGTGCAGGCTTGTCCTCACCTTCGATTTCCACGGTGATTTCCATCGTTTGCTGCCATTGGCCGGGCCGCTTTTCTTCCATCGTCAATAGCTTGAATACGCCGCGTACACGCTTGCCCACGCGCACCGGGGCAAGGAAGCGGGTGCGGTTGCCGCCATAATTCACGCCCATCTTGATCCCTTCGGCGCGCGGGCAATCGCTTTCCATCGTCAACAAGGGGATCAGTGACAGGGTGAGGAAGCCGTGCGCAATCGTGCCGCCAAACGGGGTGAGCGCGGCTTTTTCGGGATCAACATGGATGAACTGGAAATCGCCGGTAGCCTCGGCAAACTTGTTGACCCGATCCTGCGTGATCTCGACCCAGCCCGATGTGCCGACGACTTGGCCAACCATGGCCTGAATCTGTTCAGCCGGGATGAATCTGGTCATGGCGTTGCCTTCTCCTGCGAATTGCGTGACGCAAGAATGGCGGCAAGGCTATAATAGCGCAAGCTGGTTTAAGCAGTCGGTTAAGCTGTGGCGGGCGTATGGTTGCGCTGCGCTTCCTTGCGGAACGGTATCGGCTGCGCCGCTTTTACGCGCTGGATATAGGCCCACAATCCGCACTGCAGCCCTACCAGCATGTAGCAGAACGGCTGAAACGCAATGCCGACAAAGGTGGAGCCCACAAGGTAAATGACCTGCGCCTGCTGCAAGGCTTCGGCAAGCGGCGACACCCAAGGGAACGCCTCGCTTTCATCCTTGCGGAAGCGCCGCCTGAGCACCTCCATTTGCCACAGGCCCAGCAGGTGCAGCGCCAGCCACATGGCAAGGCCCGGATAGCCCTGTTCGCCCAGCATCTCAAAATAGCTGGAATGATAAGCGCGGGCCTGATCGACCACCGGGCGGTATTCCAGCGCTGTGTTGTTGTCGCCCGCCTTCTCTGCGGTAACCGCGTTGTATTCCAACTTGTTCTGGCGATAGGCATCGAACCCGCCACCGAACGGGCGGCTTTTGACGAAATCGAGCGTCCACATCCACACCGCCACGCGGGTGGAGGCGGATTCATCGGACTGGTGGTTGCCGATGGTGCTCATCCGCGCGACGAATTCAGCCGGAAGCAATGGCACGGTGATCAGCGCTCCTGCGGCCATCAACGACAGGATCATCACGCGGCGCTTAGCCGTGCGCAGGATCAGCGCGGCCAGCACCACTACGCAGACCAGGCCGGTGCGCGCGCCCGTGCCGATGGGCATAAGCGCGCAGGAAAAGCACAGCGCCCAGGCAAAGGCCTTCACGCGCCATTCGGGCGGAAAGATCGTGCCGAAGCGCGATAGCCACAGCGCCAGCGGGATCACCGCAATGGCCACGGCCGATATGATCGAGCTTTCATACAGCCCGGTGTTGTTGTCTACCAGCAGCCGCAATTCACCATAACCGCCGCCGCCTGCCAGCGTCTTGATCCCCCCGCCGATCACGATGACCCCTACCGAAATCACCATGATCAACGTCAGCGCCTCGATCCGCAGGCGCGTGCGCAAGGTCAGCGGCAGGAACATCGCAAAGACCAGCGCCTTCCACACCCATGACCACTTTTCACCCGCCTCCAGCGGGAAATCGGCCTGCTGCGTGGTCATGCCGCAGTAGATCAGCAGCATCAGCATCAGAAATTGCCGCAGCGAAAAGCGCGTGCCGTTCTTGTCCTCGGCCACGAACCACGCTCCGAAGGCAAACAGGAATGCGATCAGCGATATCGGGATCTGCGTCAGGATGCCCCAGCTGACCTTCTGCGGCGAAACGACGTCGATATAGACATAGGCCAGCACGAAGATGAATGGCCGCCGGAAGCCCGCCCCGATGAATGCCAGCACGAAGCTGAGCAGGAACAGATCAAGCATCGGTGCGCTCGCTTGCCCGTCTCGTGGCCTTGCGGAACGGCGCCCGACGGCTGGGCAGCGAGGGATCATCGTCAAGATCATCACGCTTGAGCAGCCGCCAGATGGCAATGGCCATCAGCAGGTGCGGCAGGAAAAGCGTGAACTTGTCGATCATGGCGGACAGACGCTTAAGCCATCGGGGTTGACGCGGCGTTAAGGCTTGTCTGGCACAAAGCGGGAGATGACCCGCGTGCTTCATGTTCTCGACCATTCGCTGCCGTTGCACAGCGGCTATACCTTTCGCACGCGCGCCATTTTGAAGGCGCAACAGGCCATGGGGCTGGAGGTGCGCGGGGTGACCGGATTGCGGCAGGAAGGCCCGTTCGGAGGAGACCCCGAAGAGGTTGACGGCTTGATCTTCCATCGCACAACCGGCTCTGTGCGAGGTCTGCCTTTGGTGCGCGAATGGAGCGAAGTGGCAGCTCTGGCCGACAGGATTGTGGCGCTTGCCGGGGAATGGCGGCCGGATATCCTGCATGCGCATTCGCCCGCGATGTGCGGCATGGCGGCGCTGAAAGCCGGGCGCAGGCTGGGGATTCCTGTGGTCTACGAGATCCGTGCGTTCTGGGAGGATGCTGCGGTCGGTAACGGCACCGGGCGCGAAGGATCGGCGAAGTATTGGCTGACGCGCGTTCTGGAAAACGATGTTGTCAGCGGCGCAGACCGGGTGGTGACAATCTGTGACGGGCTGCGGGAGGATCTGATTGCGCGCGGCTTCAGCCCTGAAAAGATTGCGATCATGCCCAATGGCGTTGATCTGGACATGTTCGGCGATCCGTTGCCAAGGGACGACCGGTTGGCGCAAGAACTGGCACTGGGCGATGGCCCGGTGATTGGCTTTCTCGGCAGCTTCTATCCTTATGAAGGGCTGGACGATCTGATCGCAGCCATGCCCGCCATCGTTGCGCAGGTGCCCGGCGCAAGGCTGCTGCTGGTGGGCGGGGGGCCAGCAGAAGATGCCCTGCGGGCGCAAGCTGCGGCATCATCTGCAGTTGATGCAATCCGATTCGTTGGGCGCGTGCCGCATCATGAGGTTGATCGCTATTACGCGCTGGCCGATGTCGTGTGCTATCCGCGCAAGGGCATGCGGCTGACCGAACTGGTCACCCCGCTCAAGCCGCTGGAAGCGATGGCGCAGGGAAAGCTGGTGGCGGCGTCCGATGTGGGCGGCCACCGCGAACTCATTCGGCACGGCACCACCGGAACGCTGTTTCCGGCTGATGATCCCGCCGGGCTTGCCGCCGCGATGGCGGGCCTGCTGTCTGACCGCAGCGGTTGGGACGAGCGCCGAGCCGTGGCGCGGCGCTTTGTGGGCGAAGCGCACGACTGGGCAATCAACGTGCGGCGTTATCTTCCCGTTTACCAAGTCCTGTTACCCCGTCTCAAAGTGCCCGCATTGGCTGCGTAGCGGCTATTGTGCGGGACCGGACAGGGTAGAAGACAGGACGACCGCCAGTGACTGTGACCAAGCGCAAAGCCAAGCCAATCACCGCGCATCCCTTGTTTCCGATTGTGACCTCGCTGTGGTTTGCAGCGTTCCTCAGCCTTGGCAGCTTTGCGGTGGCCCCGCAGCTGCTTGAAGGGCCGGTAGTGGCGCTTGGCATTCCTGACATCCTGCCAGCTGCGCAGCCACCGCTTGGCTTTACCGTGCGGGCTTTGTTGGCGATGGTGATGCTTGGTGTCGGCGGGCTGGCTGGCTATCTCGTCGGCAAGGCGCTGGCTGGCGGAAAGTCGGATTCGCCAATGCGCGCCCGTTCGTTCGGTCGCACTGCAGCAACTGCCGGCGCTGACAGGGTTGCTATCAACAAGCCTGAGCCATTGCCCGAGGCGATGCCCGAGGCTGGGCCTGTTGCAGGAAGGCTGTCATCGCACCGCCGCCCGCTGAACCCGATCGAAGATCTGGGCGAACCGATGGGCATGCCGTTTTCCGGCGAGACTTATGCACCTGTCGATCCCCAAGCGCTCGAAGGCATGGACTTTACCGCTGAGCCAGCTGAAAAAGTGCGCCTGCCGTGGGAGGAGTCGCTTGATCAACCGGTCGAGCTTGACGGCACTGCAGTCACGCGTCTGGCCCAGCAGCCCGAAGCAGCCCCGTTTCAGGCCCCGCTTCAGGCCCAATTGGATGATCCGCTAGCGCTCGATTTGCTGTTTGCCGATGCCGAGGTCATCAGCAAAGGCATCGAACCTGCGTATGAAGCGTCTGACTATGATGCGCCGGTATTCCAGGCCAGTGCTCCTGATAAAACGGTTGTCGAGCAGGTTTCGCCGCAGGACGATATCCAGTTTGTCACAGGCAAGCCCTCTGCAGATGCACCGCTTGAGCAGGCGCCAGAACCTCAGGCGATGCCCGAAGCGGACCAGCCAGTTCCGCAGGCGATGCAGCCCAGCGTCCCGCTGATCAAGACGCCGCTGTTTCAGGCCCCGACTTTGGCCCCAACGCCGCTATCACGAACGCCGCTGGAAGATCTCGGACTCGTCCAGCTGACCGAGCGCCTGGCTCTGGCCATTGGCCGCCGCCATGCCCGCGCCGAAAGCAGGCAGCCAGCTGCAACGCACGCATTTGTTCCTGCAGATACAGCGCCAGAATCGCTACCAGTACCGGTGCCTGCGCCGACGACCGACGATTTTGCGATCACCCATGATGACGAGCCGCGTGTCGCCAGCTTTGCAGTGGTACAGCCACAACCTGCTGCGCCAATTGCACGGTTCGGGATGCCGGACGCTGCGGCACCTGAGACAACCGACGAATGGCCTGCCGAGCCTTCTGCGCATGATGAGCGGGTCGTGCAGCTTCGTCCGACTGCGCTGCGGCCCTTCGCCCCAGAGCCGGAAGCGTTTGATGATGAGTCCCCGGAATTTGAACGTTTCTTGCGCGTTCGTGATCCGCAACTGGCCACAAACACCCCCGCTCCGGCAGTTGATGCGCAAGCGCTGGACCAAGATTTTGAAGATGTAGAAGATGCCGAAGAAGACGATGTCGAAGAAGACATTGTCTGGGAAGCCAGTGGCGCAGAAGCTGATGTCGCAGAAGAGCGCTATCCCTCCCTGCTCGATATGGGTGCCGGCTCACTCCGCCATCGGGCGCAGACAGCAACGTCGCTTTTCGTGAGCGACGAGAGCGAAGATAGCGACAACAATGACGAAGATGGCTTCGAGCCAGCGGTGGTATTCCCAGGCCAGGAGCCGCAGCTGTCCTCTTCCTTTGAAACGACGCCGCGCCTGTTCGAACGTCCCGCAAGCGCAATTCCTGCACACACTGCTGGCAGTGCCGACCTGATCATCCCTGTGCCGGGATCACCGCTTGCCGCACCGGGAAGGGCTGCGCCCTCAAGCCCGATCGATGCGCTGGGCAGTGCGGCAGAATTGCAGATGGTGTCACAAGACGCCCCCGCAGGCTCGGCTGTCGATGCAGAGGAGGCCGATCGTGCCTTGCGCGCCGCTCTGGCGACGTTGCAACGGATGACTGCTCAGGGCTGATCCTCGGTCTCGGGCTTGCCCCCACGCCTACGTATTTCCCGACCACGTGTCCTTTGGGGGCACGTGGCCTTTGGGCCATGAAATGCGCTGTCAAAGCCCCGGAAAACGGCACTTTCTGCCATGTAGCCACTATATTTCCGGCTTTAACCGCGTGGCTGATTGGCCTGCGCGGTTGCAAAATAACTTTCCTGCAGTCATGGGGGCACTTCGCGCAATTTTAATCGCTTCCGGGCGTTTTGATTCGCGTGCTTTTGCCTTTTTTTGCCATGACTCTTCGAAAGTAGGACGATCATCGAAATGGGATTTCCGCAGGTTCAGGGCCTCTACGATCCGCGTAACGAACATGACGCTTGTGGCGTGGGCTTCATTGCTCACATCAAAGGCCAGAAAAGTCATGCCATCGTGGATCAGGCGCTGGAAATTCTGCGCAATCTTGATCATCGCGGTGCGGTGGGTGCCGATCCGCTGCTGGGCGATGGCGCTGGTCTGCTGATCCAGATTCCCGACCAGCTCTTCCGCAAATGGGCCGCATCCGAAGGTCGCGAACTGCCGCAGCCGGGCGATTATGCCGTGGCCATGTGCTTCCTGCCGCAGGATGAAGCCGCGCGCCTGTTCGTGACCGAATTCTTCGAAAAGTTCATCGCCAAGGAAGGGCAGGAACTGATCGGCTGGCGCGATGTGCCGGTCACATTGGACGGCCTTGGCAAGACCGTGATCGAACAGATGCCGGTCATCCGCCAGTGCTTCATCAAGCGCGGCGCGGGCACGCCCGATCAGAACGCATTCGAACGCAAACTGCTGGCGATCCGCAAGCAGACGCAGAACCCGCTGGCCGCCATGGCCGAAAAGCACGGCCTGCCGGGTGTTACCCAGTTGTACATGCCCAGCTTTTCCACCCGCACTATCGTATACAAGGGCCTGCTGCTCGCCAACCAGGTCGGCTCGTTCTACGATGATCTGCGCGATCCCGATTGCGTCTCGGCCTTGGGGCTGGTGCATCAGCGTTTCAGCACCAACACCTTCCCCAGCTGGAAGCTGGCGCACCCGTTCCGCTTCATCGCGCACAACGGTGAAATCAACACCGTTCGCGGCAACGTGAACTGGATGAACGCGCGCCGCCGCACGATGGAATCCGAACTGCTCGGTTCGGACCTCGACAAGATGTGGCCGCTGATCCCGCACGGTCAGTCAGACACGGCCAGCCTCGACAATGCACTCGAACTGCTGCTGGCGGGCGGATATAGCCTTGCTCACGCGGTAATGATGCTGATCCCCGAAGCATGGGCGGGCAACCCGCTAATGAGCCCTGCGCGCCGTGCGTTCTATGAATACCACGCCGCCTTGATGGAACCGTGGGACGGTCCGGCGGCTGTGGCCTTCACAGATGGTCGCCAGATCGGTGCCACGCTGGACCGTAATGGCCTGCGCCCCGCACGCTTCTCGATCACGCGCGATGATATCATCGTCATGGCTTCGGAAAGCGGCGTGCTCCCGTTCCGCGAAGAAGATATCGTCCGCAAGTGGCGGTTGCAGCCCGGCAAGATGCTCCTGATCGATATGGAGCAGGGCAAGATCATCGAGGACGAGGAAATCAAGGCCGAACTGGCCGCAGCAGAGCCCTATGAAGAATGGCTCGATCAGGCGCAGTATAACCTCAAGAAGCTCGACGTGATCGAGCCTGAATTGGCCGCGCTGCCGGTGGAAACCACCTCGCTGCTCGATCGCCAGCAGGCTTTCGGCTACACGCAGGAAGACATCAGCAAGTTCCTCGAACCGATGGCCATTGCGGGCGATGATCCGCTGGGTTCGATGGGCACGGACACGCCGATTGCGGTGCTGTCAAAGCGTTCGCGCCTGCTCTATGATTACTTCAAGCAGAATTTCGCGCAGGTCACCAACCCGCCGATCGATCCGATCCGCGAAGAACTGGTGATGTCGCTGGTCAGCATGATCGGCCCGCGTCCCAATTTGCTGGGTCACGATGCGGGCAGCCACAAGCGGCTCGAAGTCGATCAGCCGATCCTCACGAACGAGGAAGTGGCCAAGATCCGCTCGGTCGAAGCCGCGCTCGATGGCGCGTTCCGCACCGCCACGATTGACACCACCTGGGATGCTGCCACCGGGGCCGATGGCCTTGAAATGGCGATCAAGGAAATGTGCTGGGCCGCCACTGAAGCGGTGCTGGCCGACAAGAACATCCTGATCCTGTCGGACCGTGCGCAGTGCGAAAGCCGTATCCCGATGCCGGCCGCGCTGGCCACGGCGGCGGTGCACCAGCACCTCGTTCGTCAGGGCCTGCGTATGCAGACCGGGCTTGTCGTGGAAACCGGCGAAGCGCGTGAAGTGCACCACTTCTGCGTGCTGGCAGGCTATGGCGCAGAGGCGATCAACCCCTATCTGGCGTTCGAAACGCTGGAACAGATCCGCGTGGCCAAGGAGCTTCCGCTTGAGCCCAAGGATGTAAAGAAGAACTACATCAAGGCCATCGGCAAGGGCATTCTGAAGGTCATGTCCAAGATGGGCATCTCGACCTACCAGTCCTATTGCGGCGCGCAGATCTTTGATGCGGTCGGCCTGTCGAGCGCATTCGTCGATGCCTATTTCACCGGCACGGCGACCACGATCGAAGGAGTCGGCCTCAAGGAAATCGCCGAAGAAACCGTGCGCCGTCATGCCACGGCCTATGGCGATAACCCGATCTACAAGAAGATGCTCGACGTGGGTGGCATGTACCAGCTGCGCAATCGCGGCGAAGAGCATGCGTGGACGGCGTCCAACATCGCCAGCCTGCAGCACGCTGTGCGTGGCAACACGCCTGAAAAGTATCGCGAATTTGCTCAGTCGATCAACGATCAGGCCGAACGCCAGCTGACCATTCGCGGGCTGATGGAGCTGAAGAAGGCCGATCAGCCGATTGCGCTCGAAGACGTCGAACCCGCCAGCGAAATCGTCAAGCGCTTCGCCACTGGCGCGATGAGCTATGGCTCGATCAGCTGGGAAGCGCACACCACCCTGGCTGTGGCGATGAACCGCATCGGCGGCAAATCGAACACCGGCGAAGGTGGCGAAGACCCCGCGCGCTTCAAGGCCATGGCCAACGGCGATTCGATGCGCTCGGCGATCAAGCAGGTGGCCTCGGGCCGCTTTGGCGTGACCACCGAATACCTCGTCAACGCCGACGATGTGCAGATCAAGATGGCGCAGGGCGCAAAGCCCGGCGAAGGCGGCCAGCTGCCCGGTGACAAGGTCGACAAGACCATCGGCAAGACGCGCCACTCCACCCCCGGCGTCGGCCTGATCTCGCCGCCGCCGCACCACGATATCTACTCGATCGAAGATCTCGCGCAGCTTATTCACGATCTCAAGAACGTGAACACAACCGCGCGCATCTCGGTCAAGCTGGTGTCCGAAGTGGGCGTCGGCACCGTGGCTGCGGGCGTTTCCAAGGCGCGCGCCGATCACGTGACGATCTCGGGCTACGAAGGCGGCACCGGCGCATCACCGCTCACCTCGCTGACGCACGCGGGTTCTCCGTGGGAAATCGGCCTTGCCGAAACCCAGCAGACCTTGCTGCTCAACAACCTGCGCAGCCGCATCTGCGTGCAGGCCGATGGCGGCTTGCGCACCGGGCGCGATGTGGCCGTGGCCGCACTGCTCGGCGCTGACGAATTCGGCTTTGCCACCGCACCGTTGATTGCCGCAGGGTGCATCATGATGCGCAAGTGCCACCTGAATACTTGCCCCGTGGGCGTGGCGACGCAGGACCCGGTCCTGCGCGCGCGCTTCACCGGTCAGCCGGAGCATGTGATCAACTACTTCTTCTTCGTTGCCGAAGAGCTGCGCGCGATCATGGCCGAAATGGGCTTCCGCACCGTGGCCGAAATGGTGGGCCGGGTTGACCGTCTCGAAGCGAACAAGGCGATCCACCACTGGAAGCTTGAAGGCATCGACCTGTCCAAGCTGTTGCATCAGGTTCAGCCAGCCCCCGGCACGACCCTGAACTGGAGCGGCACGCAGGATCACGGGCTTGAAGCCGCGCTCGATCAGGATCTGATCAAGGCCAGCGCCCCGGCACTGGAAAGTGGACAGGCCGTGCGCCTTGAACGCAAGGTCATCAACGTCAACCGCACGGTCGGCGCGATGCTTTCGGGCGATGTTGCGCGCAAGTATGGCCACAAGGGCTTGCCCGACAACACCATCCACATCGCGTTCAAGGGTGTGGCCGGGCAATCGTTCGGCGCGTTCCTTGCCCACGGCGTAACGCTCGATCTGGTCGGCGATGCCAATGACTACGTCGGCAAGGGCCTGTCGGGTGGCCGCGTGATCGTGCGTCCTCCGGCGCATGTTGAGCGTGACCCGGCAGAGAACATCATCGTCGGCAACACCGTGCTCTATGGCGCGATTGCAGGGGAAGCCTATTTCAACGGCGTGGCCGGTGAACGCTTCGCCGTGCGCAATTCGGGCGCGGTCGCGGTCGTCGAAGGCACCGGCGATCACGGCTGCGAATACATGACTGGAGGCGTGGTTGCCGTGTTGGGCAAAACCGGCCGCAACTTTGCCGCAGGCATGTCGGGCGGCATTGCCTATGTCTATGACGTGGACGGCAACTTTGCCGATCTTGCGAACAAGGCGATGGTCGATCTGCTGCCAGTTTCGGCTGAGCGTGACGAGGATAACGGTTCAGGCCGTCCTCAGCAGCGCGGCGTCGATGTCTATGACTATGGCATGGGCGATATGCTCTATCACGACGCGGAACGCCTGCGTGTGTTGATTGAGCGTCATCACCTCTACACCGGCAGCAAACGCGCCCGCGAAATCCTTGACAACTGGGCAGATGCGCTGCCGAAGTTTGTCAAAGTGATGCCGCGCGACTATGCGCGTGCGCTCCGCCAGATGGAGGCCGAGCGCCTCGAAGCCGCGTCGGTCGCGGCTGAGTAAGGGTCAGATTACAATGGGTAAGGCAACTGGCTTTCTTGAGATCGACCGTAAGGATCGTAGCTATGATGCGCCTGCGGAACGGCTGAAGCACTACCGCGAATTCGTCATTCCGCATGACGATGCAGGCCTGAAGGGGCAGGCGGCACGCTGCATGAACTGCGGCATTCCGTACTGCCACAACGGCTGCCCGGTGAACAATCAGATCCCTGATTGGAACCACTTGGTCTATGAGAACGATTGGCGCGAGGCGCTGACCAATCTCCATTCGACCAACAACTTCCCCGAATTCACCGGCCGCATCTGCCCCGCCCCGTGCGAGGCCGCCTGCACGCTGAACATCGTGGACCAGCCGGTCACCATCAAGTCGATCGAATGCGCCATCGTCGATCGCGGGTGGAAAGAAGGCTGGATCGAACCACAGGTTCCGGCCAAGAAGACCGGCAAATCGGTTGCCGTCGTGGGCTCCGGCCCTGCTGGCATGGCCGCCGCGCAGCAACTGGCGCGTGCGGGCCATTCGGTCACTGTGTTCGAGAAGTCTGACCGGATCGGCGGGCTGATGCGGTACGGCATTCCCGATTTCAAGATGGAAAAGACCCACATCAATCGCCGCGCGATGCAGATGGAGGCCGAAGGCGTCCAGTTCCGCGTCGGGGTCGAAGTGGGCGTGAGTGTCTCGTTCGCGTCGCTGAAGGAAAACTTCGATGCGGTGGTGTTGGCAGGCGGCGCAGAAGACCCGCGCGGCCTTGGTATTCCCGGCGCGGAATTGCCCAGCGTGCGCATGGCGATGGAATTCCTGACCCAGCAGAACAAGCGCAATGCAGGCGATGATGAACTGCGCGCCGCGCCGCGCGGTTCGCTCACGGCCACCGGCAAGCATGTCGTGGTCATCGGCGGCGGTGATACCGGCTCGGACTGTGTTGGCACGTCCAACCGTCAGGGTGCCGCATCGGTCACCCAGCTGGAAATCATGCCCAAGCCGCCCGAAAAGGAAGACAAGGCGCTGTCCTGGCCAAACTGGCCGCTCAAACTGCGCACGTCCTCCAGCCACGAAGAAGGTTGCGAGCGCGAATTCGCGGTGCTGACCAAGCGCGTCGTGGGCGAAAACGATGTGGCTGGTCTCGAATGCGTCCATGTTGAGTGGGTGAATGGCCAGATGCAGGAAGTGCCCGGCAGCGAATTTACGCTCAAGGCCGATCTGATCCTGCTCGCCATGGGCTTTGTCGGCCCGCGCAAGCAGGGCCTGCTCGAACAGGCTGGCGTGGAATTTGACCCGCGCGGCAACGTGAAGGGCAATGTCGTCGATTACAAGACCAGCGTCGAAAACGTCTTTGCCTGTGGCGATATGCGCCGCGGCCAAAGCCTCGTCGTCTGGGCCATCCGCGAAGGCCGCCAGTGCGCCCGCGCAGTGGACGAAGCGCTGATGGGTGTGAGCGAACTGCCACGCTGATCGTGCGCAGATGCTGCAAAAAAGGGCGTCCCACGGGGGCGCCCTTTCTTATTCCCTAATTCCCAACCCCGCTCATGCTGAGCCTGTCGAAGCATGCCCGCGACGCCAGCTTGTGACCAAGCATCCTTCGACAGGCTCAGGATGAGCGGATCAAAGGTAACGTAGCAGTCGGGTTACCCGTCGCCCTCAACCGCAGCCACCACCGCCGCTTTCTTCTTGCTCACCAGCAGCTTGTCGATCTTGCGGCCGTCCATATCGACCACTTCAAAGCGCCAGCCCTGATCGTGGAAGTGATCGCCCTCATTGGGTAGGCGCTTCATCACCGACAGACAGTATCCAGCGGTCGTGGCAAATTCCCGGTCATCGGAAAGGTCGATGCCCAGCCGCTCGGCCATGGCATCTGCGGGCAGGGCGCCTGATATCAGCAGCGAACCATCCTCACGCTCTACCACCATCGGCCCATCGCCCGCATCGCCATGCGCCACGAAATTGCCAGCCAGGGCCGCCAGCAAGTCAGCCGGAGTGACGATGCCTTCCAGATGACCGTATTCGTCATGCACCAGCGCCAGCGCAACCTCGGCCTGCTGGATCATGCTCAGCGCATCCATCGTATCCAACTGGTCGGGCACGATCGCGGGCTTCTTCATCAACCGGCCCAGCTGCACTTTGCGCCCGCGCAGCAGTGTGGAGAGCACATCGCGCACTTTCACCACGCCGACAATCTTGTCTACCGATCCATCGGCCACCAGCAGCAGCGAATGAGGGCTGTCCTCGATGGCGGCGCGCAGTTCGGCCTCAGGCGCGCGGCGCTCGATCCAGTGCAGTTCGGTGCGGGGCGTCATCATCTCGCGCACGGGCCGGTCGGCCAGCCGCATGATCCCGCTCATCAACGCGCGCTCTTCCTCCTCGATCACGCCGGATCTTGTGGCTTCGGCAAAGATCATGTGCAGCTCTTCGGCCGTTACCTCCTGATCGTTGCCCTGTTTCAGGCCCAGCAGACGGATGATGAGGCTGGAGGAATTGTCGAGCAGCCACACAAACGGCGCGGTCACTTTCGACATCAGCGCCATGAAGGGTGCTGCGATCTTGGCAATGGGTTCTGCCGCGCGCAGGGCCAGCTGCTTGGGTACCAGTTCGCCCACCACCAGGCTGAGGTAGGTGGTGATGGCAATCACTATGGCAAAGCCGACATCGTCGGCATAGCGTTCCGGGAATCCCCAGTTCACCAGCCGCTCTGCCGTTGGCCCGCCAAGGCTCGCGCCCGAATAGGCACCGGCGATGATGCCGACCAGCGTGATGCCGATCTGCACGGTCGAAAGAAATTTTCCGGGGTCCGATGCCAGCAGCAGCGCCACTTGCGCACCCTTGCTGCCTTCCTCTGCAGCAACTCTCAATCGCGCCGGACGTGCCGAGACAATCGCCAGTTCCGACATGGAAAACAAGCCGTTGAGCACAACCAGGCCCAGAATGAGCAGGACGTCAGACCAAGGATAAGGTGTCACCATTTGGCCCCTAACAGATTTACCGGCAAAGGCGAATAGGAACCATTTTGTCGGGCATGACTGAGTGCTGCAAACTGCGTTCGGGAACCGTTCAGTCGCTTTGGGCGTATTTCATCGTGTCATTGCGTCATCCTGACGCTAGGTTTGTTCAGGATGCCGTTCAAAGGGGACCAAAAAATGAAAATTCGCCCAAATCTGTCAATTCGCAAAGTCATGATGTCGAGCTTGTGTGCCGTATCGCTCGTCAGCCTTTCTGCCTGTGTCACCGATCCAAACACCGGTGAACGCAAGGTTTCGCGCACAGCCATCGGCGGCCTCGGCGGCGTTTTGGGTGGCGCACTGCTGGGCGGCCTGATCGGCGGCAAGACCGGGCGCATTGTCGGCGCGGGCATTGGCGGCGTGGCCGGTGGCGTCATCGGTTACCAGAAGGACAAGCAGATTCGCGAACTGCGCGAACAGACTGCAGGCACGGGCATTGATGTGACTGAGACTGACGGCGGCAACGCCATTCTGGTCAACCTGCCGAACGGCGTAACATTCGATGTCGACAGCTCGACCGTTCGGCCTGCTTTCGCCGCTACTCTGGATCGCGTCGCACAGTCGCTGGTGCAATATCCCAACTCGCTGATCGACGTTTATGGCCACACCGATTCGACCGGATCTGACGCGTATAATCAGGCCCTGTCCGAGCGCCGCGCACGCGCCGTTGCCGATTACCTGACTTCGCGCGGCGTCGGCTACGCCCGCATGCGCAGCCAGGGCTTCGGTGAAACGCAGCCCATCGCTTCAAACGACACGGAACAGGGCCGCTCGGCCAACCGCCGTGTCGAAATCAAGATCGTGCCGATCAGCCAGGATGATGTGAACGCTGCGCGCACTGGCCAATAAATTCTGGCAAATAGAATCTGGCCAGTAAGCAAAAATCCCAGTTCGGAAACGGCGCTGCCCCTCGCGGGTGGCGCCGTTTTTGTTATGTCCCATGCGTTTCGCGGTTGACCCTCATTACGCGCTGCTGGCATCGGCGCTGCAGAAGGAGATCAGCCCATGCCGATTCAGCGCCGCCTCATCAACGGACGACAGGTCAATCCCGTAGGCCTTGGCTGCATGTCGCTGAGCTGGGCCTATTCCGGGCGGCCCAGCGATGAAGACGGCATCCGCCTGCTCCAGCACGCGGTCGATATCGGTTACGACCACTTCGATACCGCGCGGCTCTACGGCCTTGGCCACAACGAAACGCAAGTCGGCATCGCGCTGAAGGGGCGGCGTGACAACGTCTACCTCGCGTCGAAAATGGGCATCTTTGCCAGCGGCGAAAAACGCGGCGTCGATTGCCACCCCGATACGATTCGCGCCGAACTCGAAGTGTCGCTGCGCCTGCTGCAGACCGACCATATCGACCTCTATTACATGCACCGGCTCGACCGGAATGTGCCAATCGAAGAATCCGTCGGCGCGATGGCCGACCTCGTGAAGGAGGGCAAGATCGGCGGCATCGGCCTGTCTGAAATGTCAGCCGAAACCCTGCGGCGCGCCGCTGCGGTTCACCCTATCGCGGCAATGCAGACTGAATATTCGCCGTGGACCCGGCAGGCGGAAATCGCGGTGCTCGATGCCTGCCGCGATCTTGGCACCACTTTCGTGGCCTTTTCACCGGTGGCGCGTGGCGTGCTCGCCAATGGCCTGCAAGACCCGGCGGCCCTGCCCGATGGCGATATCCGCAAGGCCATGCCGCGCATGAACGCCGATAACTGGCCAAAGAACTATGCGTTGGTGCAGCAGTTCAACGCCATCGCCGCGCGTGAAGGCGTAACCCCGGCACAGCTCAGCCTCGCCTGGGTGCATTCGCGCGGGGACCACGTGGTCACCATCCCCGGCACCGGCAAGATCGCCCATCTGGAAGAGAACATCGCCCGCTGGGACTGGGAAATCCCCGCTACCACCGCTGCCGAAATCGATGCGCTGATCAACCAGCAGACCGTCGCAGGCCACCGCTATGGCGGGGCAATCCTGCCCACCATTGATACCGAGGATTTTTCCTGAAGTCCGCTCACCCTGGGCTTGTCGAAGGGTATCTGCGCCATCGTCGCGTCAGATGCTTCGACAAGCTCAGCATGAGCGGAACCGAACGTCTTCAAACCAGCTTCGCCGCCCGCTCGGCCAGCCGCTCAACCGCAGCGGCGTGGATTGCAGGCGCGCTGACCAGTAGGCCGAAATCGCGCGGATCGCGCTTATTGTAGGCCAGCGGCTTGCCAAAGGCATCGGATGTGGCCGCGCCTGCCTCGCGCGCAATAAGGGTGGCGGCGGCAATGTCCCATTCAAAGCCCCAGCGCAGCGTCGCCAGCAGATCGGCCTCGTCTGCGCCCACCATCGCGATGCGCAGGGCAATGGAATTGGGCTTGTCCACGATCACAAGGTCCGCATCGGCTGTGGGCAGCACATCGACTGGGACGCGGGACCCTGCAAGCACCGTGCGCGAGCTGGCCCGAAGCGGCAGGCCGTTGCGCGTTGCGCCTTGCCCGGCAATTGCTGCCCAGTATTCGCCGCGCGCAGGCGCACTCAACGCCCCGATCAAAGGGCGCCCCTCGCTCACCAGCGCCACCGAGACGGACCAACCGGGCCGCCCGTGCACGAAATCGCGCGTACCATCCACCGGATCAACCAGCCAGCACAGCCCGCGCTCCAGCCGGTCGGGATGGTCCACCGTCTCTTCGGAAAGCCAGCCCGCCGATGGCAGCAGCGCGCCAAGTTCTCGTTTCAGGAACGCGTCTACGGCCATGTCGGCATCGCAGACCGGGCTTCCGGGCGTCTTCTCCCAAACTTTCGGCGCGTGGCCATGACCCGGCCACAGCGCCAGGGCCATTTCCCCCGCTGCCCGGACAATGGCTTGAAGGCGATCATAGTCGATCAATGTGTGCCCCGGATCATATCAGTGCGCACATTGCTGCAATTGCGAGTTGTTATCAAAGATAGGTTGCGACCTCGCATTTACGCCCCTTTTCAAGCCTTGCGTGCTGTGCTTAAGGCATAGCGACTCAAAGCGCCATTGGCGGCGCATACCTTTGCGCCGTTGGTGGCGCGCCTCCTGGCCCGCAAGGGCCGTTCAAGTCGGGGATCACGCATGAACGTCCATGAATATCAGGGCAAGGAACTGCTGGCGAAGTTTGGCGTCGGCATTCCGGCCGGCATTGCCGCGCTGACTGTTGAAGAAGCCGTGGCTGCGGCCAAGCAGCTTCCCGGGCCGCTTTATGTCGTCAAGGCTCAGATCCACGCCGGTGGCCGCGGGAAGGGCAAGTTCAAGGAGCTCCCCGCCGATGCCAAGGGCGGCGTGCGCCTCGCCAAGAGCATCGAGGAAGTCGAAGCTTTCGCCAGGGAAATGCTCGGCAACACCCTCGTCACCATCCAGACCGGTGAAGCAGGCAAGCAGGTCAACCGCCTCTACGTGACTGATGGCGTTGATATCGCCAAGGAATACTACCTGTCGATGGTGGTGGACCGCGCTTCCAGCCGCGTTGCCATGATCGTGTCAACCGAAGGCGGCATGGACATCGAAGAAGTTGCCCACTCCACGCCGGAAAAGATCCACACGATCACCATCGATCCGGCCGAAGGCTTCATGCCGCACCACGGCCGCGCTGTCGGCTTTGCACTCGGCCTTTCGGGTGAACTGCACAAGCAGGCTGCCAAGATTTCCGGGCAGCTTTACAACGCCTTCGTGGCGCTCGATTGCGACATGCTCGAAATCAATCCGTTGGTGGAAACCAAAGACGGCAACCTGCTCGTCCTTGACACCAAGATGAGCTTCGATTCGAACGCGCTCTACCGTCATCCCGATGTCTTCGCGCTCCGCGATGAAACCGAGGAAGATCCGGCGGAAATCGAAGCCAGCAAGTATGACCTTGCCTACATCAAGCTCGATGGAAACATCGGCTGCATGGTCAATGGCGCAGGCCTTGCGATGGCCACGATGGACATCATCAAGCTGAACGGAGAATTCCCTGCCAACTTCCTCGACGTGGGCGGCGGCGCCAACAAGGAAAAGGTGACGGCAGCCTTCAAGATCATCCTCAAGGATCCGGCGGTGAAGGGCATTCTCGTCAACATCTTCGGCGGGATCATGAAGTGCGACATCATCGCTGAAGGCATCGTTGCCGCAGCGAAGGAAGTGAATCTCTCGGTTCCGCTGGTCGTCCGCCTCGAAGGCACCAACGTGCAGCAGGGCAAGGACATTCTGGCAAACTCGGGTCTGCCGATCGTCGCCGCCAACGATCTGGGCGATGCCGCCCAGAAGATCGTGGCCGAAGTGCGCGCGGTCGCCTGAGCCAACACAAAAGTCTCGTGAACGAAAGGGGCGCTGGGCAACCAGCGTCCCTTTCTGCATTTTCAGGTCGCAGCCGCGCGCACGAATCGGCACCTTCGCTTCGGCAGCGATAATGCAAGAACTGGCGCAATCGCGGTTGACGTTTACGTAAGCGCGAATTATGCCGCTTGCATTGGTTTCAAGGGAAAGGACGCTTGGCGATGAAAGCCCTGGTCTGCGTGAAGCGCGTGATCGATTACAACGTGAAGCCGCGAGTGAAGGCGGATGGCACGGGTGTTGATCTTGCGAACGTGAAGATGAGCATGAACCCGTTTGACGAGATCGCGGTTGAGGAAGCCATTCGCCTGAAGGAAAAGGGTGTGGTGACCGAGATTGTGGCGGTTTCGGTGGGCCCGCAAAAGGCGCAGGAAACGCTGCGCACGGCGCTGGCGATGGGCGCGGACCGGGCGATTCTGGTGCTGTGCGAGGACGAGGTCGAGCCGCTGGCCGTGGCCAAGATCATCAAGGGCATCGCCGATGAAGAGCAGCCAGCGCTGATCATCACCGGCAAGCAGGCGATTGATGATGACGCCAACCAGGTCGGCCAGATGGTTGCCGCACTGCTGGGCCGCCCGCAGGGGACCTTCGCCAACGAAGTCTCGGTCGAAGGTGATGCGGTCGTGGTCAAGCGCGAGATCGATGGCGGGTTGCAGACCGTGCGCCTTGCGCTGCCCGCGGTGGTCACCACCGACCTGCGTTTGAACGAGCCGCGCTATGCATCGCTGCCCAACATCATGAAGGCCAAGTCCAAGCCGATGGCCAACAAGACGCCCGCCGATTACGGCGTCGATGTCGCCCCGCGCCTGAAGACGCTCAAGGTCACCGAGCCACCGGTGCGCAGCGCCGGGATCAAGGTGCCCGATGTCGATACGCTGGTCGCCAAGCTCAAGGAAATGGGCGTAGCCTGACGGCGCGCCCACTTCCTTCCCTATTGAGATTCCCGCGTCCCGCTCAGGCTGAGCCTGTCGAAGCCCAAGCTCAGGACGAACGGATCAGAGGATAGACAGATGAAGACACTCGTTCTGGTCGAACACGACAATGCCTCCGTCAAGGATGCCACGCTCGCCGCCATCACCGCCGCCACGCAAATCGGCGAAGTGACCGCGCTGGTCGCAGGCGCGAACTGCGATGGCGCAGCAAATGCCGCCGCGCAGATCGCAGGCGTGGCCAAAGTGTTCAAAGCCGATGACGCCGCACTCGAAAACGCGCTGGCCGAAAACCTCGCCCCGCTCGTCGCTGGCCTGATGGCCGATTACGACGCCTTCGTCGCACCTGCCACCACCACCGGCAAGAACGTCGCCCCGCGCGTGGCCGCGCTGCTCGATGTGATGCAGGTCTCGGATATCCTGTCGGTCGAAGGCCCCAAGACCTTCACCCGCCCGATCTACGCGGGCAACGCCATCGCCACGGTGGAAAGCTCGGACACCAAGCTGGTCATCACCGTACGCGGCACCGCCTTTGCCAAGGCCGCCACCACCGGCGGATCAGCCAGCGTCGAAACCGTCGCCGCCACCGCCGACAGCGGCCTCAGCACTTTCGTCAGCGCCGAGATCGCCAAGAGCGAACGCCCGGAACTGACCAGCGCCAAGATCATCGTCTCGGGCGGCCGCGCGCTGAAGGATGCCGAAACCTTCGAAGCCACGATCACGCCGCTGGCCGACAAACTGAACGCCGGCATCGGCGCCAGCCGTGCCGCCGTGGACGCAGGCTACGTGCCCAACGACTACCAGGTCGGCCAGACCGGCAAGATCGTCGCCCCCGAAGTCTACATCGCGGTCGGCATCTCGGGCGCGATCCAGCACCTTGCCGGCATGAAGGACTCCAAGACCATCATCGCCATCAACAAGGACGAAGACGCCCCGATCTTCCAGGTCGCCGACATCGGCCTCGTCGGTGATCTGTTCACGCTGGTCCCGGAACTGACCAGCAAGCTGTAGTCGGCAGGCTCTGACCAGCTAACCCATTTGGAGCGTTTCCCCGGGGAAACACTCCAAATGGGGTATTCGCTCCGGTCGACTATGTGGCAGACATTTTGCCCTATCGCCCACAATCCGCAGTACACTAATTGCATTTCATGCAACTGTGCTATCATCCTTCGCACTTGCGGAATCACCCTTAAAACTACACATAGAGCAGGCCTTTCAGGCATCCTCTCCCAAACTTTCCAAGGCTGGTCTTCGGACCAGCCTTTCTTTTTTGTGCAACTCACTCGTATGCAGAGCGTACAAACGGGAAGCGCTGCGGCCTCCCTCTCGGCTCTACGCCGGAAAGCGTGAGAGGAAGCCGTAGCTCTTTGTGACCGCTGCCAACCGATCCATCGAGAACGGCGGCTCCTGCTCCACGTAGTAATGCTGCACCCCGGCAACTTGCGCTGTGGGCAGAATCTTTGCCCAGTCGAGCCGCCCTGATCCCACCTCGGTCGGGTCTTGCGCCAGAATGTAGTTCGTCTGCGTCGTGGGCTTCACGTCCTTGACATGCACGGCCTTGACCCTGCCTTTCAGTTTGCCGAGTTCCACCACCGGATCAAGCCCCGCTGCCGATGTCCAGCCAAGGTCCAGCTCGAAGTTGACCAGCGCCGGATCGGTTTCCTGCATCAGAATGTCCCATCCGGTCATGCCGCCGCCGAGTGGCGCAAATTCCATGTTGTGGTTGTGATACCCCAGCGCGATGCCGAACGGCTTGAGAGCGCCTGCGCGCTCATTCAACAGCGCTGCCGTGCGCTTCCAGTGATCCGCGCCCGCTGCCTGCAGCGCCTCACCCACTGCAACGGGCCACGTCTTGCCTTCAGGCACGGAAAAGCCATCGGGCATGGGGCACAGCGGCAAATAGGCCTGATAAACGCCCAGCGCGTTCAGCGCATCGGCAATCTCTTGCGGCGCGCTCATCAGCGAAAGTTCAGGTGTGGCTGCGGGACGCGGCATGTTCAGGTGGATGGCACTGAAGCGCACACCCGCCCTCTCGGCCGCCGCGCGCAGTTCAGCCGGTGTGCGGTTGTAAAGCCCCGGCAGTTCGATGTCGGTAAA
The DNA here is from genome assembly GCF_057180525.1 of Novosphingobium sp. HNCC26BN242. Classification (NCBI taxonomy): domain Bacteria; kingdom Pseudomonadati; phylum Pseudomonadota; class Alphaproteobacteria; order Sphingomonadales; family Sphingomonadaceae; genus Novosphingobium; species Novosphingobium sp. HNCC26BN242. Next base: position 710,953 of record NZ_JBXUGM010000002.1, read on the forward strand.
TCCAATCGCCGCCAGCTTGGCCAAAGTGCCATCCAGATCCTTCATCGGCAGATCGCCCAGCGTATAAAGCTGCAACCCGATCGGCTTCCCGATGCGCTGGAAGAACGGCGTATCGCGTTTGCGCATCGAAAAGCCCGCCAAGACGGGGGTTTCAGTCATGGCCACGGCTCCGACAGCGCCCAGCGCGGCCAGCAGCGAACGGCGATTTACGCAGACTTGCGACATCAGTGAATCTCCTGCGGATGAGCGGGCCCGTGCGTGGCCGGACGAAACGCCACAAGCAGCAGCACCGCACCCAGCGCCGCCAATCCCGAGGGCACAAGGAACACCGTGGTGTAATCCACCACGCCCCGCGCATCGGTCAGCCCCGCCACCAGCGCGGGGAAGGCAAAGCTTGCCACCATGTTGCCCACGCCCAGGATCAGCAGGTTGAACAGCCCCTGCGCGGATGACCGCACGTCCTTGGGGAAGGCCTCATCCACGAAGATATAGACCGTGGCGAAGAAGAACGCATAGCAAATGCCGTGCAGCAACTGCACCGCGATGATCGCCGGGATGCTGTCTGCTAGGAACGCAAAGGCCAGAAACCGCGCTGCATGGCCAAGGATGCCCACGATCATCGTCCACCGCCAGCCCAGCCGCACCAGCACTTTGGCCAGGACCAGCATGGTCAGGATTTCGGCGACTTGTCCCAGGCTCAGCACCACCATCGACAAGTTTCCGGCAATGCCCACACGGTTCGTCAGGAACGCATCGGACAGCACGAAATAGCCGTTGTGCACCACTGAATCGATGAAGGTCACGAGGAACAGCACCGCCACCACCGGCGTCTTCAGCAGGCCCAGCGCGCGCCGCCATGCCAGCTTGTCCACTTCGCCGCCCGTCTTTGGAGGCGTATGTGGCAGCGATAGCGAGAACGCCGCCATCACGAACGAGATCACCGCCGCCACCACGAAAATCATACGCACTTGCATGGCATCAGCCTGCGCGCTCAGGATGAAGATAAACGGCCAGCTGGCCATGATCCAGCCCACCGTGCCACCCGACCGGACCGAGCCATATTCAGCCGGGTTGGGCAGGTGCGTGAAGGCCACGGTATTGGTCACCGAAAGCGTTGGCACATAAACCAAGCTGTAGACCAGATAGCACACGAAAAACGGCACGAAGCTAGTGCTGAAGGCCACGCCCAGCAATGCCAGCCCGCCGATCACATGGCTCCCGGCCAGAAACTTCTCGGCGGCAAAGGTTCGATCGGCAAACTGGTTCGAGAAGAAGATACCCAGCACCGAGGCGATGCCCCAGCATGTACCAACCAGCCCCTGCTGGCCTGCACTGAACCCCAGCATGCCCATGTAGGGGAACAGTTTAGGCGCCCATGCCCCCCAGACGGCCAGTTGCAGCGCCATCATGATGAACAGGCGGATCTTCAGTGATAGCGTTAACAAATCAGGCCCCTCGATCCCCGTTCTTGTTGCGTGCGATCTTGCCGGAAGCGCGGGCAGACGCAACCGCGAATACGGTTGCAGGTCAGGCGCGCCGGTAATCCTCCAACACCTCGCCGCATTCCGCCAGTTCGGCTTCGTGGCTTTCCTCGCGCCATGCTTCATTCAGCGCTTCGGCTTCCCACTGCACCATCGCTGGATGGGCCAGCACGTGATCGACCCATGCCTGTCCCGCTCCTACGTTCAGCCCATAAGTGCGGACGCGGAAGGCGACCGGCGCAAAGAACGCATCAAGCGCGGTGAAGGTATCGCCCGCCAGCCACGGCCCGCCAAAGCGCGCCAGCCCTTCTTCAAAAATCTCGCGCACGCGGGCCACATCGCGCAACAGCGCCGCTCGCATTTCGCGGGGCTTGACCCGCACGCCGACATTCATCGTGCAATCATTGCGCAAGGCCGAAAATCCGCCGTGCATTTCTGTCACCGCGCACATGGCAAAGGCGCGCGCGGCGTCATCGGCAGGCCACACGCCCGGGTGCCGCTCAGCAAGATAGAGCGTGATGCCCAGTGAATCCCATACCGTCCTATCGCCATCGATCAGTATCGGCACTTGGCCGGTGGGAGAAAAGGCGCGGAATTCGTCGTAGTTGGAAGGCTTGGTGAACGGTTCGATCCGGTCTGCAAAGGCGATGCCCAGCGCTTTCATCAGCACCCACGGGCGCAAGGACCAGCTCGAATAGTTCCGGTTGGCGGTGATCAGGGTGTAGCTCATGGGGCGTGAACCTATGGGGCTTATGTCGTTTGCAAATTCGACAGGTTGGAAGCCCACCCCGCTGCGACTAATCTCGCCTCCGGCTCGATAAGTCTCGCTCCCCTCCCGCAGGCGGGAGGGGTTGGGGGTGGGTTTGCGATGCTTGCGTTTACAAGCGAGACCGGCGGCAAACCTAACGCCCCATGATCCACACGCAAGGCTGGAGCGTTACTTCGCCAGTTCCGCCTCGATCGCAGCCAGCAAGGCCGCGTCATCCGGCGCAACGCCCGGCGCAAATCGCGCGGCAACACTGCCATCGCGACCGATCAGGAACTTCTCAAAGTTCCACAGCACTTCGGGATCTTCGGTGGGCGTCATGCCATAGCCTTTGAGCTGCTCGCGGAACTCTGCGGCCGGGCCCTGCTTGGTGGGCGCAGCCTGCGTCAGCGCGGCATAGAGCGGCTGCTTGGCCGGGCCGGTCACATCGGCCTTGGCGAAGAGCGGGAACGAGACGCCATAGTTGAGCTTGCAGAACTCGGCGATTTCCTCGTGCGTGCCCGGTTCCTGCGCGCCGAAATCGTTGGCCGGAAAGCCCAGCACCTCGAAGCCGCTGTCGGCCTTGGCTTTGTACAGCGCTTCCAGCCCTTCGTACTGCGGGGTAAGGCCGCACTTGGAGGCCACGTTGACCACAAGCAGGACCTTGCCCGCATGATACCCGAGCGTGTCTGGGCTGCCGTCGATGCGGCTCAGTGGAATTGCGGTGAGTTCAGTAGCCATGGCGCATCCTCCTTTGTTGTCTTGGCTTATTCGACGTAGTGCGCGGTCGTCTTTGCACGCACTCCCTCAGGCGTGACGCCCGGCGCGCATTCGACCAGACGGAATGGCGACTGATGATCGATCCGCTGGAACACAGCCAGATCGGTCACGATCATGTCCACCACGCCGCGCCCGGTCAGCGGCAGGGTGCAGGCAGGGATGAACTTGGGACTGCCGTCCTTGGCCACATGTTCCATCACCACGATGATCTTCTTGACGCCTGCAACAAGGTCCATCGCGCCGCCCATGCCCTTGATCATCTTGCCGGGGATCATCCAGTTGGCGATATCGCCGTTTTCGGCCACTTCCATCGCGCCCAGCACGGTCAGGTCGATCTTGCCGCCCCGGATCATGGCGAATGATTGCGCGCTGTCGAAATAGGCGGAATGCGGCAGTTCGCTGATGGTCTGCTTGCCGGCATTGATCAGGTCGGCATCTTCCTCACCGGCATAGGGGAACGGGCCGATGCCCAGCATGCCGTTTTCCGATTGCAGCGTCACCGTCATGCCTTCGGGCACGTGATTGGCCACCAGCGTGGGGATGCCGATGCCAAGGTTCACGTAAAAGCCATCCTGCAGTTCGCGCGCGGCGCGTGCGGCCATTTCATCGCGGCTCCAGCCTGCTTTCAGCCCGTCATGCGTGGTCATGGTATTGGTCTTCCTGCGGATAATGAAAAGGCATCACTTGATCGGGGTCGGCACCAGAAACCAGCCCGCCCCGATATTCTGCTCCAGCGCCACGGCCACCGGGCCATCGGGATTGCGCAGATAATCGAACACTTCATCGAAATCAGACTTGCGGTCACCGGCGATGGCCAGCACGCACCAGTCTTCGTCGGCGCGCAACAGGATCTGCTGTTTGCGGGTTTCGTTCCGCCGCAGCAACAGCACCGGATCGATGCCCAGCGGATCCAGACCAGTGGCTTTCAGGATCGTGCCCAATTGCTTGGCCGATGTTTCGGGCAGGCTGGCAATCCATACCACCGCGGTGCCGGTGCCGCGGATCGCGCGCAGATATTCGGCAAGGCCCGGGGCGGGCGCTGGCGGATCGTTCAGATTGAACGGTTCGGTCCCGGTGTCCAGATCGATGAGCAATGCGGCACGCTGGTCCTTGCACGCAAGCATCCGGGGCACGGCTGCCAGCGAGGCTTGATCGAGCAGCGCCGACTTGCGACCGGCTTTTGCCCTTCCTCCGTCCGCGCCTTCATCTGCTGTCGACAGCACGAAAGCAGCCATGGTGGCATAGCCATCTTCGCTTCCGACCGGATCGGCTATGCCCTGACCAGAGGATATTGGGCTACCAGGCGTTTGCGGGATCGGAAGTGCAGGCAGGGGTGCCGCTGCTGCCAAAACGGATTCGGCAGGCGCGGCAGAAGGAGGGGGGGCGCTTACCGGAGATCCAGGCGTGCCTTGGCCGACAATGACGACAGGCTTTACCGGTACCTTTTCAGCAACCCTTGCCTTTGCAGACTTGCGGCCCAGAAGCTGCTTTCCGGTCAGCGTGCCGCCTGCGGCCAGCGGCACCAGCGCTACTGCCACGCATCCACCAAGCTGCGTTGCAAGCAGCGCCAGCGCAATCACCGTGGTCAGTGGGCGCCGGTCGTGCCTCATGCCACTTCGCGGTCCCGCACGGTGCGGAACTCGATCTTCTTGTCATAGGGTGCGCCCACGAACATGCGCTGCACATAGACACCGGGCAGGTGGATGCTGTCGGGATCAAGACTGCCTGCTGGCACCACTTCTTCCACTTCCACGATGCACACTTTGCCACAGGTGGCGGCAGGCACATTGAAATTGCGCGCGGTCTTGCGGAACACAACATTGCCGGTTTCGTCTGCCTTCCACGCCTTTACCAGCGCCAGATCAGCAAAGATGCCGCGTTCCAGCACGTACTCTTGCCCGTCGAAAACCTTGGTTTCCTTGCCCTCGGCCACAAGCGTGCCCACGCCGGTCTTGGTGTAGAAGCCGGGAATGCCAGCACCGCCAGCGCGCATCCGTTCGGCCAGCGTGCCCTGGGGTGAGAATTCCACTTCGAGTTCGCCCGAAAGATACTGGCGCTCGAACTCCTTGTTTTCGCCCACATAGCTGGCGATCATCTTCTTTACCTGCCGCGTGCGCAGCAGTTTGCCGATGCCTTCATTGTCGATACCTGCGTTGTTGGAGGCAAAGGTCAGGTCCTTTATCCCGCTATCGCGCACCGCATCCAGCAGCCGTTCGGGGATGCCGCACAGGCCAAACCCGCCACAGGCGATCAACAGGCCATCGCGCAGCAGGCCATCCAATGCGGTGGCGGCATCGGGATAAAGCTTCTTGGACATCGTTGAATTGCTCCCCTTGAGGGCACTTGCATTACGTGGTTCGGGCCAACACCCGGTTTGGTAACACACAGGGGCCAGAGAAAAACAAGTCTTGACCTGCGTTGCGGCGCAACATTCCCGTGTGGATGTTGCAATCGCAACAACGCGAACGAAGGCACCGCTGCGGGCAATGCCACCTTTGGTTCAATACGCCTCGGTCCGCGCGTGCAAGTGGGAGGGGGTCGGCGGTGGGCGTACGACGTCTGCGCTTGCAAATCACACCAGTTTGAAAAGGAAAGCCCAAAAAGAAAAGGGCGCCGTTTCCAGCACCCTTTTCGGCATCCTCTCCAAGATGCAATTCCGGTCTTAGCTACAATTATTCCTCAGGGCCACCAACATCGTCATGGCCATGATCATTTGCGGCATAAAGTTCTGCGCCCTTGCCCTGCATGTAGGGCATCGGGTTCACGGCTTCGCCGGAAACGCGGACTTCATAGTGGAGGTGCGGACCAGTGGAGCGGCCGGTGGAGCCGACATAGCCGATCACGTCACCCTTGCGGACCTGCTGGCCCTGCGCCACGGCGATGCGCGACATGTGGCCATAGCGGGTTTCCATCGCTGCGCCATGATCGAGCTGGACATAGAGGCCATAGCCGCCGAACCAGTCAGCCATTTCCACGACGCCATCAGCGGTGGCGCGGATCGGGGTGCCGGTGGGGGCAGAAAGATCGATGCCCTTGTGGGCGCGGCGGCCACCCAGCACGGGGTGGTTGCGCATGCCGTAACCGCTCGACAAGCGAGTTACGGCAACCGGCACCAGCGATGGGATCGAAACCCCTGCGCGGCGGGCGGTGGTGGCGGGCTTGGCCGAAGGCAGGATGCCGTTGTCAAGCTGCTGCCAGCTGGCGAAGAGGCGGCGGAATTCTTCGTCCCCGCGATCAGCCGATACGCCTGCCTTTGCAGCTTCGGCGGCGCGAAGCGGGGCGGCGATGTCTGCCGAGGCAGCGCTGTTGGCGAAAGCCGGAGCGGAGGAGAATGCGACAACTGCCGTAAGGGCGCTGAAGGCTGTCTTGAAGGTTTTGATGCTGAACAACATTACGACCTGTACGACCTTTTCTTTGCGTCCCGATCCGGCCTTTCTGGCCTGCTGGATCGGTGCGCTCTAAACCCCCGGTGCGACCCCGTTTGATGGCAGCTGGCAGGATGAAAACCGGCCGCCTTGGGAAGTATCAGAGTTGGTCGGAACCCCCCGCCATCTCGTGCATTGGGGTATGTAAGGCGCGTGGCGGGGTGGCAACCCCTGCCATCATTTCGCGCGACAAACCGGCTGAACGGCGCGCCGAGTCGTTGAACGGCGGCTTAACGGCGCCGTGAAAGTGGCGTGCGACCAGTGTTTTCCAAAGGTCAGGCGGGGATTCGCCACGGAGATGGCACACTGCGGTGAAATGCTTTGTGCCGAACCGCACATGCCGAATTTCATCGTCAACGATTCTCTGCAGGATACGCGCAGACCGTTCATCGCCAGCTGTCACAAACTTCGCCACGGTCATCGGCGTCACATCTAGCGCGCGGGCTTCCAGCACCATCGGCACGATCGCCAGCCGCGCTGCAACATCGTGCGCGGTATCGCGCGCGGCATCCCACAACCCGTCATGCGCGGGCATCGCACCGTAAAAGCTGCCCAGCGTCCGCAAACGGCGCGAGAGCAGGCCGAAGTGCATGGCCTCATCAGCGGCGACCGACAGCCAGTCATCGACGAATTCCCGCCCCATTCCAGCCCCAAACCGCCCGGCGGCATCCAGCGCGAGGTCAATCGCCACAAATTCAATGTGCGCCAGCGCGTGGAGCAGCGCGAGGCGGCCGTGCGCCGATCCGCGGCCGCGCTTGGGCATTGCTGCAGGTGCGAGCAGTTCGGGCTTTTCAGGGCGGGCAGGGGCGTCCGGCATCGCCACATCGAAGGTGAACGCCAGTTCTCCAACACGCCACTGCCGGACCAGTTCGCGGGTCTTCATGACCTTGGCGAACGGATCGGCGGTGAGCATGGTTTTGCGGATGGCTGCTGCGACCGAGGTGGCGTTCATGTGCGTCTAGGTGCTGCTAGGTGCATCTAGGTGTAGTTCAGAAATCACAGTGCTTTTGCCGCCGCCAGCACTTCGTCGGCGTGCCCTTTGACCTTTACCTTGTTCCACACTTGTGCAATTTTGCCAGCTGCATCAACCAGATAGGTTGTGCGCTCCATGCCCATATAGGTTTTGCCGTACATCGATTTTTCGGTCCAGATGCCCAGCGCATCGGACACGCCGCCTGTCTCGGCATCCGAAGCCAGCGGCGCGGTGAGGCCATGCTTTTCGGCAAACTTCACGTGCTTTTTGGGCGGGTCCTTGCTCACGCCCAAAACCGCGATGCCAGCGGCCTGAAAATCGGCGTAAAGGCTTGAAAAATCCTTGTTCTCAGTGGTGCAGCCGGGCGTATCGTCCTTTGGATAGAAAAACACGACCAGTGGCTTGCCCGCAAAGTCGGACACTTTGACCTGGCCATCATCGGGCGTCGTCATCGCAATATTCGGGAACGCCTCGCCCACTCCAATCCGCTCGCTCATCGTTCAATCTCCAGTTTTATATCAAACACTTGGCCCCAAGCCAGCGCCACGCATTGCCGCGCCTGCTGCACCGCATCGAGCAGCGCATCCCAGCTTTCCAGCCCGCACGCCCGCGCCACGATGCTGCGGCTGGCGGGCGGCGGGAACATGCCATCAGGGGCAACCAGCCGCACCACCACGAGCAAGCGCGCCAGCAGATCGTGCGCGGCACCGATGCCCTTGAGAAGAAGTGCTTTCTCTTCAAGCAGTTGCACCGCCATCCCAAGATCCGGCGTGCGCGCCACATGATCGCGCAATTGCAGGAAGTGGACCATGAATTCGATATCCACCAGCCCCCCGCGCGCCAGCTTTACATCCAGCGGCCCCTTGGGCGGTTTGTGCTCTGCCATTGTGCCCCGCATTTCAAGCACTTCGCTGCGCAGCTTGGCTTCGGCGCGGGGGCTTTCCTGCACGCGGGCGATGATCGCGGAAAGGGCCGCGCGGTCAGCCGCCGTGCCGAACAGCGGGCGGGCGCGGCACAGCGCCATATGCTCCCACGTCCAGGCATCTTTGCACTGATATTGCTCAAAACTTTCAAGGCTGACCGAGATCGGCCCCTGCGCGCCTGACGGTCGCAGCCGGGTATCCACCTCATACAAAGCGCCCGCAGCGGTCGGCACCGAAAGTGCGGCAATCACGCGCTGGGCAAGACGGTTGTAATAGAGCGTTGCGCCAAGCGGGCGGCGGCCATCGGATTCGGCGGCATGATCCCCGCTGAACAGGAACACCAGATCAAGGTCCGACGCATGGGTAAGCGCCGCGCCGCCAAGGCGGCCAAGGCCAAGAATGGCCAGATCGCTGCCGGGGACAACACCGTGGTTCAGTGTGAATTCGTCAATCGCCGCGCGGCCCAGCACTTCAATGGCGGCTTCGGCCACACGGCTGAGCGCGGCGGCGACTTCGAGAGGATCACGCCCTCCTATTTCACTTGGGCCTTCAATGAGTTGCACGCCCAGGGCAAAGCGCATTTCGCCCACGCGGATGCGCACGTTATCCAGCAGACGCTGGTAATCGTCACCCGCTTCACCGCGGGCAAGTTCGGCGGCGATTTCGGCAACAGTGCCCGGCAGATCAAAGGCTGAACGGTCTATCAGCGTATCGAGCAGGTCTGACCGGCGGGCCAGTTCATCGGCCAGCACCGGAGTGTGCGCCAGAATGCGCATGACCACGGCCAGCAGGCCGGGGCGGGCTTCGAGCAGGCGGAACACGTTGATCGCGCTGGGCAACCCGGCGAGCAACTGCTCCCACCGCAGCAGTGCCCGGTCGGGATCGGGGGCATCGGCCAGCGCGCGCAACAGGTGCGGGCGAATGCGGGCAAAGGCATCGCGCGCTTCGGCAGAGCGCAAGCAGCGATACTGACCACCCTCCCACGCATTTATGCGGTCTGCCAGAGCATCAGCCTGATCGAAGCCGAGTGTTTCGAGTTCGAGTTCGAGCGGGTTAGTTTCCACGGCGACTGCGCCGGTGGGGGCATAGGTTTCGATAAGCGTATCGAAGCGGCGACCGACCGTTTCGGAAATCTTGGCCAATTCCGCCACCAGCGCTGGGGCACCCGACAGGCCATCAAGCTTTGCCACGGCATCAAGCGCCTGCGCGTCTTGCGGTAGCGAATGCGTTTGCTGATCCCCCACCATTTGCAACCTGTGTTCCAGCGTCCGCAACCGGTCATAGCTTTGGCCCATGACAAAGGCGTCTTCGGTGCTGATGATGCCCGCATCGGCCAGCGCATCAAGGCTGGCGCGGGTGCCGCGCAGGCGCAGTGCGGGATTGCGGCCACCATGGATAAGCTGATGCGTTTGCGCGAAAAATTCGACCTCGCGGATACCGCCGCGCCCGCGCTTCAGATCATAGCCGGGGCCGATGGCCTGCCCTGCGGAATAGTGATCGCGGATGCGGGTGGTGAGCCGTCCGATCTCGGCAATCGCGCCGAAATCAAGGCTGCGTCGCCACACGAAGGGGCGGATCGTGTCAAGAAAGTCCTGCCCGGCGGTGACATCGCCCGATGCGGCGCGGGCACGGATGAAGGCGGCGCGCTCCCACGCCAAGGCGCTTGATTCATAGTGCGCGATTGCGCCTTCGAAAGGCAGGGCCAGCGGGCTGACTTCGGACGCGGGGCGCAGGCGCAGATCGACGCGGAAGACATAACCCTCGTCGGTCACCTCGGACATGAGTTGCATGATCGTGCGGGCAATGCGCTGTGCCGCATCGGCAGGATCGTCCCGCTCACGCCGGGGAAGCGTTTCGGGATCATAGAGCAGGATCGGGTCGATGTCGGACGAGTAGTTCAGTTCCTGCGCGCCGTGTTTGCCCAGCGCAATGGCGCTGAAGCCGACCGAGGGCGCATCGGGCATGCGGCGGCGGATGGCCGCAGCGATGGCGGCATCGAGTGAACGGTCGGCAAAGGCGGACAGTTCAGTGATCACGCGGGAAAGCGGGAAGGCTCCGGCAAGATCGCCGATGGCGATGACCAGCGCGAGCGCCAGTCGCTCACGCCGCAGCGCGACGGCGGTGTCGTTGATGCCATTGCCTGCTGCGCGGGCCTGAACCAAGGCCAGCTCCACATCGCCGGTAGCGAGCAGCGCTTCGAGCTCGGGCAGGCGATCCAATGCGCGCGAGAGGAACGGTGCGTGGCTGCGGGCGCGGACGAGGGCGTGGTTGAAATCGAACATTGCAATCAGCGATGCCCGCATTGGCGCGCGGCTTCAAGTCAGCTTGCGATGGCGGGGCCTGTCTGTCAGCAAGGGGCAGGGCTTTGGCCGATGATACTTTCGGGAGATTACCGATGGCTTTTCGCAAGACGTTTGGCGCGCTTTCTGCATCGGCTCTGGCGCTTTCGCTGGGAAGTGCCGCCTTTGCGATGGATGCTGGCAATGTTGTGCCGCCGGTGGATGAGGCGCTGATGCGCGAGGTGATCAAGACGCTTTCGGCAGATGATCTGGCGGGGCGCGGGCCGGCGAGTGCCGAAGAGAAGGCGACGCTGGATCTGATCGTGGCGCGGTTCAAGGCGGCGGGGCTGGAGCCGGGGAACAAAGGCAGCTGGTTTCAGGATGTGCCGACGGTTTCGATGACGGCTTCGGGGTTTTCGCCTTTGACCGTGAAAGGCGGCGGCAAGCCGCTGATGTTCTCACATGGTAAGGATTTCGTCGCGGGCAGTTATCGTGTGGTGCCCGAAACTTCGGTGAAGGACGCGGAACTGGTGTTCGTCGGCTATGGCGTGAATGCGCCGGAGCTGGGCTGGAACGACTATGCCGGAATCGACATGAAGGGGAAGGTGGCGGTGATCCTCGTCAACGATCCTGATTATGCGATGGAGAGCGAGGACGGGCCGTTCAGGGGGCGGCGCATGACCTATTACGGGCGCTGGACCTACAAGTTTGAGGAAGCGGCGCGGCAGGGGGCGGCAGGGGCGATTCTGGTGCATGACACGTTCCCGGCGGCTTATGGCTGGAACGTGGTGGAATCGAGCTGGTCGGGCGATCAGCACTTTGTGGCCACGCCCAATGATGCCGCGGACCAGACGGCGTTCAATTCGTGGATTCAGAAAGGCGCGGCGGAAAGCATTTTCAAGGCGGCGGGCAAGGATCTGGCGATGATGACGGCGGCGGCGGGGCAGAAGGGTTTCAAGCCGGTGCCATTGGGGTTGAAGGCCAGCTTGTCGTTCAAATCCGCAATCACACGGTCAACCTCACGCAACGTGGTCGGAATTCAGCCGGGGACGCAAGCGCCCGATGAATACGTGCTCTATTCGGCGCATTGGGACCATCTGGGGCGGTGCAAGCCCGATACCACTGGCGACAACATCTGCAACGGGGCGGTGGACAACGGCACCGGCATGGCCGCGCTGGTGGCGCTGGCGCAGATGAACAAGGCGGCGGGGCCTGCGCGGCGTACACAGGTCTATCTGGCGTGGACGCTGGAGGAATCGGGGCTGCTGGGGTCTGAGTATTACGCGCGCAACCCCTTGTTCCCACTGGCGCAGACGGTGGGCGGGGTGAATATCGATGCGTTGTATCCCGGTGGCGCTGCCCGCGATGTGGCGGTGTCGGGGGGTGACAAGTCTGAGCTGGCGGCGTTGCTGGGGCGCGTGGCGGGTGAACTGGAGTTGAAGACTGGGCCGGAGGATGCTTCGGAAAAGGGCTATTACTACCGGTCGGACCACTTCAGCCTGGCCAAGCGCGGCGTGCCGATGTTCTATGTGAAGCGCGGCACCGATCTGGTGGATGGCGGCGTTGCGGCTGGCAAGGCGCTGGCCGAAGACTATGTCGTGAACCGCTATCACCAGCCGAGCGATGAATATTCCGACGCCTGGGACATGCGCGGGATTGTGCAGGAAGTGGACCTCTATTACCGGCTGGGCCGCCCGCTGGCCGATGGTTCTGACTGGCCGAACTGGAACGCGGGCGATGAATTCCGCGCAATCCGGGACCAGAGCCGGGCTGCAGTTAAATAGGGAATTTGGGTTGATGACGCACTTCCGCATGCCGCCAGAGTGGCACCCGCAGGATTGGCTGTGGGTGGGCTTTCCGCATCTGGCGGAGGAATGGTCGGGCCTGATCGACAAGGCGCAGGAGCAGATTGCGGCCTTTGCCAGCGCGGTGGCCGACAGCGGGCAGGAAGTGCGGCTGGTGGTGCGCGATGCGGGCAATGAAATGCGCGCGCGGTCGCTGGTTTCGGCAAGCGTGACGCTGGAGCAGCGGACCTATGGCGATGTGTGGTTGCGCGATACCGGGCCGCTGGTGGTGCTGGATGGCGCGGGCGAGCGACGCGCGCGGTTGTTCGGGTTCAACGGTTGGGGCGAGAAGTACCTGATGCCTGGCGATCAGGAGATTGGCGCGGATCTGGCGGCGTCTGCTGGGCTTAAGGTTGGCGCGAAGGCGGACTGGATTCTGGAAGGCGGGGCGCTGGATGGCGATGGTACCGGGCTGGTGGCGACGACCGAGCAGTGTTTGCTGAACCCGAACCGCAATCCGCATCTTTCGCGTGCCGATCTGGAAGCGCGGTTGCTGCGGGATCTGGGGTATGATCGCGTACTGTGGCTGGGCGATGGGCTGATCAACGATCATACCGACGGGCATGTCGACAATCTGGCGCGGTTTGTCGGGCCGAACCGGCTGGCATTGCCGCGTGCGACCGGGCCGGGTGATCCGAATGCGGCGATCTATGCCGATGCCAGGGCGCGGGCGACAGATGCCGGGGTTGAGGTGGTTGAGGTGCCTTCGCCGGGGCTGATCGAATGGGCGGGCGTGGTGCAGCCTGCGAGCTACATGAACTTCGTGATTACCAGCCATCTGGTGGTGGTGCCGGTGTTTGGGTCACCACACGATGACGATGGCGTGGCCGCAATTGCGGAGCTGTTCCCGGACCGGGCGACAATTGGGTTGATGGGCGATGCGGTGCTGGCAGGTGGGGGCGGGTTCCACTGTGCGAGCCAGCAGATGCCTGCGGTTTCGGCGTGAAGGGACGTCCTACACTATCGTCGCCCGGGCTTGACCCGGGGTTGGGCTTTCTTTTTGCCAAAGCTGAAACCGCAACCAAGCCCAGCCCCGGATCAAGTCCGGGGCGACGAGTTTTGTTTGACTCGGATTAGCTGGCGAGTCTGAGGTTTGCGCTGGTCGCTTCCGCACCCGGCTGATCCGGCCAGATGCCGCGCGTGTCGTAGACCACCTTGCCGCTGCGTTCGGCCAGTGGGATGACTTTGAACACGTCGTGATCGACGAGGACGATAAGCACGTCGCAGTCTTCCAGTGCGGTATCGACATCGATCTGGACTGCGCCGGTCCCTTCGAATTCCTTGGGCAGCGCGCCCGCATAGGGTTCAACCACGTGGATGCGGCTGCCGAACTGGCGGGCGAGGCTGGCGGCGACGTAGCGGGCAGGGCTTTCGCGGAAATCGTCGATGTTTGCTTTGAAGGCGAGGCCGAGGCAGGCCACTTTGGCGTGGGGGTTGGCTTCTACCAGTTCCGCCGCTTTCTTCACAACGTGGTGCATCTTGCCGTCGTTGACGTTGCGCGCGGTGCGGATCAGCGGGGTTTGATCTGGCGCGCTCGACACGATGAACCACGGGTCCACCGCGATGCAGTGGCCGCCGACGCCGGGGCCGGGCTGCAGGATGTTGACGCGCGGGTGGCGGTTGGCGAGGCGGATGACTTCCCACACATCGAGGCCCATCTTGTCGGCCACCATCGACAGTTCGTTGGCGAACGCGATGTTGACGTCACGATAGGCGTTTTCGACCAGCTTGGTCATTTCGGCGCTGCGGGCATCGGTGGTGACGCAGGTGCCGCGCACGAAGCGCTTGTAGAAGGCCAGCGCCTTGCGCGCACAGCGGGGCGTGATGCCGCCGATGGAGCGATCGTTGTTGGTCAGTTCCTCAAGGATGCGACCGGGCAGGACGCGTTCGGGGCAATAGGCGATGGAGACGTCTGGCGTTTCGCGCGTGGTGCCGGGGAACTTCAGGTCGGGGCGCAGGCCGACCATCAGGTCGCGCATCTGTTCGGTGGTGCCGACGGGGGAGGTCGATTCGAGAATCACCGTGTCGCCCGCCTTCAACACGGCGGCGACTTGCGTGGCGGCGGACAGGACGTAGGAAATGTCGGGCGTGTGGTGGCCGTCCTTGGCGAACGGGGTGGGCACCGCGATCACGAAGACGTCTGCCGGTTCGATCTGGGTGGAGGCGCGCAGGAGGCCGCGCTGGACCACGCCGTGGACGAGGCCATCGAGATCGACTTCCTCGATGTGAATTTCGCCGCGATTGATCGTATCGACCACGTGTTGCGACACGTCGAGGCCGAGCACCTTGCAGCCCGCGCGCGCTATGATGGCAGCGGTTGGAAGTCCGATATAACCGAGGCCGACAACACAGACGTCCGGCTTCACATCACCCATCATTCGCCAGCAACTCCATGATTCGGCGCGATGTTTGCCCGTCTCCAAAGGGATTGTGGGCGCGCGCCATTGCCGCATAGGCAGCCTTATCGTCGAGCAGGGTGAAGATTTCGGAAACGATGGTGTCAACATCGGTGCCAACGAGCTTTGCGGTGCCTGCGGTGACGCCTTCGGGGCGTTCGGTGGTTTCACGCATGACCAGCACAGGCTTGCCAAGGGCAGGCGCTTCTTCCTGCACGCCGCCCGAATCGGTGAGCATGATTTCGGCGATGGAGAGCAGGCGCGCAAAGTGCGGGTAATCGAGCGGTTCGATCATCGCCACGTTGGGCAGGCCTGAGAGTGCGGCGTCCATCACCTTGCGCACGTTGGGGTTGGGGTGGACCGGGAAGATGAGCGCCACATCATCGCGCGCGGCGATGCGGCGGATGGCTTCGGCGATGTTTTCGAGGCCGCCGCCGAAGTTTTCGCGGCGGTGGCTGGTGACGCCGATGATGCGTTTTCCGACAAAGCGCGCTTCGATATCGGAAAGGCCTGAGGCCAGCGCCGGTTCGGCTTCAATCTTGGCGGTGACCCAGTGCAGCGCGTCGATCACGGTGTTGCCGGTGATGTGGACGGTGGCGGGATCGACGTTTTCCGCCAGAAGCGCGGCGGCGGAAACGTCTGTCGGTGCAAAATGCAGTTTGGCGATGGTGCCGATGATCTTGCGGTTCACCTCTTCGGGCCAGGGGTGATAGATGTTGTGGCTGCGCAGGCCTGCTTCGACATGGGCGACGGGCAGCTTGCGGTAGTAGGCGGCGAGCGCGCCGGACATGGCGGTGGCGGTATCGCCCTGCACCACGACCCAATCGGGATGCACCTCGTCCATCACTTTGCCAAGGCCAGTGAGCAGCGCGGCGGTGAGTGCATCTAGCGTCTGATCCGGGCGCATCAGATCTAGATCGTGATCGGGCTTGATGCCGGAAATTTCCAGCACCTGATCGAGAATGCCGCGATGCTGCGCCGAAACGCAGGTGACCACGCGGAAGCGCGGATCATCACGCAGCGCGTGGACCACGGGGAACATCTTTATCGCTTCGGGGCGGGTGCCGAACACCACGAGTATTGTCTTTGCCATAGTGGGTTCAATAATCCGCGAGTGTTAACTGTGAAATAAGAGGCTGGATTTAAGCATGGCTGCAAATGGCGCGGATGAGCGTCAACCATGAAAGGCCGTTTGCCCTGTGACTGTTCAGTTTCCGCCGCTTGCTCCTGCTTCTGCCCTTGGGCTTGATCCGCTGGTTTCAGCGAATACCCGCGTGGTTGTGCTGGGGCTGGGCTATGTCGGGCTGCCGCTGGCGGTGGCGCTGGCCAAACAGTTCTTCGTGACCGGGTTCGACATCGACACGCAGCGAATCGGTGAGCTTTCCGAAGGGCATGACCGCACGCGCGAGATCGAGCCCGAGCGGCTGGCGAAATCGAGCCTTGGGCTGATCAGCGATGCCAATGTGTGCCCGCCGAGTGACTTCTATATCGTGACCGTGCCCACGCCGATTGATGCGGCCAATCGCCCCGATCTGTGTCTGGTGGAGGCGGCTTCACGCACGGTGGGCAAGATGCTGCCATCTGCCGTGGCCGAGGGTCGCGCGCCGGTGGTGGTCTATGAAAGCACCGTCTATCCCGGCGTGACTGAAGACATTTGCGGGCCGATCCTTGAGCAGGTTTCCGGCCTGAAATGCGGGGTGGATTTCTTCCTTGGCTATAGCCCCGAACGCATCAACCCGGGTGACCGGGAGCATACCATCGACAAGATCACCAAGGTGGTTTCGGGCCAGACGCCCGAAGTGCTGGATCGCGTGGCCGACCTTTATGGCGCGATCACCAGCGGCGGCGTGTTCCGTGCAGCGTCGATCAAGGCGGCCGAGGCGGCCAAGGTGATCGAGAACGCGCAGCGCGATATCAATATCGCTTTCATGAACGAGATCACGCAGATTTTTTCCAAGATGGACCTGTCTGTCTGGGACGTGCTGGCGGCGGCGGGGACGAAGTGGAACTTCCTGCCCTTTACGCCCGGCCTTGTCGGCGGGCACTGCATCGGGGTCGACCCTTATTACCTGTCGGCGCGGGCCGAGGCGCTGGGGCATGACCCGCAGGTGATCCTTGCCGGGCGCGGCGTGAACGATGGCATGGCCAAGTGGCTGGCGGGTGAACTGCACGCACAGCGCGGCGGCAAGGCGGGCAGCGTGCTGGTGCTGGGGCTGACGTTCAAGGAGAACGTGCCCGATCTGCGCAATTCCAAGGTGGCCGATGTGATCGCGGAATTGCAGGCGCTGGGGCATCAGGTGGCGGTGCATGATCCGCACGCCGATGGGGCTGAAGCGCTGCTGGAATATGGGCTGCATCTGGCGGGCGATGCCTTTGAGCAGGTCTATGACATGGTGTTTCTGGCGGTGCCGCATAAGTATTACCTTGCCGCTGGGGCTGAGCGGATTGCGGCGCTGGTGGCTCCGGGGGGGACGCTGGCGGACCTCAAGGGTGTGCTGGGTGAGCGGGCTGATTGGCGGCTTTGAGCCTTTCCATCATACACTGCGCCCCCGCGAAGGCGGGGGCCTCAGGCGTGTTACGGAACGGTAGCTGAAAACGCCGGGTGTTACGCAAGGGTCGCGTAAACTGCCTGAGGCCCCCGCCTTCGCGGGGGAGCACGGACTTTTGAGTTTGTTGATTTTTGAAGGTAAGTTGCCAGCATGAAAGTCCTCGTTACCGGAGCCGCAGGCTTCATCGGTTATTCGCTCATCACCCGGCTGCTGGCGCGGGGGGACGAGGTTGTCGGCGTCGATGTGGTCAATGATTACTATGATCCGGCGCTGAAGGAAGCGCGGCTGGCGCGGTTGGTGGAGCAGGGGGGCAAGCGCTTCACCTTCTGCCGTACCGATTTTGCCGATTATCCCGCGCTGACCGCCGCGCTGGCGGACAAGCAGTTTGAACGCATCGTGCATCTCGGGGCGCAGGCGGGTGTGCGCTATTCTATCGAGAATCCCCATGCCTATGTGCAGGCCAATCTTGTTGGCCATCTGAACCTGCTGGAAGTGGCGCGGCATCGTGGGGCGGAGCATATGGTCTATGCCTCGTCCTCGTCGGTCTATGGCGGGAACACCAAGATGCCGTTCTCGGTGGAGGACCGGGTGGATCACCCGATGTCGCTCTATGCCGCCACCAAGAAGGCGGACGAGCTGATGAGCGAGACCTATGCGCACCTCTATCGCCTGCCGCTGACGGGGCTGCGGTTCTTCACCGTCTATGGTCCGTGGGGGCGGCCGGACATGATGATGTGGCTGTTTACCAAGGCGATTCTGGCGGGTGAGCCGATAAAGGTGTTCAACCACGGCGATATGTACCGCGATTTCACTTATGTGGACGATATCGTGAGCGGCGTGGTGGCCTGCCTCGACAATCCGCCGCCCGATGATGGCGCGGTGAAAGCGGGCGGCAGCGAAAAGCCGCACCGGCTTTACAACATCGGCAACCACAAATCCGAACACCTGATGAAAGTGATCGGCATTCTGGAGACCGAACTGGGCCGCAAGGCGGAGATGGAAATGCTCCCCATGCAACCGGGCGACGTGCGCCAGTCCTTTGCCGATATCGACGCGATTTCAGGCGATCTGGGGTATCGGCCGACGACCAGCATCGATGTGGGCGTGCCGAACTTTGTGCGGTGGTATAAGGAATTTCATGGGGTTTGAGGGGGTTGGTAAAGTGGCGATCTAGCGTCGCTGAAAATGGGAAGATGGCCCTTCAAGGATGATCACTCTCGACATTTCTGGCGTCAACCAGTTCTATAGGTTAAGCTGCTCATCATGAGTGACTATAGCTCCATTGGTGCGGCCCATTATGCTGAGGCTCACAAGGCAAAGCATAAATTACTCGCCGTGGCTTTGATGCTCGTTATTGCCCACTTGCTCGAAATAAAACCATCTGAGGGAGAAGTGGTTGGTTTAAAAATTTCGATCAAGGATCCAATAATAATATATGCAGGATTTTCTTTAGTTTATGGATATTATTTGTCGAAATTTTTGAGCGAGAGTCTTAACGCCCAAGCTCTTGTTCCAATTCGAGCTCGCAAGAGGAAAATCCGCCACGCTTTGGATGTCGCATGGCAAATGAGAATGCTAAGTAAGAAGGATAGGCAAGCGCCTTTTTCTCCGAAGAAATTAAAGTCAAATGCAAGGTTTTCTCTAAGATTAGACAACTTTTTCCTATTACCTTATCGATTTTGTGCTTCATTAATAGCGATATTTGCTTTTATTTATATGATTGATGATTTTATTGGAGTCGTTAAATATTTTGAGAATGATAGCGGGCTGCGTGACCGTTTTCCAAGTTTGTTGAAGCTGCTTCTTTAGTATTTGGCTTGCAATTGGGGGCGGAGTAACTGGTTTTAAAATACTCCTGATGTGCCAACTCAGAGGCCACAATGGATGTCGAGCCGAAGGCCAGTGCAGCTAAACAATTTCAGCATGACGAATCGGGGAGGGGTAGGGTGGTGCGATCCGGCGTGTCGGTTCCATGTGGGCCGCAGCCCTACCGCTCATCCGCAAAGGCCGACAAAAACCCGTAGCCCGTTGCTACCAGCCGCACGGGGCAGTCGAGGTCGGCCAGCATCGCGCGGGTGGTTTCGCGGTTGGTTATGATGGACCAGTTGGGGCGGGGCGCGGTTTTGGTTTGTTCGGAGATGGCCAGCGCGGCAAGGAGCGTGGTGGGGGAGGGTTCGCAGGTGGCGAGGCCTTCTCCGGCCAGAGCCGCCTCGGCAAAGCCCAGCGCGGCGGCGAGTTTGGTTTTTAGCGGGACATCGTCGATCATCGCCTGCCGGTGCTGGCTGAGGATGTCGGCGGTTTGCGGCTCTGCCGGTGCGCCATCGCGTTCCAGCACGGAGAGGCCGGGGGCCCACGCCTCGGGCGGGCAGAGGCGCTTTTCGGGGGTCATGGCCTCGAAGGGGCGGGCCTCCAGCGGGTAGATGCGGCAGATGCGCGGGCGCGCTTCGTAGTTGCCGCAGCGCATATCGGGCAGGAGGTGGGGGCAGGGGCCTTCGTGCCGGGCGACTAGGCGCAGGTTTATGCGGAACGGCACTTCGCCGACCACGGCGGGGAAGCTGGTGGCTTTGCGCCATTGGATGGCGGGATCGGCCTCGTCCTCGGCCCCGGTCCATGCCCAGCCTTCGGCCAGCAGATCGACCTGATGGCCATTGGCAGCCCAAGTTCGCGCTTCTTCGACCGATAAAGTCAGTCGCAAGTCATGGCAGCAGCGGCCGCATTGCGTACAGTCGAAGTGCAAGTCCATTCGCGCTGTAAAGCGCAATGTTTCAATTCAGGACAGTGAAGTTTTCACCGATGTGGACTTATAGTGTCTAAAGTTCGTGTCTCGACTTCGCTCGACACGAACGGATGTTGTTTGTTGATACCACAGGTTGGATGCCCACCCCGCTGCGACTAATTTCGCTTATCGCTCAATAAGTCTCGCTCCCCTCCCTCCTTCGACAGGCTCAGGATGAGCGGGAGGGGTTGGGGGTGGGTTCGCGCTGTCTGCGTGGGATCGAGCAAACAAAAAGCCCCGGCCTTTGCGGACCGGGGCTTTTGCTGTTCGATGTGCGTCAGATCAGAAGCGCACGCCCAGCGTGACGTTCCATGTGCGCGGATCGCCGTAGTAGACCGTCTGGATATTGCCGACCGAGCTGAATTCCTGCCCGTCGGTCTTGTAGAGCGTGTTGCCCACGTTGCGCAGGGTGCCGCGCAGGTAGAACTTGTCGAAATCCACCTGGGCGAAGAGATTGCCCAGCCAGTAGCCGTCTTCGGTAAGGCCGGGGCGGTTGTCGACCGAGAGGAACTGCTTGTCGACGAAGCGGGCATCGCCGCCGAGCGTGAGCGAAGCCTCACCCAGCGGAATGCGGTATTCACCGCCGAGGCGCAGGGTGAGCGGCGGAGCGAAGGCAGGGCGGCAGGTGATGGCGTTGCCGGTGGGGTTGCAGCTGAAGGCCGCGCCGCCTGCGGGCGGAAGGCGGCGCGGGTCGTTGAACTCCTTGTAGTCTGCATCGAGGTATCCGACCGAGGCGAACAGTGTGACCGGGGTGGCCGGGCGCACTGTCATGTCGAATTCGAAACCCTGAATGCGCAGCTTGCCCGCGTTGAGCACGGGGAAGGCTCCGCCAAGGCCGACATTGGTGCCATTGCCGACGCGCGCCTGAAAGTTGTTGTAATCCGAATAGAACGCAGCGGCTGACAGATTGACCTTGCCATCAAGGAAGCTGCCCTTGGCGCCTGCTTCATACGTCCACACGGTTTCGGGATCGAAGCTGGGCGTGACGGTGGTGACGCCGTTTACCGTAACCGAGATATCGCCGTTCGAATTGACGCGGCCGTTGAAGCCGCCTGCCTTGAAGCCACGGCTGGCCGAGGCATAGAGCAGGGTATCGTCGGTGGGCTTGTACGACAGGCTGACCATCGGGGTCCACGCATCGTACGTCACGTCATCATCGCCGGTGAAGGGCGCGGGCAGGTTGTCTGGGAAGCAATAGCGCAACCCGTTCAGCGCGCCGAGCGTTGACGCGGTGGTGGTGCAGCGGTTGTAGGTCTTGGTTTCGCGCGTGTAGCGCAGGCCTGCGGTGAGCGAGAGCTGTTCAGTGAAATCATAGGTCAGCTGGCCGAAGGCGGCGTAGCTTTTGGTCACCTGCTTGTCGTCAATCGTACGCAGGAAGGTGATCGGGCCGCCGAAGAAGCCGAACAGATCATCGGCATAGGCTTCCTGCCGCGAGCTGACGTTTTCATTGAGGTAATAGACGCCGAACACGCCCTTAAGCTGATCGGAATCGTACTTCAGCTGCAGTTCCTGGCTGAACTGGTTCTGCCGGGTGCCTACGAAGACATCGCCCACTTCGAACTGCGTGGCATCGATATCGATGAAGAAATCGGTCTTCAGCTTGCGATAGGCGGTGATCGAAGTCAGCTGGACGTTGTCGGTCAAGTCAACGTTGATCGTGCCCGAAACGCCCCAGTGATCGAGCTTCTGGCCCTGATCGGGGGTGAGGCTGGTGGAGGCGCGGAAATCGTAGGGGCCATAGGGATTGGCAGGGGCGAGCGTGACTGCGCCAAGGCCGAAATCGGTGCGCACAAGCGGGGCGGTGAGATAGCCCAGCGTGGCGGCGTTGCGCTGGCGGGTGTAATCGCCCGAGATCAGCACTTCGACCGTGTCAGTCGCCTGCGCGCGCAGCGTGGCGCGGCCAGCGAGGTTGTTGCGATCGTTGTAGCGGCGGCCGGTGCGCGGATCGGTGACGATGCCTTCGCGGTCATCATAGACGCCTGCGACCGACAGCGCGACCTTGTCTGTCACCAGCGGGGCCGAAACATAGCCCTTGGCGGTCACTTCATCGAACTTGCCATAGCCGATCGACGCTTCGCCGCGCAGGGTGTTCAGGTCCGGCTTCTTGGACACGACGTTGACCGCGCCGCCGATGGTGTTCTTGCCATAGAGCGTGCCCTGCGGGCCGCGCAGCACTTCGACGCGCTGAACATCGAACAGGTTGAGCAGCGCGCCCTGGATGCGACTGAGGTAGACGCCATCGACATAGACGCCGACCGCGGGATCGAAGGTTTGCAGCGCATCGGGCTGGCCGATGCCGCGGATGTAGAAGTTGGCGCTGCTGGCCGAACCGCGGCCCTGCACGATGTTCACGTTGGGGATCGCGCCCTGAACCGAGGCGAGATCGCGACCGCCCAGCTTTTCGAGCGATTCGGTGCTGACGACCGAGATGGCGATTGGCACGTCGAGCAGGCGCTCTTCGCGGCGGCGGGCGATGACGAGGATTTCGCCGCTGGCGGCATCGCCCCCGTCTTCAACTGCTGCGTCTTCAACGGCGGCGGGGGTTTCCTGCGCGAAGGCTGGGACGGCGGGCAGCGCAAACAGAGCGGCAGTTGCGGCCAAGGCGGCGCGCGTGGAAATTCGGGTCATGGTTCAGGCTCCCTCTCGCGGACTGCTTCGACCGCATGAGAGCTTCATTATTGAAAGTTGAACCACCTTTCAACTTCTCGTTGTGATGATCGACTTTCGCAGCTAACAATCGTGGCGAAATGGCAACAGGCTGGGTAGGAGCAGGGGTTGCCGGGGGAGAGTTTGATGGCGGAGATGAGCGCTGCCAGTCCGGGCAAAGTGCCGCGTACCGCGCGCGGGCGCGAAACGCTGCGCCGCCTGCTCGATGCGGCGGCGGCGGAATTTGGCGAGCGTGGGTTTCACGAAGCCTCGGTGAGCGGGATCACGCGGCGGGCAGGGACCGCGCTGGGCAGCTTCTACACCTATTTCGACTCGAAGGACGCGATCTTCACTGCGCTGGTGCGCGATATGTCGGCCCGCGTGGCGACCACGGCAGCGGCGGCGGTGAGCGAGGGGGCGACGGGGCTGCAGCGTGAGCGCGAGGCGCTGGCAGGGTTCCTGCACTTTGCGCGCGAGCACAAGGAAATCTACCGCATCATCGACGAGGCCGAATTCGCCGACCCGGCCAGCTACCGCGCACACTACGAAGGCACCGCCACCCGCATCGCCGCGCGTCTGGCCGAAGGGGTTCAGGCAGGCGTGATGCGCGATGGGCAGCAGGACGTGCGCGCCTGGGCGATCATGGGCATGAACGTATTCCTGGGCCTGCGCTTCGGCGTGTGGGACGATGCGCGGCCAGTGGAGGAGATTGCCGAGGTGGCGGCGGATTTGCTGGGTGAGGGGTTGGGGGTGCGGTAGGGTTTGGGGTGAGGCAGACAACTCCCCGAACAAACAAATCGTCGCCCCGTGCTTGACACGGGGCTTGGCTTCCCTTGCGGTTAACGTGACGGCTTGATGGAAAACGCGAGCCTCACCGCAGTTTCAAAGGAAAGCGGGACCCCGGGTCAAGCCCGGGGTGACGACGTATTTTGAGCAATCTGAACTTGCGGTTTTGCGGCTGATTGTGGGTGGGTAGCGGATATCTGATCAATGAGGCACATCCTGCGTTCGATGGCGGACAACCAACCAGTAGCCGCCAATCACGAGTGCGACTGAGACCGAAATGGCAAGGACGATCAATCGATCCAATCCGCCCGCCTTCATGCCTTCACCGAAAAGCAAGACACTGACCATCAGTCCCCAATATGTAAGCCCCCACATCGCAACCAATGCCAAAAGCACACTTGTAGGTCGTGGCCACATGCTACGCGAGCAGCGGTTCGCTTCAAGGCGCAGAAGAATGGCCAAAGCGAGTGGCCCGCAGAGTAGCGCAATAGGGAACAGCGGATCAAACATCCGCCAGATTTGGACGAAGCCTACAACGTCCGCAATGGCGTCTCTTCCAGAACGGCAGCTTTTGAATACCAATGCGCCTTAGCCGACCTCACCCCGTCGCTCCAGCCACCGCGCCCGGATCGCATCCGAACCCTCGCGCGAGCCATCGTGGCTCCAGCCCGGAGGCCGCAGCAAGTAGGACAGTTTGTGCCGCCACGGCGCGTGCCACGCATCGCTCAGCATCCCGTGCCATTCGTGGAAGGCGGCGTGGAGCAGGTTGAAGCTGCCGAGTTGTTTGATGATGCCGTAGCGGATGGGCAGGTCGTCGCGCTCTTGCTGGAAGGTGCCGAACAGACGGTCCCACACGATCAGGGCGCCGGCATAGTTGCGGTCGAGGTAGAGCGGGTTCGTGGCGTGGTGGACGCGGTGGTGGGAGGGGGTGTTGAACACGGCCTCGAACCAGCGGGGCATGCGGCCCACCGCTTCGGTGTGAATCCAGAACTGGTAAACAAGGTTTGCGCCGCCCACGGTGATCAGCATGGCCGGGTGGAAGCCGATGAAGGCGGGCCAGATGCGGAAGATGAACGACAGCGCGAAGAAGCCGGTCCATGTCTGCCGCAGCGCGGTGGACAGGTTGTAGTGCTGGCTGGTGTGATGGTTGACATGGCTCGCCCAGAACCAGCGCACGCGGTGGCCGGTGCGGTGTGCCCAATAGTAGTTGAAGTCATCGAGCACGAAGCAGGCGATCCACGCCCACCAGACGTTGGGCACGGTCAACACGCGGTGATCGTAAAGCCACATGGCGGCGGCGAGCACCACGCCTGCGGTCAGCGCGCCTGCCACGGTGCTGCCAAGGCCGAGCGCAAGGCTGGTGAAAGTATCGCGCGGTTCGTATTTTTCCGGCGCGCGGCGGGCGGCCCAGATCATCTCGGCAATGACCAGCAGCACGAAGGCCGGGATGGCATAGGCCACGATATCGAAGGGCTTCATTCTCCCCCGCCTCCCAACCGGCGCAAACTGGCGGCCCAGACTTGCGCCTGATCGCCCAGATCGAGCGTAATCGTGCCAAAGCGACGATCATCGGTGGCAAGCGTGAGAAACCGTCCATCAAGCCGCACACTGGCATGGCTGGCCAGCAGGCGCGCGACAAAGTGGCTGCCGTGCTGCCGGATGATCAACACCCGGCCCAGCGCATCGCGCGCCAGCGCGCCGATGCCTGCGCGGTCAACCGCCACGGACTGCGGATCGAAGCCGCAGATTGCCTCCTCGGCCAGTTGGCGGGCCTGCTGTTCGGACAGGATGCGCGGATCGCCGCCCAGACGTAGCCGCCGGGTGAGCCAGACCACGATGAGGATCGCCGCCAGCGAGGCCAATGCCTGCAGTGCCACGGCTGCGCCGGGCAGCGCCAGAACAGTTTGCAGTGAGGGCAGGATCATTGCGCTGCGGATCAATTCGCCTGCGCTGCCAGCATGTCTACCGTCGCGCGGATCGGGCTGATGTCATAGCCTGCGTCCGCTGCTTTGCTGGCGATGTCATCCGGTTTCATGCCAGAGCGGGCCTGCGCCAAGGCCCAGAGCAATGTGGAGCGCGTGCCCGAGCGGCAATAGGCCAGAACTGGCGCGTCGCCCGCCTGTGCCAGTGCCTGCTGCATTGCCTCAACCTGCGGCATCGAAAAACCCGCGTGGCTGACTGGGATGGCGATGTAAGCAATGCTGGCGGCTTGCGCGGCGGCTTCGATTTCGGCCCCCGGCGTCTGATCGTCGGATTCATCTTCCGGGCGGTTGTTGATGATCATGCCGATGCCCAGCGCCTTGGCATAGGCCACTTCCGCAATGCCGATCTGGGGGCTGGCATATGTATTGTCATCGATCTTGCGGAACATCGCGCGCATCCTTGGTTCTGGTCCGATTCTTGGACGGACCGCTTCGCCTTGTTAGTGCCCAATGCGCCGACGGGGAGCAAGACTGCCGCACAAGGTTGTGCCTGACAGATCGTTGCAGCGACGAAATTGGCACAAAAGCCACAGTTTTTGGGACGAAATGCGCGGGTTTTGACGATTCCGTTAGCGGTCCTGCATTTTTGCTTTATAGTCTTCGATGCTGAGGAAGGGTGTTTGCCGGTAAGGCTTCCCATTGATTCCCTCGTCGCACCGTCGGCTCCCGCGTCCGGCCTGCGGTGCCGTGAAGGTTGGGGCGGATTGAAGGTCTATTGATTTCTATGGGTTTTGACAGAGGGCGGCGCGGTCGCGGCAGAGACAAGCGCGACGGTTTTGGCGACGAGGGCGGCTTTGATCCCTACGGCGGTGGCGGTGGTGGCGGCTTTGGCGGCGGCGGTTTTGGTGACCGTGGCGGCTTTGGCGGCGGCGATCGCGGCGGCTTCGGTGGCGGACGCTCCGGCGGCGGCTTTGGCGGTGGTGATCGTGGTGGCTTCGGCGGCGGTGATCGTGGCGGCTTTGGCGGCGGTGGCGGCGGTGGCTTCGGCGGTGGACGCTCTGGCGGCGGTGGCGGCTTTGGTGGCCCTCGCGGCGGCGGCGGTGGCGGCGGCGGTATGCCCGCCCAGGTTGTCGGCACCGGCAAGGGTGTCGTCAAATTCTTCAACGGTCAGAAGGGCTTCGGCTTTATCTCGCGCGAAGATGGTGGTGAGGATGTGTTTGTTCACATCAGCGCAGTCGAGCGCGCCGGGCTGGAAGGCCTTGCTGAAGGCCAGACGCTGGAATTCAACCTTGTGGATCGCGGCGGCAAGATTTCGGCAGCCGATCTTCAGGTTGTCGGCGATGTGATCCCCGTTGCGGCAAAGCCTGCCGCACCGCAGCGCGAGCTGACGGGTGAGCGCGCCACGGGTACGGTCAAGTTCTTCAACGCGATGAAGGGCTTCGGCTTTATCACGCGCGATGATGGCCAGCCGGATGCCTTCGTGCACATCAGCGCTGTTGAACGTTCGGGCCTGCGGGAACTGAACGAAGGCGACAAGCTTGAATTCGACCTTGAAGTCGATCGACGAGGCAAGCACTCGGCGGTCAACCTGGTGCCGATTCAGGGTTGATCCCGATTGCAACGTTTCCGGTGATCTGACCGGCGACCTGCAAACACATACGCGCACAAATGGCGGTCCTTTTGGGGCCGCCATTTGTCGTTTGCGATGCCCATTTTCCCACCCGGACTTATTTCCAGACGGACAACACCCTATTTTTCCGTCATGCGGACTTGTCGTGACCAAACAGGAGAGCACTATGTCGATCACCCCGCTGATGCCCGTATACCCCCGGTGCGGCGTGCGTCCGGTGCGAGGCGAGAACTGCCACCTGATTTCCGAAGATGGCACGCGCTATCTGGACTTTGCCAGCGGCATTGCCGTGAACCTGCTGGGCCATTCGAACGAGCATCTGATCACGGCGCTGCAGAAGCAAGCGGCGACGCTGATGCACGTGTCGAACCTCTATGGTAGCCCGCAAGGGGAGCATCTGGCGCAGCGTCTGGTTGATCTGACCTTTGCCGACACGGTATTTTTCACCAATTCGGGTGCCGAGGCGGTGGAATGCGCGATGAAAACGGCGCGCGCCTATCATTCGGCGGTGGGCAACGACCACAAGTACGAACTGATCACCTTCAAGAACGCTTTTCACGGGCGCACGATGGCGACCATTAGCGCCTCTAATCAGGAGAAGATGCACAAGGGCTTCCTGCCGCTGCTGGAAGGCTTCAAGTACGTCGACTTCGATGATCTGGAAGGCGCGAAGGCCGCGATGGGCCCGAATACCGGGGGCTTTCTGGTGGAGCCAATCCAGGGCGAGGGCGGCATCCGCGATGCTTCGGACGAATTCATCCAGGGCCTGCGCGCGCTGTGCGACGAGCATGATCTGATGCTGATCTTCGACGAAGTACAGTGCGGCGTGGCGCGCACCGGCACGCTCTATGCCTATGAACAATATGGCGTGGAGCCCGATATCATGGCGACCGCCAAGGGCATTGGTGGCGGCTTCCCGATGGGGGCATGCCTTGCCACGGAAAAGGCGGCGCGCGGCATGGTGGCTGGCACGCACGGCAGCACTTATGGCGGCAATCCCTTTGCGATGGCGGCGGGTGAAGCCGTGCTTGATGTGGTGGCGAACGAGGCGTTTCTGGCCGACGTGCGCGCCAAGGGTGAGCGACTGCGTGGGCGGATCGAACAGTTCATTGGCAACTATCCCGATCTGTTCAAAGGCGTGCGCGGGCGCGGGTTGATGCTGGGCCTGATGATGAAAGTGGAGCCGCGTCCCTTCGTGGCGCACATGCGCGATCATCATCACCTGCTGACGGTGAGCGCTGGGGACAACACGATCCGCGTGATCCCGCCGCTGGTCATCGATGACAGCCACATCGACGAGTTTATGGAGCGCCTGTCGGCAGCAGCGGCCAGCTATCAACCCGAGGCGGTTTCAGCATGACCCGGCATTTTCTGAGCCTTGCCGATGCAGGCGGCGATGCGATTGCCGCAATGCTGAACGATGCGATCGACCGCAAAGCGGCGCGCGCGGGCTTCCCCAAGGGCAAGACCGATGCTGACGCGCCGCTGGCGGGCCATGTGCTGGCCATGGTGTTCGAGAAGAACTCGACCCGTACGCGCGTTTCGTTCGATGTGGCGATGCGCCAGCTGGGCGGATCAGCGCTCACGCTTGATGCCGGGACGACGCAACTGGGCCGGGGGGAGACGATTGCCGATACCGCGCGCGTGCTGAGCCGCATGGCCGATGTCATCATGCTGAGGACCGACGATCATGCGAAGGTCGAAGAGCTGGCGCATTATGCGACGGTGCCCGTGATAAACGGCCTGACAGACCTGTCCCATCCCTGTCAGATCATGGCCGATCTTTTGACGGTGATTGAACACGGCAAGGCATTACCCGGCCTCGAAGTGGCCTGGCTGGGTGATGGTAACAATGTGCTAAACTCAATTGTCGAGGCAGCCGGCCTGATGAAGTTCAACGTGCGGATTGGTGTGCCCGAGGGCTATGAAAACGACGCTGGATTTATCGAAACGGCGCGCAGCGGAGGAGCGAATGTGCGTGTTGTGCGTGATCCAGCCGAAGCCGTTCGCGGGGCCGATGTCGTGGTGACCGACACGTGGATCTCGATGGGCCAAACCCACGCTGAAGCCAAGCTGGCCGCGATGACACCCTATCAGGTCAACGATGCGCTGATGGCGCAGGCGAAAGCCGATGCGCTGTTTCTGCACTGCCTGCCAGCCCACCGTGGCGAGGAGGTCACTGATGCCGTGATTGACGGTCCCCGCTCCGTTGTGTGGGACGAGGCCGAAAACCGCATCCATGCGCAGAAATCTGTTCTGCGCTGGGTGTTTGGGCAGCTTTGAAGGACAAATTGGATTGTGACCGAGCAGGCGCAAAACTCGACAGGCTATGACCGTGTCCTGCACTTCACGTTGCCGGATCGCAACGCCCGCGGCCGCGCTGTGCGGCTTGGGCCGGTGCTGGACACGGTGCTTTCAGCCCATGCTTATCCCGCGCCAATCCGCCAGCTTCTGGCCGAGGCGCTGGCGGTTACGGCGCTGCTGGGTGCGCTGCTGAAGGATCAGGAGGGTCAACTGACCATTCAGGCGCAGACGCAGGACGGGGTGATTGACTTGCTTGTCTGCGACTACCGCAATGGGGAACTGCGCGGACATGTACGGCATGATCGTGCCCGGCTCGACGAACTCGGGCCAACGCCGTCGCTGTTCGCCCTGTTTGGTGAGGGCTATCTGGCGATTACCTTCGATCTTGCGGCCACGGGGCAGCGCTATCAAGGTGTGGTGCCGCTTGAGGGCACATCGCTGGCAGAGGCCTGTCAAAGCTATTTCTTCCAGTCCGAACAGGTACCGACGCTGATCCGCGTCGCCGTTCACAACACAGCGTCAGGGTGCATTGCCGGGGGGCTGCTGCTGCAGCACTTGCCAGAAGGCGAAGAGGGACGCGAGCGATTGCACGTCCAACTTGATCATCCTGAATGGGAGCATGTCGCCATATTGGGCGGATCGGTTAAGATGGACGAACTGGTAGATCCGGCGTTGGATCTTGAAAGCGTCGTCTGGCGGCTGTTTCACGAAGAACGCGAAATCAGGGTTGAGGCCGGACAAGCGCTGACCCGGGGGTGCCGTTGCACGGCCGAATACTATCGCGACGTGTTGTCTCGCTTTGGCGCGACAGAACTGGCCGAAATGAAGGACGAGAGCGGTTTGATACAGGTCGATTGTGCGTTCTGTTCGCGCATTTTTCCCATCGAAATGCATTAGGCCCAGTCATTTTGGCGGGAGGGTAACAGCAATTTTCACACAATGGGCAGCGCTTGTGGCGTTCAAAGTCTGTCACTGTAATGATATCATGCAGCCACAATGATCGTCTGCACATCTGTGCAGCGATCCGGGGTGTAAGTCTGGATCATGCCAACCCAAAGCCGCCTTCATTTTTCCTTCAAGCAAGGGCTCGTTTTGCTCGCAGGCGCGATTGCGGGCTTCGTTGCAAGTTCGAGTGTGGCGCAAGGCCCCGCGCTTGCGATGCTCGACCGGTTGGAACCCGGCCTGTGGGAAGTGCGTGCCCGTGACAGCGCCGATACAGCCCAAATATGCATAGATAACGGGCGCAAACTGATCCAGATCCGCCATCGGCGTGAGGCATGTCGGCGGTTGGTCGTCGATGATACGGCGGCCATGGTCACCGTTCACTACACGTGTCCTGCCAATGGCTACGGCCACACCAGTGTTCGTTTTGAAAATCCCAGGCTTGCACAGCTTGAAACGCAGGGCATCGACAAGGGGCTGCCGTTTAATTTCGTGGCTGAGGCGCGCCGGATCGGTTCCTGTTCACGCTAAACAGCCAGCTTCCAATGTGCTGGCCCAAAGTGTTGATTCCGTTGCAGACAAACCTGATCGCGGTTGTGCACTGTCTCATGATCTCGTGACAGAAAGTTGCATGGGAGACCATTGCATCGGCGCGGTGGCGCGGCTAGCCCATTACTGATGGTCGACAACACTTCCGCCGAAAATGCGCCGCTTGCCGTTGTTCTGCTATCCGGTGGGCTTGATTCCATGGTCTGTGCGGCACTGGCGCGAGAGCAAGGTTTTCGCGTACTTGCCCTGACGATCGATTACAACCAGCGCCATCGGGTCGAACTGAAAGCAGCGCGTGCCATCGCAGCCAGCCTGCACGTTGAACGCCACGTCATCCTTCCGCTTGACCTGCGCCAGTTTGGCGGATCTGCGTTGACCGATGATATGGCTGTCCCGAAAGATGGTTTGGGCGATGATATCCCGGTAACTTATGTC
This sequence comes from Novosphingobium sp. HNCC26BN242, assembly GCF_057180525.1. Taxonomy (NCBI): domain Bacteria; kingdom Pseudomonadati; phylum Pseudomonadota; class Alphaproteobacteria; order Sphingomonadales; family Sphingomonadaceae; genus Novosphingobium; species Novosphingobium sp. HNCC26BN242. The sequence continues at coordinate 742,338 of NZ_JBXUGM010000002.1, forward strand.
CCGGCGCGAAATCTCGTTTTCCTCTCTCTTGCGCTTGCTTGGGCAGAAGCAGCCGGGTCAAAAGACCTGTTCATCGGAGTCAATGCCCTCGACTATTCGGGCTATCCCGATTGTCGGCCTGAATTCGTCGAAGGTTTCCAAGGTCTGGCCCGCGTGGCAACGCGCTTTGGCAGCGAAGGTGGCACGGTCACGATCCATGCGCCATTACAGCATTTGAGAAAATCACAGATCGCGCAAGAAGCAGCGCGACTTGGGCTGGAAGCAGGACAAAGCTGGTCGTGCTATGACCCCGATCCGGATGGGAGAGCCTGCGGCCTGTGCGACAGTTGTCGCCTGCGGCGCGCAGGGTTTGAAGAGGCAGGCTTGCATGACGGAACGCGATACAGCGCAAACTAGTGGCGAACCCGTCGCGCAGATGCAGAACGAAGCTACGGCCTATAGCTGGTACGTGCTGTTCATTTTGGTGCTGGTCTACATCCTGAACTTTGTCGACCGGCAGATCCTTTCGATTCTTGCCAATGACATCAAGCGGGACCTGTCACTCACTGACGCAGATCTAGGCTTCCTTTATGGAACGGCGTTCGCGGTGTTTTATTCGCTGTTTGGTATCCCGTTGGGGCGCCTTGCCGACAATTGGCATCGCGTAAGGCTGATGGGTATCGGTTTGGCGATGTGGTCAGTCATGACTGCGGTGTCCGGCTTTTCCCGGTCGGGTATGCAGTTGACGGGGGCCCGCATTGGTGTTGGTATTGGTGAGGCTACGGCAAGCCCAGCGGCCTATTCCCTGATATCTGATTACTTTCCGCAGCGCCTGCGCGCCACGGCGTTGGCGATCTATTCATCCGGCCTTTTCCTCGGGGGCGGCCTCTCGTTGTTCATCGGAGGGCTGATTCTGGAAACTTGGAACGGGGCTTATCCGCAAGGGGGCCCGCTGGGCCTTGTGGGCTGGCAGGCTGCGTTCATGGCGGTGGGGTTGCCGGGAATGCTCCTGGCTTTGTGGGTGTTCACCATTCGCGAACCGGTACGCGGCGGTATTGATGGCCTGGCAACGCATGGATCGGATCAGCCATTCAAAAGCTTCGCCGCCGAACTTCTCAACGTGATCCCGCCGCTGACGCTGATCGGAGCAGCCAGCCGCGGTGGCCGGGCGCTAGCTGCCAACCTACTTTTTGCCGGATGCATTGTCGTGGGCGTTCTGATCTTGTCCGAACTTCTGGGACGCTCAACACTCCAGCAGTGGGTGTTCGTTGGCGTCGGCGCCTATGCCGTGTTCAGCTGGGCAACGGCGCTCAAGTCGCGCGATCTGCCTACGTTTCGCCTGATCTGGGGAACCCCGGCGTTCCTGTGTACCACATTGGGTTACGGTATGGTGGCCTTCATGGCTTATGCCTCGTCCTATTGGGGCGCACCTTATGCCGAGCGCGTGTTCGGCATCGCCAAATCCGACCTCGGCCTTACCATCGGCGCAACTGGGGCACTCGGGGGTTTTCTGGGTGTCATCCTCGGTGGCCGCGTAGCCGACAAACTTTTTGAGCGCGGACCGGCCGGCAGGCTTTACGTTACATTGTTCGGGCTTCTGGCCCCCATTGCCCCGATGATTGGGGCATACACGACCGACTCTTTTACGGCCTTCATCATCTATTCGTTTCTGGCCCAGATTATGTCGAGCAGCGCTTTGGGTGGCGCAGCCGCTACCAGCCAGTTGCTGGTCTTGCCAAGGATGCGCGGCACAGCCACGGCCACCTTTTTCCTTGCCACAACGCTGGTTGGGCTCGCGCTTGGTCCGTTCATGGCCGGGTATGTTTCGGCCATGAACGACGACAACTTGTCGATGGGTGTCTTGTCGACGCTGGTGGCCGTGCCCATTGGGCTGGCTTTGCTGCTGACAGCAATCAAAACCACCCCGCTCGCTCAGGCCAGCCTTGAAAGCCGTGCGCGTGCGGCGGGTGAGGCCCTGTGACCTTTCAATTTGTTGTCATTGAAAGAACGCCACAAGCGATCCGCCCGCCGCTGTTGCCACTCGGATCAGTCTTGTAGTCATCTGGCCCTGAGTGAACGACCACAGCGGTGCCGTCGACATCGTTTATCGCCGCGAGGACTTCTGGCGACGGGCCGGGGATGCTGGCACTGATCGTGCCATTACCATCTGCGCCGACATCAATGTTGGGAAGATCGCCAAGGTGCGGACCGGCAGCATTCATCGTGCCGTGCTGGCGCGCGGCAGGGTTCAAGTGCCCGCCCGCTGAGGTGAAACCCGGTGCCTCGCATTTGCCGATGAGATGAAGGTGTATGCCGTGCAGCCCCGGCGTAAGGCCAGATACTTGCGCATTGAGCATGAGGTCGGCGTCTGACTGGCGAATTTGTGCCGAGCCTATGGCCTTGCCGCTGGCATCGGTCAGCACGCTTTGGGCCATTACAGCAGAACTGGTGTCCGGTGCTGTCGTGCACGCGGCAAGAGCCAAAAGGCCTGTCAGCGCTATAAGTCTTGATTGCGGTGTCATCGCCAGATCTCCGAGAATATCGTCTTCGAAGACCTTAACGCAAAAGGGGCCGGATTTCTCCGGCCCCTCCTGCATTTTTCCGAAATTTCGGAGATTACATGCCCGAACCCGGACCGTAGGTGATTTCCACGCGACGGTTCTGGAGTTCACGCACGCCGTCAGCAGTCGGCACGCGCGGGTTGTTTTCACCGAACGCCTGGCTGGTGATCGAGCCATCAGGAATGCCATGCGAAGTCAGGTACGAACGGACCGACACGTTGCGGCGCTCCGAAAGAGCCTGATTGTACTTCGGCGTACCCGAACGGTCGGCATAACCGGCGAGCATGATCGGAACGCTGGCGCAGTTGCCATAAGCCGTGACAGCATTGTCAAGGATCGTGGCTGCTTCCGGCGTGATGTCCGACTTATCCCAATCGAAGAACACGATGTAGGGACCCTTGTTGCAAACCACTGCCGGCGGAGGCGGCGGGGGCGGCGGGGGCGGCGGGGGCGGCGGTGGGGGCGGCGGGGGTGCCGCTTCTTCCACTGGTTCGGCTCCACCGAAGTTGAACGTCAACGTGCCAAGCAGCGAGTGCGAACGGAAACGGGTGCGGGCATTGGTGCCTGCAGCGTTGATCACATCAACATTGTTCTGGTTGAAGAAGCGATACTTCAGGCCGACATCAACGCTGTCGCTAAGCGGAGCGCGAACACCAGCCAGAGCCTGCCAAGCAAAACCCGTGTCCGAGTCGTTGATGTTGGTCAGCGCCGATGGAGTAGCCACTTGAACTTTGGCGCGGCTAACGCCAGCGCCACCGCCGACAAAGCCCTGAAGGCCGTCATCGGGGCCGAAATCAAGCAGGCCATTGACCATGAAGCTGAGCGCATCGACGTTGCCCGAAATCGCACGATCAAAGGTGTTCGTGCCGATGTTGAAGGCTTCATTCTTAGCTCGGCGATAGCCGACTTCGCTTTCAAGACGGAAACCGCCAAAATCGTATCCGACGATACCGCCGAAGTCATATCCGGTCCGTGTGTCCAGAACGCCGGTCTGCCCAGCGCCACGCAGATTCTCGAAATCTTCGACAATCATTGCGCCAGCGTCAGCTTCGACATACCAGGCTTTATCTTTTGCAAATGCTGGCGTTGCCAAGGCACTTGAGGCCAAGGCTACGCCAAGGATCATTTTCCGCATCATCGTTTCCCCTATAAGCGACATCATGCCACGTCGTGCAGGTTGTCTACCGGTTCCAAAGTGGTCATGCAAGCGGACAAACACGCCAAGTGTTGCACGAAAACAACGGATTTGCCCCATTGTGCAGTGCCGCACCAGCTCTATTGTGCCCTCATGTGGTGGTGGAATGCGAGGGGACGATTTTTGTTCCTAAAGATTGCCAGAAAAAATTCCTGCTGATCTCAATGCCTGAATTAGCGCATTGATGGCTCCGCGTGCTTCCACATCGATTAGCGCACCGCCAGAGGGGGCCGGCGGTTCCACTGCAGTTTGCCAACCATCAGAAAAAACACGATTTTGGCCATTGCCAACATCATGGACACGCCATCCCGACTGAGGTGCTATGAAGCGCCAACCTCCATCGGTCCATCCTGCAAGGGCGTTGGCATGTCCGCTAAACGCACCGCTTGGCATATCGCCTACGATCCAAACGTCGCCGCTTACCGGGCTGGCTGGCGGGTCATTCAGAACACCGTGAACACGTACGCCCAAGACAATGTCAAGCAACAGCAACGCTTCGTTGACGGTAACTTCTTTTTGCGCTTGGCCAGAAAACAACATCGGAAACCCGATGCGGGGTGTGACAGCGGAATAGTTCAATGGTTCGCTCATAGCGTAGTTCCTCTGATTCGACGCGTCACGCGTTCAATTCGATGATCAACGGCAGGGATTTTGATCGCAGGCCAATTTGTCTGACGGAGAAATCCGCGACTGGCATAGCTGAAAGCGATTGGGCGAGCTCTGTCGGCAGCTGCAATTGCGGGGTCGCGGTCTGCCAGACCTGTGTCGGGTTGCTATCCGGCCCGAATGCTACCTCCCACAATTCCGATGGCTCGCCCAGCGGCGCCTCAACTCCGTCAGGCCAGCCCCAAGACCCGCGTGCTCGCCTGATCCAGCGTACAAGCGCTGACCCATCAGCCTGCCAGACAATCGAACCGTGCACAGGCGCCAAAGGTCTGGTTGTCAGACCGAGGTTCAAAATCGTGCAGCTTGCAGGCGCGCTGTCCCCCAGTCCAATGCCCACAATTACGTTTCCTGCTGCAAGATCCGCCTGCGGGCTGCTCACACTGGTCAGCCGATCATCGATCAATGCAAAGGGTTCACCAGCGGTGTGCCCGTCAACGACGTGTTCCGTGCCTCCACGGCCGCGCAGGAAACCGGTAATCTGCCAGATTTTTCCCGCAACACGCTCCGCCCGGCCAAACTGGATGATTTCATTACCAAGCAGCGCACGGTTCGCGCCTTGCATCAACTGGGCCCAGGTTGCGTTGCCAAGAGTCAGATCTTCGGCTGCAAGTTCGAGTTCGACACGCGAATATGCATCGAAGAGCAGTGGTGATCCGGTGTTCATGGCCGTGAGGGCGCGTCCAACGACTGCGCGCCTGCGGCCAGTCGAACCGATTGGCGTCAACGCATTGTCATCGCCTTGTATGTAAAGTGCCGCTCCGGTCCACCCGGCTGTTTCGGCGGATGCCGCTACCTTCAAGTCGGCAACATCACCGTTCCCTGTGCCGTCCCAAGGCATTTCAAACGCCACCAGGCGGGTTGGCACGGAGACAAGATCAATCGAAGGATTTGCGCGGCCCGGGTCGGCAGTGATCGACAGCGGCCTGTCAGCAGCCACAGGAACCAGATCAAGCATGACGCCATCGGCCTGCCACTCCCACTGTTCGATGCGCCAATTGCCTTCCGTGACAGGCGTTCTCACGATTGCTCCAGGCGAGCAATCAGAACTGATTTCGGTGATGCGATAACGCAGCGTGTCGCGGGCCTCGGTGCGCCTGCGTGCCGCCCTGTCTGCAACCAGCGAAGCTTCGGTGGCACTCATGGCAACGGGCAGTTCTATCACTGCGACGTCGCCGGGCTCACTTCTACCGAGGCTGCGCTGAAGGCCAGGCTGATAGTCTCGCGAGATATCGTAGTATCGCACAACGCACTGCTGCGAGGCTGGTAATGCATCCCGCCGCCGCGCCCAACCGTCCTGACGTGCGTCTTCTGCGCTATCCCCACCAGCACAAGGAGGCGGCAGCATGCAAAGCTCGGCTTCACCAAGGGCATCCGCAAGACCAAGCGATAGCCGATCATTGCGTACGTTGCAGATGATCGGTGCAATTTCGCCTAGAACTGGCACGATATCGGCAGTCGATCCCTGATCGAATGTAAAACCGGTAAGGCTTACCTGATCCAGATTGTTGGTATCGATAGCATTATCGGCTGCGCGAAAAATGTCGGCAAAGGATACAGCACCGTCATCTGCAATCACTTCCAGCGTGAGCGACGGCAGCCTGTTGCCATAGTCCGCCAGCGCCACATCTTCGAACACCACATAGGCTGTATTACGATAGGCCGGGTTCAGAAGTTCGCCCTCGGCCTGCACAAGCAGCGGATCAGGCATTTGATCGCCATGCCCGGTGTGGACGCGCAAGGTCCCGCCAACCTTCAAGTCACCAGCGTGGCCACGCAGCAAGTTTCCATCAGCCCATATGCGACCAATGCCGACTATTGGGCGGCTGGCGACAGCGACAGCAAATGAGGCGGTGTAGCTGTAGGTGTTGACGGAGGGTCGTCCTTTGCCCCCTGAACGTTCCTGATTTTCAACAAGTTCTGTCGCCCAGATAACGCTTCCTGAGGCTCGTATCGTGCCGAAATGCATCGGCATTGGCGAGCCATAACTTGATGTCTGGACGGACAGTTCTTTCAGCCTTGGTCCTTCGACCTTTCGCCGTCCGATGACAGCAGAATCGAACTGCTGTCCGATCAAGGCGCCCAGCGCGCCTCCAAGTGGCCCACCGATCGCTGTGCCAACTGCAGAAAGGATCAATGTTGCCATCAGTATTTCCTATCTTACTTGGTATCTTGCGTAGGGACATCCAGCTTCCATTGCAGGCTGATTGGCCAAGGCAGCGGGTCAGGCATGAATGTGACGCGGCCGAGTGATGCGTGAGCATGTACGAAACCGCCGGAAACACGGACAAGCAGGTGTGGCTGAATCGGATTCACCATGCACAGCACGACGTGTCCGTCTTGTTCGACGCGCACGAGATTGTTCTCTGCTGCAAAGTGTAGCAGTCTTGAAAAGCTTGCACTTCTCAGCGAATAGCCCTCAGGCACAGACGTATGCCTTCCGGATGCGCGCAATGCTTGCGCTACGACCCCAACGCAGTCGAGCCCCGTTTCTGGATCCCGGCCATGCAACCTGAATGGAGCGCCAATTAACTCCCGGGCAGCGCATTCGAAAGCTTGCTGCATTACTGTGCAGCCGGATAACGCGTGAGCAGATCGTTCCCTGGCATGAATGGTTCGCCCTGGAAATTTACTGCGTTATCAAATCGTTGTGCGCAAGTTGAAAGGGTGTGATCACAACCCTCCTTCAAGATGACGCGCATTCCGGTTTCAGTCCCGGCGGAAAGAGGGCGGTCAAGCACCAGCCAGTCTTCATGTGTGGCTCTTATCCGAAAGGGTGCGCCTGCGTCAGGACCATCGACCGGCCTCAACCAGCCGAAGCGAAAATCTGTTGCATGCGGATTGGACACCTTTGTCCACAGGCGTTCGTTGCTCAGTCCAGTCATCGCGGCTTCATGCGTATAGCCCGCGATTGTTAGGGTGCAGCCCTCGCCGCAGAATTCTGCCCTGCATGTCGGCGATGTGCGCGGCACAAGCTCCCGGTACAACTGGCGTTTCAAGGATGCCAGTTCCGCCGAAAACTGCGCACCCTCCCGCCCGACTGAGCCAATGGTTCCAGCAAAGAGGCTGTCTGCTTCAAGCGTTTCCCAATCGACCAAGCCCATGGTGATACTGGCACCGTCAAAACGCCCGGAGACCAGATCGCTTTCGCTGATCGCATCATGGCTAAGCGCGCCGGAGATCTCTGCTGTATCCAGTTCGAGCGATGCTGATTTGCGCATCGCCGATGGAACCATTCCCGGAGCAGTGCGATGGCGCAGGCCGGCAAAAACGATGTCCCGATCATGGCTGGTAAAGCCGAGGGCAATTCCATCTCGCCGCTCGATCCGCCACCATGTCGCCACTGTCTCCAGAGGCTGGCTGAACCAGGTCCTGCTCATGCGTCTTCTCGCAGTTCAACCAGTGGAACGCTAGGCGCTTCGCCTGCTGCAAATTCCGCCCCCGAGATATCGATGCTATCCTCGGCAAACCGCACAGGCACATCGAACAGGAAGCCAGCCCTGATAATGCTGCCTGTAGGAGGAGCGTTGGTAAACGCGACGATTCCGCGCGCTTCCAGGGTGAAGTCGCCGGTTTCGGTCCCATCTATGCTCACGCGCAGGGTCTCGGATCTTGGCCGGGTTATTCGGCGACGCTGCGCATCGACACTCTCCCCGTAATGCTTCACCAGCGCAAAGTGAGACGTCGCACCATTGCCGCTACCAATTACCTGATCGGCAGGGGTCGGGGTTCCGGTCATGCCATTCGAGCTGAAGTCCGAAGGATCGCGCAGCCGAAACCCGCGTGCCTGCCCGCGCCGCGCCCGGAAAAAGCTGATAAGCTCTCCCAGTTCTGCATCGGATCGCACGCCCGGTCCTACATCAAACCGCATCCGCGCATCCGACCAGAGGCTGTTGCGCCGTTCAAAGCCCGATGCCGTGATCGTCACATTGGTCGAGAATTCCGGCGTCACCGAAGCATCCCGTCCCAGCGCCAGCGGGAACAGGACATCGTCAAAGGATTGCATGGTGTCTTCTCCACTGGCTCCCGGAAGGCGGGTGTATCCGTCGCGCGATACTTGCGGCAGCGCCCAGACGAATGTCTCGGCCACGCCCAGTGCCACAGCTTCATTGGCCGCATCATCGATCCGCGCCCATTCTGTCGCGGCATTTTCTGCCAACAGCACAAAGCCCGAAAGGTAATGCTGGCGTTCACGCGGATAATTCAGCCGCGCTTCGGCTATTGCCCGCGCCTGCGCCCGCAATGCATCTTTGCCCGCCGTAACCCAGTCATAATCCTCTAACTGCAGTGTATCGAATGCGGGCGATGCCCAACCCACTGGCAGGTTCGCACGCAGGGCTTCGGGCGTTACAGGATCAAGCACAGTCGGCAGGAATGCCAGCAACAGCGTCTCAGCCCCCGCCACACCTGCGGCTTCTTTCACAGCTGCGCAAAGGTCGGCGGTCGATTGCGCCAGCGTGGCACCGGCTTGATCCAGCAACGCTTTTTGTGCCGCGTTCAGGTTTGCCCCCATGTCGGGGATGCTCACCAGATTGCCGCCGAACGCTTCCTTGGCCGCATCGTCATAGATGCAGATTCGCCGATCCAGCGTCATCCACCACCACGGCTCACCCACCTGATACCTGACCGGCAGCCCTGCATCCTGCATCAGATCAACCAGCGATAAAGCCACTTTGCGCAGCCAAGCCCCAGCCTGCGCATTTGCAGGCGATAGCAGCGCCGATGGCGGAACCCAGCCCGTCCGCGCAGGATCGCCGTTTTCAGCGCGCTGTTGCCAGGCAGGCGGGCAGTTCTGTGCCAGCAATTCGTATGATTGCGAGGCAATCACCGTGTGCCCCATCGCTGCCGCACCCGCCATAAACGCTGCGTGCCAGCGCCGCGCTGCCGAGTTCATTGCAGGCAAAGCCGGGTCCACCACAAACCCTCCGGCACCATCTGGCACCATCGCATAGAAGTGGCTCATCCCGATGTAATGGTTGATACTCCCGCGATAACCCAAACCTCTGATCTGTCGCAGCACGCGCGCCGGGCTTAGGTTGTAGGCATCGTCATAGCCGGTGCACATCGAAAGCCCGTGCGGCGGCACCATCACATCGCCCAATGCCAGCATCGGTTTGTGCCCTTGGCAGGACACGTCTGTCAGCTCGACCCAGCCCTCAACCGACGGGGCAAAGGGTGCCACGTTGCCTGCGCCATACCCCGGAGCCACCAATGAAATGAACAACCGGTCGATGTCTGCCGGATGCACTGGATCGGCCTCTGAAGGAAGCAAGAACCCGCCACTCAGCTCCGAAAACCGCAGTGTCACCAGTGCATCGGTCGGCGATCCTTGCGCATAGTTCCACAGCCGAACATACCACGCCCGCGCATTGCCCGCCGCATCGCGGCCTTCGATGGTCAGTGTCGGCCCGTTCACCGCATCCAGCGGCAATACACCTGCCGATCGCCAGCGAAACGACAGCGTCAGCCGCGAATAATCGCGCTTCGTTTCATAGGATAGCAGCGGATGGTCCCACTTGTCCTCCGATTCCCAGATCAGCCCGATCAGGTCATCGGCCTTGCGGAACACCGCATCCACCCGCAGCGCATCGGGTGCGGTCGTTACCACCGATGCCATTGCGGGCCTTGGAAAGTTCACCGTCCAGAAACGCGGATCGAAGCGCTGAATCGTATCGGTCTGCTGCACCGTTCGGCGCTTGGCCAGCCAGTATGTCATGCCATGTCCTTAGCTGTCAGAAGTCGCTCAGCGCCCGGCGCACTGCCTGCGCCACCTGCTTGCCCGAACGGCGCAGGCTTTCCGGCTGGCTGCTGCCTTGCGGGCTGACGATGCGGATAGAGACATTCACGTCCCGCCCCTTGCCGCCCAGTGAAGGCTCGACCCGCCCCGCCGATGTCGGCACAAACAGCTCCGGCCCACGCTCACCCACCAGATAGCCGCGCCCCGGTGCCACTGGACCGCCGGTCGCGCGTCCTGGCAGCCCGAAGATCGATCCGACCAGCCCCGAAAGCAGCCCGCCGATCCCGGCAGACTGCCCCCCAGCACCGCCACCCAATGATCCGATCCCGGCGCTCACCGCCTGCGCCGCAATATCGCCCATCACGTTCAACGCCACACGCCGCAGGTCTTCGAACCCCAGTGACCCACGCCGAATTGCTCCTAGAAGCCCGCGCTCCAGCGTGTCCCCGGCGCGCCCGAACCCGTCCACCAGGATCGAATCAAAACTGCCCCGCATCTGCGCCACATCAGCCGTGAAGCCCGAGGTATTTGCGCGCACATCGATCATCAGCGTGTCGAGTTCATCCACCACGGTCTGCCTCCATCAGTCTATCGATTGTGCTGCGATCCACCGCTTCACCTTCAGGTGCGCGCAATGCGATCAGTATCGTGGCCAGTTCCTCGGGCGTTGCGCTCCAGAACGTGTCAGGCGTCCAGCCCAGCAGCAGCGCGGCATGGCCCGAAAGCTTCGCCGCCGCCGCCCCGAACCGCGCGCTCATCCGCTGCCCTTCAGCACCTGCACGATCAGTGCACGCAGCACCGGCGTGCAGGCGGCAAGGCCTTCGCGCGCCACCGCCTCGGCAAAGTCGGCGCGCTCCAGCCCGCTGCGGTCGCGCAGGCAGTGCCAGAACAGCGCGACCATTTCGCCCAAACGCAACTGCCCCGCGCTTGCCCGCTCCACCAGCGCAAACAGCGGCCCAAGCTCTTCTTCGGCCGCCACCAGCGCGCCAAATGTCGGGCGCAGCACCAGCGGTTGCCCGCCCAGCATCAGCACCGCTTCCCCGCGATGGGGATTTGCTGCGTCCACCATCAGACTTGCGCCACCACGCCCGAGCTTTCGAGCGTCATTGTGTAATTGCGCTCGCCATTGAAATCGCCGGAATAATCGAGCCGCTGGACCAGAAACTTGCCCCGCATCCGCTCACCGCCTTCGAACGAAAGCTCATAGTCGGCGATTGTGCCCGCCAGCGCATTGCCCCGCACTTGGCCCTCGGCTGTACTGCCCAGGAAAATCCCCGCCGCGCTCACCGTTACCGATCGTGTGCCCGCACCGGTCAGCAATTCGCGCCAGCCGCCCGAATCCTTGCTGGTAATCACCACCGCTTCACCGTTGATCGACATCTGGGTTGTGCGCAGACCCGCTACGGTGTTGTAAGTCGGCGTTGCCGCGCCATCGCTGATCTTCAGCAGAAACGCGCTTCCCTTCTGGGCTGCCATGTCAGTTCTCCTTTGAAAGAATGGGTGTTCAGGCCGCCATCACGCGCGCCCGGTATTCCAGCACCACCACGCGCAGCGCCTCGCCACGCTGCTCGGCCCGCGCCCGCAACAGGTTCAGGCTGGCCACACGAAATCCGGCGGCAGACTGGTCCGCGGGCAGGCCCTCCACCCGCGCTTCGATGGCCGAAACCAGCGCCGCGCCGCCCAGCGGATCATCGCTGCGGAAATTCAGCTCCAGCGCCACGCGGATCTCGCGCCCCGCCAGCGTCTTGGTGCCCCAGTTGGTGCTCGCGCTGGTGGTCAGTGCCAGCCAGGGCAGGGCGGTGCGTAACGGCGCTTCTTCGACCACCGCGTTCAGTGCGCCAGACAATGCCGGATCACTCGCCAGCCAGCCAATCAGCACCGCGCGAAAGGGGATTTCCATAAGTCTAATCCTCTCCAAACAGCGGCCACAACAGGCGCGCTTTGCGCAAAGTGCGCGCATCGCGCCGCCGTGCCATCAGCACCGCGCGCGCCTTGGCCAGCGCTTCGGCTTTCTCGATCAGCCGCTGCACCAGCGGTCCGATCTGCGTTGCTTCTGCCCTGATCATGCCAGCCGCATCCGTCGCCACGGACGCCACAGCGCGGCGATGGCCGCAGGTGGTAGGGCTTCCGATTTCTTCTCGTCATCGCGCGCGCGATGCTGGTGGGCGGCCAGCCGGATCACGCCGTGCCGGATCGCTTCGGGAAGGCCCGCCCAGTCATCAGCCAGCCCTGCGGTATAAGTGACGATCATCCGGCGCTGCGCGATTGGCCGCGCAAGTCGCACCAGCCCGCGCCCATCAGCGTCAATGTCGAATTCATAATCGCCCGCCGCCAGCGCTGTCCGTGCTCCAGCCGTGTCCAGCGCGGCCAGTGCCGTAATCGCGTGAACAGGTTGTGCTGAAAGCGCCTGCCAATCACCACGCGCTGCCAGCACTTCCTCGCAGCCCGTTTGCAGCGGCATCGTGCCGGTAAAGCCCTCGCACAGATCCAGCGCAGTGCGCAGCAGGGCCAGAAGTTCTGCATCGTCGGTCGACCGGCTGATTCCCAGCCAGGCCTTGAGTTCGCTCAGCGCGGCCGAAGCCAAGGCTGGCGGCGCAACAATTGCCCGCATCATGGCAATCTCCGGTCAAAGTGGGAAAAAAGGGGGCCTGCAGCGGGAGGGGGAACCGCTGCAGGCCAACCGAACGCGCGATTATGCGCGCCCGGTCATCACCATCAGGCCGCGATACGCAGCAGTTTGATCGCGTCGCTGTCCATCACCTGCCCACCCACGCGGCGGGTGGCATAGAACTGGACGTAGGGCTTGTTGGTGTAGGGATCGCGCAGGATCGTGGTCTGCTGACGCTCCGCAATCAGATACCCCGCTCGGAAGTTGCCGAATGCGATTGGGAAGGCACCTGCCGCCACATCCGGCATGTCTTCGGCTTCGACCACGGGATAACCCAGCAAACGGTCCGGCTGACCTTCGATCAGGCCCGGCTGCCACAGGAACGCGCCATCCGATGTCTTCAGCTTGCGGATCACCGCCAGCGTGGCCGAATTCATCACCCATGCCGCACCCTGCCGCAGCGGAGCTTTAAGCTGGAACACCAGATCGATCAGCTTGGCCTCGGGCGATGCATCGAACCCGGTGGCATTGCCCGATCCGATGAACTGCAGCGAACCGAAGGTGCGGGCCGCATCGCCTGCCGTGCTGGTCGGCGCAGCCAGAAAGCCGCGCGGCTGATTCACGCCCGTGCCATTGACGAATGCCGCCCCTTCGGCGCGGGCAAACTCGGTGGCGATTTCATTGGCCAGCCAGCCTTCCACGTCAAACGCCGCATCGTCCAGCATGGCCTGCGTCGCCGAGGGGTTGGCATAAAGCTCACCCGATGGCGGCACGATCTCGGCCAGCTTGGGGCTGGCCGTTTCGGGGCGAGCGCCGGTTTCGCTCACCCAGCCCGAAGCCGCACCACCGGTTGAAACCAGACGGCGGAACCCCGAAGTGCCCGTGCGCACCACACTGGCCACACTGCGGATCGGGCTGATTTCCACCAGACGGCGCGCAATCATCGCGTCGATCTGCTGCGGAATGGCAAAGCCGCCATCGGCACCGACTGTGCCCGAAAGCGCCTTGAGTTCGGTCTCGCGGCCCGTGCGGACATAACCGTCGATAAAGCCGGTCAGATCACGCCCGGCATCTGCTGCACCACCCAGCATCGGACGCACTGCCGCGCGCCCCGCTTTCTCGATGCGACCCTTCACTTCCTCCACTTCGCTGCGCAGTGCAGCAATCGCGGCATCATGGGCTTCCTGCCGCTCGACAATGTCAAACGAACCAGTCAGCGCATCCGCCTTGGTCTCGATGTCCAGATTTTCCATGTGGCTAATCGTCCTTTCTGCATGAAACAGGTCGCCGCAACGGTCGGCCTGAGGGGGACTTCGGTTGTCTTCAAAAAGGGGATGGGTCGGTGCCGATCAGGCCGCAGCCTGCTCACCGTCTTCCACGTAATGCACCCGTGCCAGCGGCTGCATCGGCCGGGTCACCAGGCTCACCTCGATGATTTCCAGATCGTTCAGCTCGCGCCCGCCCGGTAGCGCCCGGCCGTGCAACACGCGGTATCCGAACGAAAGCCCGTCCACTGCGCCCTGCTTTAACGCTCGCGCTGCAGCAGAATCGGTCGCATCCACCCGCGCCACCACGCGCAGGCCGCGCTCGTCCTCGCCAGCGCTTTCGATCCAGCCGATTTGCTGGTCGGGCCGGTGCTGCCATAGCAGCGGCAGGCGCAGCCCTTCGGCCAGCCGCCGCTCAAGGCTGCCCTTGAAGGCGCCGGGCATGATCGTGTCGCCGCCGCTGTCGCGCTTGCGGAACACCGCCGCGTATCCGGCAAACCGGAGCGGCGCCTTCATCGCACCAGCTCCGCCGAACCCAGCCGCACCGCGATGGCAAACAGCAGCAGCGCCAGCATTGCCCGCACTACCCAGCCAATCGCCGCCTTCCACGCGCTCGCCTTGGCATCGCGCCACGCGCCCAGCAGTTGGCGCAATTCAGCCAGATCGCTATGCGCATCATCATCGCCCAGCCCCATGCGGTTCAGCGCCCGCACCGCGCCCATGTCCGATGCTTCCTCGACGATAGCCCGCAAGGTCACCAGATCGGTGCCCTCGTCACCCGCCTGCGCAATCAGCCGCGCCAGCATATCCTCGCGGGTCATGCCTGCACCTGATCAAGCCCGAGTAGCCCGCGCTTTTCGTCAGCAGACAGGAAATCTGCCCCCGCCACTTGCGCCCAGAGCCGCTCCCGGTCTTCGGCCAGCGCCGGAACGCCATCCAGATCTACCGTCAGGTTTGCATCGGCAAACCACGGCTTCAGCCCTTCGGCCAGCGCGCTCAAGATCTTGCCCGCCACCGGCAGCAGCGTCAGCCGCCACAGCGCCCGGTTGGCCTCGCGGTAATTGGCATACGTATTGTCGCCCGGAATCCCCAGCAGCATTGGCGGCACGCCAAACGCCAGCGCAATGTCGCGTGCCGCCGCCGCTTTCAGCGTGGCAAAGTCCATGTCCGCCGGGGTCAGCGCCAATGCCTGCCAGCGCAGCCCGCCTTCCAGCAGCATCGGCCGCCCGGCATTGCCCATGCCCGAATAGGCCGTGGTCAGCTCACCCTTGATCCGCTCGAACTGGTCGGCGGTCAGCGCCGCCCCCGGCTCACCCGGATCATAGACCAGCGCCCCCGATGGCCGCGCCGCATTTTCCAGCAAGGCCCGGTTCCAACGTGCTGCAGCGTTATGAATAGCCACGGCTTCTTCCGCCGCCTCCAGGCAGCCCGCACCGTAATGGTCATCGACCGGATGAAAGTGCTTCACATGGATCAGATTGGCCCGTCCGAAATCGTCCAGCGCCTCTATTCGCATCGCCTTTTCGCCCACTTTGTAGGCAAAGGCTGCAGGCCATCCCCCCGCATCGGGGATCACCGTCACCCGCTCGGGCCGTAGCGCAAACAACTCCACCGGCACGCCATCGGCATCGCGCAGCACTTGCACATAGCCATTGCCATGCAGCATCAAATGCGCCGCCAGCGTCTCCAGCAATGGCTGCCCCGCACTGGTTTCACTCACCAGCGCCAGCAACGCCGGGTCCGAAGCCTTGACCGGCGCACCACCGATTCCCTCGGCCACCAGCCGCACCGCCCGCTGCGCCACCGGATTGCGCAAATAGGCCTCGCGGATCGCCACCGGATAGTTGATCGGCCCTCTCGCGGTGTCCCCGCGCCAATCCGAAGCGGCGACCCAAGGCGAGATAAAACTGCGCCCCAGCGGCGCACGCGGCGTCACCGCCTCACCCTTGAAGGCAGCGGCAAGCGATTGAAAGAACGACATGATGTCCCTTTCGCAATAGAACTGAAAACTCCCCTCCCGCCTGCGGGAGGGGTCGGGGGAGGGCATGTTGCCCAACCCCTCAATCAAACCAGATGCGCGGCTCCGCCTGCTGCCCCAGCATCAGCTCGGTCAGCGCCCAGACACAGGCATCAGCTCTGTCAGGAGATCGCCCCGGCCCTTGATACTCACCGCCCGGCATCAATCCGCACAGCTCGTCCTCCAGCTTCGGAAAAATCCCTGCGTGGCGCACGCGCCCTGCTTCATAAAGCGCCGCCACCGGCTCGGCCCGCGCCGTCTTGCCTCGGCTCGCATGGACAAGGCGCAAAGGCAGCGTCGCTTCGGCAGCGCGCAACACTGCGCCCACCATCTCGCCCCCTTGGTTCGCCTCGGCCACAACCCGGTCGGCTGACCAGGCGCGGGCGGCATTTGCAACGGCGCGGGCCCATCGCTCGGGGCTGGCCTGTTCCACCGAACAGTCGGCCAGCACCCGCGCAATCCGGTCATCCCCGATCCCGCAGACCACGATCCCGCAGGCATCGCCATGCGCACTGGCAGGCGGATCAACCCCCACCACCACACGCATCATCGGCGGTGCCGCATCTTCGCGGGCAGATTCGACAAGGCTGCGGCTCCATAGCGCGCCTGCCAGATCCTCGATCATCTCGCCCAGCAATTCCTGCCGCCCCAGCGTGGTCCCGCCAAAGCTGCGCTGCATGGCTTGCACAAACCGTGCGGGCAGATTCCGCGCATTGTCGAACGTGCTGCCGCGCGTCACCACCACATCATCGCCATCGCCAATGATCCGCGTCACCAGCGGCACCGGGCGCGGCGTTGTCGTCGCCACCAGTCGGGGATCGTCGCCCAGCCGAAGCCCCATCAGCAAGTTGTCCCACATTGCCATCGCGCGGTTTGAACTGTTGTCCCACTTGGCAATCTCGTCGCACCAGGCGTGGCTGTGCTGTGGCCCGCGCAAACTTTCTGGCTCCCCTGCGGAATAGAGGAACGCCTGCGCCCCGTTTGGCCACACCACCCGCCGCACCGAACTTTCAAACACGGGCCTTTTCCAAGGTGCACCGATGGAAAGCAGTCCGCTTTCGCCTTCCACCATCACGCTGCGCGCTTCGTGCAGCGATGCTCCCACTAGCGCGATCCGCGCATCAGGATCGGCTTCGGCCACCTTGCGCACCCATTCGGCACCCAGCCTCGTCTTGCCAAACCCGCGCCCCGCCATGACCAGCCACACGCGCCAGTCCCCTGCCGGAGCCTGCTGGCTTGCCCGCCCCCAGACTTTCCAGTCATAGGGCCATTGTTCGATCTCCTGCTTTGGAATGCGCTTCATCAGCGCGGCGATCTGCTCGTGGCTGGCCTCTGCGAGCCACGTCAGAAAGCCGTTAGTCACCCAATGCACCTTCGCTCAAAGCAGCCTTGCGGCTCGCCAGCACCTCATCGCGCATGTCCAGCAACCGCTTGTGCAATGATGCGCGCACCACCTCCACGTCGGAATTGTCGCGGATCGCCCGCTCCTTGGCCACCGTCTCGCGGTGCTGCGAAAGCAGCCGCAGCGCAGTGGCATTGTCGAACTTGGCTTCCCCATCCTTGGCTTCGCCAAAGCGCAACCGGTGCAGCACTTCCATCTCCAGCAGGTCGTATCCCTCGCACAGCGCTTCGCGCCATTGCGCGGCAAATTCGTGCTCGGTCCGCTTCAGCTTATAGGCGTGGCTGGGATCGATCTTGGCGGCCCGTGCCGCCGCGCTCACATTTGATGTCTCTGCCAGCGCGGCCAGAAAATGCGTTCTCCAATGGCGATTGTTCGGTTTGTCCGATGTCCTGTGCGCAGCAGAAATCCGCGTCCGGTTCTTGCCGGACGCAGGCGGAGTCGATCCGGCCATGCGTGCCCATCCTTGAATTTGGGTGAACTGGTCAAAAGGCACTTCGCAGCCCGTCCTCCGTCTCCCGGAGCGACTCGGTCTTTCGCGATGTTCCTGTTATGTACCGAATGAGCGTGACGATGTCAATCAAAAAGTGCCAAATAGGTTCATGGCATTTCCGCTGGCAGAAAGCGCGACACTGCCCTAAATGCCGCCCCATACCGCAGTGCAACAACGGACGGGTGCCTGATGCTTCGCCGCCTCTATGAATGGACGATGGCCAAGGCCGCGCACCCCCACGCCGAATGGTGGCTGGCACTATTCGCGTTCATGGAAGCGAGCTTCTTCCCGATCCCGCCGCACCCGCTGCTCGGCCTGATGTGCCTGGCAGAACCCAAAAAGGCCGTCCGTTTTGCTGCTATCGCCACGATCGCCTCGGTCATGGGCGGCATGCTCGGCTATGCAATCGGCTACGGCCTCTATGATACCGTCGGCACACAATTGCTCGCCGCATTGGGCTTGGCCGAAAGCTTCCCCAAAGCCGCGTGTTACCTGCGCGAATACGGGGCGGAGATCATCATGCTCAAGGGCGCAACGCCCATCCCGTTCAAATTGCTGACGATCACCGCCGGCTTCATCCAGATGCCGCTGGTCCCGTTCATCCTTTCGAGCATTGTAAGTCGCTCGATCAGCTTCATGATCGTGGGCGTGCTGTTCCGCCTGTTCGGTGCCCCGATCAAGCGCTTCATCGACAAGTATCTGGGCCTTGTCACCATCGGCTTCGTGCTGCTCGTCGTCGGCGGTTTCCTCGCCGTCACCATGCTCGGCGGCGGCGAATCGGCGGAAACCAAGGCCAAGTGCGAGTTGGCCGCGCCAATCAATCCAGCCTAAAGCCCGAAGCGGAAACCGTATCCCAGCCCAACCGTAAACTGCGTGCGCTGCCCGCGCTCGCGGATCAGCGATGATCCGGCAGGTTCCCCGCCCAGCCGGTCCATGCCTGCAAACAGTGTCACCACGCGCCGCCGGTCGAGCGGGCGAATCACGTTCCCGCCAATGCCATAGGACACGAGCCCGCCATCAGGCCGCGAAACGGCAAGGCCGGTCCGCGCCGCCTGCCCAGCGTCCACCCCAAAATAGGTCTGCATGTAATCCGTCGTGGCAAAAGTGGCGCGTGGTCCCACCGAATAGATCACCTTGCCCGTGCGCCCGGAATAAGTGGCTTGAACATCACCCACCACGCCCTGATGCGCACCAAAGCCCTGCCGCACCTCGGCACGCGCGCGCCACTGTTGCCTGGTGCCAAAGCGCTTTTCCACAAAGCCGCCTGCCTCACCGGCCACGCCAATATCGCCCATGCCAATCAGCGCATCACTGCCCCCTGCCAGCTGAAAGGGCGATCCGCCGTTGCTCTCATTGCGGCCAAACCGCAGCTTCACCAGCGGCCCAGCCTTCCAGCCATCGGCATTCACCGCGTTCCAGCCCAGTCCATCGGGCACGGAGAGGAACAGCGTGTCTTTGTAATTGATGCGCAAATCGGGAAAAACCGAAAGCGCGGTGTCCTTTGATCCCTGCCACGCCATCCCGAACAGCGGGGCCACGCCCACCGTCATGGTCCAACCCTGCGGCTGCATCGGCGGCCCAGCAGGCCGCGCGCCCGCCGCTGCAGGAGCGCCCGCAGGCAAAGCAGGCGCGGTCTGTGCCAGAACCGGTTGCGTCATGGCCAATGCCAGCAGTGGCGCAATTGCTGCCTGAACCAAACGCATGCCTTATTCTCCCTGATGTCAGTAAGACGCTTGCCAGCGCTATGCACCGGGCAACCTGAACCGGACTTGTCGTCTCTGTATCGAAACATGGCCAAGGCCACTAGCGCGCCCGGCCCGCTGCCAATCCCCTTCGAACGCAATTGCCGCACCACGTCTTGCCGCCTATGCAGCGCCATGGCCCTTATCGCATTCAACAAACCCTTCGGCGTCCTGTGCCAGTTCACCGATGAACGCACCGGCCCGCCACGTCCGACACTGGCAGACTTCATAGATTATCCCGGCGTCTACCCCGCAGGCCGTCTGGACCATGATAGCGAAGGCCTGCTCCTGCTGACCGATGATGGCCGCCTGCAAGCCAGCATTGCGGACCCGCGCTTTAAACTGCCCAAAACCTACCTCGCGCAAGTCGAAGGCGTGCCCGACGACGCTGCACTAAATGCCCTTTGCAAAGGCGTGCGCCTCAAAGACGGACTGACTCTCCCCGCCGAGGCCAACCTGATAGAAGACCCCGCGCTCTGGCCGCGCGACCCGCCGATCCGCGTGCGCAAATCCATCCCGGACACTTGGGTACGTCTCACCATCCGCGAAGGCCGCAACCGCCAGATCCGCCGCATGACCGCTGCGGTGGGCCACCCCACCTTGCGCCTCGTCCGCTGGCAAATCGGAGATTGGTCCCTCGAAGGCCTCGCCCCCGGCGAATGGCGCGAAATTCCTACCCGGCACGGGGAGGGGGACCATGCGCAGCATAGTGGAGGGGCACCCGCACCTACCCGAAACCGCTAGACTCAGCGCTTCCCGGCCACCTGCTTCTTGACGCCCAGCTTCTCCGCCTCGGCAATCGCCGCGCGCGCAATCGGCTCCATCACGGCGTAACCCTTCGCGTTCGGGTGTATCCCATCCGGCGCCACGTCCGGGTTCATCCCGCCCTCGGCATTGACCAGCGCGGAGTGATAATCGGCAAACACCGCGCCGCGCAGCTTGGCAAAGTCCTTCAGCCACGCATTCAGCATTACCACCTGTTTTGCAGGCGCAAGCTGCGGCTTCCACGGAAACTTCGCCGCTGGAAGGATGCTGCCGATCACCACGGCAATGCCATTGGCCCGCGCCATATCGACCATCGCGGCGATGTGGTTGGTGTACATTTCGGCGCTGCTGGGGCCGGTATTGCCCGCGATATCGTTGGTGCCGATCATGATGTGCACAACCTTTGGCCGCAGCCGCACTACATCCTGATAGAACCGCACCAGAATCTGCGGGCTGGTCTGCCCGCTGATTCCACGCCCCACCGCGCCGCTGACGAACAGCGATGGCGCAAGGCCGATCCAGCCCTCGGTGATCGAATCGCCGATGAACACCACGCGCGGGGCTTGCGCCAGTTGTTTGTCCGCTTCGGCGAAGCGGCACTGCCACGCCCAGTCGTATTGGCGGACATATGGATGAGCAAAGTTCAGCGCGCGCTGGTCGGCAGGGCAGGGCTTGTCCATCATGCCTTCGCCCGGCGGCGTCACCACCGCAGGCGGCCCATTCTGCGCCATTGCCGGCGTCGCTACCAACGCCAGCAATGCGGCCAATCCAAACCGCATCAGATAATCCCCACAGCCTTCCCGGCGCGCTCGAACATGCCGATGATCGTCTGCACCTGATCGGCTGAATGTTCCGCGCACAGCGAACAGCGCAGCAGTGTCATCCCGGCGGGTGTGGCGGGCGGGCGGGCGAGGTTCACGTAAAGGCCTTCGTGCAGCAGCGCTTCCCACATCGCCGCGCCGCGCTCCAGATCGGGCATGATCACCGCAATGATCGCGCTCTGTGCCTCGGGCGTGCCCAGCGAAAAGCCCTTGTCGCGCAGGCCCTGATGCAGCGTGCGGGAATTTTCCCACAAATGCGCGCGCTTGGCCTCACCGTGCATCAGCTTGCGGATGCTGGTCGTGGCTGTGTGCATCACGCTGGGCGGCAGGGAGGCTGTGAACACGTAAGGGCGGCACACCAGCCGTAGAATTTCAAACTTCGGGTGGTTGGAAACGCAAAAACCACCCACTGTGCCGACCGACTTGGAAAACGTGCCGATCACGAAGTCTACCTGATCCAGGCAGCCCTGATCTTCGGCCACGCCGCGCCCATTGGGGCCGATAAAGCCCATCGAATGCGCCTCGTCCACCAGCACCATCGCGCCGTGTTCCTTGGCCACGCGGATCATTTCCTTCAGCGGGGCAATATCGCCCAGCATCGAATAGACGCCCTCAAGGATCACCAGCTTGCCCGCGCCTTCGGGCACGCGCTTCAGGCGCTTTTCCATCGCCACGATGTCGTTGTGCTTGAACGGCACAACCTCGGCATCGCCCATCTTGCAGCCGTCCCAGATGGAGGCGTGGCTATCGATATCGAGGATGATGTAATCGCCCTTGCCGGCCATCGTGCTGATGATGCCAAGGTTGGCCTGATACCCGGTGGAAAAGACCATTGCGTGGTCCATGCCGTAAAACTCTTTCAGCGCCTCTTCGCAGGCCCGGTGCCCGGCATAAGTGCCGTTCAGCACGCGGCTGCCGGTCGTGCCTGAACCGTAATCGTCCAGCGCCTGCTTGCCCGCGGCGATCACGTCCGGGTCAAAGGTCATGCCCATGTAGTTGTAGGTGCCCAGCAGGATCGTCTCGCGCCCATTGCACACCGCCACCGTGGGCGAAATCACCCGCTCCATCACCAGATTGAACGGGTCTTCCACGCCGCCCGCCAGCAATGCACGGCGCTGTTCGATCAGCGGGTCGAACTTTGAAAAAAGGTCGGTCATCTTCGATCTCTAATCCTGAAATCCACGCCTCTTCGCTCGTCCTGAGCTTGTCGAAGGACGCTTGCGCAGCGCCATATGCTTCGACAAGCTCAGCATGAGCGGGATGGGGTAGCCGTTATCGCTTCAACCCTGAAGCTTCGTCACCGCATCGACCAGTTGGCCGTAATTCTCGATCTCGGCCTGCTGGTTCATGCTGATGATGATGTCGAATTCGTCTTCAATCGCCGCCACAAAGTCCATCACGGTCAGGCTGTCCCATTCAAGGTCGCCTGCAAAAGTCGTCGCATCGGTAACCTCGATGCCCTTCTTGTTGAAGGGGCCGATCAGTTCGGCAATCTTTTCGGCGGTTGCGGCGCGATCCATTACGTGTTCTCCATCGGGCGATCAAACGCGCCCCTGCCAGACGATTAAGGCCGAAAAGCGGCCAATAGGCCTGCTTGTCAAGCGTTCGCCCCTTGTGCCATCCCTGTTATCCGCGAAAGATGCTGGAAATGCACCTGCGGGGGAATCATGGCAGAGACTGTAACGCAGGCTGAACGCCTGAACGATCCGATGCCAGCATCGCCGCGCTCTGCGCCTTCCGTGCCGTCGCCGTCAGGCTATTCCAATCACGCCATTCATCTTGTCCGCACGACCCAGCAGATAAATCTCACGCTCAGCCAGATGGCCGATTCCAAGGCTTCAATGCTGATGGGCGCCACATTCGTCGTGTTCACCATCGCGGTGGGGCAGGCAAAGGGCGGGCAGATGCCAATCTCGTTGGGAATGCTGGCCTTCTTCGCATTCGTCTCGGCCATCTGCGCGATGTTCACGGTGCTGCCGTCGATTAGCGGGCCAAGCGCGGCGAAACTCAACGATGGCAAATCCAACAAGCTGTTCTTCGGCTTTTTTACGCACATGGACGAAGAGGAATGGACGCAGTCGGTGCTTGAAGACTTGCGCAGCGATGAAGCCATATTTCGCACGATGCTGCACGATATGTACCAGAACGGGCAGATCCTGCAGCGCAAGAAGTACCGCTACCTGTCGATGGCCTATCGCATCTTCATGCTCGGCCTGTGTCTGACAGCCATCACTTTCATGATTGAACACGCTCAGGGTGTTGCCCTAGCGACATAGACTAGGCCCTGATTTCACCTTAGCGCCCGCCGATTATCGCCCCCTTAATCACGCGATTGAAGTTGGAATTGTTACTGTTGTAGCGCAGAAGCTCAAAGCTGTACCCGAACTCTTTGCCCTGAGGGCCGAAGAACTGACCGCTGATCCGAAAGCCGGTACTATTTGCAACGTCCTGACTCGCAAAGAAAGTGCCGTCGGTCTGGTTGATCGTGCCAGCCAGAATGTAACTTCCCAAGTTCAATGTTGCCCCATTTGCGCTTGTCCCGACAAGTGCGACCGTCGACTGAAACACACCGTTTCTGACATCCACACCCATCGATACCGCCGCCGAAAGGGTATAGACCACGATTGAGCCACCTGACCGATCATAAGCAACCCCAGCGATAGCGAACTGAGTGAAGCTTACAGTGGCAGAAGTCGGAATATCGTTTACGCGCGTCGGTACACCAACTGCACAGAAGGTTGTCGTCTCGTACCCGGTTGATGGCGTTCGGATATTGAATGCCGAAATGCGTGAATACTCATACGAGCTTGCGGGTCTGATCAATCGAAGCGAACCGATTGTGCTGTCACTGCCAATTGTCTTGGAGAAAGCAACCTCAGAACTGATTTCGAGGGTCTTGTCGGACGGCAGGAACGTGCCAGTCCGAAATTCTCCATCCGGGGCAATTGCGTGATATGCTTGAGTGCTGCTGATGTAGCCAAGGCCACCGTCCGCGCTGCTCGGCAACGGCATGCCGTCTCCGCCGACAGTGCCAAGGGTTGCACAGCCACCTCCAAAAGTCAGGTTCGAGCCGACGCTGGCAAAAGCAGGATAAGTGGGGAGAGGCGTCGGCGATGCTGTTGGCGACGGCGAGGGGCTCGGTGTCGGAATGGTTATCGGGCTTTGACTACCCGATTCGCCACCGCAAGAGGCTACAGCTAGCGACGCACATGCTACAAAAAGTCGAATAGATCGCAAATGATGCCCCTATACATTTGATATTTTTCCTGAATCTGGAATAAAAATGAACCTCACTCAAAAAGTAATTCTCATAAATAGCTAAATCAGCGCATTGACCGCCACCATGAACGGCGCGATTGATACAGGCTTGGCCAGATACCCTTCCGCGCCCGCATCGCGGATCGCTTCTTCATCGCCCTTGCCGGCATAGGCGGTGACGGCGAGGATGGGGATGGACTTGAGCTCTTCGTCTGACTTCAGCGCCTCGATCAGGTCCATGCCCGAAATGTCGGGCAGTTGGATGTCCATGATCACCAGATGCGGCATGAACTGGCGCGTGCGTTCGATCGCCACGCGCCCGTCGGCCACTGGCTCCACCTCGAATCCCTTGGCGCGCAGCAGGTCGCAGAACAGCTTGCGGTTGAGGTCGTTGTCCTCGACAACCAGAATTCTTTTTGCCACTGACACGCCTGTTTCCCGAACTGCACCTAGAAGCACCTAACTGCACCTAAACGCCCCTTATGCCCCGCGAAAGGCCCTGACAATCATCCGCGAGCCTTCCCCCCCGCCAGATGCCGCCGCCATCGCGCTGCAAGCGCTCGGCTGGGTCCTGTCCGATGGTCCCCGCGCCGCAAGGTTCCTCGATCTCACCGGCCTGACACCCGATGAATTGCGCGCCGGAATTGCCGATCCCGCCATTCTGGGGGCAGTTCTGGAATTTCTCGCCAATCACGAAGCAGACCTTGTCAACGCGGCCTTCGCGCTCGACATCTCGCCCGAGGCGATCATCGCCGCCCGAAAGGAATTGTCATGAGCCGCCCCCTGATCGTCAGCGATTGTGATGAGGTGCTGCTGCACATGGTCGCCCCCTTCCGCGATTGGTTGGGGGAGAAGGAGGGCATCACCTTCAAGATGGACAGCGCCGATTTTTCCAAGGCGATGCGCTTTGCCAAGGACGGCTCTCTGGTGCCGACCGAGGAAATCTGGAGCCTGCTCAACAAGTTCTTCGACACCGAAATGTATCGTCAGCAAGTCATTGCGGGCGCGGTTGCGGGGATTAACGCGGTGGCGGAAGGTGCCGATGTGGTGATCTTGACGAACCTTAACGATCACCGCCGTGAAACCCGCGCCAAGCAATTGGCCGATGTCGGCATCAATGCCCGCGTCTTCACCAATCAGGGGCCGAAAGGCCCGGCGCTCAAGGCGATCCTTGATGAATACAAGCCGTCGCGCGCGCTGTTCATCGACGATCTGCCGCAGCACCACGATTCGGTTTCGCAACTGACGCCGGACGTGATCCGCCTGCACTTGTGCGGGGAACCGCTGCTTGCCCCGCACATTGATTGCGCGCATCAGGCGGGCCATGCCCATGCTCGTATTGACGATTGGGAAGCGGCGCTGCCCTGGATTATCGAACAAATTCATGGAGAAGATGCGTGAGTGATAGCGTTGTAGCCCGGCTGGCTGACCTCGGCCATACTCTGCCACAGGCAGCCGCACCGGTCGCCGCCTATGTGCCAACGGTGGAAGTGGGCGGATTATTGCACGTGTCGGGCCAATTGCCCTTTATCGATGGCAAACTGGTGACCGGCCGCTTGGGCGAGGACGTTTCGCTCGAACAGGGCACCGCCGCCGCACAGGCCTGCGCGCTGATGATTCTGGCGCAGGCCAAGGCGGCATTGGGCTCGCTCGACCGGGTGGAGCGCGTGGTAAAGCTGGGCGCATTCATCTCTTCGACCGGCACCTTCACCAATCAGCCCAAGGTGGCCAACGGCGCGTCCGAACTGATGGTGGCCGCCTTTGGCGACGCCGGAAAGCATGCCCGTAGCGCAGTGGGCGTGCCGGTGCTGCCGCTGGGCGCTGCGGTGGAAGTCGATGCTATCCTTGCCATTCGCCCTGCTTGACCGCTTCCTCGTCCCCGCGCCCAAGGACGCGCGAGTCGGCTGGCTGAAAGGGCGCAGCTATGCCCATCGCGGGCTGCACGGGGCCATAGACGGGCATGGCGTCCCCGAGAACTCGCCCAAGGCTTTCGCGCTGGCGATAGAACGCGGCCTTGGCATCGAATGCGATGTGCAGCGCACGGTCGATGGGCAGGCAGTGGTGTTCCACGATTGGGAGCTAGACCGCCTGACCGGTGAGACCGGCGCAGTGATAGACCGCCGCGCCGATGATCTGGCGAAGATCCCGCTGACTGGCGGCACCGATTGCATCCCCACCTTGCGCGCCTTTCTCGATCAGGTAGCGGGTCAGGTTCCGGTGCTGATCGAGCTGAAGTCCAAGAAGGAAATCCGCGTCGCCCCGCTGTGCCTTGCGGTGCGCCGCGCGCTGGAGGGCTATCAGGGCCAAGTGGCGGTGATGAGCTTTGATCCGCGCGTCAGCCGCTGGTTCGCGCGCCATTCGCCGCATATCGTCCACGGCCTTGTGGTGACGGAAAACGGCAGCCGCACCTTGCCCGCCACGCTGAAACTCCACATGGCCTTCTGGCAGGCCCGCCCTCTGTTCCTTGCGTGGGACGTGCGCGATCTGCCCAGCAAGTTCGTCGCCACACAGCGCTGGCGCGGTTTCCCGGTGCTGACATGGACCGTTCGCTCTGCCGAACACGCCGCGCGTGCAGCGGACTGTGCCGATGGACCTATTGCCGAAGGCCCCGGCGTCGGGGCATGACCCCATCGTGACTTACACCGCGCGCATCCATAAGGCCGTCTCGGAAATCGCCGCCGAAGAATGGGATCGGTTGGCGGGCGATGGCAACCCCTTCGTTTCCCACGCTTTCCTGAAGCTGTTGGAGGATTCAGGCTCGGTCGGCGGCCGCTCCGGCTGGTCGCCACTGCCCATTGTGATCGAAGGCGAAGATGGCAAGCCTGCGGCTGCACTGCCCGCCTATCTGAAAACGCACAGCCAGGGCGAATATGTGTTTGACCATGCGTGGGCAGACGCCTGGCACCGCGCGGGCGGGGACTATTATCCGAAGCTGCAGATTGCCGCGCCCTTTACCCCCGCCACTGGCCCGCGCCTGCTGCTGGGGGACCGCCCGGACCTTGCCACGCCCCTGCTGCGCGCGGCAGAGCAATTGTGCGATACCAATGGCTTATCCTCGGCCCACGCCACATTCATCACGCCCGAACAGATGCCGCTGTTCGAAGCGGCTGGCTGGCTCCCGCGCAGCGACATCCAGTTCCACTGGGAAAACCGCGGCTACGCCAGCTTCACCGATTTCCTTGGCGTGCTGTCATCTGACAAGCGCAAGAACCTGCGCAAGGAGCGTGCGAAGGCGCAAGACGGCATCGAAATCCGCCAGCTAAGCGGCGATGCGATCCGCCCTGAACACTGGGATGCCTTCTGGCTGTTCTATCAGGACACCGGCCTGCGCAAATGGGGCCGCCCTTACCTTACGCGCGCAGCGTTCGACCTGATTGGCGAACGCATGGCCGACAAGGTGCTACTGGTGCTGGCCTTCCTCGATGATCAACCTGTGGCAGGCGCGATAAATTTCATCGGCAAGGATGCACTCTATGGCCGCTATTGGGGCGCGCTGGTGGAAAAGCCCTTCCTCCACTTCGAACTGTGCTATTATCAGGCGATAGACGCCGCCATAGCGCTGGGCCTCTCTCGCGTAGAGGCAGGCGCACAAGGCGGACACAAGCTGGCACGAGGCTACGAACCCGTCCAGACCCTCTCGGCCCACTACATCGCCGACCCGAACTTCCGCCGCGCCGTGGCCGATTTTCTGGAACGTGAACGCGCAGGCATCGCGCAGGACCAACTGGTGCTGGGCACGCGGACGCCGTTCAGGAAGGGGTGAGGGATTGCTTGCAAGCACCCTTATGTGTGCAGAATATTGAACAAGTTGTGGACGCTCTGGAGGTTGCATTGGGCAAATCCGTAACTCTCAATGTCCGCGTGGGCGGAGCCTTGAGCGAATTCGTCTCATCGAATGTGGGTGATTCCGGCGCGTATGAGAACGTCAGCGAATACGTTCGCGACCTCATCAGGCGGGATATGGAACGTGCCGATCAGGCTGCTTTCGCACGGTTAAAAGCCGAACTTACGCAAGCCTTTGCTACACCCGCATCCGAATATATCGAACTTAGCGCTGACGATATAACTGCCCGGAACCGGCGCATATCGTGACAGGGCATCGGCTTTCGTCCCTTGCCGCGGCCCGTCTGGACGAAATCTACCACTACCCCCGCGATACATGAGGCGAACATAAGTCCGAAACCTACGTGCGCGGGCTATTCGACAAGTTCAGTGTGATTGTCCGGCGCAATGTTTTGTGGAGGCCGATCCCGGCAGACTTGGGGATAAACGGCAGGTTTTGCCGACACGAACACCATTTCATCTATTGGCGTGAATTTGAGGACGGGTGGATCGGCATTGCCACTATCATGCACGAACGGATGCACAGGATTCTACGGCTGAAAGAGGAATTTTGCTGAGACGGAGTGGCATAACTCGTCCGGTCTTCGTAGTCTCGGCCTACCACCTTCAAGCTTTCTTCAATCAGCTATCAACAAATCGATTTCCTCTGGGGAAGCAGACTTTGAGAAGGCGATCTTGGCCGTTTACGCCCCGCAAACTTCTGGCTGATCGAGGTCAACCGGCTGGAAATGGAACCATTTGTTGACCCATTCCGGCATCACCAGGCGCTCAATCTCCTGCGCAAACATGCGTGCATTGGCATTTTCGTACCGCTTGCCATTCAATGTGAAGGTTACCGACCAGTCGGGATTGCGTCGCATCTTTGCAAGCACATCGTAAAGGACCCGCTTTTGCCCGGTGTCTTCCATCGTGACGACAGTATCCAGATAGTGGAATGGGCGATGCGGGCTGCTGAAGATCAGATGATTGCTGCCCCCTGCCTCCAGCCTGAGATTGGCAAACATGTTGACGCTCTGCGCGGTTTTCAGGCCGAGATAGGGCATCGCGCAATTGGCAAAAAATAGTACGCCGACAATCATGCCGATCACTGGCACATGCCCCTTGGCCTGATCGGGTGCCGCGCCATAGCGCAACACTGCCCAGCAAAATGGCAAAACCAGCGGCAGCGCAACCAGTGTGACCAGCGTGTAATGCCCGTCAAAGGCAAACACGGCGAGCCACAGGCTGATGCCCAATACGGCCACCTTGTAGATCGGCTGGGCAAACTTGGCGCGAACCATGCACAGGATTGGTGACGAAAGCGTTTGTCGGGCGGCACGCTCGCTCAGGAACAAGGAATGGAGCGCAATCGAAAGCGTGGTGAAGGAGATATACATCGCATAGGCGCTGAGGCTCAGCAGCAAGTGAAACGCCATCCCCGCTGCAATGCCATAGTGCCTGAAACGTCTGGTCAACAGCGCAGTGGCGATCAGCCCTTCGACTACGAAGGTGCCATAGATCGTCATGGCATCAATTGCTGGGCCATGTATCGCCGACAGCGGCCAGGGCATCAGCCGCCACAAGACAACCGCACAACTGCTGATCGGGTTCAGGAAATCCGTGTTGATCTTGTGAAAGATGCCGAAGAAGTACATCACCAGCAAGGCGGCCGCGCCTGCAGGTGCAAAGCGTTGGAAAATCTGCGCAAAAGGATCGTTGCGCACCATCGCGGTGCCAAACGACAGCCAGTATCCCAGCAATGCGGCGGCTCTTACAATCGTGTGATTGGAATTGACCGGAGCCTGCAGCACGGTGCTGATCGTGCTGATCAGCATCAGGGCAAACAGCAGCCGCTCGGACGAGGGGCGAAACAGCAGGGAAAGCGCTGCCACCAGCAGCACGAGCATGTCTGCTGAAGGCGGGAAACGCTCATATTCAAAAGCGTAGTTGAAGACATGGAAAATGGAAAAGAGCGCAAAGATGGTCGAAAAAATTTCGCGCCGGGCGCTGTTTGGCGAAGCGGTTTCGGTAATGAAACTGCGCCCCATCAGAAACAGTATAAACCAGCGGCCACTGCGCAGGATCGGATAGAGCCACGCGGCCAATGCAGGTTTTGAAAAAATCCAGCGATTCAGCCGGTTGAACGCATCAGAGGGCGTGGTGAGCGAGGCGATGTAGGCCACTGCCTTGTCGCCCGAATAGCGTGCCTGACCGTCTTCCACCACCATGCCGCCGTCAAGGTCGAAGCCTGCTGCGATAAGTTCATCGCGCAGGGCATCATGCTCGCGCAGATTGACAAGCTGTACCTGCGCGCTGCGTTGAAGGCGCACCATCTGCACATACCGCGAACAGAACGGACACTCGCCGTCATAGAAGATGCGGATCACGCCAATCGCTCCGGGTCATGCTTGGATTTACGGCATCAGCAACATCGATAGAAATGCACGTTTGCTGGAACTGTGATCGTTATACCTCAGGCAGCCGCCCGGCCACTGCGCAGCCATTCCCGCGCGCGGCGCTGGGCTTCGGCAATCTCGCGTGCGGTCATCTCGTCGGCCACATCAGCGCGGCACTGCGCGGCTTCATCGTGTCCGCCCACAGCGGCAAGGTTGAACCACTTGTGCGCTTCGATCAGGTCGCAGTCCACGCCGTGGCTGCCGGTGGAATAGGCAACGCCCAAATCGAACAGCGCGCTGGCATCGCCGTTGGCAGCAGCGGCAAGGCACGTGGCAACCAGCAAATCTGCAGATTCGTGTGATTCGGCCACAGCGGCTGGCATGCTCTCGTCAGCCACCAGTTTGATCCATGCTTGAGTCATAATGCCTAACCCCCTTCAGGAAGCCATTCCCCAAGCCCTTTTGCGGGGGGAGCCTCCGACTGGCAGACAGTCACAATTCTTGGTCAATAAATGGTTAACAGCAAAGCTTGTGTGTCTGGTGCGAGGACAATCTGCAAAAAGCCAAGCGCGATTGTCTGTACTTCACGCAGCCTTAATGCGCGATATGCGCCTATTCGCTTGTGCGGTTCACGGGCCAATCCTATAGGCGCGCCAGCACAAGAGTCTGCGCGCCGACCGGCGGAATCCGGTGGGATGAATGCAGGCCGGGAGGGGCGGATAGCTTGTTTTGCGGAGGGCCGTATGGCTGGGGTTTTGAGTGACGAGATTGACGTTCTTGCCAAGGCACGACGCGCTCTTCCGGGCGACTATGTGCCAGGCGATGACGAACCCTATATGAATGAAGCGCAGCAGGATTATTTTCGCCGCCTGCTGCTGGAATGGAAAAAATCGATCCTGTCGGCTGCGGCAGGAACGCTTTCGGCGCTGCAGGATGGCCCGATTCGCGAACCGGACCTTAATGACCGCGCATCCAGTGAAACCGACTGGGGCATCGAACTGCGTACGCGGGACCGTCAGCGCAAGCTGATCGCCAAGATCGATTCTGCGATGCGCCGCATTGATGAGGGCGAATATGGTTACTGTGAAGTGACCGGCGAGCCGATCGGCCTTGGTCGCCTGATAGCAAGGCCTATCGCCACGATGACCGTCGAAGCACAGGAAGCCCATGAACGTAGAGAGAAAATTTCCCGCGACATGTGATTTGTGCAGTGCCGAAAAGCAGGGTCAGACCCGGTGTCTTCGCGGTTAACATCTGCCAGATGTAACGCTGAATTAACCTTGGCTGTTTAGAAAACAGGCAGGTTTAGGTGCGATACTCTTTCAAACGGACAAGGTTTAAGCCGTTTGGGTATTGCATTCATGGGATTGGCGGAACCTCTGGTGACTGAGATCGACCATCGGCATATCGGGCGTGACAGCCTGTTTCTCATGGCAGAAGTGCGCTCGCCCGGTTCAGAGGCCGAGCACCGGGTGAAGGTGCGCAACCTTTCTGCTGGCGGCATGATGGCCGAAGGTACGGTTAAAGTGCTGCGCGGTACGCAGATCGAAGTGAACCTGCGCAATATTGGCTGGGTTGAAGGCGTTGTCGCGTGGATTCAGGACAACCGTTTCGGCATTGCCTTTCACGACGAAATCGATCCAAAACTCGCGCGTGCGCCGGTCGGTCTGGGCGAATCCACGCCCCGGTTTGTCAAGCCTCCGATCCGGTCCCTTCCGGTCGGTCCCCTAAGAAAGATTTGACGCGCAAGATCTGATTTTTTCGGGCTAGCCATCTGGAACTGAAGTTAGTTGCGTGAAACTTCCCCGTCGCCCCGTGCCAAGCACGGGCCGACGTCGTCTTTTGCTTAAGCAACCGTTTCGTTTCCACCGCACTAGAGCCAGCTGGCTTTAATTCGCCGCTGGCGCGGGTGCGTTCTGGACGCATGCGTTGCGCTGCCCTAGTCATGCGGTGATGGCTGGTTGGCGCGCCTCAATCCCCCTGTTTGCATTGCTGCTCTCGTCCTGCGGGAAGAGCGGCGACGGTACGCTGGGCGTGGCTGTGATGGGCGATGCCGCAGCCATGAACGAACGCGGCGTCCGCCTGTCGGGCCCGGCTCAGCTGATTCGTGCAGCAACCCATGAAGGTCTTGTGGGGTTTGATGAAGCCGGCCGTGTTGTCCCGGCACTGGCCGATCGCTGGATCGTGACCGACAATGGGCAAAGCTACATCTTCCGCCTGCGCGATGGAACCTGGCCGGATGGCAAGCGAATCGGTGCAGATGCTGCGGTTGCTTTGCTGCGCAAAGCCATTGCCGGGCTGAAAGGCACCGCACTTGGCCTTGATCTGGCTGCCATCGATGAAGTGCGCGTGATGGCTGATCGCGTGGTAGAGATTGATCTGGTCGCCCCGGTGCCTGAACTGCTGATCCTGCTTGCCCAGCCCGAAATGGCGCTGACATGGCAATCGGCCAAGGGCAGGCGGAGCGGGACCGGACCGATGAAGGTCGCACCTTCGAAAAATGGTCCCGTTAATTTCAGTCTCATTCCTCCAGCCCAGCGGGGTCTGCCTGAACAGGCTGATTTTGCGCGGCGCGCGCGTCCGCTCGCGGTGAATTTCGCAGCGCCGGCCAAGGCTGTGGAAATGTTCGACGCAGGCGATATCGATGTGTTGCTAGGCGGAAAGATCGATACGGTGCCGCTGGCCGGGCGTATCGGGTTGACGCGGGGCAATGTGCAGCTTGATCCCGTAACGGGGCTGTTCGGGCTGCTGGTGACCCGCACGGAAGGTTTCCTTGGCGATGCTGCGAATCGCGAGGCGTTGGCCATGGCGATTGATCGCGGGGCTTTGCTGGCCAGCTTCAACATCGGCGGATGGCAGCCTACCACGCGTATCGTATCGCCTGATGCCGAAGATGATCTGGGCACCATCGGTGAGCGTTGGCAGGGGATGAGCGTGGAAGACCGTCAGGCGCAGGCCGCCTCGCGCGTCACCGCATGGAGAGGCGCAGGCCGCGATTTGCCAACGCTGAATGTGGCCATGCCCGATGGCTTGGGATCATCGCTGGTATTCGATGCTCTGCGCGGGGATTTTGCGCGGATCGGCATTGCGGTGCGCCGCGTGCCTGAAAAGGACCGTGGCGATCTGCGGTTGATCGATGTGACGGCGCGCTATGGCCGTGCCACGTGGTTCCTCAATCAGCTGTCCTGCACGGTCCAGAAAGCAGTGTGCAGCCCGGTGGGGGATGAGCGTGTGACCGAGGCCCGCCGCGCACTAGATCCTGCCGCACGCGCCGCTCTGCTGGCCGAGGCCGAGGCCGAGATTACGGCCGCCAACGGCTTTATTCCGATAGCCCGGCCCTTGCGCTGGTCGATGGTTCGCTCTGGCACCACCGGCTTTGCGCAAAACCCATGGGGCTGGCATCCCTTGCCGCCGCTGGCATGGCTTCCCAGATAAGAGGGATGAACGACCCCCATCCTGCCCGGCCGCGCCTTGCCCGCCCTCAACCCCTCAGGGCCGAAATCCCCGGCCTTGGCACCGATGCCGCATCAGTGCGCCAGCGGATCGAAATGATGGAGCGCCTGCTCGAACGCAGCTTCACGATCCCAATCCTGCGCCGCGATGTCGGCCTTGACGCCATCGCCGGGCTGGTGCCGGTGCTGGGCGATGTGCTGACCGCGGCGATGGGCGCCTATGTCGTATGGGAAGCGCGCAACCTTGGCCTGCCCAAATGGAAGCTGTGGCGCATGGGCGCAAATGTGGCATTCGATACAGCCATCGGCGCGGTGCCGCTGGTCGGCGATGCCTTCGACCTGTTCTTCCGCTCGAACACACGCAACCTGAAGATCCTGCGCAAGCATCTCGACAAGCATCACCCGCAGGCGCGCGTGATCGAAGGCTAAAAGTCTATCGCGATACCGTTCTTCTCCCAATCGCCAAACCGGGTGGGATCGATGCCGTCTGGATCATCGCCGCGCTCAATGGCCTTGGGCGCAGGTGCCGGGTCATTGGTCCAGTGCTCGGGCCGGGCGAAGGTCTCTGGTCGCTTTGTCGCGCGGGGTGTGGGCTTGTCCATGCCCCAGCAAATGGGCGCTGCGCCGCGCGGTTGCAATTGCATATTGGGGCACAAGCGCCGATAGGCCGCTGCCATGGCCCGTACTTCTGCTCCCGATGATGAAATTCCCGGCGTTCCCGCCCGCCGCGCCGCGCTGCGCATGGCTGATGCTGTGCTTCGCCGGGGCGACCCGCTGGATCAGGCCGCGCCGCCGATCCTGCGCGGGATTGAACGCGGCGATGACCGCGCGCTCGCGCTTGCCATTGCGCACGAAGCGCTGCGCTGGATGGCCGATCTTGATGCGCTGATCGATGCGGCCACCGCGCAGCCCTTGCCCGATGATGCCAAGGCCCGTGCCGTCCTGCGCATCATGCTGGCCCAAGCCTTGCGGCTGAACCTGCCCGGCCATGCCGTCGTCTCCACCGGCCTGCCGCTGCTCACCGGTGGCCCGCGCCGCCTGGCCCACGGTGTGTTTTCGGCGGTGACCAAGGGCGCGGCCAAGCTGCCCGATGCCCCCACGCTTCCCCCCGCTGCCGCCATCCGCTGGCAAGCTGCATGGCCTGACCGGGTCGAAGCAATCAGCGCTGGCCTTGCCGTGCCACCCCCGCTCGACCTCACCTTGCGCGATGCGTCGCAAACGGCGGTGTGGGTAGAGCGGTTGGGCGGCCACTCTCTGGCTCCCGGCCATATCCGCCTTGCCCGCGCCGGTGCCATCGAGGCACTTGATGGCTTCAGCGAAGGCGCATGGTGGGTGCAGGACCTTGCTGCCAGCGTGCCTGCCCGCTTGCTGGGCACAGGTGAAGGCCGCCGCGCGCTCGATCTGTGCGCCGCGCCGGGAGGCAAGACGCTGCAACTCGCCGCCGCCGGGTGGACCGTCACCGCGCTCGACAAATCCGCCCGCCGCAATGAACGGCTGGCCGAAAATCTTGAGCGCAGCGGCCTCTCCGTTGATGTCGTGGTGGCAGATGTGCTGACATGGACGCCCGATGCGCCGTTCGATGCGATCCTGCTCGATGCCCCCTGCAGCGCCACCGGCACATGCCGCCGCCACCCCGATGTGCTGCACCGCCACGCCGCGATGGCAGACCTCACGACGCTCCAATCAGCCATGCTCGAACGCGCCGCTACTTGGCTCGCGCCGGGTGGCACGCTGGTCTACGCGGTGTGCTCGCTGGAGCGGGAAGAGGGCGAGGCGCAGGCCGCAACTTTCACCGGCCTCACGCCTTCGCCCATCAGCGATGCTGAACTGCCCGAAGGCCTGACCGCCAGCGATGGCCACTTCCGCTCCGATCCGGGCATGCTGGCCGATCATGGCGGTATCGACGGCTTCTTCGCCGCCCGCTGGATGAAATCTTAGCGCGGCCGCTTCAGGATGATGTAAACCGCGCCCGCGCCGCCATGGCGAGGTTGCGCCGGGCGCACGGCGGCTATGCGGCTGGCATGCGGGCTATGTGCCAGCCAATCTAGCAGCCTTGCACGGATCACCCCGCGCTGGTTGCCTCTGGCATCTGTCGCATCATGCGGGCGCGGTTTGCCCGCGATCAGCAGCATCACGCGCGCGCCCATCGCCAGCGCTTGGGCAATGCTGGCGTTGAGCCGGGCATGCGCGGCGTCCAGCCCCATCCCGTGCAGGTCAATCGTCACGTCCGGCGCAATCGCCCCGCGCGCCAGCTTGCGTTCCCAGCTCGAATCCAGCCCATGTGCTTCCAACGGACGCTTGGCCGCTGTCGGAGATGGTGCAGGCGCGGGTAGAGGCGGCGGAACGCGCCCCTTGATCCGCTTTGGTGGGGGTGCGGGCATTGGCGGAGCCAATGCGATTACGTCGGCGGCTTTCGCCTTTGGCCGCACCGGATGGATCGGGGTGATCGTCGCGGCCACTTTCTGCCACAGTTCCGCTTCTGCTGTAGACAAGCCCCGTGGCGCACGCATCAGCGCTGCTCCAGCCGCGCCAGCACGCCCTTTGGCAGCAGAATCAGCGCTCGCCCGCGCGCACTCATGCCGCCTGCAATGCGCCGCGCTTCGGCTCCTGCGCCCCAGAACGTGTCAAACCGGTTGGCCCCCTTGATCGCCCCGCCGGTGTCTTGCGCCACCCACAGCCCGTTGGCTTCCTTGCGGTCCACCTGAAGCCACACCGGCGCACCCAGCGGCACGAAGGCCGGGTCCACAGCCACAGTCGATTGTCCCGTCACCGGCACATTCAGTGCGCCCACTGGCCCCGGCCCGCTCAATTCGCGGAAGAACACGAAGCTGCGGTTCTGCTGCATCAAACGGCGACCTTCGGCAGGCTTTTCGCGCAGATAGCGCTGGATGCCTTGCAGCGAACCGTCATACTGCCCCGGCCCGCCACCAATCAGCCCGCGTTCGCGCATCAGCGTGCCGATGCCGGTATAGGGATAGCCGTTCTGCCCGGCAAAGCCGATGCGGATCACGCTGCCATCGGGCGCGCGCAACCGGCCAGACCCCTGAATTTGAAGGAAGAACATTTCCACCGGATCGGCCGCCCAGCCGATTTCCAGCCCCTTGCCCGCCAGCGCGCCAGCCTCGATCTGCGCGCGGTCCCAATAGGCGGTGAACACGCCTGCCTCGTCATAGCGGCCCAGCGGCAAGCGCCCATCGGGCAGCACTTGTGCATCGCCGGGCCGTGCCCGCACCAGATCGGGCGGCAGGGCATAGACCGGCACGTCATAGCCGGGACTTCGCGCGCGCACTCCGGCGATTTCAGGCTCGAAATATCCGGTGGCAAAGGCCTCACCACCCGCCACTTCGGCGCTTTCGAAATAGGTCGCAAAAAACCGCGCCGCCTCGCTTACCTGCCACCCGGTGGCAGCAGCGCACGCCGGTGCCCAGTCAGACGGCTGCGTCAAACCCGACGTATCGCTGCGCTTGGTCAGGCGAGGGCACGAAACCACAAAACTGCGCAAGGCCGCGGCGGCATTTTCGCCCTTGAAGCCAAGCCCTGAAACCACAGGCCCACGGGAAACCCCGGCCAGCGCAGCTGTTGGCGCACTCGTGCCGGGGCGCGGGGGCACACCCGGGCGCGGCCCTTGCGCTTCGGGCACCAGCCGCAAGCACCCACCAAGCAGAAAGAGCGCCGCAATGCCTGCGGCGCTCTTGCTTGTGCCAAAACTTGAAAAAATGCCCGCCACGATGTGCGTCGAGGCTCAGGCCTCGTCGGTTTCGTCGAGCACCCAGTCAGGATCGCGGGCGGTGATATCGCGGCGGAACGTCCACAGATCTCGGGTTTCCACCGCGTCATCCAGTGACCCAGCAATAACGTGGCCTTCGGCATCGCGCGTGACGGAGGCGATATCAGCCAAAAAGCGCACGGTAATGCGCGCCGTCTTAGCTTCAATCGAAGCGGCCACGATGCGCGCTTCTTCGATGCGAATCACACGCGCAACAATGGTTTCGCCTGCGGCCACGCGGGCATCGATGGCCGATTCAAAACCGGCGTAAACGTCATCATCACAAAGCTGACGCAGTTCTTCCTTGTCGCCGCGCCAGAATGCTTCGAGCACCATCGCATAGGCTGCCTTCGATCCGGCAAGGAACTGCGCCAGATCAAACCGGCGGTCCGCAGCAATGATTGCGCGCACGCCTGCTTCGGCGCTGTGGTCAAACGTATTGGGTTCAGGCTGCGCCAGATCACGCGGGCGCGGGGCCAACTGGCTCCCTTCGGCACCGCGCGAAACCGGCGGCTGCCGATTTTGCGAAGAAGGATCGGGCTGCTCGATCCGGCGACGCATCGGTTCCTCGTCATGCTCGGGCCTGCGGCCGAGGACGGAGTAGAGTCGCAGGCCCAAAAAGGCTGCAATCATCGCCAGGATCACAATCTGAACAATCACGTGCAAGTTCCCGATACTGCCCGCTCGCCCGCTTTGGACGAGGAGCGCCATGCCAACCTGCCTCAAATAAGTACGGATTACAAATGAACAACGTGTGCATGGCCCTTTGGGCGGATCACGTGGGCAAATTTCTGGCCGAGTTGTTGCCTTTACGCTGCAAACAAGGGTGATGGGTACGGGTTCAATGGCAAAGGCAATGGCAGGAGACCACCATGGCAATGGCGGATTGCGAGGGAAACGCCACGGTGCTAGGCGCGCGGCTTGAGCAAAACCCGATCAGAAAGCGCACTCTCATGGCCGACGAAGGCAACATCATCTCGAATCTCAACCTTGATGGTCCGGTTCCCAACGGGGAAGATACCTCGCCTGCGATCGGCCTGATCTCGCAATATGTGAAAGACCTTTCGGTAGAGAACCCGAATGCGCCGGATTCCTATCAGTGGACCGATGTCCCTGAAATGGCGGTGGATTTCAACATTTCGGCACGCCTGATTCAGCCCGAAATTCATGAAATCGAACTGAAGATCAACATCACCTCAAAGGGCCCGCAAGGCACCGCGTTCATCGTGGAACTGGCCTATTGCGGCCTCATCGGCATGCGCAACGTGCCCGAAGAGCAGGCCCATCCGTTCCTCTTCGCCGAAGGCCCGCGCATCCTGTTCCCGTTCGCCCGCCGCGTCATCGCCGATGCCGTGCGCGATCTGGGCTACCCGCCGCTGCTGCTGGAACCGATTGATTTCAACGGGTTGTATATTCAGCAACTGGCGCAGGCACAGGCTACGGCAGAAGCAACTCCGGCCGGTCAGGCCTGATCGGTCGGGCCTGATCTGATAACCGGGCCGGTGGTCGGGCGGAGGCATCCATGAACCTCGTCAAGGCCATCGGCTCCATCGGCAGCCTGACTCTGGCCAGCCGCATCCTCGGGCTGGTGCGCGACAGTCTGTTTGCTCGCTATGTCGGCGCAGGCTTTGCCTCCGACGCGTTCCTCGTCGCTTTCCGCCTGCCCAACATGTTCCGCGCGCTTTTTGCCGAAGGCGCGTTTTCTTCAGCCTTCATCCCGATGTTCAACAAGCGCGTGGCTGACCCGGAAGGCAAGGGCCTGCGCGATGGGTTGGACTTTGCCGAAGCGGCCCTTGCCGTGTTGCTGCCGGTGCTGCTGGTGATGACCGCGCTGCTTGAGGTCTTCGCTTGGCCGGTCACGCTCGTGCTGTCGGGCCGGTTCAACGGGGTGAGCGAGGCGCAATTCGCCTATGCGGTGGAGCTGTCGCGCTGGACGATCCCCTATCTGATGCTGATCAGCCTGGTGTCGCTGCTGGGCGGAATATTGAATTCGCTGCAAAAATTCTGGATCAATGCTGCCGCGCCGATCCTGCTGAACGTCACGCTGATCGTCGCGCTCTTGGGCTTCCATTCCGACGATCCGCTGGTCACTGCGCGCAATCAGGCGATTGCCGTTTCGGTTTCGGGCGCATTGCAATTGGCGTGGCTGGCGCTGGCGTGCCGTCGCAATGGCGTCAGCCTGAAGCTGCGAGCCCCGCGCCTCTCGCCTGAAGTGCGCGCCTTGCTCAAGCTGATTCTGCCTGCTGCAGCCGGGGCAGGCGCGGTGCAGATCAACCTCGTCGTCTCCACAGCCCTTGCCGCATCGCTGCTCGATGCAGGCTCGGTCACCTATATCTACATGGCGGACCGGCTGAACCAGTTGCCATTGGGCCTGATCGGCATTGGCCTCGGGACTGTGCTCCTGCCCACGATCTCGCGCCAATTGGGCGGCGGCGAGGACGCTGCGGCCATGGACACGCAGAACCGCGGCATGGAGCTGGCGCTGCTGCTCACGCTGCCCGCCACCGTGGCACTGGTGCTGTGCGGTGTGCCGATTACGGCGGCGCTGTTCGGATATGGCAAGTTTGATGCAACCGACACGTTCTACACCGCGCAGGCGCTGGCGGCATTTTCCATCGGGCTGCCCAGCTACATTTTGGTCAAAGTCCTGACGCCGGGCTTCTATGCCCGGCAGGACACGAAAACGCCCTTGCGCTTTGCGATGATTTCGATGGCGGTGAACCTTGTCGGCAACCTTCTGCTGATCGTGCCCCTGCGCCACATGGGGCCGCCGCTGGCCACCGCGCTGGCCTCTACCGTCAATGTCGTGCTGCTCTATGTCACGCTGGCAAAGCGCGGGCATTTCGTGGCCGATACGCGCTTGAAGCGCCGGGTCTGGCGGCTGGCGCTGGCTGCTGTGGCGATGGGCGTGGTTTTGTGGGCCGGCCAAGGGCTGGTCATGCCCTATGTTCAGGGCACTTGGGTCATACGCCTTGCCGCCATGGCTGCTCTGGTCAGCAGCGGGGTCGTCGTCTATGGCCTCGCCGCGGTCCTCACCGGGGCTTTCCGGGTGAGCGACCTCAAGCTTCTCCTGCGGCGTCGCCGCGCAAACTGAAGGCACTGCAATGCGTATCGTCTCCGGCATTCAGCCCACCGGCAATCTGCACCTTGGCAATTACCTTGGCGCGATTCGCAATTGGGTGCGCATGCAGGACGAATGGTCGGCCAAGGGCGAGCAGTGCCTCTATTTTCTGGCAGACCTCCACGCCATTTCGATGCCGCACAACCCGGCTGAACTTGCCGCCAACACGCGCGAAATGGTCGCCGCGCTGGTGTCCTGCGGGATCGATCCCGACAAGTCGATCCTGTTCAATCAGGCGCAGGTTCCCGCCCATGTCGAACTGCAATGGCTGCTCAATGGCACCGCGCGGATGGGCTGGTTGAACCGCATGACGCAGTGGAAAGACAAGGCGGGCAAGAACCGCGAAGGCGCGTCCGTCGCCCTGTTCACCTACCCGGTTCTGCAGGCCGCCGACGTACTGCTCTATCAGGCCACCCACGTTCCGGTGGGTGAAGACCAGAAGCAGCATCTGGAACTGGCGCGCGATATTGCCCAGAAATTCAACAATGATTTCTGCGCGGAGGGCGATCCGCTGTTCACCCTGCCCGATCCGATCATCCCACCCGAAGCCGCACGGATCATGAGCCTGCGCGATGGCAGCGCCAAGATGAGCAAGTCTGATCCTTCGGACATGAGCCGCATCAATCTGACCGACGACGCCGACGCGATCATGCAGAAAGTGAAGAAGGCCAAGACCGATCCCGAACCGCTTCCCGCAACGGTCGAGGGGCTGGCGGGCCGCCCTGAAGCCAACAACCTCGTCGGCATTTATGCTGCAATGGCAGGCACTTCTCCGGCTGATGTGCTGGCGCAGTTCGAAGGCAAGGGCTTCGGCCAGTTCAAGCCAGCGCTTGGCGAACTGCTGGTTGAAACCCTGTCCCCGATGGCGGCGCGCTATCGCGAATTGCGCGAAGATGGCGAGGCGCTGGATGCGATTCTGGCCAAAGGCGCGTTGAAGGCGCGTGATCTTGCCGCGCCGACTCTGGCCCGCACATATCAGGCGCTTGGCCTCGTAAGGGGCTGATTTGCGGTGACGTTGTTGCAAAACGTTACGTGTGTGCAACATATGTTGCACACACCATTCAACGTGCATTCAGCACTTCCTGTCCAGAAAGACGGCATGCTAAGCACAGTTGCGTCCGGCATGTTCGTTGGCAGACCAAGGGGTCCGCAGCGAACCATGGGGCGGCGGACCGCATGATAGGAGTCGCAGGATGGAATCCGTAATGCAAAACAAGCCAAGTTCGCCCGCCCGGCGCAGATTGCTCGGGCTATCGGCAGTCTCGCTCATGATGGTCACGTTGGCCGGCTGCACCACGCCGTTCAAGGCCGATGTTAAGCGCTTTCAGGCGCAGCTTCCCGCGCCCACCGGGCA
The DNA here is from genome assembly GCF_057180525.1 of Novosphingobium sp. HNCC26BN242. Lineage (NCBI taxonomy): Bacteria > Pseudomonadati > Pseudomonadota > Alphaproteobacteria > Sphingomonadales > Sphingomonadaceae > Novosphingobium > Novosphingobium sp. HNCC26BN242. The sequence goes on from NZ_JBXUGM010000002.1 coordinate 784,752, forward strand.
GACTTTCACGGTCGTGGCGGATGATCCGCGCGATGCAGGCGGGCTGGAATTCGCCCAATATGCCTCGCTCGTCGGGCGTCAGATGGAAAAGCTGGGGTATCGCCCGGCCAATGCCGATGTCGCCGATCTGATCGTCAAGTTCGATTATGGCATCGACGGCGGGCGTGATCGCGTGCGTAACACCGGCTTCAACGACCCGTTCTGGGGCGGCTGGGGTGGTTGGGGCGGTTGGGGCCCGGGCTGGGGAGGCGGCTGGGGCCGCCGTGGTTTCGGCAGGTTCGGCGGCTGGGGCTGGGGATGGAACGATCCGTTCTTCTTCGGCGGTGGCGGCTGGGGCGGCGGCGTTGACGTGGTCACCGTCTACACCTCTGGCATCGACCTGAAAATCGATCGCCGCGCAGATGGCCAGCGCCTGTTTGAAGGCAAAGCCGAGGCGGCTTCGCAGTCCAACCGGCTGTCCTATGTGGTGCCCAACCTCGTCGAAGCGATGTTCACTGATTTCCCCGGAAACAACGGAGAAACCGTAAGGATTTCAATCGCTCCCGAGAAGAAGACGGTGAAGAAGGTCGACTGATCCTGAAGTGCACCTAGATGCACCTAACAGCACCTAATCGCACGACACGGGGCCTTGCAGTGATGCGAGGCCCCTTTTTTCAGCCCTTTAGCGCTGCCAGCCCGCCGGTCGATCCAAACCCACCTTCGCCGCGCGCGGTGGCATCGAGTTCTTCGACTTCCAACCACGTCCCGCGCGTGACTGGCGCGAGCACGAGTTGCGCCACGCGGTCACCCCGGCGGATTGCGAAACTTGTCTGTCCGAGGTTGATCATGATGACTTTCAACTCGCCGCGATAATCGCTGTCGATGGTGCCGGGCGTGTTGGGCACGGTGACGCCGTGCTTGAGCGCAAGGCCCGACCGGGGGCGCACCTGAATTTCGTAACCCGCTGGAATCGCGATGGAAAGCCCGGTCGTTACCGCGTGGCGCGCACCGGGCGCCAGGTCCAGATCCTCGGCCGCAACTACGTCCATCCCGGCAGCGCCATCGGTGGCATATGCGGGCAGGGGCAGGCCTTCACCATGAGGCAGGCGTTTGACGAGGATGGGGACTTCAGGCGAGTGCATTTGCGATTCTTTCGATCAGAGCGGCAGCCGCTGCGGCCTTGGGCAGTTCGGGCAGGCTTTCGACGCCGCTGGCGCTGACGATGTGCAAACCATTGATTTCCCCACCCATTGCATGCGTTGCAACATCATTGGCGACGATCCAGTCCGCGCCTTTGCGGGCCAGCTTGGCGCGGGCGTGGTCCAGCACGTCGTTGGTTTCCGCCGCAAAGCCGACGACCAGCGCGGGGCGGCGGTCGGACTTGCAGAGCGTGGCGAGAATATCCGGGTTTTCAACCAGTTGCAGCGGTGGAACCTGGCCGCTTCCGTCCTTCTTGATCTTCTGCGCCGCTTCCCCGGAGCTGCGCCAGTCCGCCACGGCAGCGACCATGATCGCCACATCGGCGGGGAGCGCGGCATTTACGGCAGCGGCCATCTGGCGCGCGGTCTCAACGTCTACGCGAGTAACCCCTTGCGGAGTTTCAAGATTTACCGGGCCAGCGACAAGCGTGACCTTTGCGCCTGCCTTTGCGGCGGCGGCGGCGATGGCGAAGCCTTGTTTGCCGCTGGAGCGGTTGGCGATGTAGCGCACCGGGTCGATGGGTTCGTGCGTGGGGCCTGCGGTGATCAGGATATGCTTGCCGGATAGGCATCCTTCGACAGGCTCAGCCCCTTCGACAGGCTCAGGATGAGCGAAGTTTTGAGAGATACCCTCTCCCTCCTCCGCTCGTGCTGAGCTTGTCGAAGCACTCAGCGCCAACATCCGCGCAATTTCCGCAACGATAACAGGCGGTTCCGGCAACCGTCCCGGCCCAAACTCGCCACAGGCCATTGCGCCGTCATCCGGCTCCATCACGGCCACGCCATCGCCGCGCAGCGTGGCGACATTGCGAACGGTGGCCGGATGCTGCCACATGCGCACGTTCATGGCGGGGACTGCCAGCACCGGCTTGTCGGTGGCCAGCAGCAGCGTGGTGGCCAGATCGTTGGCAATGCCGCCCGCCATGCGCGCCATCAGGTCTGCCGTGGCGGGGCAGACGACGACCAGATCGGCTTGGCGCGAAAGCTGGATGTGGCCCATTTCAACCTCGTTCTTGAGGTCCCACAGCGTTGTATGGACGGGATTTTCGCTGAGCGCGGCCAGCGTCATCGCGGTGACGAAATGTGCGCCGCCCTCGGTCAGCACGCAAGTGACATCGCCCCCCTGCTTGCGGATCAGCCGCACCAGTTCGCAAGCCTTGTAGGCCGCTATGCCGCCGCCGATGATGAGCAGGATACGCTTACCGTTGAGGGTGCCGTTCATGGATGGGGCTTGTGCAATGGCAGGCGCTTTGGCGCAATCCTTTTGCGCAAGGACGGCTGTTGGGGCACAGTCTGGCAACATATCAAAAAGCGAGGACCTGCACATGCGACTGATCCTGACGGCGCTCGTATTCGTGGCGGGTATGTTCGACCTGTTCCTGGCCATCAGTTTCCTGACCGGGCCGGAGGATGCAGCAACCGGCTTTGGCATTGCGGCAACCGGAGTGGGCGGGATCTCGACGATCCGGGCCGACTTCACCTCGTTCTTTGGCGTTGCAGCGTTCTGCATGATGTGGGGCGCGTGGCGGCGCAATGCCGACCTGCTGTTGGTGCCCGCACTGTTGTTTGGCACATCGTTCGTAGGGCGCGCGATCAATCTGGCGGTGTCCGGCAGCTATCCCGGCTGGCCCGTGCCGATGGTGGTGGAGGCGGGGCACGTGCTGCTTATGCTGGCCGCTTGGCGGATGCTGCCGCACCACAAACTGCGCGAGATTGCAGGTTAGGCTTTGCGCGCTTTCCACTTGGCCCACAGCGTCAGCACCGCGCGCTGGGCCGGGCGTTCGAATTTGGCGTGGCTGATGAAGCCTGCGGCGATGGCGAGGGTTACGTAGAAGATCAGGAACCACGGTTCGCGCGCGATGTTGCGGCTGTTGCCGGTGGAATCGATCAGCAGGACCAGCGCGAGTTGGATCGGAATGTGCCAGAGGTAGATGCCATAGGAGGCATCGCCCAGCTTCTGGCCGAATTTCAGGCGGCCTTTTTCGTCAGACAGATCAAGCGTGAGCGTGAGGAACAGGACGGCGAAAGTGCCCGCGATGGTGGCAGCATCGCCTGCGCGGTAGGTGGCCTTGAACCAGAACGCGCCGACCAGCAGAGCCGCGCCCAATGGCAGGAGCGTGGCCGGGCGCAGCCAGCCTTTGAGCAGCGCTCCGTAGGCCGCGCAGCCGAGGAAGAAGTAGCCGAGGCAGGACAGGACGTCCTTGTTGGGGCCTTCGATCAGCATCACCCACAGAAACAATGTGCCCAGCACCGCGGCCAGCACAAGCGGCGCGCGGCGCAGGGCGGGGAGCATCACGAAGAACGCCAAGTAGGCGAGGATCTCGGTCGAGAGGGACCACGAGGGACCGTTGAACGACTGGTTCTCCTGCCAGCCCCAATAGTGCATCAGCGGAATCGAGAGCAGGAAATGCTTGATATCGTTGACGTGGTAGATGAATTCGGTGCCGCTGCGGGCGAAGTAGAGGCTTTGCAGAATGGCCATCAGGCCCAGCGTCAGCAGATGCAGCGGCCAAAGGCGGGCGATGCGGGCGGGCCAGAAGCGGGCCTTGTAGTGCGCATCGGCCAGATAGACGTGGGCGAAGACGAAGCCCGAGACCGCCCAGAAATACTGCACGGCGGTGTGGCCGTGGTTGTAGAACCAGCTAAGCCATTCGTACCAAGGCTGGATCGCGCGGTCGACGTTCACATGATAAGGCACGGGCGGCACGAAGATGTGCTGATAATGCCAGAACAGCACCATGATCGCGGCCAGCAGGCGCGACAGGTCGAGCGCGTGGAAGTGGCGCTTTGGCGCGCGCAGGTGCGAAAGAGATGCGCTGTCAGGCAACTGAGATTTAACCCGAAACACCATCCGTTCGTGTCGAGCGAAGTCGAGACACGAGAGCGCTAGGCTTGTGTGTCTCGACTTCACTCGACACGAACTGGAGGTGGTGCTTGGTCAAACGGGTCGCCTAGCCCCACCAGCCCAGCGCGTGGGTGCCGATTACCAGCGCGCCGCCTGCCGCAAAAATGGCGAGCTGCCCCAGAAGGCCCGATCCGCGCTTGCGGCGTTTGCGTTCCCACATCAGTTCGACTTTAGGCAGGGGGGCGGCTTCGGGAGCGCCGCCCTTGGCGGGGAAGCGGTCTTCGATGCGGCGGATCAGGTCCGGGATGCGCAGCAGGGTTTGCGTGTCTTCGCGGATGCGGTCAGATATCGCGGCCTCGGGGCCGAGTTCATCGCGCACCCAGCTGCGCACGAAGGGGGCGGCGGTTTCCCACATGTTGATGGCGGGATCGAGCTGCGTGGCGATGCCTTCGACCATGACCATGGTTTTCTGCAGCAGCAGCAGGTGCGGCTGGGTCTGCATGTCGAAATCGCGGGTGATGGCAAAGAGGCCATCGAGCATCTGGCCGACCGACAGTTCGGACACCGGCTTGCCGCGCATCGGTTCACCCACCGCGCGTAGCGCCGTGGCGAATTCGTCGACCGAGTGGTAGCTCGGCACATATTGCGCTTCGAAATGGATTTCGGCCACGCGGCGGTAGTTGCCGGTGGTCAGGCCATAGAGGATTTCGGCGAGCCATTGGCGCGCGCGGCGATCAATCCGGCCCATGATGCCGAAATCGATGGCGACAATGGTGCCGTCCTTGTCGACGAACAGGTTACCCTGATGCATGTCGGCGTGGAAGTAGCCGCCGTTGATGGCCTGCGTGAGGAAGGCAAGAACAAGGCGCTGGGCCAGATCGGCGCGATCAAAGCCCGCTGCATCGAGCGCGGCGGTATCGCTGATCTTGATCCCATCGATCCAGTCGAGCGTCATCACGCGGCCATTGGTGCGGTCCCAGTCAATCGCCGGGATGCGGTAACCGGCGTGGGCGCGCATCGTGTCGGCCAGTTCCGAGGCCGAGGCGGCTTCACGGCGCAAATCGAGTTCGCGCACGGTCCAGCGTTTGAAATTGGCGATGACCATGCGCGGGCGTAGGCGGCTGACTTCTGCGCCGCCCAAAGCTTCCAAGTGGGCGGCGGCCCATTCGTAAGTCTCAATATCCCGCGTGAACTTTTCGCGCACGCCGGGGCGCAGGATCTTGACCGCAACCTTGCGGCCATCGGTGGTGACAGCGCTGTGGACCTGCGCGACCGAGGCGGCGCCTATGGGATCGGGATCGAACGAGGCGAACAGCGATTCGAGCAGTTTGCCGAAGGTGCTTTCGATCTCGCGGCGGATCAGCGCGAAATCAACAGCGGGGAGTTTGTCCTGCAGCGCGAGCAGATTGTGCGCCGCTTCCTCACCCACCAGATCGGGCCGGGTGGCGAGGGTTTGGCCGAGCTTGATGGCGGCAGGGCCGATGGCGCGGAAGGCTCCGGCGTAGTCGGGCGTCTTAGGCTGGATCGTGCCGAATCGCGCGACTTTGCATAGCGTGCGCACGGGGGCAGGCGTGTTGGGATCGTTCTCGATCCCGCGCAGTGCGCCGTGGCGGGCAAGCGTTCGGCCCCACCCGAGCAGGCGGCGAATATGCGTTGCAGGGAGGGTCAAGCGATCAGACCTTCCACCCCGAATGGATGGCGACGAGTCCGCCGAGAATCGGTTCGACCTTCGTGCGCTTGAACCCGGCATCGCGGATCATCGCTTCGAATTCGGGCATCGTGGGGAAGCGGCGGATCGATTCGATCAGGTAGCGGTAGGAATCTTCATCGCCTGCAATCATCTGGCCGAGTTTGGGCACCAGCTTGTGCGAATAGGCGTCGTAGATTTCGGAGAAGCCGGGCCATTGCGTGGTCGAGAATTCGAGGCAGAAGAAGCGGCCGCCGAATTTTAGCACGCGGTGCGCTTCGGCCAAAGCGCGGTCGATGTGCGTTACGTTGCGGATGCCGAAGGCGATGGTGTAGGCATCGAAGACACGCTCAGGGAAGCTCAGTTCCTCGGCGTTTTGGCGCGACCATTCGAGGTGTTCGATCCCGCGCTTGGCCGCGCGTTCGATGCCGACATCCAGCATATCCTGATTGATGTCGGACACGGTGATGGCCGCGCCCGATGGAGCCATGCGGAAGGCGATGTCACCCGTGCCGCCGGCCATGTCGAGAATCGTCTCGCCGTTTTGCGGACGGACGCGGCGGACGAATTTGTCTTTCCACAACCGGTGCATGCCGACCGACATTGCATCGTTCATCACGTCATACTTGCGCGCGACGCCGGAGAAGATTGCGCCGACGCGCTCTTCCTTCTCTTCTGCCGGGATGTCTTCGTAGCCGAATGATGCGGTTTCAGATGTGCTCATGCCTTGGCCCTTTAGTGGGGAATTGCCCGAACGGCAAAGCCTGTTAGGGGTGAAGAGGATATGCCGGAGTTACCAGAGGTAGAGACGACCGTTCGCGGTCTTGCAACCGTGCTTGACGGGCAGGTTATTGCGCGTGTGGCTGTGAACCGGGCCGATCTGAGGCGGCCTTTCCCGGTCGATCTGGCGCAGGCGCTGACCGGGGCTCGGGTGACGGGTATGGGGCGGCGGGCGAAGTATGGGCTGATCCATACCGATCGCGCGCGCACAATGGTGTTTCATCTGGGCATGTCCGGGCGTTGGCGAATCGATCCCGAAGATATCGGCAAGCATGATCATCTGGTGCTGGAAACGGCGAACGGGCGCGTGCTTGCACTGAACGATGCGCGGCGGTTTGGTTCGGTCGATCTGGTGGATAGCGATGCACTGGACGCGTGGGGGCCGTTTGCGTTGCTGGGGCCGGAGCCTTTGGGCGAAGGGTTGAGTGCCAAGCATCTGGCGGCGGCGTTTGCGGGCCGGATCGCGGCGGTGAAGCAGCTGTTGCTTGATCAGCGGATCGTTGCGGGGCTGGGCAATATCTATGTGTGCGAGGCGCTGAATCGGGCGGGGATTCATCCTGAGCGTGAGGGCGGGAAGGTCAGCCGCAAAGCGATTGACCGGCTGGTGCCGTTGATCCGTGAGGTGCTGAACGAGGCGATTGCAGCGGGCGGATCAACTTTACGCGACTATGTGCAGCCCGATGGCGAACTGGGCTATTTCGCCAAGGACTGGCGCGTTTATGGGCGCGAGGGTGAGGCTTGCGGCTGCGGCGGTACGGTGCTGCGGATCGCGCAGGGCGGGCGGTCGAGCTTCTTTTGCGGCAAGTGCCAGAAGTAAGTTTCAGCGCTCCACGATATCCCGGTCCATGGGGGCGAGCTTTGCCAGCAGGCGGTTTTGGGCCGGGAAGGGCACTTTGGCTTCGCGCATGGCCTGCTGCAGGTTTTCTACCAGGGCGTTCAGATCGGCGCGGGTGACGCCTAGGTCCTTGTGTGCGGTCTTCATGTCGCGCCCGATGTAAGTGCAGCCGGCATCGAGCAGGTAGCAGACCTGTTCGGTCAGCGTGCGGCGCAGGCGGACGGTGTCCTGATTTTTGAAGATATCGGAGATGCGCGGGTCGGCTTCGCTGAGGTCCACAAGGCGGCCGATGATCTTGCGGATGCCGTCCTGCCCGCCGAATGCCTTGGCCATGCTTTCCCCGTTGAACGGGGTTGCGCCCGCGTTGGCGGGGCTTTGCGTGTAGGGATCGACCGGGAGTTCACCGGTTACGGGATCGCGCACCTTCTTTTCGACGCCGAACTCCTTTTCCCAATCGACGCCTGAGAGGTCTTCCTGTGCGGCGGGGTCTTCCTGCGCCGCTTCGGTGACAGGCTGGGCGGCGAGCAGGGCGAATGCGAGTGCGAAGGGCATGTCTGGGCCTCCTTCAGAATGCGAACTGGAGCGAGACGAGGCCGCCGCGCTGGCCATCGAACGTGGCGACCGAGCCGACATCGGCATAGGCGGCGGTGAGCGTGGCGTTGCGGGTGAAGGCCCAGGCCACGAACAGATCGTGGGCATCATCCTCGCGCGCGATGGCAAGGTTGCTGGGGCGGGTGCGATATTCGCCGCCAACGACAAGGCGCGGGGTGAGCATGTAGGCGACCGAGCCTTCGAACTGCAGCGTGCGATCGGTCTGGTTCGGGCCGCCAAAGCCGAGCAGGCCGAACTGGTTGGCGTTGGTCAGCCGTGCCGTGGCATTCACCAGCACGCTTTTGGACAGGACCAGCTTGGTGGCACTGGCAGTGAAATCGGTGCCTTCGGATGAGGCAGCACCCACGGCCCGCACGATGGCACCATCAAGGCTGCGCTTGTGCTGCACGCCTACGCTGATTTGCGGGAGCAACGGCGAGCCGTAGACGGTATCGCCCACAAGGCGGACCTTTGCGCCGAAGATGTCCTGATTAAAGCGGAACCCTTCGCCAAGGCCCAATGCTGCGCCCACTTTGCGCGTATCGAAGTTCTGGCGCGCATAGGACAGTTCGATCCGGTCCTTGATGCCGACGGAGATGCCGTGGCTTTGCCAGCCATAGTCGGCCAGTTCGATGCCGGTGACATGCGCGGAAATGCCCACGCCACGGTCGGTTTCCATGCCCGCGATCGTGGCCCAGTTGGCAAGGCCGCCGCCGCTTGCGCCTTCGATCGTGCTGATACCGTTGGTCAGCACCAATTTGCCCCCATCGAGCAGCGGTTCTGCAAATGCGGGATTGCCAAAGGCCAGGCCGCAGGCCGAGGAGACCACAAGGGCGGCGCTCTTGATCCCGGATGTTGCGTGCTTTGCAGGTTGGTTCGGCATGGAGATCGGATCACTACTGTGGAGACATTTCGCACGAAGTTAACCACGATTCGTTAGGAAATCCTAAATCACCACTACGGTTCATTCTGAATTTATTAGGAAATTTTCGGCAGAACCGCATCATGGCTAAAGCTGCTTTCTATCGAGTCGCAAAACCGATCTCCGCTGTCTGGCTACTCGGCGCCCTGCCGCTCTTGGTCTCTGCCACCTCGCCTGCGCAACTGGCAGTGCAAGTGGTGGATCAGGCGGGCGTTCCTGTGCGCGATGCGGTGATCGAAATTGTGGCTCCGGCAGGTGATGCACGCAAGCCAGCGTTCAAGTGGCGCAATGCCATGGCGCAGAAAAATCAGACGTTCGTACCCGGCACGTTGATCGTGGGCAAAGGTGCGGTGGTGGCCTTTCCGAATTTCGATAACGTGCGCCATTCGATCTACAGCTTTTCCAAGCCCGGCCCGTTCAAGATCGACCTCTATGGGCAGGATCAGACGCGCACCCAGCAATTCAAGGTTGCTGGCACGATTGCGCTGGGGTGCAACATTCACGACAAGATGCAGGGCTATATCCGCGTGACTGACACGCCCTTTGCTGCGCGCACCGATCTGAACGGTCTGGCCGATATCGAAGGGCTGGGCCGGGGCAGTTATGATGTGGTGGTGTGGCACCCGCGTATCCGCGGGGCGGGCGGGGAATGGCGTGGGAAGCTGGTAATGCAGCCCGGAAACCGCCTGAAAATGGTGGTGCCTGTGCGCCCGGGGTCTGGCAAATGAATGTGGCCAGCCAAAGCGGTTTGCAGCAGATGATGAAGCGTGTCCGCGTTTTCGTGGGCAAGCGCTCGCGCACGTTGGGCAGCCGGATCGCGCTGCTTTACGTGGTGCTGCTGACGTTGGTGATGGGCACCACTATCATCGTGGCCAGTTCTGGCATCAGCATGTTTGCCCGCGAAACCGCAGAGCGCGATCTGGCCGCAAATGCCCGCGTGTTCGACAAGATCATCGACACACGCCAGAATCAGATGGACGATGCGGGCGAAGTTCTGGCCCGCGATTTCGGTTTCCGCGAGGCTTTTGCCATTGGTGACGCGCCCACACTGGCCTCGGCCCTGCAAAGCTTGCGCGACCGCGCACGCGTGAGCGAGGCTGCGATTGTTCAATTGGATGGCAGTGTGATCGGATCGGGATCAGGGAGCGCGATTGATGGCGGGGCGATGCTTTCCCGCCTTGAAAACGGGCAGGAGCGAGGCGTTGTAACACTGGACGGGGCCGAAGCGCTCGCTGCGGCAGTGCCCATCAACATGCCCGATTTGGCGGGCTGGCTGGTGCTGGTTAACCGGCTTGGCCCCGATGACATGGCGCAGTTGGCCAAGCTTTCGGCCGTGCCGGTGGAAGCACGGGTGGTTGACCGGGCGGGCCTGAGCCAGAAGCTGGCCAACGTAGCATTGGGCCAAATTACCGAAGTTGACGGCAGCAAAGGCGAACGGCTGGTGCGGGTTTCGGCCATTGCCAGTTTGCAGGACGGGCGCGAACCCCGGCTGGTGCTGGCCCATTCGTTGAGTGCTGCTCTGGCGCGCTATTCGGGATTGCGCATGGCCTTGTTGCTGATCAGCGCCATCGGGGTGCTGGCCGGGGCATGGACAGCGGTCCGCCTTTCGCGCGGCATTGCGCGCCCGCTGCAATCGTTGGCCGAAGCTGCACGCGCCTATGGTGGTGGTGCGGTGGCGAAGGTCAAGGTTGAAGGCGCGATCGAAGTGCGTTCGCTTGCCGTCAGCTTCAACGCGATGGTCGATGCGGTGGAAGAGCGCGAACAGCAGATCATGCACGCATCGCTCCATGATGCGTTGACGGGGCTCCCCAACCGACGGTTCTTCATAGAGAAGTTGGACCGCGCCGTGGTGCGGCAGAATGAAACCAACCGCACGATGGTGGCCTTCATCGATGTTGATGATTTCAAGGCGATCAATGATGCCATGGGCCACCCCTTTGGCGATGCCTTGCTGCGCAGCGTGGCGCAAGGGCTGCAGGATCAGTTCGAAGGTGCGATGGTCGCAAGGTTTGGCGGCGATGAATTCGGCCTGTTGCTGGATGGGCTTAACCCGGCGACAGACTTTACCGCTTTGGCGCGCACGCTGGAAAGCACGCTGAACCGCGAGATGACCATTGATGGCCGTAGCATACTGGTTTCAGCCAGCGTTGGCATTGCCATTGGCCCAAACGATGCCGATACATCTGATGCCCTGTTGAAGAGCGCGGACCTTGCGCTCTATCGGGCCAAGAGCGACGGCAAGGGTGCCTATCACTTCTTTGAACCCGAACTGGATGCCGAAGCCAGCCGTCGCCGCCGGATGGAAATCGATCTGCGCCGCGCGATCCGCGATGGCGACTTTGAGCTGTATTTCCAGCCGCTGTTCTCGATCTCGCAAAACCGGGTGAAGGGCTTTGAAGCGCTGATGCGCTGGCCGCACAAGGAACACGGGATGATCAGTCCGCTGACCTTTATCCCGATTGCCGAGGATTCGGGAATGATCGTGCAACTGGGCGAATGGGCCGTGCGCGAGGCCTGCCGTCAGGCGGCGCAATGGCCCGATGACATATCGGTGGCGGTCAATATCTCGCCCCGGCAGCTCGTGGCCGATGGACTGGCCACGTGTGTGGCGCAGGCGCTGGCGCAAAGCGGGCTTCCGGCAGAGCGGCTGGAACTTGAAATCACCGAAAGCGTGTTCATAGGCAACGTGGAACGGACGCTGAAGATCCTGCACTCGCTGCAGTCGCTCGGCGTGCGAGTGGCGCTCGATGATTTCGGGACGGGCTATTCCTCGCTCAGCTATTTGCGGTCATTCCCGTTCGACAAGATCAAGATCGACCAGAGCTTCGTTCGCGCGTTGGAAGAGGGCGGCAGCGCCCATGCCATCATCCGCGCCATCACCACGCTGGCCGATGCGCTGGGCATGGAAACGCTGGCAGAAGGCGTGGAAACGCAGGAACTGTCAGACGCGCTGAAGGCCGAAGGGTGCGACATGATTCAGGGCTATCTGATCAGCCGCCCCATCCCCGGTGGCGATGTAAAGCGCCTGTTGGGCACGCTTCAGCCAGAGGTAGCAGCAGTCATTGCGGCATGAGCGGAGCCTTTGTCGTCACATTGTCGGCTGGTGATCAGCCGATCATTGATCCCAGGCTTTTAGCGGGTGCTGACCCAATAGCCGGTTGGTCCGCAGCCACTCCACAAATTGGCCCGGCCAAAGCACCGCACTGGTGTGCGTATCGTGCATGCCGAACCCGTGTCCGCCTGCTTGGTAGACATGCAATTCCACCGGTTTGCGCGCCGCACGCCAAGCATCTACGATGGCAAAGCCACTCTTTCCGAACAGAGGATCATCCGCCGCGATGGCTGCGAACATCGGCGGCGCATCGGCTGGCACCTTTACCGCTGTCATCGGGCCATAGATCAACCCGATGAAATCCGGCCGCGAGGTCGGCTCGTTTGCCAAAGTGACGCCCAGCGTTGCCATTGCCCCGGCCGAAAATCCGATCATGCCCACGCGCTTGGTATCGATGCCATACTGTGCGGCACGCGTGCGCACATAACGGATGGCCTCAGCGCCATCATCAATTGCAGGCTGAAATGATGGCGGAGGGCCTTGTTCCGTATCGGAATGCGCCGCTGTGGCTAACCTTTCTGCCATGACGCGCGCATAGTCCGCTTCGGCTGGCGGGGTTGGCTCCAGTCGGTACTTCAAAACGAACGCGGCAATGCCCTGGCTGGCGAGGTACTGGGCGACCTTTTCGCCTTCATACCGCATCGATAGCTGCATGAATGCTCCGCCGGGCGCAACGATGACCGCCGCCCCCGTCGCCTTGCCGGGTTCAGGCAAATACGGTGTGATCGTGGGTTGGCTAACGTTGCGGACGATCAGTTCATCGAGCATCTTTCCCCAATGTTCGCGGACAGCAGCGCCTGCGACATGTGGCGCACCTTTGGCATAGAGCGGCAAGGCGCCGGGTTGGGCAGGGGCATCAATGGCCACGACAGGTGGAAGTTGAAAGGCCTTGTCCTGCGCGAAAGCTGGACTGAAAAGGACCGCACCCAAAGTGCCGATCACAATCATTGGCTGCCAATGCATTCATGCTCTCCCATTTGCTGTTATATCTAGACTTGTTGTCATGCAGCTTCCGAGTTTAGCGGAGCGGTTGCAGTATCCCTCAATTGCCGTTGTTCTTGGCAATGGCCCCCAGCACGAAGGCGCTCGGCTTTGGCGTGCGTTTGAAGGTTGTGCGGTCAACCTCCACCAGCCCGAATTTGGGCGCATAGCCTGAATACCATTCGAAGTTGTCGAGCAGTGACCAGTGGATGTAGCCCAGCACGTCCACGCCATCGGTCATGGCGGCTTTCAGGCCTTTGATCGCATCGACGATGAATGGCGCGCGTATCGCATCATCGGCGATGCCAACGCCATGTTCGGTGACCAGAACCGGTTTGCCCGATGCCTGATGGACATAGCGCACCGCACCGCCCAGCGAGGGCGCATGGATCTCTGCGCCCATCTGGTTCAGCACGGCCCCGGTAGGCGGCGGGAGCGCGCCCTTGGCGTCGAAGCGCGTCCGGTCATAATTCTGCACGCCGATGAAATCATCGTCTGCGGCAAATGCAAACCATGGCTCATAAGCCTCGGCTCGCTTCCGGTCGCGGATCGTGGTGGCGCCGATGGCCTGATCGTCTGATACCGCAAGGCTGAGGCCAACTGGCAGGTCTGGTTGTACGGACTTGATCGCGGCGCGCGCCTTGCGGTGGGCTGCGCCCATAATGGGGATCATGGGCAGATGGCCGTCGCGCGCGATCATGAAACCGGCCGAAAAGTTCTCGCTCCCAAGCGCTGCGCCTGCGGCCTTGAGCATGGCGGCATGGCCTGCATAAAGCGCAGGGGGCAGGCCGATCCATGACAGGATCGTGGGCAGGTTCGGCTCGTTCAGAGTTACGGCGTGGCTGATGCCGGAGCCCAAGCCACGTAGCGCCCGTTCGCAATAGCGCGCAAACAGGTCTGGCGCGGCAGGGTTGGTCCATCCGCCGCGCGCGGCAAACCAGCGCGGGCAGGCAAAGTGGTTGAAGGTGACGACCGGTGCCAGGCCACGGACGCGGCAGCCTTCGATGATGCGGCGGTAGTGGGCGATCATCGCATCGGAAAACTGGCCTTCTTCAGGTTCGATCCGCGCCCATTCGAGCGAGAAGCGATAGGTATTGAGGCCCAGACTTTGCACCAGATCGAGGTCAGCGGGCCACAGATCGAAGGCGGCGGTGGCAGAGCCGGAAGGCTCAGCAAAAAGCGAGGGCTTGGCATGTTCCATCCACCAGAAATCGCTGGCTGTGTTGTCACCTTCGGTCTGATGCCCCGACGTGGCCACGCCCCACAGGAAGCCCTTGGGGAACTGCGCGCGCGGTTTGGTGGCGGCGCTGATCGCGGGGCTGGCAGCGCCCAGTGCTGCAGTTGCCACAAGGCCGGAAAAAGCGCGGCGGGTGATCATCATGGTTCTGGAAACTCGCTGTTGAGTTGGGCAGGCCAATAGGGCCGGTGCGCAGCGGGCCGGAGTGGTTTACACCCCGGCCCGCCAATGATCAGTACCGCAACGACAGGGATAGGCCGAAGGAGCGGACCGAATCCAGACCGAAGGTCTGTCCATACGATCCGATGCCATCGTTTTCCTCGCCCGCGTCAAGCCCGATGCTCTGCGGCACGTGCTCGTTCGTGCAGTTCTTGCAGAACAGGCTGGCCTGCAAGGTGCTGCCCAACTTTACCCCGATGTTTGCGCCGAACGTATCGACCGCGCGGAAGAAGCCGCCGGGGGCGCCGTTGAGGATGTAGTTCACCGAAGAGCGGTGATACCAATTGCCCTGCAGGAACGGCACCACATCGCCGCTGACCGGCAGATCATATATCGCCTGAACAGTGGAGGTGAACTTGGGCGAAACCGGCAGCCTGAGGCCTGCGGCATCGAACGTGCCCGATGTTGAACAGCTCGGGACAGGCTGGCCCGAATAGCACTGCGCGCCCGGGAAGCTTTCGAACTTGGCATCGAGGAACGACATGCCGCCGTTGATCGAAAGCCCAGACACCGGACGCGCGGTGAAGCCCACTTCGACGCCCTGCGTCTTCACCTTTGCCGCGTTCTGCACCACGAATGTCTGCAGCACGGTGTCGAGCGACTGGACCTGATAATCCTCGAACGTGGTGCGGTAGACCGAGATATTCATCGTCAGCTTGCGATCGAAGAACGCGGTTTTGATACCCAGTTCAGTGGTGTTCGAGATTTCGGGACGGATGGCCGGAACAAAAGCCGTGCCGTTTGCGGCGGCGATGGCGGTATCGTTGAAGCCCGGCCCCTTGTAGCCACGGCCCTGAAAACCGAAGAGCAGAATATCGGGCGTCACCTGATATTGCGCGCCCAGCTTCCAGCTGAAGTTGTTGGCGTTGAAGGCTTCCTGATAGCGCCCGTTGGGGCCTGACAGCCGGACAAAGTAGTTGCGGCGGCCATGGCTGAGGTCGAGGCGGATTTCATCGCGCGTATAGCGTCCACCGGCGATTAGCCGCAGGCCGGGCGACAGTTCATAGGTCAGCTGGCCAAAGGCGGCGTAGCTTTGTGTATCAAGCACGAAATCGGTATCGCGGCCAAGGAAGAAGCTGTTGCTGACCGAGCAGGTTCCCGGAGGCGCTCCGGGCGTGGCCACCGCGCCAACACAAAACGGATATTGCGGCAGCAGGAAGGCCGGGAAGCCGGTGTTGCCGTAAATCTCGCTGGACTGATCAAGCGTGGACTTGAAGTAGAACAGGCCCACCTGCCCGCTTAGCGGGGCATCGGCGGGAAGGGCAAGGCGTAGCTCGTTCGAGTACTGGTCATAGCGCGCCTGCGTGGCGTTCACATTGACTTCGGCAACCGGGAGATAATCGACATCGAGGTTCTGGTTGTTCGAATAGTACCGCCAGGCAAAGATGTTCGACAGTTCGAGGCCTGAATCCAGCGCATAGCTGATTGTTGCCTGCGCGCCGCCGGTATCGATATCACGGAAGGCACCGCCATCGCCGGTCAGCAGGAAATTGTCGGGGCCGGCTGTGCCGCCTGCGTTTTCATACACCTCCTGGCGGGTGCTGCCTTCACCGAATGAACGCCAAGTCTTGTCGAAGAACGCGCCTGCTCCGGTCAGCTTGTTGTAATCGCCGATGACATAGAGCGACATCGCATCACTGGCTTCGAGCAGATACTTGGCCTTCAACTGCACATTGCGGCGGTTGAGATCGTCGCGGAAGCCCGGCGAGATGGTATCAATGCGCGTGACCGGTGGTTCCTGATATCCGTAAAGCGCATTGATGCGCAGTGCCGAATTGGCGGTGACCGGAATGTTCAACACTTGCCGCGCGATGATGCCGGGCGCGTTGCGATCCGCGCCGGGCGTTTCGCGGAAGGTCACTTCCACATCGCTGCCGCCCGAATATTCGCCCAGACGCGGCTTGGCGGTGACGATGTTGAGCAGGCCAGCCGAGGCGTTCTTGCCGAACAGCAGGCCCTGCGGTCCGTTGAGGACTTCGACCCGCTCCACATCCATCAGCAGCGGGGTGCCCAACGCAGGGCGGCCAAGGTTCACTTCATCGATGGCCAGCGCCACGCTCGAATCGATCGTTCCTGCAAAGGCCAGCGTGCCAACCCCGCGCACGGCAAAGCTGGCGTCGGTGCCGATCTGCAGGCTTGGAGCGGCTTGCGACACACCGACCAGATCGTTGATCTGGCGCGTGCGCAGTTCATCGGCTCCGACGGCGGTCAGGCTGACCGGGATCTTCTGAATGCTTTCGCTGCGGCGCTGCGCGGTTACCACGATTTCGCCCACTGCGCCTTCAGCACTATCGCTGGCGTCCTGCGCCCAGACCGGCATGGCAATCGCGGCGGCGCTTGCGCCCAGAATCAGTTTCAACGCCTTCATTTCACTCTCCCTGCAGTTCCTGTGAACTTGCGGCGCGCTTATAGCCGATAAAACATTCGTTCAAGCATGAATGTTATTTCTATGCCTTGAACAATTCGGTGGATGCGTGGAATAGCGGGGTGCCGCTTGCAGCCAGAGGGATCAGGGCTTGAAGATACGTCGCACACAGGAAGAGCGATCTACCGAAACCAGAGCGGCGCTGCTGCAAGCCACGGTGTCTGCGATTCATGACCTTGGCTATGCTGCAGTTACGACAGCGATCATTTCTGAACGTGCGGGCCTTTCGCGCGGGGCTTTTCTGCACCACTTCCATACCAAGGCCGAATTGATGGCAGCCGTGGTCAAGATGGTTTTCGACGATGAAATGGCGCAATATCAGAACATTGTGCAATCGCCGGAGATGGATCACCTATCGCAATGGCCGCGTATCCTCTGGTCGGTATTGTCCCGGCCATCGGGCATTGCCGTGCTTGAAATCCTTCAGGCCGCGCGAAGTGATCCTGATCTGGCCCGCATGGTCGGGCCCACGCAAAAGGCCGCCGAAGAAGGGGCTTTGAGCAAGTTGCGCGAAGAATATGGTGGCGATGAAGCAACCGCACGTTCGGTAATGCGCTTGATGGTCTGGGCCATTCGCGGATTGACGCTATCCGATATGATCCTGCCTGATCGGCAGGCAACCATGGGTGCGGTCAATCTGCTTGCCAACATGTTGCTGGCTGTCTCACCCGATGGTGCGGTTGAACCATTGCAGCAGCTCACTTCACAGCCTGATTGAGAGTGCCGGTCAGTCGGCAATCACCACCCTCACGCCGCTGGCGGTGAGATGGCTGTTCAGGTCATGCGGCAGGCCGCTGTCGGTGATCACCGTATCAATCTCGTTCAGCTCGCACACGATGGTGCCCGACTGGGTGCGGAACTTGCTGCTGTCGACCAGCAGGATGACTTCATCTGCCCGGTCGATCAGGCGGCGTTCGGCAGCCACCAGCACGGGATCGGCCTGCATCACGCCTTGCGGGCCAACTGCGGCGGCGCCCATGAACAGGCGCGGGGCGTGAAAGCGGGGCATCGATTCCTCACCCGCCGGGGCAAGGATAATGTTCTGTTCGCGGAACACCGCGCCCGATGGCAGCAGGATGCGCGTGCCCGCTTGCGGCAGCAGTGCGTTGACGATGTGCAGCGAGTTGGTGAGCACTTGCAGGCCCAATCCGTCGAGATGCGGGCACATCTGCAATGTGGTGGTGCCGCCATCAATCATCACCCCTTCGCCGGGTGAGCATAGCGCGGCTGCAGCGCGGCCGATCGCCTGTTTGGCCGCCAGATGCTGCGTGATTGACTGGTCGAACGGCGTGCCCATCAGGCGCGGGGCGGCGCTATCTTCGCCCTCGGGCAGCTTCGCCCCGCCGTGGACACGCACGATCTGCGCGGCCTCTTCAAGCCGGGTCAGATCCCGCCGGATCGTGGCGGGTGAGGCATCAAGCAGGACTTCGAGATCGCGATAGCTGACAAAGCCAGTGGGGCGCAGGGCTTCGAGTATCCGTCTTTCACGTTCCGCTGCGTGCATCCGCCACGATCTCCTTGTGGCCGCTTATGCGCCGGCCTGCAGCATGTTGCCAAGGCCGATCACCACGGTGGCTCCCACCAGCAGGCCGATGCCGCTCCACACCAAACGGCGCGTGCGGGCAGAGGAACCGGCCCATTCCTTCAGCGCAAAGCCCCAGAGCGTGGAGAACAGGATTATCGAGGCCATGTGCAGCGTCCATGATGAGAAGCCATAAGCGCCCATCTGGCTTTCGCCCATCGTGTAAAAGAAGAACTGGCCGTACCACAGCGTGCCGCCCAGCGCCGCCAGCAGCCAGTTGGCGAGCAGATTGGGGCGTTCGCCGGGGGCGGAATCGGCGGGTGCGGAACCGAAGAACTGGCCGAAGCTGCGGTTCTTCGTAATGAGGTAGGCGCACCACAGCGCATTGGTGGTGAGCCCGCCCGCCAGCACCACGCAAAGCACCGGCAAGCCCTGGCTTAGTGGATCGGTTCCTGCAGCCAGCGTCAGATCGCGGATCGGCTGCCCCGCTGCCAGCCCCCAGGCAAAGCAGCCCGACATCACGCCCGAGAACGTGGCGATAGCCAAGCCCTTGCGCAAATTGAACTCGGCCACGCCTTCGGATGCTGCGCCGCCAAGATCAGCCTCCTTGGCATTACCTGCGCGGGCAACGACGATGATGCCGACCAGCGTGATCAGAATGCCCAGCAACGTGAGCTTACCGCTGGTGGTTGCCGCGATCTGGCCCAGCGTGCCTTCAAAAATCGGCGGTCCCATCGTGCCTATCACGGTCGTCAGGCCCAGCGCCACCGCCATGCCCAGCGACAGGCCAAGGTAGCGCATGGTTAGCCCGAAGGTTAGCCCGCCAAAGCCCCACATCGCGCCCCAGAACCAGCACCACAGCAGCGTTTCGCGCGGGGTGGCGGCAAGAACACCGAGCAGATCGTTGGTCTGGATCGAGGCAAAGAACCACGGGGCGATGGCCCAAGAAAACAGGCCTCCCGCCAGCCAGAACACTTCCCATGACCACAGCTTGATGCGCTTGTACGGCACATAGAAGCTGGCCGAGGAAAAGCCCCCGATCCAGTGAAACAATACGCCCAGCAGCGGGTTTGCGCCCATCGATCCTGTCCCTTGTCGTTCTTATCGGTTTACGAGGCTTATCGGTTCACGAGGATCGAACGGTCGATCTCGGCAATGCTTTTCACACCGGTCAGCGTCATGGCGACGCGCATTTCGGCCTCGATCAGGCGCAGCATGTGTTCAACGCCCTGCTGTCCGTTCGCAGCAAGCGCAAAAACCCATGCGCGGCCCAGCAGCACGCCCTTTGCGCCCAGCGCCAGCAGGCGCACCACATCAAGGCCGGAGCGCACACCGCCATCGGCCAGCACGGTCAGCCGGTCGCCCACGGCATCGGCAATGGCAGGCAGCGCACGGGCGGTGGATGGCACGCCATCGAGCTGGCGGCCGCCGTGGTTGGAAACGACGATCCCGTCCGCACCAAGGTTGGCGGCTTCCACCGCATCCTGCGCATCGAGCAAGCCCTTGATCACCAGCGGGCCTTTCCATTCCGAGCGGATGAAATCGAGGTCCTTCCACGCGATCGAGCTGTCGAAATTTTCGCGCATCCAAGCGAAGAAGTCCTCGATCCCGGTCTTGCCGTCCAGTTTGCGCACCACGTTGCCCAGCGCATGCGGGCGGCCCATCAGCCCCACGTCCCACGCCCAGTGGGGTCTCATCGCGCCTTGCAGCGCACGGCGGATTGCGCCTTTCATGCCGGATGCCCCGGCAAGGCCCGAATGGTAATCGCGATAGCGGCTGCCGGGGATAGGCATGTCGACAGTGAAAACCAGTGTCGAGCATTTCAGCTCCACCGCCTCCTGCAACAACTCGCGCACGAACCCGCGGTCGCGGGTCATGTAAAGCTGGAACCAGAACGGCTTGGATGCAGCGTTGGCCACTTCGGAAAGCGAACAGGCCGATACGGTCGAAAGGGTGAACGGCACGCCAGCCGTTTCTGCTGCACGCACCGCCTGACATTCGCCGCGCCGCGCGTTCATGCCTGCAAGGCCGATGGGTGCAAGCGCCACCGGCAGGCGCAGCTTCTGGCCGAAGAGTTCGGTCGAAAGGTCCAGCGCCGACACATCACGCAGCACGCGCTGGCGCAAGGCAATGTCCCGCAAATCCTCGACGTTCCGCTTCAGTGTCGTTTCGCTGTATGATCCGCCGTCGATATATTCGAACAGGAAATGCGGCAGGCGACGGCGGGCGAGTTCGCGGAAATCGGGGATCGAGGCGGCGATCATGCAGGGGGGCTTTCGGCAGAGGCGGTGACTTCGGCCTGCCAGCGCGTGCGGTAGCCTGCAAGGTCGCCTTCGAGCGGTTCGACGCGGACAAGCTGGCCCTTTGGCGTCAGCGTCGGGTCGGTCAGGCGCAGCGCGCCAAACGACACATCATTGTGCGCGTTCGCGGTGTAGATGGCCATATCCGGTCGCAGGGCGGCGAGTGCGCGGACGAAGACTTCCGCCTCGGCAAAGCGCCCTTCGACCAGCAACCGCTCCTTCGCACCGATCAGATCAAGCGCGGTGTCAGCCACCAGTGCGGCATAAAGGCAAGCAGCGGCGCGGCATTCAAACCAGTCCTCGGGCCGGTTGATCCAGCCAAAGCGGCCCTGTGGATTTGGTCCGAAGCCGCGCATCAGCGAGGGCAGGATCAGGCGGCCTTGGCGCAGCACTTCGGGCACGGCGGCCAGCAATGCCGGTTGATCGGGCTTTATGTCCACGCGGCGCGTATCGATTTCGATCAGTGTCTCGATCTCGCGCCCGCCCATGAAGCGGGCCGATGGCACGGCGCGCCCGTGAACATCGACATTGACCAGGCAATCACGCGCTTCGGGCAAGCTTGCCGTGTTCACCGGCGATGCGGGCAGACGCATACCGATAAACCATGTGCCGGTGGAAAGCACGGTGGCCTCGTTCTGCGCAATCTCGGAAAAACCGCGCGCGGCCAGTAGGGCGGCATTGGAATCGTGCAGGCCCGCCAGGACTTCCACATCGGGCGAAAGGCCGGTCGCCGCCGCGATCTCGGGCCGCAACGTACCCACCACATCGCTCGCACAGGCCAGCGGGGCAAAGCGGCTGGCCCAACCCCGGCGCTTGGCCATCGGCGAGAAATCAGCGTCTTGCGGGCACCACAGGTCCGAATGGCAGCCAAGGCTGGTCACCTCGCTCACTGCGTTGCCGGTCAGGAACCACGCCCAGTATTGCGCCCAGGGCAAGAGCGTGGCGCGCGCCATGGTCTCTGGGTAAAGCCGGTCGAGCCAGAACAACTGGCTGCCGATGTTCAAACCATCGGGCAGGGCAGGCGATCCTGTCAGCGCAAAGGGATCACGCTGCGCGCGGTAGGCCGCAATGACCGCATCGGGCACGGCCTGTTCGTAATCGATCGGAGGAAAAGCCAGTGCGCCGTCCACCAGCGCGCAAATGCCCGCGCCGTGTCCCACCGGTACGATCCGCGCCACCGGCATCCCGGCATAGCGTTTCAGCGTTTCGATCAGCCACGGCCCGATGGCAGGCGCATCAAGCCGCCGCAGCCCGCCCACTTCCAATGATACATTGGCGCGCACCTGCCGGTCCAGCATCAGCCCGCCTGCATCCCACAGGCTGACCTTGCTCAACGTCTTGCCCAGATCAATGACGATTGTTGCGCCGGTTTTGGTTGCGCCTGAGGCCAAGCGCGCTCTCCCTGTTTTGTGATTACAAATGATCAATAACAATCATTCTTGATCATTTCCAGCGCAAATGTTAGCAACCCTCGCGAACGGCACAATGCCGATATGCCAACTCGCAGGGATGCCATGAACGCCCACACCCCGATTTCCGCCGCTCTTCCCTTTGCCGTGCCAGCAAGTCGGTGGGACGAATCGGTTGCCGCCACGCTCAGCCCGGCGCAGCTGCTGCTCTATCGCTCGAACCTCCTCGGCAGTGACCTTACCGTCACCAATTTCGGCGGCGGCAATACCTCGGCCAAGCTGCAGGAGATCGATCCGCTGACGGGCAAGGCAGTCGAAGTCCTGTGGGTCAAGGGTTCGGGCGGCGACATTGGGTCGATGAAGCTTGATGGCTTTGCCACGCTCTATCAGGCCAAGTTGCTGGAGTTGGAGGGGCACTATGCGGGGCCGGATGATGACGACAAAATGGTGGGCTTCCTGCCGCACTGCACGTTCAACCTGAATGGCCGCGCGGCCAGCATCGACACGCCGCTGCATTCGCTGCTGCCTTTCGCCCATGTCGATCATGTCCATCCCGATGCGATCATCGCGCTGGCGGCGTCTTCCGGCGGCGAGGCAGCAACGCAGGAAATCTGGGGCGGCAAGATCGGCTGGCTGCCATGGAAGCGTCCCGGTTACACGCTAGGCGTCATGCTGCGCGATTACGTGAAGGCCAATCCGGGCGTCGCAGGCGTGATGCTGGCGGGCCATGGCATCATCTGCTGGGCAGACAGCGCTAAGGCCTGTTACGAGCACACCGTGCAGTTGATCGCTGATGCTGCAAGCTATCTGAACAGCAAGCTGGCGGGCAAACCGGCATTCGGCGGGCAAAAGGTTGCGCCCCATCCCGACCGTGCAGCCATAGCCGCCGATCTGATGCCCCGTCTGCGCGGATTTATGACCGGGGCGCGCCAGAAGCTCGGTCACTTTTCGGACGATGCCGAGGCGCTCGAGTTTACAGGGTCTGCCGATTTTGAACGCCTGGCAGCGCTTGGCACATCGTGCCCCGATCACTTCCTGCGCACCAAGATCGCGCCGCTGACACTCGATCCTGCACGGTTGCAGGATGACGCCTACCTCGCGCAGCAGATTGCCGATTACCGCGCGATGTATGCGGCCTATTACGAACGCTGCAAGCGGGCGAACAGCCCCGCGATGCGCGATGCCAATCCGGTCGTCGTGCTGGTGCCCGGCGTGGGCCGCATCACCTTCGCCACCGACAAGACCACCGCACGCCTTGCCGGAGAGTTCTATGGCAACGCCATAAACGTGATGCGCGGGGCGCAGGCCATCGGTGAATATATCGCGCTCGACGAACAGGAAGCTTTCGACATCGAATACTGGTTGCTCGAAGAAGCCAAGCTGCAACGTATGCCCGCGCCCAAGCCGCTGGTCGGCAAAATCGCGCTGGTCACGGGCGGTGCAGGGGGCATCGGCGCAGCCTCTGCCGCCCGCCTGCTGCGCGAAGGCGCCTGTGTGGTGCTGGCTGATCGCGCCGCCGATGCACTGGAAGATGTGCGCGCCGGGTTCGCCCAGCAGTTCGGTAAGGACGTGGTGCGCACCGCCGTGTGCGACGTGACCGACGAAGCACAAGTGCAGACTGCCATCGATATTGCGGCCCGCGAGTTTGGTGGGCTGGATATCCTCGTCGCCAATGCCGGCATCGCCTCGTCCGCGCCGATTGAGGAGACCACGCTGGAACTGTGGAACCGCAATTACGATGTGCTGGCGCAAGGCTACTTCCTCACCGCGCGCGCCGCATGGCCGCTGATGAAGCGGATGAAGGAGCAGGGCGGGGCCTCGGTCGTATTCATCGGTTCGAAGAACGGCGTGGCGGCGGCGACCAACGCCAGCGCCTATGCCAGCGCCAAGGCTGCGGCCAACCACCTTGCCCGCTGTCTGGCGCTGGAAGGCGCGCCCCATGGCATCCGCGTGAACGTGGTCAACCCCGATGCGGTGATCAAGGGTAGCAAGATCTGGGACGGCGACTGGCGCAAGGAACGCGCAGGCGCCCACGGCATCGACAGCGGCAAGGAACTGGAAGAGCACTACCGTCAGCGTTCCATGCTGAAGCGCGATGTCCTGCCCGAAGACATCGCCGAAGCGGTCTATTTCCTTGGATCGGACATGAGCGCAAAGTCCACCGGCAACATGATCAACGTCGATGCAGGCAATGCGCAGGCTTTTACGCGCTGAGCATTCGGGAGAGGATAAGATAATGAAAAGAAGATTTCTGGCATCCGCCCTCGCGCTTATGGTGGCAGCACCGGCCACGGCGCAGAATGGTCCGCCACCGTCCGTGCCTGTTGCCGCTCCGGCAGAACCCGATGCGATCCCGCTTTATGGTGACAAAACCCCCGGCACGTCCGCTTCGGAACAGTGGGTCAAGTTCATGGGCCGCGATCTGGCGGCCCGCAATGTCACGCGCCCCACCATCACGCCCGTTCTGCCTGATCCTGCGAAGGCGACGGGGGCGGCGGTGGTTGTGGCACCGGGCGGCGCGTTCATGATTCTGGCGATGGATCACGAAGGCTGGTCGGTTGCCCGCGCGCTGGCTGATCGGGGCATTGCCGCGTTCGTCCTCAAATACCGCCTGAACCCCACCCCGAAGGACGAAGCCGAGGCGGGCAAGTACATCGGCGAGGCCTTGATGAAAGAAGTTGGCCGGCCAATGAGCGGTGACTTGCTTGGCAAATCGGCCGCACCAGCAGATGGCAAGGCTGCTATCGCATGGGTCCATGCCAATGCTGCGAAGTACGGCATCGATCCTGCACGCATCGGCATGATCGGCTTTTCGGCAGGAGCCATGACCGCGCGCCGTGTCGGGCTTGATGCTGATACGCCGGTCCGCCCGGCCTTCCTTGGTTACATTTACGGGCCGCAGGACCCTGAGCCCATTCCCGCCAATGCGCCGCCTTTGTTCAATGCCATCGCGCTGGACGATGCGCTGTTTCCGAACAAGGGCTTCGCGATTGCGCAGAGCTATCTCGAAGCCAAGCGCCCGGTGGAAATCCACGGCTACCAGACCGGCAACCACGGCTTTGGCCTTGGCCTGCCCGGCACCACCACCACGCTGATGATTGACGAGTTCACCGCGTGGCTGCGCATGCAGGGCTTCCTTACGCGAAAGGACAGCAAGTGACCCTTCCGATTTCCGCAGACCTGATTGCGACACGCAATGCAGCCCACGCCGAAGCGCTGGAGGACGATTACGCGGCTCTGGGCCGCAAGCTTTCGCGCACTGGCATCGATATCGATGCGATCAAGGACCGGGTTGCGGGCTTTTCGGTTGCCGTGCCTTCATGGGGTGCGGGACGTGGCGGCACGCGCTTTGCCAAGTTTCCCATTCCGGGCGAGCCGACCAACATTCACGAAAAGCTGGAGGATTGCGCGGTCATTCAGCAGCTTGGCCGCGTAACCCCGCGCGTTTCGCCGCACTTCCCGTGGGACAAGGTCAGCGACTATAAGGGCTTGCGTGAAGAGGCTGCCAGCCTTGGCCTTGGCTTCGATGCGGTCAATTCGAACACGTTTCAGGATCAGCCGGGTCAAGCGCACACTTACGCCAACGGCTCGCTTGCCGCGCAGGATGCGGCCACGCGCCAACAGGCTGTCGATCACAACATCGAATGCATCGAGATTGGCGTGCAGCTTGGCTCGACCGACCTCACCGTATGGGTGGGCGATGGCACCAATTTCCCCGGTCAGCAGGATCTGGGCCGCAGCCTTGATCGCTATCTGGAGGCCGCGAGCAAAATCTACGCCGCGCTGCCCGATGATTGGCGCATGCTGCTGGAACACAAGATGTTCGAACCGGCGTTTTATTCGACCGTGATCAGTGACTGGGGCTCTTCGATCCTCGCCGCGCAGGAGCTTGGCCCCAAGGCCAAATGCCTTATCGATCTGGGCCACCATGCGCCCAATGTGAACATCGAACAGATCGTGGCGCGCCTGCATCGCTTCGGGAAGCTTGGCGGGTTCCACTTTAACGACAGCAAGTATGGCGACGATGATCTCGACAGCGGATCAATCAACCCGCACCAGCTGTTTCTGGTGTTCAACGAGCTGGTGGAAGCCGAACTGAACCCGAAAGAGGGCTTCAATCCCAGCTACATGATCGACCAGTCGCACAATGTGACCGACCCGATCGAATCGATGCTGTCCAGCGCCGAGACGATCACCCAATGCTTCGCCAAGGCGCAATTGGTTGACCGCATAGCGCTCCACGCAGCGCAGGAAGCCAATGACACGATGATGGCGTTTCAGGCCCTGCGCCGCGCCTATAACATGGATGTCGCCCCGATCCTCGCCAAGGCGCGCATGGAAGTGGGCGGGGCGATTGATGTGCTGGAGGCCTATCGCCTCAGCCAGTACCGCAGCCGCAAGGCGCAAGAGCGCAAGGCCGTGGGGCTGGGCGCGGGCATCGTTTGATCGCCTGACAATCAAAAGAACACCGGAGAGAGCAGCATGACCATCCGCCAAGGCCTCACCGCCGCCACTATCCTTGCGACCACCACGTTGCTCACTCCGGCCACCTTGGCCCAGACCGCGCCTGCGTCGCAAACCGCGGTCGCGGCCGACGCGCTCGAACAGCAATTCCGCGATCCGCCATCCGAAGCGCGCCCGCGTGTGTGGTGGCACTGGATGAACGGCAATATCAGCAAGGATGGCATCGCCAAGGACCTTGCATGGATGAAGCGGGTGGGCATTGGTGGCCTGCAGAACTTCGACGCCAATCTTGATACCCCGCAAGTGGTGGACAAGCGGCTGGTCTACATGACGCCCGAATGGAAGGACGCCTTCCGCTTTGCCGCCAGTGAAGCAGACCGGCTGGGGCTGGAACTGGCCATCGCGGCATCGCCCGGCTGGTCGGAAACCGGCGGGCCTTGGGTTAAGCCGCAAGATGGCATGAAAAAGCTGGTGTGGTCGGAAATGACAGTGGCCGGTGGTAAGCGGTTGCAAGGTGCCTTGCCAGCCCTGCCGCAGGTGACCGGCCCATTCCAGACAGCGCCGCTGGTGGAAAACATGCCCGGCCATTCCGCCGTGGCGGGCGTGCAGCCCAGTGCATCAGGCGAAGTGGCCGTGATCGCCGTGCCAGTGGCCGAACCGGCATTGCCGCTTGCGGCCTATACGCTGGCCGATGGAACCGCGCTCCATGCCGCCACCCTCAACGATGCCTTTCTGCAGAGCGTGGTGAAGGTGACGCTCGATTCCAGCCTGTCTGGCGCAGTGCTGGTGCGCTTCCCGCGTGCGGTGACGGTGCGATCGCTCCGCCTGTTCCTGCCGGGGATCAAGCTGCCGTTCCGGGGCGTGCCGATCAAGGCCGCGCTGGAAGTGCGCGAAGGCGCAGGCTGGCGCAAGGTTGCCGACATTCCGCTGGGCAGCGTGCCCACCACCCGCAGCTTTCCGGCCACAACGGGCAGCGAATTCCGACTGGCCCTTGCCGATAGTGGCGACAAGGGCAATCTCGATATGCTCAATGCCGCGCCCGGCGCGGTTGCCATCAACTTCTTCGATACCGGCCCGTTGACGTCAGTCACTTTGGCCGATTTTCAGCTCTTTACCGATGCGCGGGTGGACCGGGCGGAGGAAAAGGCGGGTTATGAAACCGTTCTGGATTACCACGCCATTGCCAGCACGGACTCCAGCGCCATCGCTGCGGAACCTGCCCGCGTGATCGACCTGACCGATCGCGTCCGCCCCGATGGCACGCTCGATTGGACCGCGCCCAAAGGCAGCAACTGGCGCATCCTGCGCTTTGGCTGGTCGCTCACCGGCAAGACCAACCACCCCGCTCCGCCCGAAGCCACCGGGCTTGAGGTGGACAAGTACGATGCCGCCGCTGTGCGCCGCTACATCGAAACCTACCTTGGTATGTACCGCGATGCGGTGGGGCCGGACCTGATCGGCAAGCGCGGAGTGCAGGCGCTGCTGACGGACTCCATTGAGGCCGGCAACGCCAACTGGACGGGCGCAATGGAGGCCGAATTTGCCAAGCGGCGCGGCTATGCGCTGCGGCCCTGGTTGCCTGTGCTGGCCGGAACCGTGATCGGATCGCCCGCGCAGTCCGAACGGTTTCTCTTCGATTTCC
Organism: Novosphingobium sp. HNCC26BN242; assembly: GCF_057180525.1. Lineage (NCBI taxonomy): Bacteria > Pseudomonadati > Pseudomonadota > Alphaproteobacteria > Sphingomonadales > Sphingomonadaceae > Novosphingobium > Novosphingobium sp. HNCC26BN242. The sequence continues at coordinate 812,901 of NZ_JBXUGM010000002.1, forward strand.
GCACCACGCTGGCAGAGCTTCTTGCCGACAAGCATTACGGCACAATTGCGCAAGTCGCGCACGAACAGGGCCTGAAAGTCTATGGCGAGGCGCTGGAGGACAAGCGCCCGATGCTGGGCGATGATCTGGCCATGCGCGCCCATGCCGATGTGCCGATGGCTGCGCTGTGGACCTATGCTGACGAGAGCAAGCTGCGAACCACCCTGCTGGGCGACATGCGCGGCGCGGCTTCTGTTGCGCATGTCTATGGCAAGCCATTCGTGGCGGCAGAATCGATGACCGCCGTCAACGCGCCGTGGGATTTCGCGCCATCGAACCTTAAGAAGGTGATCGATCTGGAATTTGCCAGCGGCATCAACCGCCCGGTCATCCACACCTCGGTTCACCAGCCAGCGGATGACAAGCAGCCCGGCCTCTCACTCGCGATCTTCGGCCAGTATTTCAACCGGCACGAGGCTTGGGCCGAACTCGCCAAGCCCTGGGTCGATTACATCGCGCGCACGTCGCTGATGCTGCAGCAGGGGCGCAATGTGGCCGACGTGGCGTGGTTCATCGGCGAGGATTCGCCGGTCACTGCACTTTATGCGGACAAGATTCCGGCCAACCTGCCCACGTCCCATGCGTGGGACTTTGTGAACGCCGCGATGTTGGCCGATGCGCTGCGCAACGAAGGGGCTGAAGTCGTCTCCACCGGCGGCGCACGATATCGCGCGATTTACCTTGGCGGCACATCGCAAGCCATGACGCTGCCCACGCTGGAGCGGCTTGCCGCACTGGTGCGCGGCGGTGCCACGCTGATCGGTGAAAAGCCCCGCGCCACGCCCAGCAAGGCCGATGATGCCACACGCTTTGCCGCTCTGGCCGATGCGCTGTGGTCAGGAGATGCCGGAAAGGGCCGGGTCGTTGCCACGCAGGCCATTGACACTGGCCTGCAACAGGCCGGGATCGCGCCCGATTTCGCCATGTCCGGAGCAGCAACTGGCGACGTCATGTTCGTCCACCGCAGGCGTCCCGATGGCGAAGTCTGGTTTCTCAACAACCGCCGCAATGCCACTGTTACAGGCGAAGCACGCTTCCGCATCACCGGCCTTCAGCCCGAGGTATGGCGCGCCGAAACCGGCAAGGCCGAGCCGCTGCCCTACCGCAGCGAAAGCGGCCACACAGTGGTGCCGTTGTCGCTCCTGCCCGAAGACGCGGTCTTCGTCGTGTTCCGCAAACCGGCGGTGAAGCCCGCAGTGACACTGACCAGCCCCGCGCCGGTCACGCTCGCCACACTGGACAGCGCGTGGACCGTGGCGTTTCAGCCCGGCCGCGGCGCGCCTGCCTCTATCACCTTGCCCAAGCTCGCCCCGCTGGAACAGCATGCCGATGCGGGCGTGAAGCATTTTTCCGGCATTGCCACCTACTCCACCACCTTCACCCTGCCCAAGGCCGCAAAACCGGGAGAGGCGCTGTGGCTCAATCTGGGGCAGGTGGGCGAGATTGCCGAGGTCACCGTCAACGGCAAGCTGGCTGGCCACGCCTGGCACAAGCCGTGGCGCGTCGACATTTCCGCAGCGGCAAAGCGCGGGCGCAACACGCTGCAGGTGCGCGTGGCCAACTTGTGGGTCAACCGCTTGATTGGCGATGCGCAAAGCCAGGGGCAACCGGGTGCGCAGAAGATCACCTTCACCACCGTGCCGACCTATCGCCCCGATGCATCGTTGCGCCCATCGGGCCTTGCCGGGCCGGTGGTGATCGAGACCGTGCCTGCGCCGTGATCCAGCTTGAGCAGCAGGCCGCCCATCGGCTACCACGCAGGGGATGACCGCACCCCCCTATCGCAACCGCATCGATCCGCGCGCCGCTGCCGTGTTCTGGCGGGTGTGCGAAACCGGGTCGATCAGTGCGGCGGCACGCGCGCTGAACTTATCACAGCCTTCCGTGTCAAACACCGTGGCGCTGCTGGAACAACGGCTTGGCGTCACGCTGTTCACTCGCTCGCGCAATGGCATTGTCCTGACGCGTGAGGGCGAGGCGCTGCGGGACCGGGCCGAGGCGATGGTCAACTTGCTGGAAAGTGCCGCGATAGAGGTGGATCACGCCGCCCGCGCCATTGCCGGGCCGCTGAAGGTTGGTGGCACCCCCGGCGCGCTGGTCAGCCTGTTGCCAAAGGCCGTGGCGCAGCTTGAATGCAAAGTCGGCCACTTTGCGCTCAGCGTGGTGGAACGGCCCGATGCCGAACTGGCCGATCTGCTGCGCACCGGCGCGCTTGATCTTGCCGTGATGACCACCGAAATCGTCGAATGCCCACCCGATCTGGTCGAGGTGACGATGGCACGCGATCCTTTTGGGCTGATCGTTGGCCGCGCCCACGATGCCCTGCCTGAAATCGTGTCACTGCGTGATCTTTCGGCCTTGCCCTGGGTCCTGCCAGCCGCGCAAGGCGCGTTCCGGCGACAGGTGGATGCCTTGTTCCTCAATGCCGGGGTGCCGGTGCCGCAGAATGTGATCCGCTGCGATTCGCTGCTGACGACACAGGCCATCGTGCGCGAAAGCGACCGCATCACCGTGCTGCCGCGCACCGTTGCCAGAACAGAGCTGACCATGGGCACGTTGCGGTCGATTACCATTGCAGAAGCCGCGTTCGATCGCAGCATTGGCGTGCGCTATCTGGCCGATCGCAAACTGCCGGTCATGGCCCGCGCGCTGCTGGAGATTTTGGCCCAGACATAGCGCTGGACTATGGAAGCCACAGAAATCACTATTTTCGTTAAAGCATCCAAAGCTGTAGCCAGACCCGAAGCAAAGCCTTTGGGGAGAGCAAAGTTGATTGACCGTCGCACGCTGATGTCCGGCGCAATGGCCAGTGCCATTTCGCTCTCCCCCGCCGCCAATGCCGCCGCAAAGCAGCACCGCTCTTCGGGCCGCGCTCCTGCCAGCCCGGCCTTTCCTTCAGGTTTCCTGTGGGGCGCAGCCACCGCTCCGCACCAGACCGAAGGCAACAATACGGCATCGGACTTGTGGTTTATTGAAAACCAGCAGCCCACGATCTTTGCCGAACCTTCCGGCGATGCAGCAAACAGCTTTCTGCTGTGGGAGCGCGATCTCGATCTGGCCAAGAATATCGGCCTCAATTGCTATCGCTTTGGCATTGAATGGGCGCGGATCGAACCGGAAAAGGGCCAGTTCAGCAGCGCCATGATCGATCATTACCGCCGCGTGATCGAAGGCTGCCGCGCGCGCGGGCTGGCCCCGGTCGTTACCTACAGCCACTTCACCGCACCGCGCTGGTTCAGCGCGCAAGGGGGCTGGACCAATCCTGAAAGCTCCGACTTGTTTTCCCGCTATGCCGCGCGCGTTACGAAGGCGCTTGGAGATGTGATCCATTCGGTGATCACGCTGAATGAACCCAATATCCTGCGCATTCTCAAACCAATGCTGCCTCCTCAGGTGTGGGACATTCAGAAGCTGACCAACGAAACCGCCGCGCGCCGCCTTGGTGTGGAAAAATTTGTCTGCGCCAATGTGGCTGGGATCGAAGACCTTCCCGCGCTGCAGCAGGGCCTGCTTGCTGCCCACACCGCCGCGCGCAAGGCCATCAAGGCTGAACGCGCTGCGCTGCCCGTCGGGGTGTCGCTGGCCATGCTTGATGATCAGGCAGTTGGCCGCAATTCCATCCGTGACAGCATCCGCAGTGAACTTTACGGTGAATGGCTCGAACTGGCCAAGGCAGACGATTTCATCGGCGTGCAGAATTATGAACGCGCGATCTGGGATGCCAAGGGCCGCGTTGCCCCGCCGCCGGGCAGCACGCTGAACTGGTCGGGCACTGAGATCTGGCCGGGGTCGCTGGCAGGCGCAGTCCGCTATGCCCACGCTGCAACCGGGCGCCCGGTGCTCGTTTCCGAACATGGCGTCGGCACCGAAGATGATCGTGTGCGCGCCGCTTTCATTCCAGCAGCGCTGGCCGGGTTGAAGCAGGCTATCGATGATGGCGTCCCGGTGCTGGGCTATTGTCACTGGTCGCTGATCGACAATTTCGAATGGATTTTCGGTTATAAGCCAAAGTTCGGCCTTGCCAGTGTCGATCCGGTTAGCTTCGTTCGCACGCCAAAGCCAAGCGCTGCGGTCCTTGGTGCGATTGCGCGGGCCAACGCGCTTACAGGCTCCTGATAAAGCCCACGATGGCATCGGTCAGTCGGCGGTCGGCGCTGCCGATATGCATGGGCAGCGAATAGTGGTTGTGGCCCGGCACGATCATGCCTGCGGGCATCGTGCCGTGCTCATGCAACCGGTCGTGCATCAGGCCCAGAAACTCCGCCTGAAAGCGCGGCGGATCGTATTGCGCGCAGGCCACGAACAGCGGAATCGTGGTTTGCGCCACCGCCACGCGCGGCATCCGTTGTGGATAGTCAGCGTCCGGCCCGTAATAGGCCTCGTCACGTGCATCCAGTGGGGTGTGGCCATAAAGGCCTGAAAGCAGCACCGCGCCCGCCAGTGGCAAATTGGGCCGCAGTCTCAGTGCCGTGGCGATGTGCACCGCTCCCGCCGAAGTGCCGATCAGCACGATGCGCGCGGGATTGCCGCCATGGGCCGCTGCGTGGGCGCGCAGCCATTCGACCGCCGCCACCACATCCTCGCCTCCTTGCGGCCAGCGCGCATCGGGCAAGAGCCGGTAGTTCATCGCAGCGCCCAGAAAACCAGCCTGCGCCATCGCGCGCGCCACGTTGGCCCCGCCCGCCTTGTCGCCCACGCGAAAGCCCCCGCCGTGGACGAATAGCACCACCGGCACATCGCCTGCAGGCGCGATGCGATAAAGGTCCAGTCGCTGCCTTTCATGCAGGCCATAGTCGCAATCGGCGACCAGCAGCGGCACTTGTGCAGCCAGTGCGGTATGGTCTGCGGCATAAAGCGCGCGGCAGTTTTCGACCACCTGCGGGCCAAGTTCCAGCCCCATTGCAGCGATGGCGTCTTGCCGGTTTTGCCCCATAAAGCCTTACCTCTGCGCAAACAGTCGCAGCAGCGCCACATGCGTTACGGCAAAGCCCAGCAGCCCACCAAACGCCAGCTTGATGCCCAGCGCGGTTGTCCAGTTCAGGCTCGAAACGGGCCCCAGTAAGCATAGTGCTGTCAGAAGACCGGCGACCATTAGCCCGGCCAAGAGCATCTTTGCGACCTGTCCGATGATCGCTTCGGTCGTCGGCAAGTTCTGCGCTCCGCCCTTGCGCAAGGTCTTTCGCACCAGCAGCGATGGCACGAGTGCGGCCATGATAGAAATGGCGGCACCTTGTGCAAGGAAGTCGAGCGCAAAGGCATCGGGCGCAGCAAACCTCAACACGCGGTTGCGACTGCCAAATACCAGCAGAAAGAACGCAGCGCTCAGCACCACATTGATCGCTGTGCTGACGAGCCGTTCGCGTTTGAGAATAGTGGTAAAGTCCATGGCTTGCACGTGTGTCGCGCCACTCAGCCTTCGTCAACCACGGGGTTTGACAGCGTGCCGATTGTGCCGATGGATACCTCGCAGGTGTCTCCGGCTTTCATGTAAAGCGGCGGATTGCGCTTGTCGCCCACACCACCGGGGGTGCCGGTCACGATCACGTCGCCCGGAGAAAGCGGCGCGAAGGTGGAGCAGTATTCGATCACGAAGGCCACGTCCCAGATCATGTCCGAGATCGGCTGATCCTGCACCAGTTGGCCGTTCAGCCGCGTCTGCACGCGCTGGTTGCCAAGGTCTGGCACAGCATCGGGGGTGATCAGCGCCGGGCCGAACGCGCCTGTGCCGGGGAAGGTCTTACCCGGGGTGAACTGGATGTTGTGGCGCTGCCAATCGCGCACCGATCCATCGTTGAACACTGAATAACCGGCGATGTGTTCATGCGCCTTGGCGCGCGGGATGCGGCGGCCGCCCTTGCCGATGACAACGGCCAGCTCGCCTTCATAATCGAAGCGCGTCGTCTCGCGCGGGCGGACCAGCGGGTCGCCGTGGGCGATCAGGCTATCGGCCCAGCGGGTGAAGATGGCGGGATATTCCTTCTGCTCGCGCCCGGTTTCGGCCACGTGCGTGGCATAGTTAAGGCCCACGCACAGGATCTTGCCGGGATTGGGTACAACCGGCTGCAGGCGCACATCGGCGCGGGCAAAGGTGCCGGTTGCCGTCAGCGTGGCAAGGTCTGCGTCCAGTACGTCGCGCAGCCAGGCGTCGGCACCCGGCGCGCCCAGATCGAGCACGCTATCGCCATCGACGCGACCAAAGCTGGCGGTGCCGTCGGGGCGGCGAAAGCTGATGTATTGGGCCATTGTCCTGTCTTTCCCCAAATCCGTTGATGGTCTTGCAGCCGCGCTGCCACTCGCCCTGATCAGGACTGCTGCAGCAGAACTGGCAACAAAGGTCCGTCGATCAAAGTGCAAGGTCTTGGGACTGCCAGTCCCGGCGGCAGCGAAAGCGTTCTTCCGCCACGCGAAGCCCGGCGAAATCCTTGTCCGAAACGCCCCACTGGTCAATCCGCTGTTCGGGCCACGTCCAGTCGTCCGGCTCGCCAGTGCGGTAATGGGCGGGCACTTTCTCTACGGCGGTCGAATACTCGATCACCGGGCCGAACGGCGCGATGTAATACGCATAGACATTGTCGCCCGGTCCATGCCGTCCCGGCCCCCATGCGGGCGCAAAGCCATTGTCGCGCATCCAGCCAATGCCGCGCATCACCGCGTCCAGATCGTCCATCTCGAACGCCACGTGATTCAGGCTGGCAAAGCCTGCGCGGGCAAAGGCAGTGGAATGATGGCTGTCGTTGCAGCGCACGAAGACCATGCCCTTGGTGCGGTCCGAGACGCGGAAGTTCAACACATCTTCCACCGCATGGCCCAGCAGTTCGGCGTCGGCAGAATTGAACACCACATGCGTCAGCTTGACCGGGGCCACGCGCTTGCTGGCCTTGGTAAAGCCTTCGCACGGCGCAACTTCGGACGCTGCTGCCAGAAAGCGCAGGATCGTGCCTTCGGGCAGTTCCACCAGCAGCCCAGCGCCATCACCGGGATCGTCCGATGCTACCGCGCAGGCTGGCCAGCCGTGCTCCGCCACCTTGCGCCGGATCGCGCCAAGTTCCGTATCGCTGCAAGTGAAGGTGGTGGACCGTACGAATTCTTCGTCAGACTGCTCGAACGCCACCAGATAGGGCATGGTGCCGGTGCCGCGCAGATAGTGGGTGTGACCACGTACCTCTGCCGGGAACAGGCCCCACACATCCACCATCCACGCCGCCGCACCTGCCGGATCGGGCAGGGCCAGTTCGATGCTGCGCAATTTCACTTCGCTGTCTCCAGATTGAACCCGGCGGCGCGAATGCCGACAAGAGCGCATTCTTCATCGCAATCGCCGGTATCGCCGCTCACGCCCACGGCACCGATTACCGCGCCCCCATCACGGATCAGCACGCCGCCGGGGGAGAACGCGATATTGCCACCGACCACAGCTGTAACGCTCTGGAAGAACGCCGGATTGCCCTTGGCGCGCTCGGCGATCACGCGCGTGTCATCACCCATGCCGATGGCGCCCAGTGCCTTGGCCCGGGCGATATCATGGCGAAATATCGTCGCGCCATCTTCACGGGCAAAGCTTACCGGATGTCCACCAGCATCCAGCACGATCACGGCCAGCGGCTTTGCATGGCGGGTGCGGGCTTCGGCCTGTGCGGCAGCGATGATCGTCTGCGCTGCGTTCAAGGAGAGGCTCATGCCGCCAATTCCTGCCGCAGCCCCAGCATCCGGTCGCGCGCAGCCAACAGGTCTGCCGCCCTTCCGGTTCCGAAAACATAATGATCGGGCCGCACCAGCACGGCCTGCGCGCCATGGGCATCAAGCCATGCCGCCACTGCTCCGCCATCGGGCAGGTCTTCAGCCACGATACCGCCATCTGATCCTGCACTACGCACGAACAGCCGCCAGCCTTGGCCGGTCAGGTCGTCGAGCTTGCGCCCATCGTCCAGTGCGGGCTGGATAAAGCGGGTTCCGGCAGCGGGGGAGCCCGACAGGATGAAACCTGTGGCAATCGCCGGGATCAGGTCCGCCGCCGTCTCGCCCGCCTTCTGCGCAGACTGGGCGCGGATCGCGGAATCGCGCGCTGCGGCCTTGGCCGGATCAAGCTCGCAGATATAGCGCCCCGCCGACACCGCCGCGCCGATCACTCCGCGCACGTGGGGATCGCGTTCGGGCTGATAGGTATCGAGGATCGCCTCATCCGCGCCGCCTTTTACGATCGCCGCCATTTTCCACGCCAGATTCGCCACATCGCGCAGGCCATGACACATGCCTTGGCCAAAGAACGGCGGAGTCTGGTGCGCGGCATCGCCTGCGAGAAATACCCGGCCCACCTGCCACTGCTCGGCCACCAGCCCATGAAAGCGATAAGTCGCCGCGCGCACGATTGTGTGCGGAATGTCCTTCATCCACGCGCCGACCAGTGCCGCGACATTCTCCGCGCGCATCATCTCGGCATCGTCCTCACCGGGAAGCAGCATGAATTCCCAACGCCGGTGATTGCGCCTGCCGGGTACCACCGTGGCGGGCCGCGCGGGATCGCACATCATCACCGACAGGCGCTGCAAATCCGCGCCTTCGGGCACGCCGGTGATCGGCGGGAAGGTGACCGGGCCTTCTACTTCGGCATCGACGACGAGCCATGGCTCCTCGAAATCCAGATCGTCCAGCGTCACGCCCAGCGCCTTGCGCACCGGGCTGCGTGAACCGTCGGCTGCGATCACCCAGCGCGCATCCAGGTGCTGTTCTGTGCGTTCTAGGTGCATCTTGGTGTCGTTCAGGAAATAGCGCACGCGAACATGGCTATCATACTGTTCCAGTTTGGAAAATTCGGCTCCATTCAGCAGCTTTATGGCACCATTTTCGGCAAAGGCGGCGCGCAGGTGTGTTTCGAATTCGGGCTGGTAGAAAAAGTAATCGTTGCCCCACCCGAACGGTTTGGGCTTGCCCACGGTGCCCATATAGCGGATCACGCCATGGTCAGCGCCGACGTGCAAATGCCCGTCGGTAGCGATCATGTCGGGCGCCACGCGGTCGATCACGCCCGCGCTCTGGAACAGACGCATCATTTCGTGATCAAGGTGGACGGCGCGGGGGAGGGGGTAGTGATCGGCTTCCTTTTCCAGCACCACGACCGAAAGGCCGAGCCTTCCCAGCAGGTTGGCCGCCATGGCACCAACCGGGCCGCAACCGATGATGGCAACGTCGATCATGCGGCAGGTGCCTTGTGCAGCGCGCCGCCCTTCATGATCATGGCAATGCGCGCCTTGTCCTGAAGAATGCTCACGTCCTGCGTCGGATCGCCATCGACCAGCAGCAGATCGGCCAGCCAGCCCTCTTTCACGCGCCCGACATCAAGCCCCATCAGTTCGCCGCCCAGTGCGGTTGCGGCCGTCAGCGCCTCAGCCGGGGTAAAGCTGAAGTGATCGACAAAGATCTGCAGATCGCGCGCATTGCGGCCTATCGGATTGAAGGGAAAGCCGTAATCCCCGCCAATCAGGATGCGCATGCCGCGCGCCTTGAGTGCCGGAACAAGCTTTGCTTCAAGCTCCATCCGCTCAGCCGCGCTGGCCTTCATGTGGCTCATGTCGATGTGCGGGGGCGGCGTGGCTTCGAGCGCGGCGATGGAGACGCCGGGCGAGGGGGCATAGAACGTGGCGTCCTTGGCCGCGATCATCGCATCGGCGGCGGCCTCATCAGCATAGGATGCGTGATAGATGATCCGCGCACCGGCCTTCAGCGCCAGATCAATGGCCTTGGGATAATAGGCGTGCGTGGTAATCCATAACCCCGCCTCGCGCGCGGCCTGCCCCGCGGCTTCCATTTCTTCGTCGGTGTAGAGCACTTCCTTGGCCGTGCCCGGCTTCAGCGCATCCTCGCCCGAGACGACCAGCTTGATCGAGCCGATGCCTTGATCCTTGCAATAGTTGACGAAATTGCGGATCGCGTCGGGCCCGCGTCCGTTGAACACATCGCCCGTTTCAACGCCTTCAGCGCCTTCGGGGCTGCGTTCCAGCGTGGAGGGGATCAGGCGCGGTCCCGGCGTTTCTCCGGCTTCGATGGCGCGGGCGAGGTCCACTTCGATGCCATCGCCCAGCGCGCCTGCGGAATAGGCGCTGGTGAACCCGTGATCGAGCAGGACGCGCGCATTGCGCCATGCGGCGGTCTTCAGCTCGTCGGGCGGCAGAATGAACTGGTGGTAGATTTTTTCGACCGAGGAACCCCACGTCAGGTGGGCGTGCGCTTCGACCATGCCGGGCATCAACGTGCGGCCCGCGCCTTCGATCACATTAGCACCAGCGACGTCGACCTGCGAAGTGGCTGGCACGACCGAGGCGATGCGGTCCCCTTCGATCACTACGGAATGTTTGCCTTCGAGCAGGCCTTCGCCATCAAAAATCCGGACGTTGCGTATCAGCGTTGCCATGCTCACTCCGGCTGCGTGTTGGTGCGGTAAAACTCAAACGTCGTGGTGTGGGGCAGCACGATGCTGCCCCAAGGCGGGTTCAGAAGCTTGCATCGAATGATAGGCCCACCACGCGCGCGGTGAGGCCGCCAACCGGCCATGCGCGGATGCCGCCATCGATCGAGCCTGCGAACGAGTTGGCAAGGTAGGCGGTCGGTTCGCGCTGCTTGGTCAGGTTGCGCACGAAGATCGAGGCGCGCCATGCGTTCTCTTCATCGCGGATACCGATGGCCCCGCCGATAGTGGCATGGGCCGGGAAGCGATAGCGCGGGTCAACGCGCGCAGCGAGCAAGGTCGCGCTCTTGTAAACGACGTTGGCGTTGAGGAAGGCCTGCACATCGCCAAAGACGCCGCGCGAATATTCGCCAGAGAGCGAGGCCTTGTGGCGCGGCGCAAAGACCAGCTGCTCGCCGCCGATGTTGGCCCCATCATCTGACAGGAAGCCTGCCGGATATTTGACAACATTGAACTGGTAGCCAGCGTTGAAGGTCAGGTTTTCGCTGACTCGTCCGAACGCGCTCAGCTCGATCCCGCGCGAGGTGACCGAGGGAATGTTGTTGGCCACCGACACCAGCTGGGTGTTGATCAGCTGCTGCGTCTGGCTCTGGAAATTCTTGGTCTTGTTGTAATAGGCGTTGGCTTCCAGCTGGATGTCCGGGGTGACCGCGTATTTGACGCCCACTTCGAACGCATCGGCCAGTTCCGGCTTGAGGTTCACCGTCGCCACGCTGGGATCGGCATTCACCACCAGCGCGGGCGTCTTGTAGCCGCGGGCATAGGACGCATAGATATTCAGATCGCGGTTGGGCTGATAGCGCAAGCCGATCCGGCCCGACAGGTTATCATCCTTGATCGATGACCGGTTGGTGGTGGTAACGCGGTTCAGGCCGATGCCGAGCGAGGTATCAAAATCGGTATAGCGCAGCCCGCCGAACAGATCGATCTGATCAGACAGATTGACTGTCACATCGGCGAAGGCGGCATATGTGGTGCTCTGCGTATCTTCGCGGGTGAAAGTGGGGGTGCCAGCGCCGGGGATGCAGAATGTGCCGCCTGCATTGCAGATGCTGAAGCCGACGCGATCAGCGGGTGTGCGCGCGCCGAAAGTGCCGCCGAGCGGCAGCTGATCGTAGTTGTATTTGGCATAGAACACGCCGCCGATCACATCGAAGCCATTGCCGCTGTAATTGGCGCGCACTTCCTGCGTGAACTGGTTGACGTTCTGCAGCAGATTTTCGCTGCGGGCCGATGCCGCGCCCGCCAGCCGGGTGAAGTCCTGCCGGACGACTTCGCGGTCCAGCTTGCGATAGGAGGTGATCGAGGTGAGCGTGACATCGCCCAGCTCGAGATCGAGCATGCCCGACAGACTCAACACTTCGCTGCTCTGCGCAGGCTCCAGCTCGGAACAATATTGTTCTGCCCGCGCGCTGATCACCATGCCGCAGTTTCCGGCCGGATTGGTGAAGGCATTGTTCGACGCCGTGCTGTTGGCCTGTCCGGTGGGCGCGATGGCGAGGACGAAGAAGTTCGTGCCGCGCGTGCGGTTGTTGTTGTATTCAGCCGTCAGGTTCACCGTCAGCGTCTCGGTCGGCTTGGCCAGAATGCGCCCACGCAAGCCGATATCGCGGATGTTTGAATCGTTGCCGAGCCGGACATTGCGCTGCAGACCCTTTTCCTCGCGCAGCTGGCTGGCGATGCGCACCGCGATCTTGTCAGACAGCGGGGCGTTGATCGCGCCGCGCAGCACCAGCAGGCCATATTCTGCGCCGCCCGTGCCCTTGTCGGCAAAATCGACGCCAAACTGCGCGCTGTAGCCATCAAGGCTGGGCGCGACCGAGCGGACATTGACCACACCAGCTGAAGCTGACTGGCCAAACAACGTGCCCTGCGGGCCGCGCAGCACTTCGACCTGACCCATGTCGAACAGTTGCGGGAAGGCAAGGTTGCCCTGCGGCACATCATCGACCACGAAGGCGACAGAAGGCGTCACCGAAGAGTTGAACACCGCTGTGCCAAGGCCGCGCAGACGCGCGCCGCCGTTGTTTTCGCCGCCCGAAGTCTGGCTCACTTCCAGCGCAGGGGTGATGCGCTGCAGATCGGTAAGCGTGTAAATCTGATCGCGGGCCAGCTGTTCTGCGGTGGCGACCGATACCGAAACCGGCACTTCCAGCAGGGTTTCCACCCGGCGGCGCGCGGTGACGACGATGGCTGAATCACTGCTGGCGGCTGTTTCGTCGGCGGACTGCGGAGCGCCTGCGTCTTGTGCGAATGCATCGGCAGCTTGGGTGGCAGTTGCCAGCGCCAGAAGTGATACGGTGCAAATTTTGGCGGTGCTGATCGCGAGCGATTTCAGACTGATCATTGTTCAACCCTCCCCATAGGTGTTGTTCAGGCGCGCTTCGACGCCTTGTTTCCAGCCGCTTTCATAAACGGGTGGACCAATCAGAAAAGTCGCAATTATCCTATGTTAGCATAGGCTGGGACTATGGTTTGACCGCTGCCAAACCATGTCAGGATCGTTCGCTAGCCATCTTCATGATCGTGCACAGGCACTCGCCTGCCACATGGCAGCCTTTATAAATTCAAAGAGTGTAGGCAGGTGGACAGTCAGTGCTTCAGGAAATTGGGAAGCAAAACCCCTCAATCCCGAAATTTGCAGCGCGATGTGTCGATCTGGTTGGTATAAATAAAGCCCGATACCAGCCAGTGGCCATCAGCTTTGATCAGCGTGAAGGTTGCATCGCCGCATTTGAAGATGCTGGCCGGGTCGGTCGCATCAGCAGGTGTGATGAAGCTGTACGGCCCAGAGACGCTTGACGTTTCCTTTTTGGTCTTCGCCTTCGAAAGCTTGTATCGGGCTTTCAGTGGCGCAACAAAGCCAACATCGCTGCTGAATTCACGCGCCTTCATCGTGTTGGTGCAGTCTTTCAATCTGCACGGCTCGCCGGTTTCAGGAATTTCCTGCTCAACGATGCTGCCATTGGTTGCCATCAGCGAATTGATGGCGGCCTCATCCCCGCGCTCGATCGCCGAAAAGAGATCCTTTACTACCTGATCAGGCTTGGCATTGTTGGCAGCATCGGCATCGTGAATGGGCAGCAACGCGGTGAAGGCCGCGAACGCCAAACCTGCTGCAGCCGCCCCAATCCTCAATCTGTGTCTGACCATTATCAAGTGCTGCTACAGCGCGATTTGGTTGTCAACAACGGCGCTTCACGCACCTGCCATCACATGCTGGCAAGGCAACCCACGCCTGGTGCATTTGGCAGACGGCTTATGGCGGACTTCGTTAAAACAAACAGAACCCATGAATTTTACGGATGGTTCTCTATCAAAAATACTTGTTTTGTAAATTGGACGCCGTCTTCTAATCATCATTTCAGCCGGGATTTGCTTATCATCGGCACTTGAGATCGGCAGGGGGTCTCGCAGGATTGGATGCGTTGATAAAGTAATGAAAAATCTTGAAATTCTTTTGATCGGCGCCGGCATCGGCGGCTTGTCTGCTGCAATTGCGCTTTCGCGCAAGGGTTTTGGCGTGACGGCGATCGAGCGCGATCCATCGTGGTCGGTCTATGGCGTGGGTATCATCCAGCAGTCCAATGTGATCCGCGCGATGGAGCAATTGGGCGTGCTCGACAGTTTCCTTGATGCGGCCTGTGGCTTTGATGCGGTGGAGATTTTCACGCCCGATGGCACCAAAGTGGCGCGCGTGCCAACGCCCCGGCTGGTGGAAGGGCGTCCGTCCAACGTCGGTATCGGCCGCCGCGCCTTGCAGAAAGTGCTGGGCGACAGCGCCAAGGCATTGGGCACGCAGCTGCGGCTGGGGGTGACGGCGCAAGCTTTTGAAGATGATGGCGCCAAGGTCCACGTAACCTTTTCTGACGGCACGACCGGCAGCTATGATGCGGTGATCGGGGCTGACGGCGTTTATTCGCAAACCCGCGCGGTGATCCTGCCTGATGCTGAAAAGCCGGAATTTACCGGCCAATCCGTGTGGCGCTACAACTTCCCGCGCAGCGAAGGTCTGGATGCGCTGCAGGTTTACAACGGGCCAACCGGCGTTGGCCTTGTGCCGATGAGCGCCGAGGTGATGTACATGTATGTCACCACGCCCGAACCGGACAATCCGCGCTATCCCAAGGAAGGCATTGCCGCGGAAATGCGTGCCAAGGTGGCCGGGTGTTCACCCCAGATCCGCGAACTGGGCGAACAGATTACCGATGATGAAGGCGTGGTCTATCGCCCGCTTGAAGGCGTGCTGGTGCGGGGGGCGTGGCATCATGGCCGCGTGGGCCTGCTGGGCGATGCCGTGCATGCCACCACGCCGCATCTGGGGCAGGGTGCCGGCATGGCGATCGAGGACGCGATCGTGCTGGCCGAAGAACTGGAGCGGCATGACGATGTCGAGGCGGCGCTGGTGGCCTATCGCGACCGGCGGTTTGAACGCTGCCGCTATATCGTCGAGAGCAGCCTTGCCATCTGCCACGGCCAGTTGGGCAAGGGCCCGATGGTCGACAATCACAAGGCTACGGCAGAAATGTTCGCCGTGGTCGCGCAACCGATCTGATTTCGTATTTGAGGACGACACATATGAGCCGCGTTACCGAGATCCGCTATGTCGGGTATGGCGTGAAGGAATTTGACGCCGAAAAGACGTTTTATGCCGATGTCTGGGGGCTTGAGCCCGTGGGTGAGGCTGAGGGGCAGGCCTGGTTCAAGGCGCAGGGCCACGACGAGCACCACGTGGTGCAACTGCGCCGGGCCGACGAAAACCGCGTGGATGTTATCGCATTGGCAGCCGACAGCCGCGCCGATGTGGATGGCTTGCGCGCCAAGGTGGAAGCTGCCGGATGCCGCGTAGCCAGCGAACCGGCCGAGCTGACCTCTCCGGGCGGTGGCTATGGCTTCCGCTTCTTTTCGCCCGACGGGCTGCTGTTCGAGATTTCGAGCGACGTGGCGCGCGGTAGCAAGCGCGAACTGGCCCACTGGGAAGGCGTGCCGGTAAAGATCAGCCACATCGTGCTGCATTCGCCCAACCATCAGGAAGCGGTGAAGTTTTTCACCGATGTGCTGGGCATGAAAGTGTCTGACTGGCTGGGCGATTTCATGTGCTTTTTGCGCTGCAATTCGGCGCATCACCGCATCGCCATTCTGCCCGGGCCGCCGTGTCTGAACCACGTGGCCTATGACATGCTGGGCGTGGATGACATGATGCGCGGCATTCACCGGTTGAAGGTGAAGGGCATGGACATCGGCTGGGGGCCGGGGCGACACACTGCGGGCAACAACACCTTCAGCTATTTCGTAACGCCGGGCGGCTTCACGGTCGAGTATACCTCGGAGCTGGAAGAGGTCGATTTCGACACGCACGAGCACAAGGTTCACGTGCCCGCACCGATGGTCATGGACCAGTGGGGCATTGGCACCGGTGGACCGCAAACGCTGCCGCATCCGCATGCCAATCCTGGCCTGTTCCAGACAGTTGAGGCCTGATCCATGGCGCTTTACGAACCCTTCCCAAACTACATCTGGAACCTGTCGGTCTCGATCGCGATGGAAAGCGGCGGGCGGATCGGCGAAATCGTCGATATGTGCCAGCCGATCATCGCGGCGGCGGCCAATGGCGGCGATGCGGGCACTCCGCAGTTCATGAAGCAGTGGGCTGCCTATGGCGACAAGCTGATTGAACTGGCCGCAGAGGACGAGGCCAAGGGCCGCGCGTTTTCCGCATCGGACAAGCTGGAGCGCGCATCGCTTTATCTGCTGGTGGCCGAACGCATGCAGGGCCACGGCGCACCGGGGCGCGAGGCGACTTATGCCAAGGCGCTCGATGCCTTTGCCAAGTCTACCGCGCTGGGCAAGATCAACCGCGAACGGGTGGAAATTCCGCTGGCCACGGGCACGATGCCCGCGCTCTACACCCGCGCAGCGGGCGAAGGTCCGCACCCGGTGTTGGTCTATTGCAACGGCCTCGATAGCTGCAAGGAGCTGCTTTACTGGAGCCGCTTGCCCGAGGCACTGGCACGGCGCGGCATTTCCACGCTCTGCGTCGATCAGCCGGGTTCGGGCGAAACGCTGCGGTTGCAGAACCTGCCCGCCGATCCGCACAGCGAAAACTGGGCGAGTAAGGCAGTGGACTGGCTGGAAACGCAACCTGATGTGGACCCTGCGCGCATTGGCATGACCGGCATTTCGCTGGGCGGCCACTTTGCCCCGCGCGCGGTGGCCTATGAACCACGCTTTGCCAGCGGCGCGGTGTGGGGTGCCAACCACAACTGGCGCGAGGTTCAGGACAAGCGCATGAAGCGCGAGGGTGAAAACCCCGTACCGCATTACTGGGCACACGTGATGTGGGCGTTCGGCGCAAAGGACATGGACGATTTCATGGCCAAGAGCACCGACATGAACCTCAACGGCCACATGGACCGCATCAAGGTGCCGTTCCTGGTGACGCATGGCGCGCACGACCGGCAAATCAGCGTGTCCTATGCCGATGACCTCTATGACCAGCTGGTCAATTCGCCGCGCCGCGAAAAGGTGATCTTCACCGCGCGCGAAGGTGGAGTGGAGCATGTGGGGGCCGACAACATGTCATACGGGCGTGACCTGATTGCTGACTGGTTTGCCGAAACGCTGGGAGGGCACACTGCATGACTCGCCGTTTCGTCGATCTTTCGATCTATCTTGAAAACGACGTGATCACTGATCCGCCGTTTTTGCGGCCGAAGATCGAATACCAGAAGCATGGCGAGACGATGCCGGAGCTGGGGTTCTTCTTTCCCGGCGTGACACCCGAAGACACGCCCGATGGCGCAGGCTTTGCCGCAGTGGAAAACGTGACGCTGACCACGCACAACGGCACGCATCTGGATGCGCCGTGGCATTTTCATCCCACGATGAACGGTGGCGAGCCGTCGATGACCATCGACGAAGTGCCGTTGGAATGGTGCTTCCAGCCCGGCGTAAAGCTTGATTTCACGCACTTTCCCGATGGCTACGTGGTCACCGCGCAAGACGTGGAAGACGAATTGAAGCGCATCGGGCACGAATTGCAGCCGCTGGAAATCGTGCTGGTGAATACCGCCGCGGGCAAGGCCGTGGGCAATCCCAACTATGTCAGCATCGGTTGCGGCATGGGATATGAGGCCACGATGTATCTCACCTCACGCGGGGTGCGCGTGACCGGCACCGATGCGTGGAGCTGGGACGCGCCGTTTGTCCACACCGCTGAAAAGGTGAAGGAAACCGGCGACACGTCGCTGATCTGGGAAGGCCACAAGGCCGGGCGCGACATCGGTTATTGCCACTTGGAAAAGCTGCACAATCTCGAAGTGCTGCCGCCCCATGGCTTTACCGTCAGCTGCTTTCCCCACAAGATCCGTGGTGCATCGGCCGGCTGGACGCGCGCAGTGGCTATTTTCGAGGATTGAGCAGTTCGTCATCCGCACGAAGCGGGGGGCGAGTGGCGCTGCGCGATGGTGTTTGTCGCTGGATTCCCGCCTGCGCGGGAATGACGAACGCAGAGGGGGCGGCGTTTTTTTCCAGTAACTCGTCATCCCCGCGCAGGCGGGGATCCAGAGCGGCACAGCGGGACATCTTTTTCAGGCGCTGGATTCCCGTCTGCGCGGGAATGATGTGAGGGCTTAGCGGAAGTCTTCGGCTTGGAACTCCCGCGCAAAGGCGATGGCGAGGCTCTGCCGGTCCAGCCTTTTCAGCATTGGCAAGCGGCCAAGGCGTTTTACCCCGCCCATCGCGCAGATCGTGGCTTCGCTGTCTTCATTGGCATCGCCCACAAAGGCCACGCCATGGATTGGCACCCCGCGCGAGCGCAATGCCTCGAATGTCAGCAGCGAGTGGTTGATCGTGCCAAGCGCTGTGCGCGCGACGACAATCACCGGCAAGTTCCACGCGGCGAACACATCAGCATACGTGGTGCTGCGCGTCACCGGAACGAGCGCGCCGCCTGCGCCTTCGACCACGAGCGGGCGCTGCGGGGGCAGGGCGAGATTGGCAAGATCGATTGCCACGCCATCAAGCTCTGCGGCGCGGTGCGGGGAACAGGGTGTGTTCAGGCGATAGGCTTCGGGCAGGATGTGCTCCGCAGGCACGCCGGACAGGCGGGCGACATGATCGCGGTCTGCGCCATCGTCTAGCCCCGCTTGCACCGGCTTCCAGTAATGCGCGCCCAGCGCACCAGTGAGAGCGGCGGCGAACACGGTCTTGCCGATGCCGGTATCGGTTCCAGTGACGACGAAGGCGGTCATTGGAGCGCCTGTTTCAGCGCCGCACCAAGCGCGTCCACATCATTGCGTGTCGCATTGAGCGTGAGCGAGATGCGCAAGCGGCTGGTGCCCTGCGGCACCGTGGGCGGGCGGATGCCGCGCACATCAAAACTTTGGGCCTGCAGCGCAGCGGCAACCGCCATCGTGCGCGCATCCTCATGCAGGATCAGCGGCAGAATTTGCGATCCGCTGATATCTGCGCCCAGCGGGGCAAGTACCTGTTCGGCGTGGGCCACCAGATCGTGCAGCGCCTCGCGCCGCTGCGGTTCATCGGCCAGAATGCGCAGCGCCTCGCGTACGGCGGCGCAGACCAGCGGCGAGGGCGCGGTGGAGAAGATGAACGGGCGGCCCCGGTTGACGATGAAATCGCGCACCACGCGCGGGGCGAGGACCAGCGCGCCTTCGCAGCCCAGCGCCTTGCCGCAGGTGCGCAGGACGATGGTGTCGGGGCGGCCATCGAGTTCGGCGGCAAGGCCGCGTCCGTCAGGGCCGAAAACACCGGTGGCATGGGCCTCGTCGATCATCATGATCGCGTCGTGGCGCTGCGCCACGCGGGCCATGTCGGCCACCGGGGCCATATCGCCATCCATCGAATAGAGCGTTTCGAAGGCGAGCCACACCCGGCCCGGATTGCCCTTGGCGCGCCATTCCTGCACCGCATCGTCAAAGCTCTGCGCGTCATTGTGCGCCGCGCTGACCGCAGTGGCGCGGGTGAGGCGCAGGCCTTCGTGCATCGAGGCGTGGACCAGTTCGTCATAGACGATCAGGTCCCCGCGCTGTGGCAGCGTGGAAAGCAAAGCAACGTTGGCGGCATAGCCGGCCGAGAAGAACAGCGCGGATTCTGCGCCGAAAAAGCGTGCCGCCTCCTCTTCCAGCAACTCATGTTCTGGATCGTTGCCGCGCAGCAGGCGCGACCCGCCCGAACCGAGCGGCACCCCGCGCCCGATGGCGTCTAGCACCGCTGCGGCAAGGCGCGGGCTGGAGGACATGGCGAGATAGTCGTTCGAGGCGAAGTCTACCCCGCGCCGGGGGGCCAGCGCGCGCAACCGGGCCTTTTCGCCCAGCGCCGCAAGGTCAGCCGTGTGAGCCGACCACAAGTTTCCGGTGCGGGTGGTCGCCTCGGTCATTACGCCGCGCAGCCGCCCGAACAGCCTCCAACGGCCTTCATGGCACGAAGTGGCTCTTCGCCTTCCATCGGTTTGAGGCCCAGCCGCTTGAACATTGCGGCGTCGGCATCATCGCCTGCGTTGGCGGCGGTGAGCAGCTTGTCGCCGGTGAAGATCGAGTTCGCGCCTGCCATGAAGCACAGCGCCTGCGTGGCTTCGCTCATGCTCTCACGCCCAGCGGAAAGGCGCACCATCGACAGTGGCATGGTGATCCGCGCGACGGCGACAGTCCGCACGAATTCGATATCGTCGATCTTGGCCAGCGGCGTATCGGCCAGCATATCGCCCAGCACGGTGCCCTTTACCGGCACCAGCGCGTTTACCGGCACGCTTTCGGGGTGCTGTTCCAAAGTGGCCAGCGCGTGGACGAAGCCGACGCGGTCGGCGCGGGTTTCACCCATGCCGACGATGCCACCCGAGCAGACGTTGATCCCGGCCTGCCGCACATTGTCGAGCGTCTGCAACCGGTCCGCAAAGGTACGGGTGGTGATGACTTCCTCATAGCGCTCGGGCGAGGTGTCGATGTTGTGGTTGTAGTAATCGAGACCTGCTTCGGCCAGCTGCGTGGCCTGCCCCGGCGTGAGCATGCCCAGCGTCATGCAGGTTTCCATGCCCATTTCGCGCACGCCCTTGATCATGGCGATCACGGCGGGCATGTCGCGCTCCTTGGGGTTGCGCCAGGCTGCGCCCATGCAGAATCGCTTGGAGCCATTGTCCTTGGCCTGTGCGGCCGATTGCAGCACGCTTTGCACTTCCATCAGCTTGGTCGCTTCGATGCCGCTGTCAGCCTTCACCGATTGCGAGCAATAGCCGCAATCTTCGGGGCAGCCGCCGGTCTTGATCGAAAGCAGCGTGCAAAGTTGCACTTCGCCCGCGCGATGGTGGGCGCGGTGGACTTCAGCGGCGCGGAACAGCAGTTCGGTGAAGGGCAGATCAAACAGCGCGGCTATTTCCTCCCGTGTCCAATCGGTTCGCACGCCTGCTTGGGTAGTGTGTTCGCGTTGGCGGAGCAGGGTGTCTTGCACGGCGGGTGTCCTTTGGAATCTGCTTATCTTGCGGCCCTTAACCCAAATCTGGCAAGCATGCTCAAGTGAAATCGCAAAGCTGCGAAACCGGACTTTGCATTTCACCTGTCGGAATGCCTGCAGCGTTGCCATCGCGGGATGGTATGTTGCAGCGTGCCTGCTGGCTATCCTGAGGCGCTTCGAAGAAAGTTGCGCAAGGCCCGCGCGTGTCAATTTGTATGTGTTGCTTACAAAAGCTGATCGGAGTATTCTGGTTGTCATGGAGAGGTTAAACCAGATCATCGCTGCCCATGCCGGGCGGGAAGGCCCCTTGTTGCCAATCCTGCACGATGTGCAGGTGGAATATGGGCATGTTTCGGAAGAGGCGGTGCGGGCGATTGCGCAGGCGCTGAACCTGAGCCGGGCAGAAGTGCATGGGGTAGTCAGCTTCTATCATGATTTCCACGCAGAACCCGATGCGCGGCCCGTGTTGAAGCTGTGCCGGGCCGAGGCGTGTCAGGCGCGCGGGGTTGAGGCGCTGGTGGCGGGGCTGGCGGAAAATCCGCGCGTGAATGTGGAGGCCGTCTATTGCCTCGGGCTTTGCACCGTGGGGCCGAATGCCATGGTGGGGTCAAAGGTGCACGCGCGACTGGATGCAGCCAAACTGGGTGCGTTGGTGGAGGCGCTCGCATGACTCTCGTTCGGATCAGCGACGATGCGCTTGCGCTGGCCTGTGGGGCAGATGAAGTCGCCGCGGCCTTTGTGGCGGCGGGTTGCGTGGTGGAGCGGGTGTCATCTTGGGGGATGCACTGGCTTGAACCGCTGGTTGATATCGAGGGCGAGGGCTTTGGGCCGCTGGAGCCTTCGGACGTGGCCGATGTGCTGGCCGGAACCAGCGCCAAGGCGATTGGCCGGATCGAAGACCACCCTTTCATAGCCAAGCAGCAGCGCTTCACTTTTGCGCGGGCAGGCAAGACGCGGCCTTTGAGCCTTGAAGACTACGCCGCCAACGGTGGCTGGCACGGCCTTACCAAAGCCCGCGAAATCGGCCCGGAAGCCACCATAGCGCAAGTGACCGAATCCGGCCTGCGCGGGCGGGGCGGGGCGGGCTTTCCGGCGGGGATCAAGTGGACCACGGTAGCCAAGGCCGCAGGGTCCCAAAAATACATCGTTTGCAACGCCGACGAAGGTGACAGCGCGACGTTTGCCGACCGCATGGTGATGGAGGGTGATCCCTTCATGCTGGTCGAAGGCATGGCGATTGCCGCGCTCGCGGTGGGCGCGCACCGGGGCTATGTCTATATCCGCAGCGAATATCCGCACGCGATTGCCAAGATGGAAGCAGCAATCCGGGCCAGCGCGCATCTGATTGCACCTTTCGAACTGGAAGTGCGCGTGGGTGCAGGGGCCTACGTTTGTGGCGAGGAAACCTCCCTACTCAACAGCCTTGAAGGCAAGCGTGGCGAAGTGCGCGCCAAGCCGCCGCTGCCTGCGCTCGAAGGCCTGTTCGGCAAGCCGACCGTGGTCAACAACGTGCTGACACTGGCGGCGGTGCCGTGGATCATGGCCAATGGCCCAGCTGCCTATGCACAGGTTGGATACGGCCGGTCAAAGGGCACGATGCCGATCCAGATCGCGGGCAATGTGAAGCACGGCGGGCTGTTCGAAGTGGGCTTTGGCGTCACGCTGGGCGAACTGGTGATGACAGTAGGCGGTGGCACGGCATCAGGCCGCCCGGTGCGTGCAGTGCAAGTGGGTGGGCCGCTGGGGGCCTATCACACGCCCGCTGAATTCCACCTGCCGTTCGAATACGAAACCTTCGCCGCCAACGATGGGCTGATCGGCCACGCCGGGATCACGGTGTTTGATGATACCGTGGACATGAGCAAGCAGGCGCGCTTTGCGATGGAATTCTGCGCGGTGGAATCGTGCGGCAAGTGCACGCCGTGCCGCATTGGCTCCACGCGCGGCGTGGAACTTATCGACCGCATCCGTGCGCGTTCGGCTCGCCAGCCCGACCGGGTTGAGGCGCTTCCCCAGATGCACAACGCGCGCAAGGTGGAACGCTCGCTGGCAGATGAAATCACACTGCTGGAGGACCTGTGCGAGACGATGAAGTTCGGCTCCCTCTGCGCGCTGGGCGGCTTCACGCCCTATCCGGTGCTGTCGGCGCTGCGGAACTTCCCGGAGGATTTCGGGGTGGATGTAGCCAAAGAGGCGGCGGAGTGATGGGTTGTGCAGGCATCCTTCGACAGGCTCAGGATGAGCGGATCTTGGTTGAGACTGCTATTCCAACCCCGCTCATGCTGAGCCTGTCGAAGCATGCTGGCGCAAGGGCACGTCAGAAGTGATCCTAGGCGCCGTCCTTGCCGGTGGCCGGTCCACCCGTTTCGGCAGCGACAAGGCGCTGGCCGAGCTTGGCGGGCGCACGCTGTTGGCGCGTGCGGTGGAAGCTCTGGAAGGCCACTGTGATGCCGTGGTGGTCATTGGACGCGAAACCGCACCTGCGCCGACGCTGCCCGATTGGCCCCGCGCCGATATGGGGCCGCTGGGCGGGATCGCCGCAGCGCTCCACCACGCGCGCGATGCGGGTTACGCGCATGTGCTGACATGTTCGGTCGATAGCGTCGGGCTGGACGATGATCTTGTTGCGCAATTGCTGCCTGCGCCTGCCTATTGCGAGAGCCAGCCGGTGATCGGCCTCTGGCCTGCCAGTGCATCCGCCATGCTGGACGCGATGCTGACCAGCGAGGGCCGCCACTCGATGCGCGCTTTTGCGGAAAGCCTTGGCGCACGGGCCGTGCGCTTTGCTACGATTCCTGATAACATCAATACACCGGCAGACCTTGAGTCTGCGGAGAGGCGATCGCATGGGTTATGAACGTCAGGCCGATTTCGGCACTCCAGAGGTCCGTTCGGACACGCAGGTCACCTGTTCCATCGACGGGCGCGAAGTCACCGTCCCTGCTGGCACCACCGTGATGCGCGCCGCCGCGCTGACCGGCGGATCGATTCCCAAATTGTGCGCGACGGATAACCTAAAGCAGTTCGGCTCCTGCCGCCTGTGCCTTGTCGAGATTGACGGTATGCGCGGCACGCCCGCCAGTTGCACCACGCCGGTGACTGAGGGAATGCAAGTCCACACCCAGACACCCAAGCTGCAGAAGCTGCGCAAGGGCGTGATGGAACTCTACATCTCTGATCACCCGCTCGATTGCCTGACCTGCAGCGCCAACAACGATTGCGAATTGCAGGATCAGGCCGCCGCCGTCGGCCTGCGCGATGTGCGCTATGGCTATGAGGGCGAGAACCATCTGGGCGAGATGCCCGATATTTCTAACCCCTATTTCGACTTCGACCCCAGCAAGTGCATCGTCTGTTCGCGCTGCGTGCGTGCGTGCGACGAAGTGCAGGGCACGCTGGCGCTGACCATCGACGGGCGCGGGTTTGATTCGAAGGTTTCGGCAGGGCTGACTTCGGACAGCTTCCTGTCGTCCGAATGCGTTTCGTGCGGGGCTTGCGTCTCGGCCTGCCCGACCGCGACCTTGCAGGAAAAGGCGGTCAAAGAGATTGGCAAGCCCGAACGCTCGGTCATCACGACTTGCGCCTATTGCGGGGTGGGCTGCACCTTCCGCGCGGAAATGCGCGGGGAGCAGGTGGTCCGCATGGTGCCTTGGAAAGACGGCAAGGCCAATCGCGGCCATTCGTGCGTCAAGGGCCGCTTCGCCTGGGGCTATGCCCAGCATCAGGAACGGGTGCTTTCACCCATGATCCGCGAGTGCATCGATCAGCCATGGCGCGAGGTTTCGTGGGAAGAGGCGCTGTCCCACACTGCACGCGAGATCAACCGCATCCGCGATACTTATGGCCGCAATGCGCTGGGCGGGATCGTGTCGAGCCGGTGCACCAATGAAGAAGGCTTCCTTGTCCAGAAGCTGATCCGGGCGGGCTTTGGCACTAACAATGTCGATACGTGCGCGCGGGTGTGCCATTCGCCGACCGGCTACGGGCTAAAGACCACCTTCGGCACGTCGGCAGGCACGCAGGACTTTGACAGCGTCGAAGACAGCGATGTGATGCTGGTGATCGGCGCGAACCCGACCGACGGCCACCCCGTCTTCGCCAGCCGCATGAAGCGCCGGTTGCGCAAAGGCGCAAAGCTGATCGTGATCGATCCGCGCCGCACCGATCTGGTGCGCTCGCCGCATATCGAGGCGGATTTCCACCTGCCGCTACGCCCCGGCACCAATGTAGCGATCCTGACCGCCCTTGCGCATGTAATCGTCACCGAAGGGCTGGCCGACCAGGCCTTCATTCGCGAACGCTGCGATTGGGACGAATACCAGCACTGGGCCGAGTTCGTTTCGGCAGAGCGAAATAGCCCGGAATTTCTTGCACCCGTCATCGGCGTGGATGCCGAGGCTATTCGCGGAGCGGCGCGTTTGTTTGCGACTGGCGGCAACGGGGCGATTTACTACGGGCTGGGCGTGACCGAGCATAGCCAAGGCTCTTCGACCGTGATGGCGATTGCCAATCTGGCGATGGTGACCGGCAATATCGGGCGGCGCGGTGTGGGCGTGAACCCCTTGCGCGGCCAGAACAATGTGCAGGGCGCCTGCGATATGGGCAGCTTCCCGCACGAGCTTTCCGGCTACCGCCACGTGTCCGATGCGGCCACCCGCGCGCTGTTTGAAGCCGAATGGGGCGTGCCGATCGATCCCGAACCGGGTCTGCGCATCCCCAACATGCTTGATGCCGCCACCGATGGGGAATTCAAGGCGATCTACATTCAGGGCGAGGACATCCTGCAGTCCGACCCTGATACGAAGCATGTGATGGCTGGCCTGGCCGCGATGGAATGCGTGATCGTCCACGACCTGTTCCTGAACGAGACCGCGAACTATGCACACGTGTTCCTGCCGGGATCGACCTTCCTTGAAAAGAACGGCACTTTCACCAACGCCGAACGTCGCATTCAGCCGGTGCGCAAGGTGATGGAACCGCTCAACGGGTATGAAGACTGGCAGGTCACGCAGGAACTGGCCCGCGCCGTCGGGCTGGACTGGAACTACACCCACCCGTCTGAAATCATGGACGAAATTGCGCGGCTGACGCCCACCTTTGCGGGCGTGAACTATGCGCGGCTCGATGCCGAAGGGTCGCTGCAATGGCCCGTCAATGACAAGGCACCCGATGGCAGCCCCATCATGCACGTCGATGGCTTCGTGCGCGGCAAGGGCAAGTTTGTCGTCACCGACTACGTGCCGACTGACGAGCGCACTGGCCCGCGTTTCCCGCTGCTGCTGACCACGGGCCGCATCCTCAGCCAGTACAACGTCGGCGCGCAAACGCGGCGCACGGCTAACGTGATCTGGCACGAGGAAGATCTGCTGGAAATCCACCCGACCGATGCGGAAAACCGGGGCCTCAAATCGGGCGACTGGGTAAAGCTCGCCAGTCGTTCGGGCGAAACGACCTTGCGCGCGACGGTGACCGATCGCGTGGCTCCGGGCGTGGTCTACACCACGTTCCACCACCCCGCCACGCAGGCCAATGTCGTGACCACCGATTATTCTGACTGGGCCACCAATTGCCCGGAATACAAGGTTACCGCCGTGCAGATCACGCCCAGCAATGGGCCGACCGAATGGCAGGAAGACTATGATGCGCAAGCCATGCGCTCGCGCCGGATTGCTGGCACTGCGATGGAGCCTGCTGAATGAGCGGGCAGACGGCGGAAAAGCTGGCCTATATGGTCAACCAGATCGCGCGCAATTTGGGTTTTGATGCAGCGCCGGTGGCCGCCGTGGCAGACCATATCGTCACCTTCTGGACACCGCGCATGATCGATACGCTGCTGGCCGAAGGCACCTCGGCGCTGGAGCCAGTGGCGGCAGAAGCGATGGAGCGGGTGAAGGCGATGCGGGCAACTCATGCCGGTTGAGGGCGCGCGCCCTTTTCTGTTCCGCGAACATTTTGCCGATGACCGCCCTGCGCAAGAGATAACCCGCGCCCTGGCAGAAGAAGCGCCTGTAGCCATCGAGATCAACGGAGTGGGCTATGCTGTGATGATGGCAACGCCAACCGATTTGCACGATTATGCGCTGGGTTTTTGCCTTTCCGAACAGTTGATTGCTTCTGCTGACGAATTCCTGTCTGCCGACGCCGCGCCGGTTGAGGCAGGCGGCTGGATGCTGCGTGTGCAACTTACTGCATCTGGCGCGGGGCCGTTGCTCGAACGCGCGCGGCTACGGCTGTCCGAGGGCAGTTGCGGGCTGTGCGGGATCGAGAGCCTAGAGCAGGTGATGCGGCCCTTGTTGCCCGTCACCGCAAAGCTGGACGTTGAAAGCGCGGCCCTGTTTCGGGCGGTCGAAGCTCTCGGCGAGCACCAGCTTCTGGGCCGCGAAACCCGTGCGGCGCATGCAGCGGCGCTCTGCGCGCCCGATGGCACGATCCTGCTGGTGCGCGAAGACGTGGGCCGGCACAACGCCTTCGACAAGCTGCTGGGTGCAGCGGCGCGGGCGGGGTTTGAACCGGCGGAACACTTTGTGCTGCTAACCGCGCGGTGCAGCTTTGAACTGGTGCAGAAGGCGGTAATCGCAGGCGTGCCGCTGCTGGTCACGATCTCTGCCGCATCGACGCTGGCGGTGGAGCAGGCCGCGGCGCATGGGCTGCGGCTAGTGAGTCTGGCGCGGCAAGACAGCATGCTGGAATCCTGATCCGCGTCAGACCATTCCTTTGGAGCAGAAGCGCGGCAATCTGCGTTAAGCAGGTATTGTGGGAGAGCAACGATCCGATTCGCCGCGCTATGCCGACCAGACCGGGTCCGGGCAAAGCCGCATGGCCGCAACCGGGCTGGCAGTCGTCCTGCACTTGTTGGTCATCTGGGGTGTGGTGCATGGTTTTGGCGGTGTGCCAGTGCTGCCCCTGCTGGAACAAGACCGCTTTACCACCCAAACCTTTGATGTGCCGCTGGAAAAACCCACACCTAAACCCACCCCAACCACACCCGAACCGGCGGGTGCATCTGGCGCTGAAGGGAAGAAGGCGGTGGCCAAGGCGGTTATTGCCAAGGCGCGTGTTCCCGCCAAGCCCAAGCCTGCTCCACCGGTCGCATCCACCGGCAATTCCGATCAATCGGGTGCTGCAGCGCAGGGGCAGGGGACTGGCGGCGGGGGTGCAGGTATGGGAACCGGCAGCGGTGCCAGTGGCAGTGGATCGGGCGGCGGATTGGCGCGCAAGGCTGAAAAAATTGCGGGCGATATCCGCTCTACCCGCGATTATCCCGCCGCCAGCCGCGATGCGCGTATTGGCAAACGGGTGGTCATTCTCCTTACAGTTCAAGCCGATGGGCGAGTGTCGGAGTGCAAAGTCTGGCGGGCAAGCGGGGTACCCGAGGCCGATGCGATCACCTGCAAGCTGGCACGGGAGCGGTTCCGCTTTCGCCCCGCCACCGATGCTGCTGGCAATCCGGTGGCTTCCAGCTATGGCTGGGAACAGCGCTGGTTCGCACCGTGATTGAAGCCTGAATTTACAGGGTTTCCGCACAGCTTTGCGGTGGATCGTACAGAAAAATCGACTGCTTGTTGCAAAGTGTTGCAACCGGGCGGGGCCAGCAGCGTTTGGTCAGTGACGGTCAAGGGCTTTGCCAGCACGGCACAGCCTGCCCATTGGAAGACCACTGTCCATGATTGCCAGCAACGATGTGTCGGGTTTTGCCAGCGCGCTACCCGCAGATGTGCTTTCCTTCCGCAACCACCCGCGCGCCAAAGGTGTGCGGCGGATTGCGTTGATTGGGGGGTTCAGGCCACGCAAATGTGGCATCGCAACCTTCACAACCGATATCTATGTGCAGCTAGGTGCATCTTGCGGCACTTCGGAAATTGACCTGCATGTGATCGACGATGGGCGTTCCGGCCTGATCTATGAAGGCGTGCGCAATACGATTTGCGCCGATAATATCAACGATTACCGTACGGCTGCACGCATCATCAATGACGATGGTGTGGATGCCGTGTGGCTGCAGCACGAATATGGTATCTTCGGCGGAGAGGCCGGGGCGATGGTACTGGAACTTGTGGACCGCCTGGCCGCCCCGCTGATCGTGACGCTGCACACCGTATTGGCCGAACCTTCCCCGGAACAGCGTGCCGTGCTGGAACATATCCTGCGCCGCGCATCCCGAGTGATGGTTATGTCGCAGCAGTCTGCGCAACTGCTACAGGACCGCCATCAGGTGGATTCCAGACAGATCGTGGTTATCCCGCATGGCGCACCGGATCGCCCGTTTGGGCGCGGTGAGGGATTCAAGGCCAGCGCGGGGTTAAGCGGGCGCAAGGTGTTGATGACCTTTGGCCTGCTTGGCCCGGGCAAGGGGTTGGAGACTGTCATTGGGGCGCTTCCGGCAATCGTAGAGCGGCACCCTGATGTTCTTTATCGCATTGTGGGTGCCACGCATCCCAATCTGCTGGCCAGCGAGGGCGAGCGTTATCGCGAAAGACTGGCGGCACTGGCCGACAGGCTGGGCGTTGCCGCACACGTGGAGTGGGACAATCGCTTTCTCGATAACGATGAACTGCTCGACCAATTAGAAGCCTGCGACGTTTACCTGACGCCCTACCATAACCTGCAACAGTCAACCTCTGGCACGCTGAGTTATGCCGTGGCGCTGGGCAAGGCAGTAGTTTCCACGCCGTATGTCCATGCGCGCGAACTCCTGGCCGATGACGTGGGGGTGCTGGTTGAACCGCACAGTGCCGGGCAAATTGCGCAGGCGGTTAACGGACTTCTGGATAATTCCGAAAACCTGCAGGCCATGCAGCGACGGGCCTGGGAAAAGGGGCGCGAAACGATCTGGCCGCGCTTTGCCGAAGCTACGCAGGCGCTGGTCGATAGTGTGGTGCCAAGGCCCGTGCGGCCGATGCCATTGCTGGCAACGCCGGGATTTGCGGGTGTGGCTGCCATGTCTGATGCGACCGGCATGTTGCAGCACGCCATTGGCACGATCCCTGATCGCCGGCATGGCTATTGCCTGGATGACAATGTGCGCGCGCTGATGCTGATGGGCGTGGCCGATGCAGTGCCGCTGGCCGAGCGCCAACGCTGGGCGACAATCTACGCCGCATTCATACAATATGCGTGGAATCCTGATGTTGGCCTGTTCCGCAACTTCATGAACTATGACCGCACGTGGTGCGAAAGCATCGGGTCTGAAGACAGCAATGGCCGGGCGATATGGGCGCTGGGCAGCGCCATGATCAATGCACCAGACGAGGGCCTGCGTGGCTGGGCGGCGCAGTGGTTCGACATTGCGCTGCCATCGGTAGCGACGCTGAAATCACCGCGCACTATCGCGTTTGTCATGTTGGGGTGTGTCGAGGCATTGAAGGCAAATCCTGCGCACAAAGGCGCGCGAATGGCACTGGAGCTAGGCGGGACCGAATTGTGCAGGTTGTACGATACATCGCGCCGGACCGGATGGGATTGGTTTGAGGCCGGACTGGGATATGACAACGCCCGCATGGCTCAGGCGCTGATTGCGGGTGCGGGTGTGATTTGCAATGACACCTGGCTGGAACGCGGGCTTGCCGCCCTTGGCTTTCTGGCCGATCAGCAGCAGTCCGCCCAAGGGCATTTCCGCCCGGTGGGATCAGACACATTTGGCAAATGTCGTGAAGCCTTGCCGTTTGATCAACAGCCGGTCGAGGCATGGGCGGCAGTTGATGTGAGTGCCGCTGCGTGGGCGGCCACGGGCAACGAGGCTTGGCTGAGCTATGCGGAGACGGCCTTCCGCTGGTTTATGGGCAGCAATGACCGCGGTGTGGTGCTGGCCGATTTTGCCAGCGGGCGCTGCCGCGATGGTGTGACCCCGCAAGGGGTCAACCTCAACTGTGGAGCAGAATCCATTCTGGCTTTTCAGTTGGCACACTATACGCTTTGCAGCCTGCGCCAACTGGCGGGCGCTCAACATGTTCTGGGACTGGGCGTGACCGACCAAGGAAGTGCCAGACCGCCAGCCAGATCATTGCGTGCCGGTATGGCTGAGGCGATAAAAACCGAACCAGTAAACAGAAAAGGTGCGCACAATCTTGCAGGTGCTTGATCTAAGATTGCACGCTGATCCATCGCGGGTTGTGCTTCGACCGTTTCATCTAGGCTGGCAGGGCATGGGCGGCGACCGTGCCCGCGCGGCCAAGCTGGTGGATGATATCATCGCGCTGACCGAGGATGAGGCGGCGGACGAGTATGCCGAAGTGCTGCGCGATTTTGCCGAACGGCACTGGCAGACTGAAAAGCTGTTCGAAGATCGCTATGCCGAAATCGAGGCGATGCTGGAATTGCAGGGTCAACAGGTTTCGTTGGCGCGCAAGCGGTTGATCGGGGCTTATTTCTGCCACGAGTACACTTATGCGGCCGCTGCCTTGATGAACCCCAGCATCGTGCCACATCCCGACCAGTCCGGCATGAACGACGGTGCCGTGCGGTTTGTGATGAGCCTGCGCGCAGTGGGCGAAGGGCACATCAGTTCCATCGCGTTTCGCGAAGGCATTGCGACGGCAGATGGCAAGTTCGATCTTTGGCCGCAAAGCCATTTTGCCACATCAATGTTGCCCGATGACAGCGGTGTTGCCTGCAAGGGCGGGGAATGCGCCGTTACGGTGCATCGTGATCCTGACAGCACCCTTTCAAACAGCGTGATCTTTCCGATTACCGAAAAGCAGGCTGGCGGGCTGGAAGACCTGCGGCTGGTCCGCTTTGATCATGGTGGCGGGGATTATGAATGGATCGGGACTTATACTGCCTATTCCGGCTCTGCCATCCGGTCCGAACTGCTGAGGACGCGCGATTTTCGGAGCATCATGCTCGAGCCCATCGAGGGCCGCGCAGGACGCAACAAGGGCATGGCACTGTTCCCGCAGAAGATCGACGGGCAATACTGCATGGTTGGCCGGCAGGACGGCAAGAACCTCTATCTGCTGAAATCTGACCGCCTTGAGCGGTGGGATGATGAGGGCGTGCTGCTGATGGAGCCCGAATTTCCATGGGAGTTTGTGCAGATCGGCAACTGCGGCAGTCCTTTGCTGACTGACGAGGGCTGGCTGCTCCTTACACACGGGGTGGGCGCAATGCGCCGCTATTCGCTTGGGTGCGCACTGCTTGACCGGGATGATCCATCGAAGGTAATCGCGCGCTCGACCAAACCCTTGCTCACTGCAACCGATGCTGATCGCTTCGGCTACGTGCCAAATGTGGTCTATACTTGTGGAGCGCTGTTGGTGGGTGAGCAAATATTTGTACCATATGGAATCTCTGACAGTGCAGTAGGGTTTGCAACCCAATCGGTAGCAGACTTGTTGGCGCAGATGAGATAGTTCGCCTAGCGTCGATTTGCAGCATGCAGAAAAGCAAAGACCAACAGGTCATCCAGAAAGTCACAATCTTGTCCGGGCCGAACATGATCGAAATTGTTCCTGTTGTTCTTTGCGGCGGCAGTGGCACACGCCTCTGGCCGCGGTCACGTCGGCCCAAACCCAAGCCATTTTTGCAACTGGTGGGCGATAACACGCTGTTTACGGCCACGGTGTTGCGCTGCCCGCCCGAGCACGGCTTTGCGGCGCCGATGATTGTGACCGGAGCGGCCCATCTCGATCATGTCGAGCAACAGCTGCCTGACCGGGACAACACCCGGATCATCGTTGAACCCGAAGGCCGCAATACGGCCGCTGCCATTGCATTGGCAGCGTTGTGCCTGCCCGAAGATGCCGTGATGCTGGTTTGCCCGAGCGACCAT
This sequence comes from Novosphingobium sp. HNCC26BN242, assembly GCF_057180525.1. Taxonomy (NCBI): domain Bacteria; kingdom Pseudomonadati; phylum Pseudomonadota; class Alphaproteobacteria; order Sphingomonadales; family Sphingomonadaceae; genus Novosphingobium; species Novosphingobium sp. HNCC26BN242. The sequence continues at coordinate 845,630 of NZ_JBXUGM010000002.1, forward strand.
CATATTGGTGATGGCGATGCCTTTCGGGCCGCTGCAAAGGAGGCAGCGCGACTGGCGGCAGAAGGTTGGCTGGTGTCGTTCGGAATCATGCCAACCGCGCCTGAAACCGGTTTTGGCTATTTGAAGCAGGGTGAACCGATCGCGGGATCGTGCGCGTTCAAAGTGGAACGCTTTGTTGAAAAACCCGATCTGGCACGCGCGCTGGAGTTTTTGCAAAGCGGACAATACGCTTGGAATGGCGGCATTTTCGGCTTCCGCGTGGGCACGTTCCTGGAGGAACTGGGGCGGCATCGCCCGTTAATTCTGGATGCTGTGCGCGCCGCCGTGGCCGCCGGGCAAAATGATGGGCAGCGGTTCCTTCCCGATGCCGCCGCCTTTGCCAAGGTGCCCAGCGAATCGGTGGACTATGCCGTGATGGAAAACACCCATCGTGCCGCCATGGTCCCGGCGGTCATGGCGTGGTCCGATATCGGCAACTGGCAGGCTTTGCACGAAGCGTTGGACAGCGATGAGGCGGGCAATGCTACGGTCGGATCGGCGGAATTGCGCGATTGCAGCAATGTTCTGGTGATGACTGACGGGCCGCGTGTTTCGGTTGTGGGGGCATCGGATTTGATCGTGGTGGTGGATGGTACAGAAGTGCTGGTCTGCACACCTGCTGGAGCCCAGCAGGTGGGCAAGCTTTCCGGGGCGGCCAACCAGTGAAACTGCTGACCACGAGGATCGTGGAAAAGCCTTGGGGCAAGGATGTGCTTCCGCCCCCATTTGCAGCACCGGCGGGCAAGCGGATCGGTGAGGTGTGGTTCGAACCGCCGACCGAACTGCCCGATATCCTGATCAAGTACCTGTTCACCAGCGAGAAGCTTTCAGTGCAGGTCCACCCCAGCGATGAGCAGGCGGTGGCACTGGGCGAAAGCGACCGTGGCAAGGAGGAATGCTGGATCGTGATTGATGCCGAACCCGATGCGGTTCTGGGCATCGGGTTCAAGCAACCGCTGGATGAAGCGGCGATGCGCCGGGCGGCGCTGGACGGCAGCATCGAAGACCTGATGCAATGGCATCCGGTGGCTGCGGGGGACTTTTTTTATATTCCCGCAGGCACCGTTCATGCGATTGGCGCGGGCGTTAGCCTGATCGAGATCCAGCAGGCCAGCGACATTACCTATCGGTTGTTTGATTACGGACGCCCCCGCGAATTGCATCTGGAGCGCGGGTTGACGGTTGCCAAGGGTGAGCCTTTTGCCGGTGGCACGAAGCTGAACTGGCCCGAACAAGGCGCAGCTGCGATCGTGCGCGGCAGCTATTTCTACGCCGATCTGGTTTCAGGACCGGGGGCTGCCGCTACGCTGCAATTGGGCAGGGTTCCGTGCATTGTGATCCCTGTTTACGGCGATGCTGTGGTGGATGGCTGCAGTGTGAAGCCCGGTGAGGCAGCCTGTGTCTCCGATGCTTGCGACATCGTGTTCAGCGCTGAAAGCCATTGCATCGTGGTGCGCCAGCCGATCTAGGTCCGATCCCGTGCCAAGTGTTCTGGACAACATCCAGACCCACCCCATAGGCCTGATTATCTTGGGCGTTCGATCCTTGATGCCGCTGCGCGCAGGGATCAAAAATGGGCGAGACTTGCGGGCAGATGACAATCGAGCAGTTGATCGAGGACCGCTTTTCCTGGGCGATGGCGCACCGGGGTAGCGCGGTCTTGCAACAGGCGATGCAGGACGAGGGCTGCCTGATCTATGGCGCAGGGGGATATGGCCGTCAGGTGGCAGCAAGCCTGACGCAGCACGGCTACCTCGTGCAGGGTTTCATTGATGGCAACGCTGCGCCCGATCAATTGATCGATGGTTTCCCTGTGATGATGCGGAGCGGCGTTGATAGCGTGCGGGCAGCGCAGGCCGTGCTGGTCATTGCCATAAACAACTTCCGCACCCCGGTGGACGAAGTGGTTAGCTGGGCGCGGGCGAGCAGGTTTGCCCAACTGGTGTTCGTGCCCGAACTGCCCGATCTGGTCGATCCGGCGCTGGGCAATTACTGGCAGGCGTCTCGCACGCTAGCCGTGGATCAGAAGGAGCGGATTGCGCGCTTTGCTGCGCTGCTGGCTGACGATGCTTCGCGCACGGTGCTACGGCAACTTATCGCTTATCGCATCACCGGGCAGCCCGACGAGCATCCGGCTGTAGACCGGGACTGGCAGTACTTTCCCGCAGACCTGCCGATGACCAAGGCAGATATCGCGGTGATCGACTGCGGCGCCTATCCCGGTGACCTGCTGGAAACGGCGGCGAAGGCCGGGGTGCGGCTGGGCAGGTGGTATGCCTTTGAACCCGATCGGACAAATTTCCGCCATCTTGTGGCCTTCGTGAAATCGCGTCAGGCCGATCTGAGTGAGGCGGTGCTGTTTCCCTGCGGCGTTGGCGCACAGACCGGGGTGATTACTTTTGCTTCGGGCAATGCCGACGCATCGCGCGCGGCTGATCCGGCGGCGGATGCCGATGCTGAAGTGGTGCCGGTGGTGCGGGTGGACGATGTGCTGACGCTTGACCGGCTCGACATGGTGAAGCTGGACATCGAGGGCTTCGAAGCCGATGCGCTGGATGGGATGGCCGGCCTGCTAAAACAGCATCGGCCCCGCATTGCTATAGCGGTTTACCACAAGCCTACTGATCTGTGGGAATTGCCGCTGAAGATCGATGCGATGCTGCCGGGCGGGCGTTATGCGCTGCGCCAGCATGGCTACAACGGGTACGATACGGTGCTTTACGCCGATTGGGATTGAGTGGGGCAGTTCACGCGTGCTTGCCGAGCCAGTGGGGCAATAGACGCGCGTCACGTAGAAAGCGCTTTCTGACGGTCTGGTCGCTGGCTGTGGCATCTCGCCAGACATCCGCCAGCGTTACCGCGGCGAGGCAATTGCATGCTGCAAACATCGCAACAGGCCGAAGCAATGAGAACAGGCCCAGGCCATATTCCGTGGCAACCCTGCGTCCTCCCAGAAAGCTGTCGCGGAGCATCGGGGGAACGCCAATGGGAATGACGATGTCTTCCGGGATCGACAGCAAATAAGCGATCACAATGGCGCTTATCCGCCCGACACCGCGCCATTTCTCCATCATGATCGAGGCGATCAGGAACATCTCGGTATAGCCGCCTGCCTCCTTTGCCGATGTTGCGACAATGGCTCCGAACAAGATGACGCGGTGGACCGGCACGACTTCGGGCTTAAGGTAGGTTGCCACTAGTGCTGCAATTGCCATGCCTTGCGTCAACAGTGTGTAAGCCGTGGCAAAGACATAGATCAGAACAACCTGCTGGGAACTGAAGACCGAAAAAACCGGGAAGTTTCCCGAAACCAGCGTCTTTACAGGGACGAGGCTGGACGCAAACCACAGGTCGAGTACGCGCTGTGCGCCGAATGTTTCAGAGTAGCCGACGAGATTGCGCAAGATCTGGCTAGGGCTGCCTTCGCCCAGAATGAGCCAGGTGACAAGGTATACTCCAAGGATGGCGATGATGGTGCCTTCGAATGCCAGCCAGCGTCGTTTGGTGAGCGTCGCGAAGACGGAGGCGATCATGTAGATCTTCAGGTTGACCACGACAGCTGCTGCAATCCAGCGAAGACGAGCAGAGGCGAGCAGCGGCCCATAAGCCAGCAGATAAAATGACAGCGCGAGAAAGATCAGATTTCCCCGTTCGAACGCATGCAGGGTAGGGAACCCGAAAATGACGCAAAGGGATCGGGGGATATAGGTTGCCCGGTCAATCTTCCTGAACGTGAATACTGCGACAGGGATCAGCATGGCGTAGAACGAAATCAGCGCGACTTGGCCCAGCCAATCACATTCGCGTACAGGTTCTGATCCATTGTCGACATAGCATTGGCTTATGCCGAATATCTTCATCAGGACGAACGACAGCGGCGGATAGATTGTCCGTTCAACATCGTAGGCACCAAAGTGGTGCGAAAAGTAGCTGAGCGAGAACCAGTCCATCCACGTACCGCTGGGCTCATAGAAGAACGGCTGGCGCAGATATCCATATTCGAAGAAGAACCACGCCACATGGGCGATACCGGCGAATATCGTGAGGACCAGCAGATACTCGACATAGACGTTGTACGGTCGCCGCGCGGTTTCAGTTGCCATCGCGCGCCCGCCTTCGGAACACGAGGTGACGCAGCACAACATAATTTGTCGCCGATACGACCAGCGTTGTCAGCACGCCTCCAAAGTAAGGCGATGCGATCAACTGTGAGAGCGCGAAGAGCACCGCAAGGCTTAGCAGGTAGGAGCCGATGTAGGACGCGACAAAGCGAGATTTGACGGGGTTCGTCCCGGTGAAAACGTGCCGGGAATATGTGAAATAGTTGAAGGCTGTGCCCAGCACATGGGAAAGTGCCTGTGCGGCGAACAGGTTCATGCCAAGCCAGACCAGCAGAGCATAAAGGGAAAAGCCGAACACGGTATTGGCAATGGCGGCCTGATAAAATCGCGCTATCTGCCGCAATTCATGCCAGTTCAGCACGCGCCGTGCCTTGGCAATGAATGTGCCCTTGCCCGGCATCAGGCGTTGCCATGGTCGGTAAAGTTGACCCGTTCGCGTTCTATCACCAGCGGGGTGCGGCGGGTGCGTTCCGAGATGATCCGCACGTTGTCTCCCAGCAGGCCGAGGAACGCAAACAGCAGCGCGAATTCAAACTGTACCACCGATGCGATCAGCCAGCCTGCAATTGGACGGCCAGCAAAAAATGCGATCAAACCGCCTAGCAGCATCAGAACGGTCATCGCGATGCCGAAAGCGCCGATGTACATCGGCACGCGCAGCAGTTTCTTCGATGACCCGGCAAGGGCTGACATTGCAAAATCGAACAGTGCAAAGAAGTTGTTCTTCGATGCTCCAGCCGCACGTGGTGGGCGATTGTAGGCAATCGTTTCGAGCCGATAGCCTGTTTCCACCAGCATGCCGCGGAAAAACGGCTCAGGCTCTGCCAGACCCCGCGTGGCATCAACTACGCGCATATCGTATAGGCCAAAGCCCGTGGCCTGCGGCACGATCGGGTAGTCGCCGAATTTGCTCGCCAGTGCATAGGACAGTTTGCGCAAGGCGGCGTGCAAAACGCTAACCTTTTCTTCGTGACGTACACCCAGCACGATATCTGCCCCCGCGCGCCAGCGTTCGATGAACTGGGGGATCATCGCAGGTGGGTCCTGAAAATCGGCGCAGAGGCCGATAACGGCGCGTCCACGGGCCTGATAGATCGCATGTGTGGGCGAGCGCATCTGGCCGAAATTCCGGCTGTTGACGATCAGCTTGATGCGCAGATCAGCGTCGCAGAGGCGCTTGATGATCGGCACAGTGGAATCGGCGGAATGATTGTCGATGAATATGATCTCGAAGCTCACTTTTGCAGCTTCAAGCTCGTGCACGGCGGCGGCGCAGATCGCTTCAGCGTTCTCCTCCTCGTTGAAGCAAGGAATGATGACCGAGATATCCGGGGTGGTAGCAGATTGCGTTTTCGTCATTGGCTTGCGCGCGATGATGGCGATGGTCTCAACGCGTAGGCTTCGACAGCAAGTGCCAGCAGTGCGATCAGGGCTGCCAGAATGATGAATGGCAGGTTATACTGCCTTTTGCTGTCAACGTACGCAGGCTCGAGAATGCGGACATTGGCATTGGCCGTCATTTCTTCGGCAGACGTGCCTTTCAGATACCGCTGGTATGTATCGTAGAGTGCCTGGGCAAGATCGAGATCGCGGCGCAGCTTGTCCGCTTCGGTGGATTCCCGGACGACGCTGCCGACGGAGTTCACGTCTACCGGAGAGACCGAGCGGGCCTTTTCAAGCTGAGCATTGAGAGCGCTGATTTCTGCAACAATTTGCCGGATTTGCAGGTTGTCTTCGGTAAAGAATTCGCGGGCTGCGTTCAATTGCACCTGCTTGTTCTTGATCTCATTCTCCAGTCTGGGAACACGATCGCCAACAGCCATGATGGCAGCTTGGGGCGAACTGTACCGAGTGCGGAGGCGGAAGGTATCGTAAGCGGCACGCGACTCCGCCAGCCGTTGGCTGGCTTCTTCCACCAACCCGTTTAAGATATTTTTCTTGTAAGTGGTCTGATTTCGAGAAACCTTGCCCAGCTGTTCGCGTACCGCGTCTGCATATTGGCCTACAATTTTTTTGGCCATTTGCGGATCATCATGCTTCATTTCGAATTCGATGATGCCGCCTCGCAAGGCGTAGACATCGACCTTGTCCTGAAGCCAGCGCAGCGTATGCACTCGATCCTTGCCCAAGGTTTGCTCCAGACCGAGTTTATCTGCGACAGACCCGCGCACGTAGTCGCCATTGGCAACTTTAAGGCTGACTTCAATGGCGGCTTGATTGCCAAAGACGCTCTGCACCGCGCCAAGCTGGCCCAAGGTTCCCGACAATCCAAGGCTGCCGGGATCGGTGGGCGTGAGTGATACAACGGCGCGATATCTCTCTGGGAAGAGTGCCAGCACCGCACATACCAAAAAGGCTGTAGCAAAAAGGATGCGGCGCCTTCCCGGAGAGAGCGCGCTGCCAATCATGCTCATCAGGCTTGCGGGGCGCTTGGTCATTGGATTGCAACTGCGGCTGCAGCGCCCAAGCCCAGTTGGAAGATTATCTGGCTGATCGCCGTCAGCCTTTCGAGCAGCGATGTCGATTGGGTTTTTACCGGAACGAAAACCACATCGCCGGGCTGCACGCGCGCGCTCATCGCGCCGCGGCTGCGGGTGACCACATCACCATTGGCGCGCACGACGAAGATCGCACCCTTGTCGCCCGCCCGCTGAACACCGCCAGCCTTTTCGACAATGTCCTTCACGCGCGGCGGATTGGCGACATCCAGCAGAAACGACGCCGGACGGAAGACCGAGCCAAATACACCGACCGTGGGAACAACCGGCGGAATGATCAGCTGATCATTGTTTTCGAGCAGCAGGTCACCGGGGAGCGCATTTGCGCCATAATCGATTGGCAGGACCAGCCGCCCATCGGGTTCGGCACTGCGCAGTTTTTCAAGCATCATGCGACCAGCCAACAATTGATCGGTGCGATTGGCCGCGTTGCTGGCAACAGAGGTGTTGGTAAGCGGCGCAGTGGTGAGGGCCACTTCGAACTGGTCTATGGCCTCTTTCAATGACACGCGCTGCTGGGCTGCGATGCTGCCCCGCGTGAGCTGGGTTCCATAAACATAGGCCCGAGGGGTGAGCCCGCCCGCCATTTCAACCACCGTGGCCAGCGGCGTGTTGGGCGCGACGAAGTAGTTTCCGGGCCGATTCACTTCCCCTTCGATCCGCACGATGACCTGCTGGCGTTCCAACGGCATGATGAGCGATCCTTGGGACAAAACCTGCACGATGTCGCCTGCCTCGATGGTATAGTCGGCGGTTTGCGCATAGGGCACTTCGCGGCTGCCCAGCGTCTGCTTTTCGGACAAGCGATACAGGATCACGCGAGTGGCATCGCCCAGTGCATTGGCGCCGCCAGCAAAACCCAAGGCATCGCCCACGTTTTCAGTGGCCCTCAATTCATAGATGGCCTCTTCATTCACGCTGCCGATGACAGCGGTTTGTTTGCCAACTGGCGGGATGAACAGCACATCTTCGTTCTGCAGCACCGGATCGCGCGAACGGTCACCGCTGCGGATCAGATCATAGAGATCGTAATCAGCCACGACCTGTCCATTGCGGATCAACTGGACCGAACGAAAGCTGCCACCGGCGTTCGGGCCTCCGGCCGCCAGCACGGCGTTGACCAGCGTTGACAGGCTGTTCAGCGAATAGGCACCGGGGCTGCTGGCAAAGCCGGTGACATAGACCCGTAATCCGCGCAGCCGAGGGATGCTGACGCTGACTTCATAGCCGCGATACTGGCGGCCGATGGCGGTGGCGATGCGGCCGCGCACGTCGCGATAGCGCACTCCGGCAAGCGAGACTGGCCCTACCTTTGGGATGGTGATCCGGCCATCGGTATCAACCACGAAATTTGCGCTGCCTTCGACCGAGCCTGTCAGCGAGACGGCAATCGTATCGCCGACATTGATGGGATAGTCTGGCGGAATGGTGGCCTGCGCCGGAACAGCAAAATCGCGTGCGGCCTCGGTCAGCAAGTTGGCACCAAAGCGTGGCACTTTGCGGCCGACAGCGCTTTCGATGTAGCGTTCGTATTCGCCCGGCTTGGCGGGTTTGACGAGGGTTTTGCCCTGCGATTCGAGAATCCCTGTGCCGTTATTGCGGCCAGATGTGCCGTCGGGCCCGGGAGTGGGCGAGGTGCGGCTGCTTTCGGCATCGTTGATGTTGACGGCGGCGTATGGTTCATAGTCCGATCCGCCAACGGCATAGCCTCCTGCAGTGCTGCTTGGCATGCGTGGGTCTTCGCTTTGGCTGACCTGACCAATCGCCAGAGGAGACCCGCTGGGAATATTGATTTGCGCAAGGACCGGACGTTGCGGCAGCACCAGTGATGCCATGCAGACGAGGGCCATCATGGCAGCCCGGCTGAGATACAGCGTGTTCATCATGCGGTCCTGACTGTGACTTGCAGGCCTGATCCGGCCAATGGCTGTTGTGCGACAAGCATGGCGGCCAGATGAGCGAACGATGAAAACCGGGCATGGAACGGGTAGCGGCCTGCTGTTACCGGACCATAGCCACCATCGAAGCTGATGAACCGGCAACCCGCAGCCAGTGCAGCAAGGCCATCAACATCGCTGTCGCCCACGATGATCGCATCGCGCGGTTCGCAATTGGGGGCGATGGTGACGAGGGCCATCTGCAGCGGCAGGGCGGATGGTTTGGGTGCAGTGCATGTGTCGCCCCCGATAATTGCGCCAAACAGGCCATAGAGGCCGACTTGGCGCAACAGACTGCGAGCAAGGGCTTCCGGCTTGTTCGTCACGACGGCCATTGGATGCCCGGCAGCACGCAGCGCCTGTAGTGTGTCGCCCACCCCCGGATAGAGATCGGTGTGATCAGCGGGCTGTGCGACAATAGCGGAGCGGAATGCAGCCAAATCGGCCTGTGGATCACCAGCCAGATCGCCCAGCACCGTTGCTACCAGCACGTCAGCGCCTTGGCTGACCAGCGGGCGTACGTGTTCTGGCCTGACATGGTCGCCGCCGCGTTGGTCCATCACCATGGTCAGCGCAGCGGCGATGCCACGCGCACTGTCCACAAGTGTGCCGTCAAGATCGAAGAGGAGGGGCGCAGGGGCTGGCATCAGCTCATCGGCGCAATCAGCATGTTCGCCATGAATTCGTCCCGGGGAAGAAACGGGGCAAGATCCTCGAGCGGGGCGGTGACCATCGTGCCATCATCAAGGCGGCGCGATGAAAGCTTGGGCGAGAAGGCCTGCTCCTTGTCGACCATGATTTCGCAGATTGCCGGGCCATCGGCGACCAGTGTTTCGGCAATCGCCGCGCGGATATCGGCGTGGTCGCTGGTGCGGCGGTAGGCAAAGCCGAAGGCGGTGGCGATTTTTTCAAAATCGGGGAAAGTAACGCCGGAATCCGGCCCGCAGCCTACCGAAAAGCCGGCAAAATGTGCTTGCTGGGACTGACGGATCGAGTGGTAGCCGGAGTTGTTGTAAAGAAAGATTTTGGCGGGAATCTTCTGGCCGACGATGGTCTGCAATTCCTGTAGGTTCTGCATGATGGAACCGTCACCGGCCATGCAGATTACGCGGAGTGATCCGGCGGGCATGGCATGCCAAGCGCCGATGGTTGCCGGAAGATCATAACCCATGGAAGCCGCGCCCGAGTTGGAATAGAGGCGCTGCCCCTGCTTCAGGCGGGCGGCCTGCACGGTGACTACGGCTGCCGTGGCATCGGCCATCACGATCACGTCATCTTCGGAAAGCTGGTCAAACAGCGCCTCGGTGAAGCAATAGGGGTTCACCACGCCTTTCGTGTCCCAGTATTCGGGCAGCACCGGATGGTATTTGCGGCGGCGCTCGATTGCCCAGTTCAGGTAGTTGCGGTGGGGAGCCGGGGTGGAATATCCGGCAAGTGCGCGCTCCATCGCAGGCAGGAACTGCTTCAGGTCGGCATGGATAGGCATGTCGATCGAAAGGGTGGGTTTGGCGAGTTCAGCCGCATCGACATCAACCATGATCTTCATTGCTGCACGCGCGAAGGACGCATAGTTATAGCTGATCTGGCGGATGTTCAGCCGGCAACCCAGCACCAGCACACAGTCTGCGTTCTGTACGGCAAAGTTGCCCGCGCGATCACCCACAGTTCCGGGACGCCCGACATAGAGCGGGTGATCTTCTGCTATCAAATCCTGCGCGTTCCACGCCGGAGCCACCGGAATGCCCAGCATGTCGGCCACGCGCAGGAAAGTTTCGTATTCGCCACTGATGCGGATGCCGGTGCCGGGAAGCAGAACCGGTCGTTCCGCCGCGGCGATGGCTGCTACAACCTGCCGGGCGGCAGCATCCAGTGCCGGACCTTGAAGCCAGCCATATTCGGCGGGCAGGGCGAAGGGTCGGCCATAGCCTTCGCGCACCGGATCAAATCCACGCAGGACCGAAGGGTCAATCGGCGCGGCCTGCACATCGATTGGAATATCGAGCCAGACTGGGCCGGGCCGACCGGTTTCGGCCAGCCACAATGCTTTTTCGACAAGATAGCGGATATCAAGGGGATCGGTGACAGTAACCGCAAACTTCGTGATCGGGGTGACCATCGAGACGATGTCCACTTCCTGATCGCCAAGCTGACGCAGGCGCACCGGCGCGCGGCTGGCCAGAGTCTCGCGCTTTACCTGACCCGACACAACGAACATCGCGATGGAATCGGTGAAGGCACCATGCACGCCGTTGAGCGCATTTATGGCGCCGGGCCCGGTCGTTACGTTGACGGCAGCAAGGCGGCCGGAAAGCCGGGTGTAGCTTTCGGCCGCCATGGCGAGCGCCTGTTCGTGATGGCAGCACACATATTGCAACCCATCCACGCGGCCCATCGCATCATTCAGGTGCATAGCCCCGCCGCCCGTGAGCATGAAGACATGGCGCACGCCGTGCTGGTGCAGGCGCTGAGCAACGTAATCAGACAAGCGAACGGTGGGCATTTGTGGCAATTCCTGAAGCAGCGGCCTCGTGTCGGGCCTTGCACTTTTGATTGGTCGGTATGCGCCGTCAGCCGACAGCCGTGGCCACATGCGCCGATGCTGTGGGGGCAAGGCCGCGTGTGGGGACCAGATTTCGGACTTCGATGTCGCTGCTGTAGGGGGCCTCGATGGCCTCAAGCAGGACCGGGGCGTGGGCCGTGAGCGGAGCCTTGGTCCTTTCACCGCTTTCGAATTCGCGCGTGGAAATCTGTCCCTGCAGCAGCGGAACGGCGAGAAACACGTCGTCCTCGGTCAACACGTGGCCTGCGGGGACATCGTGCTTGAGATAGACGCCGCGCACCAGTGCATCGAGATATTCGCGTTCTTCTGCAGGAACTTCCCGGCGCACGTAGGGCGAACCCCCGCACATTTCCTTGGCTGTCAAAAAGGCCTTGAACCAGATGTCGGCCTGTTCCGGCCTGGTGCAATACGCGCTGACGGGCACGCCCTCGTAATCAATATCGATGTGCCGTTCGAATGTGCGGGCACCTTTGCCATAAGCGATCAGGATGGAATCGTGCCAATCGCGTTGTTCGTGCGTGGACAGGCCAATCGTGACGCCGGGATAGCGAGCCCGCAGATAATCGATCTGGTTCAGTTCGAGATCGCTGTCCTGCGAGGGATAGAGCGAAACGCAGTGGTTGAGAGCGAAGGGGATGTCGCGAGACGTGAAGAAGGACACCAGCTTGTCGATGTGGTGTTCGGCCGCGCCGCCTGATGATGCAATCACGGGCTTTCCGGTTGAGGCGATCGTGCGCAACAAGGTCTTGTCGCGGATATCGGAGCTGGCAATCTTAAGGATGTCGACGCCGAATTCGACGCATTTGTCGACGGAGGCTTCATCGAAAGGCGTAACCATCGTCAACATGCCGCGGTCGCGCACCGCATCCACCATTTTGCGCAGGTTCTCCCACGGCATCTGCGTGGCAAGCGTTTTCTTGATATAGCGGACGTCCGACAGGTCGCGATAAGCGGGGTGAATGAAGCTGTCGACATCGCGGAACTGGAGCTTGATTGATGCCTTTATGCCATTGCGCGCTACCACTTCGGCAAAATCATCAATGATCTTGAGCCCGCGTTCGAGCTTTCCCCAATGGTTGTTGGCAAGTTCGAGAACGAACAAGTCTTCGAAAATTTCTTGAGTCATGGTCTTACCGGCTTTCTTGTATTGTCTCGCGAATTCTGCGTTCGCGTTTAGTGGTGCAGGTGGCTGATCATGGGTTTGCCAACCATTGCTGCGTATCTTCGATGCAAGCTGCCAATGGCCGAAGCGTATGGCCTGTTTCGATGGCCAGTACTTTCGTCTGCGGAAAATCGCCGAGGTAGGCGCTCGGCTCGGCGGTATCCAACGGGCCGCGAGTGATTGTTACAGAGCCGCCGACTTGCTTGGCGATGGCCATGGCCAGATCGTCCATCTCGACAATCTGCGCGCCGCAAAGATCGATTGGCGTGTGCCGTCCGATGCCGCCGATTGCAGCATTCAACATCAAACCGCACAGATCATCGACATGAAGGAAGGAGCGGAAAATCGGCACGCGGGCTGCAATGGTGATCGAGCGCTGTTCCATTGCTTCGATCAGCATGTTCGAAAGGGCGTAGGCGCCGACCTTGTTGATATAAGGCCCGGCAAGATTGAATATCCGCCCGGCAATGACCGGGATGCCGTTGCGCCTTCCCCAGTCGAGAAAGCGGGCTTCCTGACGAAGCTTGGCCAAGCCGTAAGGATGTAGATCCATGCCTTGTGCGGCGAGCTTGGCTGCGCCGGATGATGCCACAAAAAGGCTGACGGGGCGGCTGGCATCGATGGCGGCCATCAGCGCATCGTCGATGGCAAGGTTGGCATCAATGAAGTGCCGCTCGCCCAGTTGATCGGCCTTTTCCTTGGTCAGATAAGCAAGGTGAAAGACATGCGCGCCAGCGACATCCTCGGGCGTGATGGTCTTGAGCGCGCGGACGTGCAAAGCCTCGCCCCACGGAAGCATCATCTCACGCTCGGTCGAAGCGAAGGCGATGACCTGTCTTGAAAGGCTGCGCGCTTCATTGTCTGGGCCCAGGCGGTTCGCCAGATGCGCCAGCATCGCCTGTCCGATCCAGCCCGAAGGCCCGGTCAGGACGATGCGTATATGTGGATCAAGGCGCAGTGCAGGCTTCAACGGCTACGGTGCCCTGCAGTATATTTGGCCAGCACATCAGACATATAGCTGAGGTGATCTTCGGTAAGACCTGGATAGACGCCGATCCAGAAAGTGTTGGTGGTGACCAGATCAGCATTGGTCAGATCACCGACCACGCGGACATTGCGGCCTTTCATGTACGGCTGATGCAGCAGATTGCCGCCGAACAGCAGGCGAGTGCCAATCTTCATTTCATTGAGATGTTGCACCAGATCTTCGCGATCGATCCCGCTTCCCGGCCGGATCGTGATCGGAAAGCCGAACCACGACGGATTGCTACGCGGTGTGGCTTGCGGAAGAATGAATACATCCTCAAGCGGGGCAAGCAGCGCTTTGAGGCTTTCGAAGTTGCGCTGGCGGGCGGCAATGAACCCGTCAAGGCTTTCCAGCTGGGCAAGACCTACGGCAGCCTGCATGTCGGTGATCTTCAGGTTATAGCCGACATGGCCGTACGTGTATTTGTGATCATAGCCGACCGGGAGGGTGCCAAGGCGGCGGGCAAAGCGTTTGCCGCAGGTGTTATCCTGCCCCGGGGCGCACCAGCAATCGCGGCCCCAATCACGGATTGATTCGACCACCCGCTTGAGCCGCGGCTTGTCGGTAAACACCGCGCCGCCTTCACCCATGGTGATGTGGTGGGCGGGATAAAACGAAAGTGTGCCGAGATGGCCAAATGTGCCGACAGGCTTGCCATCATAGGTTGCGCCAAGGGCATCGCAGGTGTCTTCAACCACCCACAGATTGTATTTTTCCGCCACACGCATCACTTCGGCCAGGTTGAACGGGTTGCCGAGCGTATGAGCGATCATGATGGCGCGGGTCTTTTCCGAGACAGCCGCTTCGATCATTTCAGGCTTGATGTTGTAGGTGGGAATATCAACGTCGACGAAGACCGGGACGAGGCCATACTGGAGCGAGGGGTTGACCGTGGTGGGAAAACCTGTGGCCACCGTGATCACTTCATCGCCCGGTTTGAGCGCTTCGGATCGGTGATAGTGCGAGGTGAGCGCAGCGAGCGCGAGAAGGTTGGCTGAGGAGCCCGAATTGGTGGTCAGTGCGTGGGCCACTCCCATGCGTGCAGCCAGCTTTTGTTCGAATTCCGTGTTGTAGCGACCAGTGGTCAACCACATGTCGAGGCTGGCATCGACGAGGTTGGCAAGTTCGCGCTCACCCACGACTTTGCCCGAAACCGGCACCATGCTTTCGCCGGGGATGAATGTGCGGGGCGCGTGATACCGGCGGGCATATTCGCCCGATAGAGAGACGATCAATTCACGCAATTGGGCTTCGTCGGTGGTGCCGACGGCAGTGTTTACCAGTGTGTCGAGGGATGCGGTCAGTGTGCTGGTCATGCCGTTATAGCCACCCGGTCAAATTGGTTGAAACATGCCCGGTATTCTTCGAGCTGCTGGAAGGTCACAGTGCGGGCATCAGCGCCTGAGAGGACGCTTTTGTGCCAGGCCACGATGCGCCCCAGCGCTTCATCGAGCCGCCAGACCGGGCGCCAGCCGAGCGTGCTACGGGCCTTTGCGCAATCGAGCGTGAGCAGGTTTGCTTCATGCGGGCCGGATGCGATTTCGGGACTATCCCAACCGCGTGCACCCCATGCTTGCGTCAATCGATCAGCGATCCAGGCCACGGGCCTTGTGTCATCTTCGGCCGGACCGAAGTTCCATGCGCTGGCGGCCCAATCGTCGCCATTGGCCAATGCTTGTGCGATCAACAGGTAACCGCCCAAGGCTTCGAGCACGTGTTGCCAAGGGCGCACTGCAGCCGGATTGCGAATGAAAGGCATGCGATTGGCAGCAAGGGCGCGGATGATATCGGGGATCAGGCGATCTTGTGCCCAGTCACCCCCGCCGATCACGTTTCCTGCCCGCACCGAAGCGATCAGTGGTGCGCCCGCGTGGCTGAAAAAACTGCGCCGGTAGGCGGCGATCACCAGTTCTGCCGCACCCTTGCTGGCAGAATAGGGATCATGCCCGCCCATCGGATCACTCTCGCGATAGGGCCACACCCATTCGCGGTTTTCATAAGCCTTGTCCGATGTAATGCAGACGATGGCCTGCAGACCTTGCACCTTGCGGCAGGCTTCCAGCACGTGGACAGTGCCCTGAACATTGGTAGCAAATGTTTCTACCGGCTGATCGTAGGACAGCCGCACGAGTGGCTGTGCGGCCAGATGGAAGACCACCTCGGGCGCTGCCTGATCGACCGCCCGGCGCACCATTTCCAGATCGCGAATGTCGGCTTCGTGATGGTGGACCAACCCTTCAATCCGGGCCTGACGGAACAGGCTGACGGGTTCAGCCGGGAGCGACAAGCCGGTAACCTGCGCTCCCATCTGTTTAAGCCAGAGCGCCAGCCAACTGCCCTTGAAGCCGGTGTGCCCTGTCAGGAGCACACGACGTTTGTTCCAGAACCCTGAATCGTGAACGACTGGCACTGGCACTTACCAGACTTTCCAAGGGGCTGTGCCCTCTGCCCACAGGCGTTCGAGCAACTGACGGTCTCGCAGCGTGTCCATTGGCTGCCAGAAGCCGGCGTGGTGAAAGGCAACCAGTTCGCCGCTACGGGCAAGTGTCTCCAGCGGGCCTTGTTCCCAGATCGTGCCCGGCTCTTCGATCAGATCGATCACTGACGGGTCGAGCACGAAAAAGCCGCCGTTGATGAGCCCGCCGTCTCCGGCTGGCTTTTCCATGAAGTCGGTAACGCGGTTGCCCTTGAACTGCAGCGCACCAAACCGGCCCGGGGGCGCGACGGCAGCGATCGTGGCCTTCTGGCCATGGTCTTTGTGAAAGGCAATTTCGGCAGAGATATCAATGTCTGCCACGCCGTCACCGTAAGTGAAGCAGAACGGCTCGCCTTCATTCAGATAACTGCGCACGGCCTTAAGGCGTCCACCGGTTTGCGTGGTGGGACCTGTATCGACCAGTGTGACTTTCCACGGCTCGCTTTTGGCGCGGTGAACCTGAATGCTGTTGTCCGACAGATCGATCGTGGCGTCGGCGGCGTGAAGGAAGTAGTTCGCAAAGAACTCTTTAATTACATAGCCTTTGTAGCCAAGACAGATCACGAAATCATTCACGCCGTGCGCGGCATAGAGTTTCATGATGTGCCAGAGGATGGGCATCCCGCCAACATCGACCATAGGCTTTGGGCGGAGTGAGGTTTCCTCACCCAGACGCGTCCCCAATCCGCCAGCAAGGATAACCGCTTTCGTCAACAGTGCCTCGCACAAACAGTTGCTTCATCGCTACCGATGGATGTTGCACTGCGAATAAGTTTTGAGGTCTGAAATGCAAATAGCTATTGGTTCGGTTTGGTGTGAAAGAAAGTGAGATTTCAATTATTCCAAAAGATTCTTTCAATAACACGTAAAAAAATAAGTCGGATTTGAACCTTCAACACTACCCATTACCGATATTTATTTATCCACATCGGAATTGGAACAAACTCTATTGATATTGGATTATTCTTGTAAAAGGCCCATGCGATCGGCAATCAGAAGGGTGGAACGTGGCTTTTGTTTTTCCACCAAGGATGAGCTTTCGATAGGCGGCTGCTTGCGCCGGGAAGCGATCCTTTTCTGCAAAGTAGCGATCCGCTTGCGTGATTATGGCAAAGTCCGATCGGCAACTGCGGGCAAGGTTTGGATCGACAGTGCCATAATCAACATTTGACCGGTCACCTCTGGCCTCTTCAATTTTGGCGTAATCAATCTTGCCTGCCAGCATGGCCCTGGCATCGACGCATCCAGCTTTTCCGAGCGGGAAGAGAATCCGCCAGGGTTTGTCATAAAGGTCGAAGCCAAAGTGTTCGATCAGAACAGTGGATCCCGGTGGAATATGATCTGCGGCCCAGCGCGAAGCCAACTGGCGCGTGTCATTTGCCCGCGCCCTAGCTTGCTGCGTTGCTGTGATGGCCGGCGGCAGGGCTATGATGATCATCAGCGCTGTGATGATCATTGCATTGTGGCCATGCCGGTTACCAAAGCGTCTGCCCAGCCATGCTGCAATTCGCAGGATACCAACGGCCGCCAACAGCGCCATGATGGGAAGCAGTGGCAATGCCCAGCGCTCCCAGACAAGGCTTTGCGAAACAAGCACAAGGACAAATAGCGCCAGGACCGGCAACAGGGTGATCCGCGCAGCATAAAGGTGGAATGACAAGGCCAGCCCGACGATTGACATCATTGTGCCGCTCCAGCCTAGTGCGACTAGGAATGGCCCTTTCAAGTACCAGATCGCGTTGTATCCCGGCGATCCCCCCGTCGCGCCAAGATGCTGCTGCTGCGCCTCGCCCAGAAGATTGCGTATGACCACATCGTGGGTGAGCACAAGATAGGGCGAGATGAGCAGGAGTGTCGAAAGGGTCACCCCGGAAAACACTATGGCGCGAACCACTGTTTGCCGGGATGATGCCGATCCTGCGCGAAATTCGCTGATAAGCACGGTCAGCATGGCTGATCCGGCAATCGCAAAAGGCCATTTGGTTGCCACAGCAATGCCAAGCCAGGTTGCACTAACTACCAGTGCGCGCAACGACCCGTCGCGGGCGTATCGCAGGGTTGAAATAAGGCACAGCAGCATGAAGGCGCAGGCCATCATGTCTGACCGGATCACTTGTGACCATTGCACTGCAACCGGGCTGATTGCGAGGATCAGGGCGGCTACAAGACCTGTCCTGCAATCCCACAGCATCATTCCCAAGCGCGCCGTCAAACCTACAGTCAACACACCGAACGCAGCCATCAGGACGCGGCCGGGCAGGACAATCAGCGTGGGATCGGCGAAAACCGCATCCGCAAATTCACGCTGCGATTGATACCAGCCCAGCAGCCGGCCGACGGCAAAAGTGGCCACGTTGGCAAGGGCAAGGCCGTACATAGTCGTCGTGGCCGGATGTCCAAACCAGCCAGGGTTGAGCGTGCCCGTGCGCAGCATGCGCAAGGCACCAAGTTCAAACATCAGTTCATCCGGGTCGTTTACCGCAGGCAGGCCAAAGCCGATGTGATGAAGCCGAAACAGCGCCGCAACCAGCAAAATGACAACCAGCAAGAAGCGCGGTTTCAAGAGCATCGGTACCAAGTTTAGCAAGAAATACACACCAATCTTCAACGACCGGCCTGCTTGGGCCATTGGCGTAGCGGTACATTTGGATTTCTGCAGAGTTGATCGCTTCGGATCGGAGCAACTTGT
Source organism: Novosphingobium sp. HNCC26BN242 (assembly GCF_057180525.1). Classification (NCBI taxonomy): domain Bacteria; kingdom Pseudomonadati; phylum Pseudomonadota; class Alphaproteobacteria; order Sphingomonadales; family Sphingomonadaceae; genus Novosphingobium; species Novosphingobium sp. HNCC26BN242. The sequence continues at coordinate 864,139 of NZ_JBXUGM010000002.1, forward strand.
GGCGCGGCGCGCCGACCGAGTGTCGCCAGATGGTCGGAATCCTTCCATCTTTTTTGTTATGATATCTTGTATCAATACAACGAAGCCGTTATGCGGCCCGGCGGCGCGCTACGCCTGGTTGTCAATAAAGCTCTTCCGAAAGGTCAGGATTTCATGCGTTTGATCGCTCTGCTCGCAGGTTCGGCCATTGCCGGCCTAGCCACCGCATCCCATGCTTATGCTGCTGAGGCACCTACCGCAGTCGCTGCGGCAGAATCTGAACAGACTGCCAAGGGGGTCGATGGGCGGGCTGATGGTCACTCCGTTACATCCACCGAAATCGTGGTTTCTGCTCCTTATGAACGGGATCGGCAGGTCGTGGCCACCGCCGTTACCGTGCTGCAGGGCGACGATCTGCAATTGCAGCAGCGGTCTACCATTGGCGAGACGCTGGCGCGGCAGCCCGGCGTATCGTCCACGTTCTTTGGCCCCAATGCCTCGCGCCCGATCCTGCGCGGGCTGGATGCAGAGCGGGTGCGCGTGCTGACTGATGGGATCGGCAGCTTTGACGTGTCCAACACTTCGGTCGACCATGCCGTGGCGGTGAATCCGCTGCTGGCGGACCGGATCGAGATTTTGCGTGGGCCTGCCGCGCTGCTCTATGGCTCGGGCGCGATTGGTGGCGTGGTGAACATGCGCGATCTGCGCATCCCGCGTGAAGTGCCCGAAGCAGGGCCGCACGTGGATGCCGTGGCGGGCGTCGCCTCGGCAGCGGAGGAGCGCAACATTGCCGCCTCGGTCAATGCACCGCTGGGTGGCGGGTTCGTGGCGCATCTGGATGGCAGCTTCTTTGAATCGGGCAATTACCGCACCGGGGGCTTCGTGTTCAGCCGGAACCTGCGCGATGAAGCTGCCGAAGAGGGCGGCGAAGTGGCCGAAGAGGCGCAGGCGCGCGGGCGTTTGGGCAATACGGCGGCGCGCACGTGGGACATTGCGGGTGGCCTTGGCTGGATCGGGCAGGATGGTGCGAACTTCGGCTTTGCGGTGAGCCATCTGGAAAACCGCTATGGCATTCCGAACGGCCTTGAGATCGAACATCACGATGAGCATGGCGAAGATGAGGACCATGATCATGATCATGAGGAAGATCATGACCACGAAGAGGGCCACAGCCACGAAGACATCACGCTGAACATGCGCCAGACCCGCGTCGATGTGCGCGGTGCGGTGCCGCTGGGTGGTGCGTTCAAGGAACTGAAGCTGCGCGGCGGCTGGGCCGATTACCGCCATGATGAGATCGAATCGACGGGTGAGATCGGCACCAGCTTTTTCAACAGGAGCTGGGAAGCGCGCGTGGAACTGGTGCAAGCTGAACAGAACGGCTGGCAGGGAGCCAGCGGCGTACAGTATTTCAGCCGCAATTTCAGCACGGTGGGCGAAGACTATATCCCGGCCAACGAAACGCGGCAGATTGGCCTGTTCACGCTGCAGGAGTTCGATCTGGGCGTTGCGCGGCTTGAAGGCGGTGCGCGGTACGAGCATACCAATATAAAATCTGCCCTGATCGGACGTGAACGCACATTCGATTCGATCTCGGTTTCGCTCGGTGGCTCAGTCGATCTTGGCAGTGGCTTCCGTCTGGCACTGAGCGGCGCGCGCAGTGAACGTGCGCCAGCAGCAGAAGAGCTGTTCGCCAATGGTGCCCATGCCGCCACACGCGCGTTCGAAATCGGCAATCCCGATTTCCGCAAGGAGCGCCAGCTGGGCGCAGAAGCCGTGCTGCGCGGGCGCGGTGATGGCTGGCGGATCGAAGTGGCGGGCTTCATCAACCGGTTCGACAATTACATCTTCCTCAATCCGACCGGAGAGGAAGAGGATGGACTGGACGTGTTCCAATACACGCAGGTTGATGCGCGCTTCTATGGCTTTGAAGTGGAAGGCGCGGTCACGCTGGCGCAGACGGGCGATACGAAGGTGGAGGCCACGGGACTGGTCGATTACACGCGCGCCGATGTGCTGAACGGGGGCGGCGCGGTGCCGCGCATTCCGCCGCTGCGCCTGATCGGCGGGCTGCAGGCCGGCGGTGGTGACATCGGCGGCCGTGTGGAAGTGGAACATGCCACCGCGCAACGCCGCATTACCGCGTTCGAAACCGAGACTCCGGCATGGACGATGGTCAACGCCAGTGTTTCGTGGAAGCCGTTTGGCGCTGCGTCACCGACCACGCTGATGCTGCAGGCGAACAACATCTTTGATGTGGAGGCACGCCGCCACACCAGCTTCCTCAAGGATGTGGCCCCGCTGTTCGGCCGCGATTTCCGGCTGAGCGCGCGGTTTAGTTTCTGACGCGATGACTTTGGATTGACCCAACCCCCGTTCGGGTCGAAGTCGAGACACCGCGCGTGGTGTCTCGACTTCGCTCGACACGAACGGGAGTTGCGTTGGTCTGCGGTTCACCCATCGTAAAGCTGACCGCGCGCAGTTTTCGCTCGAAGGTCAGGGACGGTGAGGTGATCTTATGGCAAAAGCATGGTTGGCCGGGCTGCTGGGCGTGGCGGTCCTTTCTGTCGGTATTGCGCAAGCGCAACCCGGTGAGCGGCTGCGCGAGCGGATTGCCAAACGCATGGAGCAGCGCGCGCAGGGCGAGGGCCAAAAGCGCCGCGCTCCGGGCGCGCAGACGCTGAGCTATGGCAGCGATCCGGCGCAAGTGCTGGACCTCTGGGTCCCGAAGGGCGCGAATGCTGCACCGCTGGTGCTTTATGTCCACGGCGGCGGGTGGAAGCGCGGGAGCAAGGACACCGCGATGGGCAATGCGCTGCCGGGGCATCTGGTGGGGCAGGGCTATGCCTTTGCCTCGATCAATTACCGGCTGGTGCCGCAAGCCACGGTGGAGCAGCAGGCCAGCGACGTGGCGCAGGCGCTGGCCTTCGTGCTGGGCAAGGCGGCGGGCTTGGGGATCGACCGCAGCCGCGTGGTCATCACCGGCCACAGCGCGGGCGCGCATCTGGTGGCGCTGGTGGGCACGGACGAGCAGTATCTGCGCAAGGCGGGGCTATCGTTTGCCGATGTGGACGGCGTGATGCCCAATGATGGCGCGGCCTATGATGTGCCCAAACAGATGGCGCAGGCGGGCCGGTTCATGGGTGAAACCTACAAGCAGGCCTTCGGCACCGATCCAGCGCGGCAGAAGGCGCTTTCGCCTGTGTTCCATGCCGCCGCCCCCAACGCACCGCGCTTCCTGCTGCTGCACGTGCAGCGCGAGGATGGCGTGGCGCAGGCGGGTGAACTGGCGGCGGCCCTGAAACGCGGCGGATCGAGCGTGGAAGTGGGCAGCTTTCCGGGCAAGGGCCTGCAGGGCCACGCCGAGATCAACCGCAAGCTGGGCGAACCGGACTATGCGGCGACGCCGGTTATGGATGCCTGGTTGAAGGGAGTGTTTGGGGTGTAGGTTTGGTTCGACCAAACCCTCGAACAAACCTTCCGTCGCCCCGTGCTTGACACGGGGCTTGGCTTCCCTTGCGACCTCACGTTTGGCACAACAGCCCGATGGCGCTGATCGAGGCGGAAAATCCCGATTGGCTGGACCTTTGGGACCAGCGATATCCGGTGGTGGGAGCGCAACAAGGCCACGCTGAAAGGTAGCCAAGCCCCGTGTCAAGCACGGGGCGACGAGGATGTGGATTTTTTCTTGTAGGCAACGTCCGCCACCGCGTCGGTTGGAAGAAATCAGGTTTTGGCGAAAGAACTGCCGACGTTGCCGAGTCGATTTCAAGATCGCGCCGGGTGGATCAAAATGACTGTTGATGGATGGTAGGCGGACCCTAGTTCAGTTTTTGATGTCTTCGAGCAATCCGTCGACAGAAATGTCTAACGAGCTTGTACGACACTAGCGCAGGTAAACACCAAACGGTCATAAAGAAAAGGCTGACCACTACTGAGAGGCCAATCACGTACAAATCCGTAATCTGCTCCATGATCAGAACGTATATCACCATGAATACGGGAACTAGGCCAAGCGCTGTCGCGCACAATTTTCTGAGCCGATCTTTGGGAATAAGGGCTATTGCGCTGCCGCCGACGAGCGCGATTCCGATCGTGTAACCGAGTATCTGAGGGTAGGCTGAGTAGTCGTTGCTATACATGGCTTGGGTCGACCACCTCCGACAATGCTTATGCCGCGAATTTTGAAGATGCCACCCGTTGCGAATGTCAGCAATGGGGTCGTCATCGGAATATCTGCTAACTTGCAACCTTGGCCAAAGCCGACCGCTGAATTTCAAACCTTCTCCGGCCCACTAGCCCCCAACACATGCGTGCAGCCCAACGCCTCCGCGCTGTCTGCCTCCGTCAAAGCCGCAACCGTCCGCCAGCCTATCGCGCGAAGCCGTGCAGCCTCGGCGCGGTTGTGGCCCAGCGGGAGGAATACGCGGTCTTCGGCGGGTTCGCTGGCGGAGAGGAGGTCGATCAGGGCGTCGGGGTAGAGTGAGAAGCCGGTGGCGACTTCGCCCTCACCGGCCCCGGCGATGCGGTAGGTGCCGCCGCGGCCGACCGGGCCGCGCACGCCTGCTGCATAGAGCGTGAAGCCGAACCAGGTCTGGTATTCGAAGCCGTGGCGCTCGCTGGGGTCGAGCGTGAGGCGGGCGGTGCCGTTGAGGCTGGCGGCGATTTCGCGCAAGGCGCGGATGCGGCTGGCGAGCGCTCCGCCAGCATCGATGGCGAAGAGCTTTTCGATGGCGCTTTCGAATTCACCGGTAGCGTAGAGCAGGGGCACGTAAGCCTCGCCGCCCACATCGCGCAGGCCCCCTGCGTCCTTGGTATCGAGTTCGCGGCGCACCGCCTCGATCTGGCCGGGTTCGAGCGGGAAGGCCTTGGCGGCCAGCGTATCGACCAGATCGGGCAGGGTGAAATCGACGCTCACGCCGGAAATGCCGGTGGCCTGCAAGGCTTCGACCGCGAGCGAGACGATTTCGGTGGCGGCGGCGACATTGTCTGCGCCGATCAGTTCGGCACCGCACTGCAGCTTTTCGCGTGCGGGGTTCAACCCGTCGCTCTTGATGGTGAGGACTTGCCCTGCATACATCAGGCGCAAGGGGCGCGCGGCTTCGGCAAGGCGGGTTTGCGCGATGCGGCCGATCTGCGGGGTGTGGTCTGACCGCAGGCCCATCATCCGCAAACTGGACGGATCGGTGAAGCGGAACATGCGGCGTGACTGGATGCCCGCCATGCGCGTGGCGAGGCTCTTTTCGAACTCGATCATCGGCGGCAGCACGCGATCATAGCCGTGGCCGTGCATCACATCCTGAAGGCTGCGCATCACGCGCGTGGCGGTCGCTGCTTCTCGGGGCAGGCGGTCTTCGAGGCCTTCGGGCAGGAGGCTGGAATCGAGGTCGGTCATGGGTGGGCGCTTAGCTTGAACTTGGCGGCGTGTCGATGAAGGGGTGCGTGTGCATCCTTCGACAAACTCAGGATGAGCGGAGTGGGTGAGTGTGGCGCAAAGGCCCGCTCATGGTGAGCCTGTCGAACCATCCGGCGCAGGGCGGGCATCCTTCGACAAGCTCAGGATGAGCGGGACTGGCAGTCAACCAGCCCCGCTCATCTGAAACGTCGTCAGACGAACTTCAGCGCCTTGACCGTGCGCACGCCCTGCAGGTCGCAGGCTTGCTTGAGCACGTCCTGCGGCACCGGATTGTCGAGCGAGAGCAGCAGCACGGCCTCGCCACCGGCTTCGCGGCGACCGAGGTGGAAGGTGCCGATGTTGATGCTGTTTTCACCCAGCAGCGTGCCAATGCGGCCGATGAAGCCCGGTGCGTCGGAGTTCACGATGTAGAGCATGTCGCCATCGAGATCGGCTTCGATGCCGATGCCGAAGATTTCGACAAGGCGCGGCTGGCTGTTGCCGAACAGCGTGCCCGCAACCGAACGATCGCCCTGCGAGGTGCTGACGGTGACGCGAACCAGCGTGTGGTATACGCCTTCACGATCATGGCGCACTTCGCGCACGTCCAGCCCGCGCTCCTTGGCGAGGAACGGCGCGTTGACCATGTTCACGGCCTGCGAATACTGGCTCATCAGACCGGCCAGCACGGCGGCGGTGATCGGCTTCTGGTTGAGCTGCGCGGCGGCACCTTCGACCTCGATAGCGATCTTGGTCAGGTTGTCATGCGCCAGCTGGCCCACCAGCTTGCCCAGCTTTTCGGCCAGCGCCATGTAGGGCTTGAGCTTGGGCGCTTCCTCAGCCGAAAGCGAGGGCATGTTGAGCGCGTTTGTGACGCCGCCGGTGACGAGGAAATCGGCCATCTGTTCAGCCACTTGCAGCGCGACGTTTACTTGCGCTTCGGTGGTGCTGGCGCCCAGATGCGGGGTGCAGATGAAGTTTGGCGTGCCAAACAGCGGCGATTCCTTGGCGGGTTCGGTTTCGAACACATCGAGCGCAGCGCCTGCGACCTGGCCTGAATCGAGTGCGGCTTTCAGCGCCACTTCATCGATCAGCCCGCCACGCGCGCAGTTGATGATGCGCACGCCCTTCTTGCACTTGGCGATGTTTTCCGCCGACAGGATATTGCGGGTCTGGTCGGTCAGCGGGGTGTGCAGCGTGATGAAGTCTGCCTTGGCCAGCAGCGTATCGAGATCGGCCTTTTCCACGCCCATTTCCACAGCGCGTTCGGGCGTCAGGAACGGGTCGAAGGCGACGACCTTCATCTTGAGGCCCAATGCGCGGCTGGCGACGATGGAACCAATGTTGCCTGCGCCAATCAGGCCCAGCGTCTTGCCGGTCACTTCGATGCCCATGAAGCCGTTCTTGGGCCACAAGCCAGCTTGGGTCTGCGCATTGGCTTCGGGGATCTGGCGGGCGAGGGCAAACATCATCGCGATGGCGTGTTCAGCCGTGGTGATCGAGTTGCCGAACGGGGTGTTCATCACCACCACGCCCTTGCCCGAGGCATAGGGGATATCGACGTTATCAACGCCGATGCCAGCGCGACCAATGACTTTCAGGTTGGTGGCGGCATCGAGGATGGCCTTGGTCACCTTGGTCGAGGAGCGGATGGCGAGGCCATCGTATTCGCCGATGCGGGCGATCAGCTGTTCGGGGGTTTCGCCGGTGATGACGTCTACGTCGCAGCCCATTTCGGTGAAAATGCGGGCGGCGTTGGGGTCCATCTTGTCGGAAATGAGGACTTTGGGCTTTGTCATTGGAAATTCCTTCGTCACCCCGGGCTTGACCCGGGGTCCCGCTTGTTCACGCGGGCGGAGAAAAGAAAGCGGGACCCCGGATCAAGTCCGGGGTGACGCCAAGAGGGTAGAGAAGTTATGCGGCAGCCAGTTCGGCCTGAACCGTCGCATAGGCCCAGTCGAGCCATGGGCCGAGGGCTTCGATATCCTCGGCATTGACGGTCGCGCCGCACCAGATGCGCAGGCCCGCAGGGGCATCGCGGTATCCGGCGATGTCATAAGCGGCGTTCTGCTTTTCGAGCAGGCCTGCGAACTTTTTGATAAAGTCCGCATCCGCGCCTTCGACCGAGAGGCAGACCGAGGTTTTTGACCGGGTCGCTTCATCGTCGCAGAGGTGCGAGAGCCACGAGCGTTCTGCCACGATCTTGTCGAGCGCTGCTGCATTGGCGTCGCTACGGGCCTTGAGGCCTTCGAGACCGCCGAGGCCCTTGGCCCATTCTAGCGCGAAGATCGAATCTTCGACCGCAAGCATAGAGGGCGTATTGATTGTCTCGCCCTTGAACACGCCTTCGGTCAGCTTGCCCTTGGACACGAGGCGGAACACCTTGGGCAGGGGCCATGCGGGGGTGTAAGTTTCAAGCCGTTCGACTGCGCGGGGACCAAGGATCAGGACGCCGTGGCCGCCTTCGCCGCCCAGCACCTTCTGCCAGGAGAAGGTGGCGACGTCGATCTTCGACCAGTCGATGTCGTAAGCGAAAACTGCCGAGGTGGAGTCTGCAAAGGACAGGCCTTCACGGTCGGCGGGAATAAAATCAGCGTTGGGAACGCGCACGCCAGAGGTGGTGCCGTTCCAGGTGAACAGCACGTCATTGCTCCAGTCGATGGCGTTCAGATCGGGAATCTGGCCGTAATCGGCGCGCATGACCGTGGGATCGATCTTGAGCTGCTTTACCGCATCGGTGACCCAACCTTCACCGAACGATTCCCATGCCAGCGTGGTGACGGGGCGAGCGCCGAGCATCGTCCACATCGCCATTTCGAAAGCGCCGGTATCAGACCCCGGAACGATGCCAATGCGGTGCGTATCGGGAAGTTGCAGCACTTCGCGCATCAGATCGATACTGTACTGCAGACGCGCCTTGCCGATCTTGGCGCGGTGTGACCGGCCCAGCGATTCAGTGGCGAGCTTTTCGGGGGAGTATCCGGGCGGCTTTGCGCAGGGACCGGACGAGAAGAAGGGGCGCGCAGGCTTACGAGCCGGTACAGCAACAGTCATGTAGTCTCTCCTTACAGAGAGCACGCGCGGCGTTGGGACCGCGTGGCCCGTCTACGGCCCTAGCGGCGCGGTGGGTTTTGTCAAACTGTTGTTGGGTGGTCTTTCGGGTGGGGTGCTGTTGCCCACCCCTGCCCCCTCCCGCTTGCGGGAGGGGAATGCGAACGTCGCGCTGTCTTGCTCCCCTCCCGCTTGCGGGAGGGGTCGGGGGTGGGCCCTTTGCTTAGCCTCTACTTCCCCAAAGTCTCTGCCAGCATCGCCGCCGTCCGTGGCCCCGACCAGTCGCGCGCGCCGATCATGCGCCACACTTCCTTGCCCTGCGCGTCGTAGAGCACGGTTGTGGGCAACATCCCGGTTTCGTAAAAGAAGCCGACGTTGTTTTCGGGATCAAGCCAGGGCTCCAGCTTCGCGAACTTGTTTTCGGCATAGTAGGGCGCAACCTTGGCTGCGCCGTCGATGTCCTGTGACACCGTGAGGACGCGAAGCTTGCCCACGTTGTCGACAGCCAGCTTGTCCAGCTCCGGCATTTCCAGTTTGCAGGGGCCGCACCAAGTGGCCCAGACGTTCAAAAGAACCGGCGTGCCTTTGAGGTCGGTCAGCTTGAGCGCCTTGCCCGATGGGTCGGTCACGGTGAAATCGGGCATGGCCTTGCCGCGATTGGTGATGTCGAGTGTGCCGTTGAATTCATTCTTCGGCGCAGATTCCGCTGGCGTCACGCTGCTCTGCGGTTGCGAGTCGGGCGTGGCTTGCTTATCGCACCCCGCTGCGGCAAGCGCTGCAACCAAGACCACCATTTGGGGCGAACGGACGGATATGAGCGGCAATTCAGGCTCCAACCAGATGTGGGGCGGGCGCTTCGCAGGCGGTCCCTCGGCGATCATGCGCGAGATTAACGCCTCGATTCCCTTCGACAAGGCGCTGTGGCGGCAAGATATCGCTGCGTCAAAGGCCCATGTGGCCATGCTGGGCGCGCAAGGCATCGTTTCAGCCAAGGATGCGGCCACCATTGCTGATGGTCTGGATGCGGTTGCTGCCGAATATGAAGCCAACGGGGTGCCCGAAAACTGGGACCTCGAAGACATTCACATGACCACCGAAAGCCGCCTTGCCGAATTGATCGGCCCGGTGGCGGGACGCCTGCACACTGCGCGCAGCCGCAACGATCAGGTGGCGACCGATTTCCGCCTGTGGGTGCGCGATGCGATGGATCAGGCAGAGCTTGGCCTGAAGCAGTTGCAGGGGGCGCTGGTGGGCCGTGCGGGCGAACATGCCGCGTCGATCATGCCCGGGTTTACGCACTTGCAGACTGCGCAGCCGGTGACGCTGGGGCATCATCTGATGGCCTATTACGAGATGGCTGGGCGGGATCGTTCGCGCTTTGCCGATGCGCGGGTGCGGATGAACCGCAGCCCGCTGGGCGCAGCGGCGCTGGCCGGAACAGGCTTTCCCATCGACCGCTTTCGCACGGCAGAGGCGCTGGGCTTTGACGGGCCGACCGACAACAGCCTCGATTCGGTGTCCGACCGCGATTTCGCGCTCGATTACCTGATGGCCGCCGCGCAATGCTCGCTGCACCTTTCGCGGCTGGCTGAGGAGTTCATCATCTGGGCGAGCCAGCCCTTTGGCTTCGTGACGCTGCCTGACAGTCTTTCGACCGGCAGCAGCATCATGCCGCAGAAGAAGAACCCCGATGCCGCTGAACTGGTGCGCGGCCATTCGGGCCGGATCGTGGGGTGCCTGACCGCGCTGATGATTACGATGAAGGGCCTGCCGCTGGCCTATTCGAAGGACATGCAGGACGACAAACCGCCGGTTTTCGAAGCCGCCAGCTTGCTCGCGCTGTCTATCGCGGCGATGACCGGGATGGTGGCCGAGGCGAAGTTCCGCACTGACCGGATGCGCGCTGCTGCCGAACTGGGCTATGCCACGGCAACGGACCTTGCCGACTGGCTGGTGCGGCAGGCGAATATCCCGTTCCGTGAAGCGCACCACATCACCGGCAGCGCGGTGAAGCTGGCCGAATCGCGCGGGATTGCGCTCGATCAGCTCTCGATTGACGACCTCAAAGCCGTCGACGCGCGCATCGACGACCGCGTCTATGCCGCGCTTTCGGTGGAGGCGAGCGTAGCGGCCCGTTGCAGCCATGGCGGAACTGCGCCGGACGAAGTAAGGAAGCGCGTGGCCGAGGCGCGTGTGGCGCTGGGTCTGGAGGAATCGGCTTGAGCGTTTTGCGCACATCTTTGGTTGTTACGCTGGCCGCGCTTGCCCTGGGCGCGTGTGGCAACCGGGCTGAGTTGAAGCTGGCCCCGGACCAGACCTCGCCGCCGATCCCCTATGGCCGCGAAGTGCAGCCGGGTGCGGATGATTTGCTCAAACCTCCCGCGCAGGCCGCCCCTGCGCGCAATGTCGAGCCGCGTCGCCGCTCGCAGGATCGTGAAGACGATCCTTTTGATCTGCCACCCGAAGGCTGAGTTTTCCGATGGACCATTTTGAATTGAAGAACGGCGTGCTGCATGCCGAAAACGTGCCGCTGCCGGTGATTGCCGCAGAAGTCGGCACCCCTGTCTATGTCTATTCGCGCGCCACGCTGACGCGCCATGCCCGCGTGTTCCGCGATGCGCTGGGCATCTTGCGCAATGCGAAGATCGCCTTTGCGGTGAAGTCCAATCCCAACCTGTCGGTGCTGAAAGTGCTGGCGGCAGAAGGCTATGGCGCAGACGTGGTTTCGGGTGGCGAGATGGAACGCGCGCTGGCGGCGGGCATGGACCCCGATGGCATCGTGTTTTCCGGCGTGGGCAAGACCGCTGCCGAAATGCGCCGAGGGATTGAGGCGGGGATCGGGCAGTTCAACCTCGAAAGCGAGGAAGAAGGGCTGGAACTTGCGGAAATTGCCGCGTCGATGGGCAAGGTGGCGTCTGCTGCACTGCGCGTGAATCCCGACGTCGATGCAGGAACGCATGGCAAGATTTCCACGGGCAAGGCGGAAAACAAGTTCGGTGTTCCGTTTGACCGGGCAGCGGCGATCTATGCGCGGCTTTCGGGCACGCCGGGGCTGGATATGCGTGGGTTGACGCTGCACATCGGCAGCCAGCTATCCAAGCTAGAGCCATTGGAAGCCGCGTTCGCCAAGGTCGGCGGGCTGATGGAAGAGATCCGCGCGGCGGGTCATACCGTCACGCACATGGACCTGGGCGGCGGGATCGGCGTGCCCTACCGGGCGGGCGAGGTGTTCCCGCAGCCCGATGAATATGCGGCGATGGTCGCGCGCGTGACCGGCAACTGGGGCGTTACGCTGATGTTCGAACCGGGCCGCGTGATCACGGGCAACACCGGCGTGCTGCTGACGCAAGTGATCCGCGTGAAGGAAGGCGCAGGCGCGCCGTGGGTCGTGGTCGATGCCGCGATGAACGATCTGGCACGGCCTGCGATGTACGATGCGTGGCACGATTTCGCGGCGGTGGAACCGAAGGGCGAGACGTTCGAGGCCAACATCGTCGGCCCGATCTGCGAAAGCTCGGACACCTTTGCGATGGCGCGGACTATCGACGCGGTGGAGCGCGGCGATCTGGCGGTGTTTCGCACTGCGGGCGCTTATGGCGCGACGATGGCCAATACCTACAACTCGCGGCCCTTGGTGCCCGAAGTGATGGTCGATGGGGACAAGTGGGCCGTGGTGGCGGACCGGATCGATCCGGCGACGATTCTTGCGGCTGAGCGGGTGCCGGATTGGCTTGCCTGATGCGAGTTGGTGCGAGCATGCTTCGACAAGCTCAGCATGAGCGGGTTTGAGACAGAAGTGTGCCTCAATATCCGCTCGTCCTGAGCTTGTCGAAGGACGCTGGCCTTGCGCGGGATGCTTCGACAAGCTCAGCATGAGCGGATAAGGGAATCGAGAACCCACCTCCGCTCGTCCTGAGCCTGTCGAAGGACGCTGGCGCAAACCGCGATTGCAACGCCATGACCCTCCACAGCCTCCCCCTCTTCCACCGCATCGCGGGCCAGCCGGTGATCCTGCTGGGCGAGGGGGACGCCGCCGCCGCCAAGCAGCGCCTGATCGAACGCGCGGGCGGGGTGATCTATCGCGAGATCAATGCCGGGATCGACGACGGCGCGCGCCTTGCCTTCATTGCACACGACAACCCCGACATGGCGCAGGGCGATGCGATCCGGCTGCGCTGTGCGGGGCTGCTGGTCAATGTGGTCGACCGGCCCGAACTTTGCGATTTCACCACGCCTTCGATTTTGGACCGCGATCCGGTCCTGATCGCGGTGGGCACGGGCGGGGCTTCGGCAGGGCTGGCCAAAATCCTGCGCTTGCGGCTGGAGCGCCTGTTGCCGCAAGGGCTGGGCGCGCTCGCCCGCGCGCTGGAAGAGGCGCGCGAGGGGATGCGGGCGCGTTGGGCTTCGGTGGCGGATCGGCGGCGCGCGCTGGACGCGGCGTTGGATGAGGGCGGAGAACTGGACCTGTTCCGGGCCGGGAGCGAGGCGAAGGTGGGGGAGTGGCTGGCATCGGGTGCGGAAGGGCAGTCCGGGCGGTTCGAAATTGTGCTGGCCTCTAACGATCCTGAAGACCTGACGCTGCGCGCGGCGCGCTTGCTGGGGCAGGCGGACGTTGTGGTGCATGATGCTGGCATTGCGCCGGAGATTTTGGCGCGGGCGAGGGCCGATGCGGTGCGGGTGCTGGCGGGGGGGCAGGTGCCTGAGGGTGGGATCGTGGTGGTGTTGCGGCTAACCTAGAGACATCCGTCCGTGTCGAGCGAAGTCGAGACACTCCGTATCGTGTCTCGACTTCGCTCGACACGAACGGGGTTGGGGGATGGGGCGCTAGCCCTTCATCGCCGCCTGCAACTGGCTGATAATCACATGTGCCTGTTCGGGGCCGGAGCGGGGGACAAAATCATCCGCTCGGTCGCTGATCTTGCCCCAGTTGGCGGCGAAGCCTTCGACGGTCTGTTCAGCCGGTGCCAAGAGCACGCCCTTGTTCATCGTCACCCACGCCGAATGATAGCCGCCTGCACCTGCGCCGACGATGGCGTTGGTGGGGGCGTCTTCGGAGACGAGGAACAGCGCGGCGGGGACGACGCTCTCGGGGTTGAACAGCTTGAAGGCTTCTTCGGGGAAGATGTCCTCGGTCATGCGCGTGGCGGCGACGGGGGCCAGCGTGTTGACCTTGATGTTGTTCTTTGCGCCTTCAAGGTACAGTGTCTTGGCAAGGCCTGCGACGCCGAGTTTGGCCGCGCCATAGTTGGCTTGGCCGAAGTTGCCGAACAGTCCGGAGGACGAGGCGGTCATCAGGATGCGACCGTAGTTCTGTTCGCGCATCAGGTCCCAGCACGCCTTGGTGGCGAAGGCTGAGCCGATCAGGTGGACTTTGACCACCGTTTCGAAATCGGCGGGGTCCATCTTGGTGAAGCTCTTGTCACGCAGGATGCCGGCGTTGTTGATCAGCACGTGGACGCCGCCCCAGCGTTCCTTTGCGCGGGCGACCATCTCGACCATCTGTTCGTACTCGCTGACCGAGCCGCCGTTCGGCATCGCCTCGCCACCAGCGGCCTCGATTTCCTCGACCACTTTCAGTGCCGCGTCCGAATGGCCGGTGCCATCGCGCGATCCGCCGAGGTCGTTGACCACCACCTTCGCGCCGCGACGCGCCAGTTCGAGCGCATAGGCCCGGCCAAGTCCGCCGCCTGCGCCAGTGACGATGGCCACGCGGCCTTCGAAGGAAATGCTCATGTGCTGTGACTCCGTAGACGCGCTAACTGAGCGTCTAATATAAGCGCAGCGATGCCATGACGTTCGCGGCAAGGCAACCGCATCAAAACATCCTGCAACTCCGCTCCCCCGCGAAGGCGGGGGCCTCAGGGGTGTTGCGGAACATTGGCGTAAATGGCCTGAGGCCCCCGCCTGCGCGGGGGCGCAAGGTGCTTTGTTTGCGTGTGTAGTTTGCGGATTGGCCTTCAGGCGATGCGCTTTACCCAACCATGCGTGTCGGTGATTTCGCCGCGCTGGATGCCGACGAGCTTGCTCCGCAAGCTTTGAGTCAACTGGCCGGGGCCGCCCGATCCGATGGTGAATTCGCCCGTCTGGCTGGCGACCTTGCCCACCGGGGTGACCACTGCCGCCGTGCCGCAGGCAAAGGTTTCCAGCAAACGCCCTGAAGCAGCATCGGCCTGCCACTGGTCAAGGCTGTAGCGGCCTTCGCGCACCGTCAGGCCTTCTTCAGCGGCCAGTTTGAGCAGGCTGGAGCGGGTGATGCCGGGCAGGATCGTGCCGGTGAGTTCCGGCGTAAGAATCGAGCCGTCATCGAACACGAAGAACAGGTTCATGCCGCCCAGTTCCTCGACCCACTTGTGTTCGGCGGCATCCAGGAACAGCACCTGATCGTGCCCGCGCGAGAATGCTTCGGCTGTGGGGACGAGGCTGGCGGCGTAGTTGCCGCCACACTTGGCCGCGCCCGTGCCGCCCGGTGCTGCGCGGGTATAGTCCGAAACCCAGATCGACACCGCAGGCGCGCCCGATTTGAAGTAGTTCCCTGCCGGGCTGGCGATGACCATGAACTTGTACTGCTTGGCCGGGCGCACGCCGAGGAAGGCTTCGCTGGCGAACATGAAGGGGCGCAAGTACATAGAACCGCCTTCGACGGTGGGGAACCAGTCCTTATCGACCAGCACCTGCTGACGCACCGCCTCGATGAACAGGTCTTCGGGCAGTTCTGGCATGGCGAGACGGCGGGCCGAGGCGTTGAAGCGTTCGGCGTTGGCTTCGGGCCGGAACAGCGAGATGCCCCCGTCTGCAAGGCGATAGGCTTTCAAGCCTTCAAAGATTTCCTGCGCATAGTGCAGCACGGCTGCTGCTGGATCGAGAGCGATCGGGCCATAAGGAATTACGCGGGCATCGTGCCAGCCGGACCCTTCGGTGTAGTCGATCTCGACCATATGATCGGTGAAGGCAGCACCAAAGCCGGGGTTGGCCAGCACAGCCTCGCGCACGTCCGCAGCAACCGGGGCAGGGTGCGGATGGTGTGTAAAGGTGAGGCTGTTTTCGGCGATGCTCGCCATGAGAGGCAGTCCTTGCGCTAGAATCGAAGATGCCGCGCCGTGAACTATTGTTGCGTGAAACGCAAGAGGAATGTAATAAATGTGAAGGGCCGCGTCGGTCAATCCGAAGCGGCCCTTCGCATGGTCAGCGGCCGGAAGTGCCGCCCACGAAGCCTCTATCGCTTAATCGAAACTTAGCGATAATGCCTCGCGCGGGACTGTACCGACCTCTGTGCTGAACCATGAGACATCGGATCACCTCCTTTCGCGCTGTTGAGCCAAATCGCAGCCCTTTCAGGCTGCTGGGCCGCCGGTGCATTGACTGGCTGACTTGGTTCGAATGTGATTCATTCGCTCGCAAACAACAAGTCTTGCATGAAATTATTTTGGCGTCAGTATGCGCGCCTTCGCAGTTGCGAAACGCCCCCGCAATCGCGTGTTATCTCCGGCAATCCTCGATCACGCGCGCCACTTCAGGCCAGGCTGGAAGATAGAGCGTTGGCAGGCCGTTGACCTCTACCGCAAAGCGGCCCCGGCTAAAGGCCATCGCATCGAGCAGCCGATCATTGGCTGGCAGAGGCACTACCAGTTGCACCGTCCCTTGCGGGGTGGCTGAAAGTGAGCGGGTTTCGCTGGTGGTTGAGATGGTCATCGGCAGGTCTTGCGGTGCATTTCCGGTGCGGATGACGCTGATCGCGCGGTTGGCGCGGTTGCAGCGAAGTGCGAACAAGGTTGATGTTGCCGAACCGAATTGCGCGGTGCCGCCCTCGTAACGCCAGTCGCCCGGAGTCTGCGGCGCATCGCGCCAGTCCTTGATAGGCGGTGATTGCGGAATGGGTGGCGGGGGTGTTTTGGGGCGAGATGCAGGTTGCGGCGCAGGCGGCGGCACAACCTGCGGCGTGCTGCACGCGCTTGCCAACAGGGCCAACGCACAGGAAAAAGCGGGGGACGAAAAAAACGGGGCGAGGCGTGGAGCGCGATTGATTTTCATGGGGCAGGTATGGAAGGGATGCAGCGTGACCTCAACCCATTCCCCAAAACACAAAATGCGCGTGGACCAGTTGCTGGTCGAACGCGGCCTTGTGGAAAGCCGTGCCCGCGCACAGGCGCTGATCCTTGCGGGGCTGGTGTTCACGGGCGAAACAAAGATCGCCAAGGCCGGGCAACTACTGCCGGCTGAAGCCCCACTGGACGTGCGCGGACGCGACCACCCGTGGGTTTCGCGCGGCGGGATAAAGTTGGCGCACGCAATCGCGCACTTCGGACTTGATCCGGCAGGCGTGACCGCGATGGATATCGGCAGTTCGACCGGCGGATTTACCGATGTGCTGCTGCAGGGTGGCGCAGAGCATGTTTTTGCTGTGGATTCAGGCACAAACCAACTGGCCTGGAAGCTGCGTCAGGATCCGCGCGTGACAGTGCTGGAGCAGACCAGCGCGCGGATACTGACCTTGGCACACATCAATCGCCCGGCAACATGGGTTGTCTGCGATGCCAGCTTCATTGCGCTTCACAAGGTGCTGGAAGTACCTTTGGCACTGGCAGCGCGACCTACACAACTGGTCGCGCTCATCAAGCCGCAGTTCGAAGTAGGGAAGGTCGAAGTTGGTAAAGGAGGCGTCGTGCGCGATCCCGCTTTGCATGACCGTGTTTGCAACGAAGTGCGTGGCTGGCTGGAAAGCGGCACCTGGGTGGTGCAGGGTATCGTACAAAGCCCGATCACGGGCCCGGAAGGAAACGTCGAATTTCTTATCTGTGCGCAACGGAGCTGAGTTTTCCCCCGTTATTGTATCCGTCCGGGATTGCGGCAGGATCGAGTTCGCATTGCGCACGACGCTGCACCCGGCCAATATCGGCAGCGAATCGCGCCGCATGATGGTGAACAGGCGCACAACCAACGGGTGACATGAACTACCTTGCTTCTTCCGGCCAACTTCGTGCCAGCCTTCTGCGTTGGTCTCTGTTCACGGTGCCGCTCGTTGTCGCCCTTGGTTTTCTGTCCGGCCAGGCAGCTGGCAGCGGGCCAGGCAATCCGTGGTTCGATGCGCTGCAAAAGCCGTCGATCTATCCACCCCCGGCTGCTTTCGGGATCGTCTGGTCGATCCTCTACGTGATGATCGGCATTGCTTTGGCGATGATCCTTTCGGCGCGCGGTGCACAGGGGCGGGCAATGGCGGCGGCAGCCTTCGTGGTGCAATTGATTATCAACCTGTCGTGGTCGCCCACGTTCTTTGCGCTGCACCAGATTACCGCGGCGTTCTGGATCACTGTTGCGATGGCGGTGGCCATCGTCATCACGATTGCCTTGTTCTGGCGGATTCGTCCTGTCGCCGGGATGCTGATGCTGCCTTATCTGGCTTGGGTCTGCTTTGCGGCGGTGCTCACATACCAGTTTGTGCAATTGAACCCCGATGCTGATGGTAAGTTCGGGCCCTCCAACACGGTCCGGGTAGAAATCTGATTGCACTGATTGGCACTTGCGACGCGCGGCCTTCCTGCCCACATAGCAGCTACAACGCCAAGCAGGACCTAAGCCCGATGCAAAGTGAAAACCCCGTGATCGCCGATTTCGTCAAGCTGCTGAACAGCGCCGCCGGAACGATTGCGGGGATGGGGCGCGAAGCGGGAGAAAACGCACGCGAAAAAGCCCGCGAGATTTTCGGTGGCCTCGATCTGGTCAGCCGCGAGGAATTTGACGCGGTAAAGGAACTTGCCGCTACGGCGCGCGAAGAAGTGGAACTGCTGAAAGCCCGCATCGAAGCGCTGGAAGCTGCCGCCAGAACCGAGTGATTGCAAACCGGTGGGAACTTCCCACCGATTTTGTGGATTGATCGAGCAAAAGACTGCCCGTTCTGGGCGGTCAGGAGCGGTCCGTGTTCACTCAACTCAACCCGACGATCCCCCTGCACGTGCTTGGCAAGGGGGACGGCTATGCCATTGGCCTGATTGATTATGGGCAGGAGCACAATCTGATCTGGGTCACCGCGCTGGATGAATCCGGGGAAATCTGGTGTGCCCCAAATGCCAAGGTGCGTCTTGGCAAGAACTGGACGATGGGGCGAGCAGAGAACTGCCTGATCACGCAGGACAAAATGGACGCTGCAGATGCGCACCCAGATGAGGGCGCACTTGATCAAACTCCGCTCGGGCAACGATCAGTCGCTGAAGATCAAAGCCCTGCCTTAAGCAGCGCTTGATCGAGATCCTCAATCAAGTCATCCGGGTCTTCGAGTCCGACGTTCAATCGCAGCATGCCCTCACCCACGCCCATGTCGGCGCGGGTTTCGGGGCCGACGCCATAGTGCGTGGTCGAGGCCGGGTGGCACATCAGCGAACGCGAATCGCCGATATTGTTGGAAATGTCGATCAGTTCTAGCGCATCGAGCAGCGCATGGGCCTGTGTCAGTCCGCCATCGAGGTGGAACGAGAAGATTGTGCCGCCTGCTTTCATCTGCTTGATTGCCAGATCATACTGCGGGTGGCTGGGCAGGTGCGGATAGAGCAGGCGCGGCACTCGGGCCTCGACGAAGCTGGCGACCTTGAGCGCATTCTCGCTCTGCCGCTGGATGCGCAAGTCGAGCGTTTCGAGGCCTTTGAGCACTACCCATGCGTTGAACGCGGCGATGTTCGGGCCGGTGTTGCGCTGGAACGGCAGCAGCACATTGTTGATCCAGTCCGCCGATCCGCAGACCGCCCCTGCCATCACGCGGCCCTGACCGTCCATCATCTTGGTGGCGGAATAGGCGACGACATCGGCACCAAAGTCCATCGGACGCTGGAGCGCGGCAGTGGCAAAGGCGTTGTCGACCACGGTGGTGATGCCATGGCTTTTGGCCAGACCGCAGACGAACTCCAGATCGACCACGTCCATCGTCGGGTTGGCGGGGCTTTCGAAGAAGAATACCTTGGTGTTGGGCTGGATTGCGGCTTCCCACGCAGCGTTATCCGAAGCGTCGATGGTCGTCCCGGTGATGCCGAAGCGCGGCAGCAGGTTATCCACCAGCCAGCGGCACGATCCAAACGCGGCCTTGGCGGCAACTATGTGATCGCCTGCCGAAAGCTGGCATAGTAGGGCGGTGGTCATCGCGGCCATGCCGGTGGCCTGCGTGCGGCAGGCCTCGGCCCCTTCCATCAGCGCGATTCGCTCTTCCAGCATCTGCACGGTGGGGTTCTGCAGGCGCGAATAGGTCATGCCCTCAGCCTCGCCCGCAAAGCGCGCGGCGACGGTGGCGGCATCGTCGTAGGTAAAGCCCGAGGTCAGGAACAGTGCTTCGGACGTCTCGCCCATTTCCGAACGCCACGTGCCGCCACGGATGGCTTGCGTTGCGGGGCGCCAATTGCGGGTGATCGAACGGTCCTGGCCGGTGGTGCGTTTCATGAGCCTGCCTTAGTTTTGCGCGGGGGCCTGCGCAAGCAGCAGGATTGCGAACTTGGCGTGGCGGCCCTATTCCACCGCGCAGATGATGCTCTCCTCTACTGATCGTCCGCGCGAAAATGACCCCGCCCTTTGGTGTGCGGGCATCGCCGCTGCATTTTTCGTCGTGGTGATGCACCGCATCGCCATCCCTTCGACGATGATGTTTGACGAGATTCACTATCTTCCCGCCGCGCGGCGGTTGATCGAACTGACAGAGCGGCTCAATCCCGAACACCCGCTGCTGGCCAAGCAATTGATTGCGTGGTCGATGCAACTGATCGGCGATACCGCGTTCGGCTGGCGCTTTCCTTCAGCCTTGCTGGGCGTGATCGGCCTGTGGGCGATGATGCGCAGCCTGTGGTGGGCGAGCCTTTCACGTACTGCCACGATTGTGTTCGGCCTGCTGCTGGCTACCAATTTCATCTGGTTCATTATGTCGCGCATTGCCCTGCTCGACATGGCGATGGGCGGGTTCATGGCGCTGGCTATGTGGCAATGGGCGCTGGCCTGGCGCAATCCATCGGGGCGGATCGGTCGCGCGCGGATGCATCTGATGCTCACTGGCCTGTTCATGGGCCTGTCGCTGGGGGCCAAGTGGAACGGAGCGCTGTTGGTGCCGCTGCCGGGGCTGATCTTTGCGCTGAACCGCTGGGAAGCGCTGAAAGGCCGCCGCATGGGTCTGCTCTGGGTGTCCCGGCAGGCGGGGCCCATCCCCGGCGTGTCGTTGATCGAGGCGGCACTGTGGCTGGGCGGGCTGCCGCTGCTGGTCTATTTCGCGACGTTCCTGCCTGCATTCTTCTATGACAAGGACCCGATGACGGTGGGCCGCCTGATCGAATGGCAGCAATATATGCTGCAATTGCAGGACAGTGTGAAGAAGCCCCACACTTACATGAGCGTGTGGTGGCAGTGGATGGCCAACATCCGGCCGATCTGGTTCCTCTATGAAAATGTCGACGGCGCGCAGCGCGGCGTGTTGATGCTGGGCAATCCGTTCACGATGCTGGCCGGCCTGCCCGCGCTGCTGTTCTGCGCATGGGATGGCTTCAAAGGTAACCGCCTGCGCCTGCTGGTGTTTGCCGCTTATGCTCTGCTCGTTGGGTTCTGGGCGATCAATGGCAAGCCGGTGCAGTTCTACTACCACTACATGCTGGCCAGTTGCTTCCTCTATGCCGCGCTGGCGCTGGTGCTGGCGGAATGGTGGGACATTGGCCTGCGCTGGCCTGCCAAAGTGACGCTGGTCCTCGCCTTCGGCCTGTTCATCGGCTTCTACCCGATCATCTCAGCCGCAGAACTGCCACGCAGGGATTCGTACCGGGACTACACCTGGCTCGATAGCTGGAAGTAGCAGGACCTTCGACATTCGCCCCATGCGGGCCTGCGAAGCACGATGTCCTGCGCTCCAGTGCTCGGAAATCACACTTTTCGGCTCCACCTGGAGCAAATGTCGAAGGTCCTGCAGGTTGCGCAAAAAAGGAGACCAAGGCTTAGTACTTGCCCCAGACGAAGCGTGACGACAGCGCGAAGTTCCACACCGAACCCAGCACAATGCCCACGATCACGGCGATGACCGCCGGAAAGCCGATGGTTTTCAGCACAGCGGCCGATCCCACGTTGGTCAAAAGCCCAAGCGAGCAGGTGAGCGCAAACTGTGCCCAGCCGCGCAGCAGCGGGCCAAAGCCGCGCAGACGCTTGTCGGAATAGGTCAGTTCGTTGTTCAGCACGAAGTTGAAGCTCATCGCGATGATCGCCGCCAGCGTGTTGGCGGTGTTGAACGTAGCGCTCTCCGACCAGTTGCCATAGACGAAGCGCTCGCCCGCAACGAGCTTTAGCAGTATCCATAGAGCGCCCAACTGGACGACAACGCCCATCGCACCCACGGTTCCAAACAGAGCAAAGCGTGTCGGAATGATGCGGCCCAGCCACTTGTCGTAAAGGCCTACCAGGAATTCGAAGATCACGGTCTGGTCCAGTTTGCTCTCACCCTCGGTTCGGGCGACGAAATTGAGGGGGAATTCCTTGACCCTGAGCGGCTTGTCCACCGTGGCCAGAATGTCGAGCAGAATCTTGAACCCAACACCGGAAAGGCGGTGCGCATCGGCGCGCAAGGTTTCAGCCCGCAGCATGAAGTAACCGCTCATCGGGTCGGACAGTTCCACGCCGGTCACCTTGTTGGCGATGCGGTTGGCAAGGCCCGATGCCTTCACGCGGTCTGGGCGCCCCCATTCTGCGGTGCTCGCTCCTTCGGCAAAGCGTGAGGCATAGGCGATGTCGTATTCGCCCCCTGCAACTGCGGCCAGCATCTGCGGCAGCAGCGCCGGATCGTGCTGCTGGTCGGCGTCCATCACCGCCACAATCGGCGCGGCGGTGGCGCACATGCCCTCGATGGCGGCAGAGGCGAGGCCCCGCCGTCCGATGCGCTCGATCACGCGGATGCGCGGATCAGACAGGCTGATGCGGCGCGCTTCCTCGGCGGTGCCATCAGGACTGTTGTCATCAACGAAGATCGCTTCCCACACCACGCCCTGCAGCGCGGCATCAAGGCGCGCGACCATTGGCGCGATATTGGCGCGTTCGCGATAGGTGGGTAGTATGACGGCAAGCTGGAGCATAGTGCGCGGCCCTTAGAGCCTTGCAAGCACCGCGTCACCAACTTCTGTGGTGCCCGCCGTCCCGCCAAGGTCGCCGCCGAGCACGCCATCGGCCAAAGTCTTCGCCACTGCGGCTTCCACGCGGTCCGCTTCGGCAGCAAGGCCGAGCGAATGGCGCAGTAGCATGGCCGCCGAAAGGATCGTCGCCATCGGGTTGGCAAGGCCTTGACCCGCAATGTCTGGGGCAGAACCGTGAATCGGTTCATAAAGGCCGAACGTGCCGTATGCCGTTTCACGTTCACCTAGCGAGGCCGATGCGAGAAGACCGATGGAGCCGACGCACATCGAGGCTTGATCCGAGAGGATGTCGCCAAACAGGTTGCCGGTCAGCACCACGTCGAACTTGCCCGGCGCGCGGACAAGCTGCATCGCGGCATTATCGACGTACATGTGTTCGAGCGCGACTTCGGGGTAGTCCCTGGCCACTTCGACCACCACATCGCGCCACAACTGGCTGGTTTCCAACACGTTGGCCTTATCAACCGAGCACAGACGCTTGGCGCGGCCCATCGCGGTGCGGAAGCCGACATGCGCGATGCGGCGCACTTCGCTTTCCGAATAGGACATCACGTCATAACCTTCGCGGTCGCCATTGGCGGCGGTGCGGAAGCCCTTTTCGCCAAAATAGACATCGCCGTTCAGCTCGCGCACGATCACCATGTCGATGGCACCTGCCACTTCGGGGCGCAGCGCGGAGTGGCCTTCGAGCCCTGCAAAGACTTTGGCCGGGCGCAGGTTGGCAAACAGGGTCAGCGCCTTGCGCAGGCCAAGGATCGCCTGTTCGGGGCGAAGATGACGGTCCAGCGCGTCGCAATCGGGATCACCCACCGCGCCGAACAGGATACCATCAGCTTCGCGCGCAATATCGAGTGTTTCGGGAGGCAAGGGGTGGCCACGGGCCTTGTAAGCCGCGCCGCCGACCAGACCTTGCGTCATTTTGATCCCGGCAATGCCCAGTGCTTCGATCACGCGCACGGCTTCATGTGTCACTTCGGGGCCAATGCCATCGCCCGGCAGAACCGCAATCTTCATCATCGACCCCTTTTTGTCGTTCCCGTCAGCCGCTCGGCCTTCACCCGCCGCCGATGCGGCGCAGGCGGTCCAGCAGAATCGTGCGCGCCCCCATAACATCGCGCGCCCGTTCGGCAAGCAGGCGGTTGGCAATGGCCTTGCCCTGCCGTTCCAGCCGCGCGAGCAGGCTCTCCCAATCTTCCTCAGGCGGTGGGGCCGGAGCCGCGCCATAACCAACTTCGCGCAGCAGCAGAACTTCATACCCAGCCATGACACGCGCCCAACCGCGCGCGGAGGGCGCGTGGCAAATGGCATCGAGCAGTGCCGCCAGCGAATCATGCAGCAGCGGATAGGCGTGGCCCTCGGGCAGGGTGGATGCAGTCAAGGTGCAGGCCCACGTAATCCCGGCGCTCGGCAGAGGTTCAGACAGCCACGGCCCACGGCTAGCCACCAGTTCGACTCGGGCAGAGGGCAGTTGCGCTCCGGCGCGTGCGCGCACTTCGATGGTAATCAGGTTTCCCGGGATCAGCACAGGCCGCAACTCCCGTCCGCGCGCACCCGATACGAATGCGGCGGCCAGGCCGTGCTCGGAGGTCATTACCCGCACGATTGCGCCATGTTCACCGTGAGGGCGGACCGAACAGACAATGGCAGACGCGCGGATCAACATCGCCTCTGCTCTGCGCTGCATTGCCTTTTCGGGCAAGCGCCACAAAGTTGCACAAGCGGATTGGAACGCGCGGCGTTCTGCGATAGTTTAGGGGATATGAAGCAGCTTTTTCAGCATGCCGCGATGACCGATGGGGTCACGGTGCGAGTCGCCGTCAACTTTCTGCCCGAACAATCACGGGTAGAGGCCGGCAAGTGGTTCTGGGTCTATCATATTCGCATCGAAAACGATTCGGATCAGCCCGTGCACCTGCTCTCACGCCACTGGCGGATCACCGATGGGCGGGGCATGGTGAATTTCGTTGATGGCGATGGCGTGGTCGGAGAACAGCCGGTGCTCCAGCCAGGGCAAAGCCATGACTATGTCTCCGGCTGTCCGCTCGGCACGCATCACGGCAGCATGGAGGGGCATTACACAATGCAGCGCGCCGATGGTTCGCTGTTTGATGTGGCCATACCGTTCTTTCCGCTGGCAGCGCCCGCTCCTGCCAACTAAAGCCGGTTCGCAATGAAGCGGACACATCTCCCCCTCAATGGCCTGCGCGTGCTGGACGCAGCGGCGCGCCATCTGTCTTTTACCCGCGCGGCAGACGAACTGGCGGTAACGCCTGCTGCCGTTGGCCAGCAGATCCGCGCGCTTGAGGATCTGCTGGGCGTGGTCCTGTTCCGCCGCACGTCCAAAGGACTGGAGCTGACCGACGAGGCGAGTGCCGGACTCGATGCCATCCGTGAAGGCTTTCTGCGTTTTGAAGAAGGCGTGCAATCCATGCAGGCGGGGCAATCGAGCCACGTCTACACCATTGCCTGCCCACGCGATTTCTTTGCCGCGTGGCTTTCGCCCCGGCTTGCGGCATTTCGGGCAGGCAATCCGCAGATGCGCTTTTCGCTTGTAGGCGGTGATGCTGACATTGATTTCACCGAAGCGAACCTCGATCTTGCGGTGCGCTGGTCCGAAGGGCCCGGTGATCTTGAAGGGATTGCTCTTGGGCAACCGGTGATGGTCACGGTGTGCGCGCCAGATGCGGCCGCAGATTGTCCTTGGATCGGCTGGCCCGGCGATCCTGCGCCGGGTGGAGGCGATGTCGGCTTTTCGGTGGGTGATGCCGGTACTGCCATAAGCGCTGCACGGGCGGGGCTGGGCCGGGCGCATGTGCCGTTTCAGCTGGCCGAAGGTTCGATCAGTTCGGGCCGAGTTGTGACCATTGGCGAGGCTGAACGATCACGGCGCGGGTATTGGCTGGTGGCACCATTGCCGCAGTGGCGACAGAAAAAAGTCAAAGCGCTGGTCGAAGCTCTCTCACAATAGACTCGCGTTTTTCCAAGTATTTGTCCCTTACCCAGTGTTAACCAGAGCCTGCTAGACCGCGCGGGAATGACCACGCGGCCAAACCTATTTGCTCATATCAACGGTCCTGCGCGGTCGGGCGTGTTGGGCCGGTTGTTCCGGCTTGGGCGGGGATCCTTCAGCCGATGGGATATGCACAAAGGCGATGGCTTCACCATTGCCTATGCCAGAAGCCTATCCCATCGCCTGCCGCTGCTTTACACGGTTGTGGTGTTCATCACGTCTTTAACTTCACTGAAGTTTTACGGGCACGCTCCGGTCTGGCTTACATTGTTCGGACCAACGATCATCGGCAGCTTCGCAGCATGGAGAGCGATCCATTGGCGACCGGGGGCCGTGGAAAAACGGCCACTGGCCATCTTGCGCCGCGATCTGCGCGCCATGAGCTGGGTCGGCGCCGTTTCCGCATTTGTGTTCGCTGGCTGGACTATGCTCCTTTACGCTCATGGCGATACAGCCCAGCAGTCTTTCATTCACTATGTAACTGCCATAACGCTTTTTTCTGGAATTCTCGGGCTCGGCCACTCCCCACTCACGGCCCTGCGTATTGCCATCGCGATCACGATTCCGACAACTGGACAGATCCTGTTCAGCGGCCATCCGAACACGCTAATGGTGCTGCTGGTGCAGGTCGTCATCACCTCGATCCTGCTGCTTGTCACCAATGGCCACCATCGCGATTTCGTGCGGCTTGAACTGTCCCGCCAGCAGCTTGCCCGGCGTGAGCGTGAAGCGGCGCAACTGGCGCATGAAAACCTTCAGCAAGCGACTATCGATCCATTGACAGGTGCGCTCAACCGGCGGGCGATACTCGCCCGGCTGGATCAGGAGCTTGTCGCTCCGCGCCACGAAGCAGGCAAGGCATGGCTTGCGCTAATCGATCTTGATGGCTTCAAGCACATAAACGATACCTATGGCCACGCTGCCGGCGATACGGTCCTTGCATCTGTGGCACAGCGTCTGGCCACGTTTGAACGCATTCGCTGCTTCGGCCGCCTTGGCGGAGATGAGTTCGCAGCGATTTTCGATGCCGATCTCGATCAGCAAATGGTTCATAAGCTGGCTACGGAGCTTTCCGAAGCGCTGCGTGCGCCCGTTCTGCACGGCGGGGTTGTCTTGCGTCTGTCCGGTTCAGTCGGCGTGCATCGCATGGATGGCCCCAGCGCCAGCGATTGCCTTGAACGGGCAGATGCCGCGCTCTACAAGGCCAAGGAGCAATCCGACGGCACAGTAGTGGTGTTCAGCCCGGATGATGAAGCGGAACTGCAAAACCGCGCTGCCATTACCAGGCTGTTCAACGACAGCGATCTGGCCAGCCGCTTGCGCCTGCTTTACCAGCCGATAATCGATGGGCAATCAGGGGCAATTTCCGGGTACGAAGCTTTCGTCCGCTGGAGCCCCGATGGCGAACGCTGGCTGGCCCCGGGGCAGTTCATGGCACTGGCCGAAGCCACGGGGCGTACCGGCGAACTTACTCGCATGATCATGGCCCGCGCGCTGCACGAATGTCGCGCGTGGGACTATGGCCGCACGCTTTCGATCAATCTTGCCCCGCGTGATGTGATGCGGTCTGGCACGGCAGACGCTCTGTGGCGGCTGGCGCAAGAGGCTGGCGCGCCTGCCGGGTCCATCATTCTGGAAGTGACCGAGCGGGCTCTGCTGGCCGATGCCAAGCGCGCCGAGGCGCAATTGCAGACGTTTCGTGCCAAGGGCTTCCGCATCGCGCTCGATGATTTCGGCGCAGGCTGGTCCAGCCTCAGCCAGGTGCACCGGCTCCCGCTTGACATGATCAAGATCGATCAGGAGCTGTCCCGCGCCCTTGTGACCGATCCGGGCGCGCGCACACTGGTCGGCACGATCATCTCGTTGTCATGGCAGCTTGGTATCGATTGCACGATCGAAGGTGTCGAAGATGAAACTCAGGCGCAAACAGCCCACGCGCTGGGTATCCGGCTGGTCCAGGGCTTCCACTTTGGCCGACCAGACACCGCCGAAGCTGCTGTTGCAGCAATGCAGGCCTGCGCGGTGCATTCTCGCTTGCCGAAAACGGCGATGACCGGGAGCGCTTGAAGCTCTCGCTCAATGCTCCAGCACGATTGGGCGCGGCGTGCCCGGCGGGTGGACACGGCGGAACAATTTCCCCTTCTCGCTGTACATCACCAGCGAAAGGCTGATCAGACCGGACACCAGCAGGGCAATGGCCAGCGGCAGGGCGGTGTTGTCATAAGCCTGGCCCACAACAATGCCGATGACCGATCCGATGACCATGCGCAAGAAAGCATGCATCGAACTGGCCGATCCCGCCGTGCTGGCAAAGGGCTGCAGAGCAATCGATCCGAAGTTGGCACCGATGAAGCCGATGAGGATCATGTTCATGATCATCAGCGGCATGAACTGCCACAGTGTCTGGCCCGTTCCGCTGGCAAACCACACTTGCACCGCACTGACCACGATGAACGCCAGAACCGCCGTGTGCGACACGCGCCGTGCGCCAAACCGCTCCACGATGCGCGAATTTGAAAAGTTCGCCATCGCCATCATCAGCGCCGAAAGGCCGAACAGCAGCGGGAATGTCTCGCCTGCGCCGAAGTGCTCGGCCACCAGTTGCTGCGAACAGTTCACGTAGCCGATCAGCCCGCCAAACGTCATTGCCCCGCCCAGCACATAGCCGATGGCCGAACGATTGGTGGCGGCTCCCGCCATGTTCACCGCAATCGCCATCGGGCGGATCGGCTGGCGAAATTCAGGATGCAGCGTTTCTGGCAGGCGGATGAACACCCATGATGCCATCAACACGGCCATGACGGCAAGAAACACAAAGATCCAGCGCCACCCGGCAAACAGCAGCACGATCTGACCAATGCTGGGGGCCAGCATTGGCACCACCAGAAACACCATCGATATGATCGACATCTGCTTGGCCATCTGATCGCCCGAAAACCGATCGCGGATGATTGCGCCCGGCAACACGGCAAGGCCACCGCAGCCAATCGCCTGGAGCACACGCATCACCAGCAGTGCATCGAACGATGTCACGAGCGCGCAGCCCAGCGAAAACAGAATGTACAGTCCGATGCATGAAAGCAGCACGGGCCTGCGCCCGTAACGGTCCGCCAGCGATCCGGGAAACAGTGATGCAAAGCCCGAGGCCAGCATGAATGCGCCGATCACCAGTTGCCGCTGGTTAGGATCGGTCACCCCCAGATCGCCAGCGATGAAGCCCAGCGCAGGCAGCATTGCGTCCACCGCCAAAGCCTGCAGCGCCATGACCAGCGCCATCATCGCAATGGTCTCCCGCTCCCCCATTGCGCGCGGACCCACTGCCAGTGAGGTATCTGGAATTTTGTTCGAAGACATAACGATCTAGTGGCCCAGATCGCGGATGATTCCTACCCTTTATGTTGCGTTGCAAAACAGCGTATCGTGCCCGAATGGCGCTCTCACCCGATGATCTTGAACCCGACCGGACAGCCACTGGCATCCGCAAGATCATCCATGTCGATATGGACGCATTCTTTGCCAGCGTGGAACAGCGGGATGATCCGTCGTTGCGCGGATTGCCAGTGGCGGTTGGCGGATCATCGGGCCGCGGGGTTGTGGCCGCCGCCAGCTATGAAGCACGCAAGTTTGGTGTGCGCTCGGCCATGCCGTCGGCTCGCGCGGTGCAACTGTGCCCCGACCTGATCTTTTGCCGGCCCCGATTCGATGTTTACAAGGCGGTGTCGCAGCAGATCCGCAGCGTTTTCCTGCACTTCACCCCGCATGTCGAACCGCTCTCGCTCGATGAGGCCTATCTCGATGTGACCGATGACATTCGCGGCATCGGCTCTGCCACCCGCATCGCCGAACTGATCCGCCAGCGCATTCACGCCGAAACGGGCCTTACCGCCAGCGCGGGCGTTTCCTACAACAAGTTTCTGGCCAAGATCGCCAGCGATCAGAACAAGCCCGATGGCCTGTGCGTGATCCGTCCCGGTGAGGGCGCTGCCTTTGTTGCGGCCCTGCCGGTCCGCCGCTTCCACGGCATCGGCCCGCGCGGGGCGGAGAAAATGGCCAGGCTGGGCATCGAAACCGGGGCAGACTTGCGCGCCAAAGACCTTGCCTTCCTGCGCGAAAACTTCGGCAGTCAGGCCGATTACCTCTATCGCGCTGTGCGCGGCATTGACCTGCGGCAGGTGAAAGCAGACCGCGCCCGCAAATCGGTGGGCGGCGAACGCACCTTCGAGCGGGATATCTCGTCAGGTTCGGCCCTGCGTGAGACGCTGGAGCACATCATCGAGATCGTGTGGGAGAGGATCGAACGCAGTGGGGCAAAGGGCCGGACGGTCACGCTCAAGATGAAGTTCAACGATTTCACCCCCTGCACCCGGGCCAAATCGCTGCCGCGCGTGATTGCAGACAAGGCTGAGTTTGCCACTCTTTCGCGCGATCTGCTCGATGCGCAATTGCCGCTGCCCAAACCGATCCGCCTGATGGGATTAACGCTGTCCGCGCTTCAAGGGGAAGAGGCCGACGAAGCCGCACAGGATGCGGCGCTGCCGGTGCTTCAGGCCGAATTGCCGTTTTGAAGCTTCGCTTTGTAATCCTGCCACTTCGCTATCATTTGGTGAGTCGGCCCGCTCGTCCGCTCAGGCAGGGCATCAGGCGCAAAAAAGCGCGCCTCCTCAATCTCGCGCCCGTCCGGCGCAGGTTTGCCTTCCGCGTGACCGCAGATCAATTCGATCAGATTGGTCCATCCGCTGCGGTCCAGAGTGACCGATCCGATATGTGCAGCCCCTGTCAGAACGCAGCCGGTCTCCTCGGCCAGTTCGCGCACCGCGGCAGACAGCAGGTTTTCGTCCCGGCCCACGCCTCCGCCCGGCAACATCCATGTATCACAGGCGTGATAACTGTGGCGCACCAGCAGGATGCGGCCTTCTGAATCGATGGCAATCACACTGCAGCCACGCACCGTCCGCTTTGTCAGCCGCCACCAGCGCAGGCGCAGGGCGTGGGCCGTGCGCAGCGCCATGCGATGAACCGGGAAGGGCAGGAAATGTAGCATCGCAGGTATGTCTGGCCTAACCTAAGCGGCTTGTCATCCAGCCAGAGACCGCCCAGCCGCGATTGCCACGGTCTTGTCACACCACCGTAGCAAATGGCTGCTTGGGCCAGTTGGAAGATCGATTGGCGGCAGGCGTTTGTGAATCGGCGCCACGCGGCTATGCCTGTCCCATCGGAAGGGAAACGCGTTTGAGATTCGGGGGAATCACGCTGATAAAGCCGGGCAATGCGCCGGGTCTGCCATCACTGCACGCGGTGCTGTGGTGGTTGCTGGCTGTGACTATCGCCGTGCTTGGTGCAGCGTTGTTCTGGGCTATCGTCACCCCCGTATCGCCGGTGGGCCAATGGCTGCCCCAGGGCGTGCGAATCATGTCGCCCTCTGCGCGCGCGGCCCTGTTTGCCAGCGTCGATCCTTTCAACCGCAATGCCGCACCTGCGGCTCAGGCCGAATCGAGCGGCGCGGTCACTTCACTTTCGCTCACGCTCTTTGCCACGCGCGCAACGCCCGGTGGGGGCGGCACTGCCATCATCGCCGGAGCGGATGGCATGCAGCAGGTCTACCGCGTGGGGGCCGAAGTCCAGCCGGGAGTAACGCTTGCGGCTGTGGCCTTCGATCATGTTGAACTTGCACATAATGGTGCCAAGGAACTGCTCTATCTTGATCAGTCCGGCACCGCGCCCGATGCGGCCAATGTGGTTGCGGCAAACCCCGTTGCGCCGCCGCCCGGAGCCAGCTCTGCAGGTGGCCCCATCAGCGTGGAAGCGCTGCGTACCGGGGTGAACTTCGGCCCGCGCGCCGAAGGGGGCCGTGTGGTGGGCCTTGAAGTGCTGTCATCGGGCGATGGTGCTACCTTCCGTGCTGCAGGGTTTCAGCCGGGCGATGTGATCCAGGCCATCGATGGCAAGCCGATAACCGGTGCTCCCGATGCTGCCACCCTGTCTGCCGCGCTGCGTCCCGGCGCTTCGATTGCGGTCACCGTCAAGCGCGGTGATCGCCAGCTTCCCCTTGCGATCACGCTCGCGCCATGAACGACTTCACCATGAAAATGCGCTCAATTTGCTCTCCGAAACTTCTGTTGGGTGCCGCCGCTCTCGCGCTTGCCGTTCCGCAGGCCGCATTGGCGCAGTATACGCTCAATGTGCGTGAGGCGGATATTCGGGCCTTCGTGGCCGATGCCGCCGAAGTCACCGGGCGCACTTTCATTGTCGACAGCCGCGTGCAGACCAAGGTCAGTGTCGTGTCCGACCGGGCGCTTAGCCGGTCGGAGTATTTCGAGGTGTTCCTCTCCACCCTGCGCGCCAATGGCCTGATCGCGGTGCCTACCGGTAATGGCGCGTTCCGCATTCAGCCCGCCGATGGTGCGGCCAGCAATCCAAGCCGCATCGGCAGCCGGGGCGCGATGCAAAGCCAGATGGTCACCGAAGTGATCCGCCTGCGCGCCATCGATGCGGTGCAAGCGGTGGAAACGCTGCGTCCATTGATCAGCAAGGACGGGGCGATTACCGCCAACAAATCGGGCAATTCGCTGGTCGTGGTCGATTACGCCGACAACATGCGCCGTATCCGCGCACTGCTGGCCGACATCGATCGGGATAATGCCGCCACGCAGACCGTGATGCTCGAACACGCTGGCGCGCGCGAAATTGCCACGGCGCTCACGCAACTGGTGCCCGCAGGCGGTGAAGGCGGGCGTTCGCTGGCCACAGTCGTTGCGGTAGACAGCGCCAATGCCGTGCTGATGCGCGGCGAACCGGCCACGTTGGCAAAGCTTGCAGCCATGGCCCGCCAACTGGATGAAAAGGCGGCCTTGGGCGGCGAAATCAAGGTCGTCTGGCTCGACCATGCCGATTCCGCGGCACTGGTGCCGGTGCTCGAACGCTTGCTTGGCGGGCAGGGCGGCGGCGAGGTGGTTTCGGCCAGTGCGGCCCCCATTTCGCTTGGCGGCGTGGGCGGCAGCGGCACGTCTTCTGCCGGAACGCAAGGCTCCACCGGGCCTTCTGCGGCCACGGGAGGCAACGCCACCAGTCCCATCGGCGCAACTGCAGGCGGGCTGGGCAGCGGCCCGATCAAGTTAGCCAACGGGCGCGGCAATGCCACGGTCACGCGCTATCCGGGGGCCAACGCGATCATCATCGCCGCGCCGGCCGATGAACAGCGCCGCATTTCCGAAGTGATCCGCCAGCTTGATATTCCGCAGCAGCAAGTGCTGGTCGAAGCGATCATCGTCGAAGTTTCCAACAATGTGGCGCGCGAACTGGGTGTCCAGCTTCTGTTCGGTGGGGAAAACAAGCCGTTCACCGTCACCAACTTCTCCAACTCGTCGCCCAACATCATCGATATTGCAGGCGGTTTGCTGGCCGACAATTTTGACCAGACGACCACGCTGATCAACGGGCAGACCGTCACCACCTCTACCAACAGCGCAGCAGGCGATCTGCTGCGCCAGAATGCGGTCAATGCCATCAGCTCGGCTCGCGGTGGCTATTCCGGCTTCCTGACCGATCTTGGCAATAGCACCTACCTCGGCGCGCTGATCACAGCGGTGCAGACGGACAAGGATTCCAACATCCTTTCCACCCCGCACATCACCACCAACAACAATGTTCCCGCCTCGATCCTGTTCGGGCAGGAAGTGCCGATTACCACCGGAGAGGCGCTTTCGGGCGGCAATTTCAGCGATACCTTCCGCACGATCCAGCGGCAAAACGTGGGTATCGAGCTGGACGTGACGCCCCAGATCAATGCCGGAAACCTTGTGCGGCTGGACTTGCGGCAGGAAGTTAGCTCGATTGCGGGCACTGTATCGCGCACCTCGAACGAACTCATCATCAACAAGCGTGAGATCAAGACGACGGTGACCGTGGGTGACCGCGAGATCGTGGCGCTTGGCGGCTTGCTGGACGATAACGAACAGCGCACTTTGCAGAAAGTGCCGTTCCTGGGCGACATTCCGATCATCGGTGAGGCTTTCAAATCGCGCGCGCGCAGCCGGGTGAAGACGAATCTGATGGTGTTCATCCGCCCCACGATCCTGCGCAATGCTGCAGATCGTCAGGCGCTGTCTGCCCGCCGCTATGGCACGGTACGTGATGCGCAGGTTGCCTTTGAACCCAAGCGGGAACCCAGCATCGACGAGTTGATCGTTGATTACATGGGCGCAACCCTGCCGGCCGCGCCTACGGCGCAAGTGGCGGTGGTGGCCCCCGGCGATACGCTGATCCGCCCGCGCGCAACGCCTGCGCCGCTGGAACAGGCCGAACTTCCTCCCAGCAACGCGCAGAATTGAGCCGATGGACGAAGCGCAGGACATTGCAGGGCTGACCGTGATGGTGCCGGATGCGGTGGCCAGCATAGTGCCGCTCTCGGTGCCTATTTCTGTGCCCTATGCCTTTGCGCGGGACCGGGGTGTGCTGGTGGAAAGCGTGACCGACACCGAAGTGGTCGTGGCCATGCGTGAAGGGGGCGATCCGCTGGCCTTGCTCGAAATCAGGCGCGTTTCTGAACGACACCTAACTGCACATAAAGTGCACCAAGCCGACTTTGAACGCCTCTTGTCCGATGTTTACGCGGTCGACGGTGCGGCTGCCGCAGTGGCCGGTGACATGGGGATTGCAGGCGATGGGCTGGACCCGCTCGCGCTCGGTCTGCCATCGGCCGAAGACCTGTTGGACAGTGCCGACGATGCTCCTGCGATCCGCCTGATCAACGGTCTGATCGCCGAAAGCCTGCGCCAAGGCGTGTCGGACATTCACATCGAACCTTATGAAACCGCGCTGGTGGTGCGGATGCGCGTCGATGGCGTGCTGACCGAGAAATTGCGGATGCCGCCGCACGTTGCGCCGGTGCTGGTCAGCCGCATCAAGGTGATGGCGCGGCTCGATATTGCCGAGCGGCGCGTGCCGCAGGATGGGCGCATATCACTGAGTCTGGGCGGAAAACTGGTGGACGTGCGCGTCTCTACCCTGCCCAACCGCGCGGGCGAGCGCGTGGTGATGCGCCTGTTGGACAAGGACAACGCCGGGATCGATCTGGTCCAGCTGGGCCTTGATCCGAAGGCCGAAGACACGCTGCGCCGCGCGCTGGCCGAACCCAACGGCATCGTGCTGGTGACCGGCCCCACCGGATCGGGCAAGACGACGACGCTCTATGCCGCGCTGCGCGGGCTGAATGATGGCGCGCGCAATATCCTGACTGTGGAAGACCCTGTGGAATATGCTGTGGATGGCGTGGGCCAGACGCAGGTCAATTCCAAGGTGGGACTGACGTTTGCCGCCGGTTTGCGTGCCATTCTGCGGCAGGACCCGGACGTGGTGATGGTCGGCGAAATCCGCGACAAGGAGACGGCGGACATCGCGGTGCAGGCATCGCTTACCGGGCATCTGGTGCTGTCCACCGTGCACACCAACGATGCGGCAGGGGCGATCACGCGGATGCGCGATATGGGGGTGGAGCCGTTCCTGCTCGCCTCCACCTTGCGCGCGGTGATTGCGCAGCGCCTGGTGCGGCGGCTGTGTCCGCATTGCCGGGAAAGCCGTGAGATCGATGCAGGCATGGCCGAAGTGCTGGGCCTGAAAAAAGTGCGCACGGTGTGGACGGCCAAGGGCTGTGATCAGTGCGCGCAGACCGGGTATCAGGGCCGTGTTGGCGTGTTCGAGGCGGTGCGGGTGGATGACACCATCCGCCAGATGATCCACGATAATGCCGATGAAGCGGCGATTGCACGCCACGCCTTTGCCGATTCGCCCACACTGGCCAAGGCGGTGCGGCGCATGGTGCGCGATGGCGTGACCAGTGCGGAAGAAGCCGCGCGCATCATGCGGCGGGACGGCTGATGGCGCGCTTTGCCTATCACGCGATTGACCCGAAAGGGACCGAACGGCGCGGCGCGATTGAAGCGGTGAGCGAGGCTGCGGCGCGCGAGAAGTTGGCGGCGCGGGAGTATTACGTTGTCAGCGTGAGCGCCGATGCCGCCACATCGGCCCGGCGCGCGGCGACGAGCACCAGCGGCATCGCGTGGTTCGCCACGAAGCTTTCGGCCAAGCAGCTCGCGCTGTTTACCCGGCAATTGTCATCGCTGATGGTGGTCAGCCCGCTGGAGGAAACGCTGCGCACGATTTCGCGGCAGACCGAAAAACCCAAGGCTCAAGGCATACTGGCCAACGTCCATGCCGGGGTGACCGAGGGTTTGCCCTTGGCCGAGGCGATGCGGCGGGAGGAGCCGAGCTTCCCGCCGATCTACCGCGCGATGATTGCTGCAGGCGAGAACTCGGGCAGCCTGCCCGCCATTGCCGACCGGCTGGCCGACATGCTGGAAAAACAGGCGCAAGTGCGCGGCAAGATCATCGCAGCGCTGGCCTATCCCATCGTGCTGTCGCTGGTGGCCATCGGCGTCGTCGTCGGGCTGATGGTTTCAGTCGTGCCGCGCGTGGTGGAGCAGTTTGACAACGCCGCGCGGCAATTGCCGATGCTGACGCGCTTGGTGATCGGGATTTCGCAGTTCCTTAGTGCATGGTGGTGGGCATTGCTGTTGCTCATCGCGCTGAGCGTGCTGGGGTTTGTGCGCGGTTTGCGCCAACCAGCGTTCAAGCTGCGGTTCGATCGCGGTCTGCTCCGCCTGCCCTTTATCGGCAAGCTGATCCGCGATGTTCATGCCGCATCGCTGGCGCGCACACTGGCCACGATGATTGAGGCCCGGTTGCCGCTGGTGGACGGATTGCGGCTATCGACTCGCACTGTTTCCAACGCCGTGCAGGCGCAATCGCTGGCCGGGATCAGTGAGAAAGTGCGGGCAGGCGGATCACTGTCCACCGCATTGCGTGAAGCAGGCACGTTCCCGCCGCTGCTGGTCTATCTGGCGGCGAGCGGGGAGGCAGCGGGCCAGCTTGGGCCGATGCTGGAGCGCGCCGCCGATTATCTTGAGCGCGAATTCGAAGCCTTTACCGCCGCTGCGATGGCGCTGCTTGAGCCTGCGATCATCGTGGTGATGGGCACGGTGGTGGCGCTGATCATCCTCGCCATCCTGCTGCCGATTTTGCAGCTTCAGAACCTTACCGGACTTTGATTATGCCAAATGGGATCATGACTCAAAAT
This sequence comes from Novosphingobium sp. HNCC26BN242, assembly GCF_057180525.1. Classification (NCBI taxonomy): domain Bacteria; kingdom Pseudomonadati; phylum Pseudomonadota; class Alphaproteobacteria; order Sphingomonadales; family Sphingomonadaceae; genus Novosphingobium; species Novosphingobium sp. HNCC26BN242. The sequence continues at coordinate 900,828 of NZ_JBXUGM010000002.1, forward strand.
ACCGCAACCCAGACACCCGAACCCGAAAACAAGCGCCGCCGCAACGGTTTCAGCCTTGTCGAACTGATGGTGGTGATCTTCATCATCGGCCTGCTGGCAACCGTGGTGCTGATCAACGTGCTGCCAAGCCAGGACAAGGCCATGGTGGTGAAGGCGCGCAGCGATATTGCCACGCTGGAACAGGGCATGGAAATGTACCGGCTCGATCTGTCCAGCTATCCAGGGCTAGGCGTAGGGCTGAATGCGTTGCGGACGCCGCCTGCCAATCTTTCGATGCCGCAGAATTACCGTTCGGGCGGCTATGTGAAAGACGTGCCGAACGATCCATGGGGCCGCCCCTATCAGTATCAGGTGCCCGGGCGTGACGGGAAGCCGTTCGAGATCTTTTCGCTGGGGGCCGATGGCCAGCCGGGCGGGACCGATCTGAACGCCGATATCTACGCCGGGCAGAACTGAACGCCTGCGATGGCTGCTGCCCCACCTGTAACTGACGGCTTGATCGTTTTGCTGCCTGCACAGGCTGACGCGCCTTGGCACTGGTGGCGCGTTGGGCAGGGCGGCGTTGGGCGCGAAATGGCGTTTGATGCGGCTGCCGAGGCGGCGCCGTGGGGCGATCATGGTGCGGTGACGGTGCTGGTTCCGGCGGCAGACACCCCGGTGATCGACAAACCCTTGCCTGATATGCCGGTGGCGCAAGCGCTGGCGGCAGAGCGGCTTGGGCTGGCGCAGGGCGGGCTTGAAGCCGTGCAGCATCTGGCCGTGGGCGCAGACAAAGGGCGCTTGCTTGCCTGCCGTGTTGGCACCGCCACCATGGACCGCTGGCTGGCATTGCTGGCGGAGCGGGGAATTGATCCGCAGGCGATTGTGCCAGCGGCCCTTTTGCTACCGCGCCCAGAGCGTGGCCTGATGCTGGCTGATCTGGGCGGGAAATTGGTGGCGCGTACGGCCGAGGCGGCCTTTGCGGCAGAGCCGGGTCTGGTGGCCGTGCTGGCCGAGGGGCAGGAGCAATCGGCGCTGACCGGCGATGAACTGCTGGGCCGCTTGGCCGCATTGCATACAGCGCCGCCGCTGAACCTGCGGCAAGGGCAATATGCGCCGCGCCGGGTTTCAGTGTTCCGCAGTGCCAACTGGATCGGCCTTGCCCGCATGGCAGCCATTGCGGCGCTGCTGGCGCTGGCACTGATGCTGGTGTGGGTGGTGAAGTGGAACATCGACAGCAATGCCGAAGAGGCGCGCGCGCTGGAATTGGCACAAGTGCGGTTCCCGGCGGCGACCAATCTTGATGCGGCAGAACGGCTGTTGAATGCCGAGCTTGCTCAGCGCGGCGAAGGCGGGGCAAGCTTTGTTGCGCCCGCTGCGGCTTTGCTGGATATTCTGCGCGACGTTCCGGGGGTGACCTTGCGCGATCTGGGTTATGGCGCAGACGGCACATTGCGCTTTACCGCCGCAGCGCCGCGCGCCGATGATGTGAATGCCGTGCTGATCGCGCTGCAAAATCAGGGCTGGAAAGTGACCGTGCCACCATCATTGGCCCCTGATCCTACCGGCGCAACGGTTGCCGCCATTACGGTAAGGGCACCATGATGGGCCGGGTTTCTGCGTGGTTTATCGGCTTGACCGGGCGTGAGCGCTGGCTTGTTGGTGTAGCGGTCGGGCTGACGGCGCTGATCGTGCTGGTCTATGGCATTATCCTGCCGCTGGGCACCGCATTGAACGAAGCCGCCCTGCGCCATCGCGAGGTGACCATGCGCGCCGGGCGCATCGTCGCGGGAATTGAAGTGTTGAAGCGCGCGCCTGCAGCCAAGGCTGCGGCGCTGGCCGGGCCGGTTGAGCAAGTAGCCGGTGCCAGCGCGCAGGCCGCAGGGTTTGTCGTCCAGTCCAGCCAGCGGCAGGGCAGCGACATGGTGGTGCTGACGATCCCAACGGCCCGCGCCACCGCAGCCCTCGCGTGGCTCGATGGACTGGGCGGGCAAGGGCTGGCGGTGGAGCAATTGACGATGACGCCTGCGCCCGATGGCACGATCTCGGTCAACGTCACGTTGCGCCGGGTGGGTAGCCAAAGTGCTGGACGGGGCGGATCGTGATCGGGCGCTGGATATTTGTGCGCGATGCCGCGCTAAAGGGCTCAGGGAGCCGTTGGGGCAGATTTGCCCTGGTCGGGGCGGTAGTGCTGGCGCTGATTGTGCTGTTGCCGCTGCGGCTGGTGCTGGGGCTGGCTGCGCCGGAGAATGTTTCAGCCCGCAGTGTTGAAGGGACCGTGTGGGATGGGCGAATCGCCGATCTCAATCTGGGGCCGTTGCCGCTGGGTACGGTCGAAGCAGGGCTGGATCCGCTGCCTTTGCTGATCGGGCGCGCGCAGTTTTCGGTCATGCGCGAAGAGTTTTCGGCCACGGCTTATGCCGGGGGCGGAGTTTCACGCGCCAATGGTAGCCTTGCCCTGCCGGGCGGGCTGGGCGGTCTGCCAGTGACGGCGATCAACTTTACCGACTTCTCAGCCGGATTTGCAGGTGGAACCTGCGTGCAAGCCGAAGGCACATTGGGCCTGACGCTGGCCTCGCTTGGGCCGCTGTTGCCCGATGCTATCATGCTGTCGGGCAAGGCGCGGTGCGAAAAGGGCGCGCTGGTGGTGCCGATGCGCGGCGCGCAAGGCATGGAGCAACTGACGCTGCGCCTGACCGGAGATGGGCGCTGGCAGGCTGATCTGACACTGTCCGGGCTGTCGCAAGAGACGGCAGATGCTTTGCGCGCGGGCGGATTTGATACGCGGCCCGGCGGGATCGGTATTGCGACCAGCGGGACGTTTTGAGCGGGCAGGTCCGTATCCCGACTTCGCTCGACACGAATGGATTCAATGATTTTGCCGAACCTTGCGCCCCCGCGCAGGCGGGGGCCTCAGGCAATTTCTGCAGATTTTCTGTAGCAACCACGAGGCCCCCGCCTGCGCGGGGGTGCGGGGTTGTTATTTGGGTGCGGTGACTCAGGCCGCGATCTGCGTCAGGAACCAGGCGCGCTGTTCGGCCTGATCGGTCCAGTCATCGGCCATGCCTTCGGTGGCATTGTCACCCGCGGCGGTGGCTGCGTCCTTGACTGCGCGGATGGCTTTCACCAGCGCCACGTTATCGTCGCGCAGGGCCTTGACCATGTCCATCGCATCAACCTTGGCCCGGTCGTCGTCCTTGATGCTGGCCTTGTCGGCGATTGCGCCAATGCCGGTCAGCGTAGCGCCGCCATTTTTGCGCACGCGTTCGGCGATAATGTCGGTCAGCGCGAAAAGCTCGGTTGCTTGCGTATCAAACAGGAGGTGAAGATCGTGGAACTGCGGTCCGGCAACATGCCAGTGGTAGTTCTTGGTCTTGAGATAGAGCGTGAAGTAATCGGCCAGCAGGCCGTTGAGGCTGTCAATCAGAGCCTTCTTCGCATTATCGCCTGGCATGATGTTCCCCTTAACTCAGATTAAGTTTGCTAGAGACTTCCATACGGCGAAAGTCGCAAAAGGTTTCATGCAATGTTGCGGAAAGGGTGATCGACACAGACGATCATTCAGTGAATTTTTCGTCAAATTGCCGCAGTTAAGGCGTGCTCCGCGGCGTGCCTGCCAAGGATGCAAGGTTTTGTTTCCAGTCGCTGCCGCATTGACTGGCTCCGCTTAAATTCTGCCATTTTCGAATCATCCCTTGGTTCCTGAACGGTGCCAAGCAGGCATACCGTTGATTTTGTGCTGTTGGTGATGCGGCGCGTCAAACGGGGTCAGAATCTTGCTGGCGTGTCCGTCCATATCTGGGCCTTTCATGTCAGGGCCTGTTGTACCCGGGGCATGTTACACCGCACTGCAATGGCTCGCTGTTGCCGAGCATGAACTGTTGCTGTTTGCGGCAATCTGGTTTGCCGTTTTTGCGATCGACGAATTGCTGGTTGATATCATCTGGTTCCGGTTGCGGTTCACCGGGGGGCTGCGCGCGCAGCAGCTATCTGCGCCCGCACTTGAGGAATTGACCGGAATGGCGGCCGTGCTGGTTCCGGCGTGGCAGGAATTTGGTGTGATCGGCGAAATGGTCCGCCATTCATTCCGATCGTGGCCACAGCGCAAATTGCGCATCTATGTGGGATGCTATCGCAATGACGAGGCCACCCTGGCGGCATTGGTCGCGGCAGGTGGAGACGAACGTCTTCGTGTGGTGTTGCACGATTGCGATGGGCCAACCACCAAGGCCGACTGTCTGAACCGGCTCTATCGCGCAATTTGCGAGGATGAGCGGCGCAGCGGGCAGCGGGTGCGTGCGGTGATCCTGCATGATGCCGAAGACATGGTGCATCCCTCGGCGCTCTCGCTGATGGACCGGGCACTGGATCACGCCGATTTTGTGCAACTGCCGGTGCGGCCCGAACCAGATGCGCAATCGCGCTGGATTGGCGGGCATTATTGCGATGAATTCGCCGAAGCGCATGCGCGCGACATGGTGGTGCGCGACTGGATCGGTGCGGCGTTGCCCGCTGCCGGGGTCGGCTGTGCATTTTCACGCGCTGCGATTGATCGCATTCTGCAACACCGGGCAAGTGCCGAGCCTTTCGCTGCAGAATGCCTCACCGAAGATTACGAGTGCGGGTTGCTGGTGAATGAGACAGGGGGGCAATCGATCTTTCTGCGCATGCGCGACGAGCACGGCGCACTGATCGCCACGCGCGAATATTTTCCCGGCTCGCTGACAACGTCTGTGCGCCAGAAGACCCGTTGGATTCACGGCATCGCGTTTCAGGGTTGGGACAGGCTGGGCTGGAACCGACGGCCCAGCGACCTGTGGATGCGATTGCGTGACAGGCGCGGGCCATTGGTCGCGATGGTGCTGGCCGTAGCCTATCTGCTTGTTGGGCTGTGGCCGATCATGCTTGTGCTCGAAGCTTTTGGGCTAGTGAGGCCGGTTCAGCCTGACAGCGTGTTGCGGGGATTGCTGGCGTTCAACATTGTCAGTCTGATCTGGCGACTGGCCATGCGCGCGTTTTTTTCCGGGCGGGAATATGGCTGGCCTGAGGGTGTGCGGGCCGTGCTGCGGTTCCCGGTGGGCAACATCATCTCGATCATCGCCACACGCCGCGCGCTGATCGCCTATCTGCGCGTGTTGGCCGGGGGGCGACTGCGCTGGGAGCATACGGTGCACCGTGTGCATGTTGCCCAAGTGTGTGGGGGCAAAGCCGACGCTGCGGCCATCCCGCTGCCAACCGCGTGATGGGGCCGGGTGAGCGCCAATGGCAGGGCCAGCCGGTTGCTGTGCTGGCGCTGGTCGTGATGGTCTGGACTGGTGCAAGAGTGTCCATCTGGAAGGGTGAAGCGCGCGACGAGAGCAGCGGTGTGGTGCGAACCGGGTTCATGAAACCCGCTGCGCGGCCTTTGCTTCGCACCCTGACGCCTGAGGTGAAGCCGCAGTTGGTTGCTCTTGAAAAGTCGGCACGCTTGCAAGGTAGCGCTCCGCCCAAGGCTGCGCCAGTTGCAAGCAACGAAAGTCGGCAGGCGTTTCCTGCGTTGGTAAAGATCAGCTTCCTGAGCAACTTCAACCCAGCCTTGTCACCGCCTGCCCGCAGGCTGAAAAGCGTAATAACAGAAAAAACCGAGGCTCTATCGGACCCGCAACCGCCACGGGCATCTGTAAAGGATGATCCGCGCTGGAGCGGAGACAACTGGCTTTTGATGCGCGCTGGTAGTGGCGCGGCAGCGCAAGCGCCGGGGGCTGCGTCCTATGGGGCGAGCCAGGCTGGCGCTGTCGTGCGCTATCGTTTGGGGCGAGGCGAACTGCACGAAAGCTATGGCTATCTGCGCACTTCGCTTGCGATCAACGCGCCGGGCAAGGACAAGGAAATCGCGCTTGGCTTTGGTATAAGGCCCATCGTGCGGCTGCCGCTACGGGTGCTGGCCGAGGTGCGATTGCAAGATACGGTGGCCAGCCCGATGCAGATGCGCCCGGTGGCGACTGTGATTACGGAACTGCCCCCAAAAGCCTTGCCGCTTGGATTTACGGCTGAAGCCTATGCGCAGGCGGGCTATGCTGGAGGGCGCGAAGCAACGGCATTCTATGATGCGCAACTGGTTGTGGAGCGTGCGCTTCCCGGGATCGGTGGCCCCACGCGTGATGTGCGCGTTGGCGCAGGTGTCTGGTCGGGCGGGCAAGAAGGGGCGGTGCGCCTTGATGCAGGGCCGCGCGCTTCTTTTCGGCTGGATCTGGGCGATACCAACCCCGCACGGATCGCGATTGACTGGCGGTTCCGCCTTGCCGGCAATGCCCGACCGGCCAGCGGGCCTGCTTTGACGGTTGCATCATCGTTCTGACGTGAGACCAGCTACAGCTTTTTGCCGCAAAAGCAGCCCGCCGGGGTTGCTGGCAGCGCACACCGGGCCTAGCGTCAGTGTTGCAATGGATGTTTATCTTCCGATCGCGAACCTTTCGGTCAACGGGCTGGTGATCATAGGTCTGGGCGCGTTGACGGGGCTGCTGTCCGGCATGTTCGGTGTCGGCGGCGGCTTTTTGACCACGCCCCTGCTGATATTCTATGGTGTGCCGCCCACCGTGGCCGCGGCATCCGCAGCAAGCCAGGTGACAGGTGCAAGCGTTTCAGGCGCTTTTGCCCATGCCCGGCGCGGCGGGATCGATTATCATATCGGTGCGGTGCTGGTGGCAGGAGGCGTAATCGGCACTGGCCTTGGTTCGCTGCTGTTCCGCCTGCTGCAATCGCTGGGGCAGATCGATACGGTGATCAATATCCTCTACGTGCTAATGCTGGGCGGCATCGGCGGGTTGATGGCGCATGAGAGCATTACGACCTTGCGTGCGCAGAAATCCGGGCTGCCGATGCCCGCGCGCAAGCGGCGGCATCATCCGTTGGTGGCCAGCCTGCCGCTGCGCTGGCGGTTTTACCGGTCCGGGTTGTACATATCTCCGCTCGCGCCGCTGCTGCTGGGAATACTGACCGGCATCCTGACCATGCTGATGGGCATCGGCGGTGGCTTCATCCTCGTGCCCGCGTTGCTCTATATCCTTGGCATGGGGGTAAACGTGGTGGTGGGCACATCGCTGTTCCAGATCCTGTTTGTGACCATGGCCACCACGATGATGCATGCACTGACCACACGCGCGGTGGACATCGTGCTGGCGGTGATGCTGCTGATCGGATCAGTCACCGGTGCGCAGGTTGGCGCGCAGTTTGCGCAGAAGGCCAAGCCAGAACATCTGCGGCTGATTCTGGCGGCCATCGTGCTGCTGGTGGCGATGCAAATGGCGCTGCGCCTCGGCTATCGCCCGGACGAGATATATTCCGTGGTGCCGCTATGATCGCAAAGGCGCAGGCCAGCGGGCGGTTGCGGTTGATCGCGCTGCTGGTGTGCATGTTTCTGCTTGGCGCACGCGATCCGATTCTCGTGCCGGAAATCTCGCAGCACGAAATTCAGGTCCGTCAGGGCTTCACGGGGGCTGATCTGCTGCTGTTCGGCGCGATCCTTAGCCCCGAAGGCAGCCGTGCGGCGCAGGAATACGACATTGTGGTGGTCCTCGAAGGGCCGTTGCAATCGATCGTCTTGCGCGAAAAGCAGAAACTTGCCGGGATCTGGATCAATGCCGATTCGCTCGAATTCCGGTCGGCTCCTGCCTATTTTGCGGTAGCTTCATCGCGGCCAATTGCCGAGATTGTGGATGACAAGACGGCTGCCATTTACGAACTGGGGCTGAAATGGCTGCAGCTTTCCCCGATTGGCGTGATTGATCCCAAGGAGCAGCGGCGCTTTTCGGAAGGGCTGGTTGATCTGATGCGCCGCCAAGGGCTTTATCGCGAGGAACAGGGCGGCGTGAAGATCAGTGGCCAAGTGCTCTATCAGGCCCGGATCAGCCTGCCTTCCAGCGTTCAGACCGGCACCTACACGGCCGAGACCTTTGCCATTCGCGGTGGCAAGGTGGTGGCTTCGGCGATCACGCGGGTTGAGGTGAGGAAGCAGGGTTTCGAGCGCTTCGTGGCTGTAGCCGCCGATCGCAATGGCTGGATTTATGGCCTGTTTGCTGTGCTCCTTTCGGTGGGCATGGGATGGATTGCCGGACGACTCTTTGCGCTGGTCTGATGGCTCGGCGCACTATCTAAGGTTTAGCCGTTATTAACCCTGCGCCGATATGCTTTGCCCACATGCCACATCCGGCCAAGGGGTTTGACGCGTAATGTCCGAAATGGGGATGCAGGGTTTTACAACGCGTGACGACATGGGCACCGAGCGCACCGATGCGCGTGCGCCGCGTATCCTGCCAGCGGACGCGCCGATATCGGAGAACTCGCACATTCCTATTGGCCATGTCCGCGAGATTGCAGGGTCAAGTTCGGCCATCGCGCTCGATCTTTCGCGGCTGGAACAGTGCTCTAACGATACCGATCCTTCGATTGCGCTTTCAGGCAAAGTTGGCAGCCAAATCAAAATTCGCGTCGGCAATTCGTGGCTGCTCGCCAGCGTACGCACCCAGCGGCAGGACACGTCTGTCGAAGGCGGCATTGTCGCGATGATCGATTTTCTGGGCGAGGGCGAAGAAGAACGGCTGACCGGGCGCATCTATGGGTTCCGCCGCGGCATTACGCGGTTTCCGGTCCCCGGCGCATTGGTCTACCCCGCTACATCCAGCGATCTGCGGCAGATCTATGCAAGTGACGGGCGCACCAACATATCGGTAGGCACAGTTTTCCCCACACGTGACATCCGTGCCGGGATCTATGTCGACGCTCTGCTGGGCAAGCATTTTGCTTTGCTGGGATCGACCGGGACAGGCAAGTCGACTGCCGCCGCGCTGATCCTGCACCGGATTTGCGAAATGGCTCCTTCGGGCCACATCGTGATGATCGATCCGCATGGCGAATATGGCAGTGCCTTCAAGACGACCGGCCAGCTGCTCGATGTATCAAACCTGCAGATGCCCTATTGGCTGATGAATTTCGAGGAACACTGCGAGGTGTTCATCACTACCACCGGGCAAGAACGCCAGCTGGATTCGGACATTCTAGCCAAGTGCTTGCTGGCTGCGCGCAGCAAGAACCGGCTGGCCGAACAGATTGGCAAGATCACGGTCGATTCGCCGATCCCCTATCTGCTGTCCGATCTGCTGATTATCCTGCAAAATGAAATGGGCCGCCTGGACAAGGGCACCAATTCGATCCCCTATATGCGGCTGAAGGCCAAGATTGACGAGATCCGCAGCGATCCGCGCTATCAGTTCATGTTCTCGGGCATGCTGGTGGGCGATACGATGGTGGAGTTCATCTCGCGCATTTTCCGTATGCCGGCCAACGGCAAGCCGATTTCGATCATCGATGTTTCGGGCGTGCCATCGGAAATCACCACAACGGTGGTCGCCGTGCTCAGCCGTCTGGTGTTCGACTATGCGATCTGGGCGCGTGAGGAAGAGACGCGGCCCGTGCTGCTGGTGTGCGAGGAGGCGCATCGTTACGTTCCGAACGAGCGGAATTCCGATGGCTCATCGGTGGGCCGCATCCTTTCGCGCATCGCCAAGGAAGGGCGCAAGTACGGCATTTCGCTGGGCCTGATCACGCAGCGACCCTCCGATCTGGCCGAAGGTGTGCTGTCGCAGTGCGGCACGATCATTTCGATGCGCCTGAACAATGATCGCGATCAGGCGTTCGTCAAGGCGGCCATGCCTGAAGGCGCGCGTGGCTTTGTTGATACGATTCCGGCGCTGCGAAACCGCGAATGCATCATTTCGGGCGAGGGCGTTTCGATCCCGATGCGAGTCTCGTTCGATGAACTTGAAGTGATGAAGCGCCCGGCTTCAAACGATCCTTCGTTTTATGAACTGTGGAGCAAGAGCGGGGGCGAGGAGCGCGCAGTGGAACGCACGGTCCAGCGCTGGCGCGCGCAAAGCAGGTAGTCAGAGGTTGGGTGCCATCCTGCCTGCAGGATCGGCGTCCGCTTTCGTCTCTTCCTCACATTGGCTTGCAGGCACTACGCGCGCGCGCTGAAGCCATTGCGGCCTGCTGTATGCGTAGGCGGAAAGCGCGACGGCGACCAATGAGCTGACTGGGAAAGCCAGCCACAGCGCATCCGCACCGATCTGTGGGTACAGGGCGTAATAAAAGCCCAATCGCACAGGATACATAACGAACGACAGGATAATCAACGGCGTCCAGACCACGCCGCCTGCGCGCATCGTGCCGAACAGGACAACGGTCACGCCGAACAGGATGTAGCTCCAGCTGGCAAGGATCTGGATATGCCGGGCTTCGTCCACCGCCGGGCTGCCTGCGCCAAGAAACAGTTCGAGCGCAGGGCGGTCAAACAGCAGGATCATCGCGCACAACAGGCCGGTGACAGTCAGGTTGAGCAAGACGCCCCAGCGCGTGATCCGGCCAAGCCGTGCGTTGAGGCCCGCACCGATTGCCTGTGCGGCCATGGCACTGACGGCAGCGGAAATCGCCATCGCGGGCATCTGCAGATAAGTCCACAACTGCAACGCCGCGCCATAAGCCGCGCTGATCAGCAAGCCCTCGCGGTTCACAAGGCCAATGACGACGATGCCAGCCGCTGAAATCACCAGCATCTGTGCGCCCATCGGCAGGCCTTTGGTCAGGATATAGCCCAGCTCATCCCGGCGCGGCCAAAGCCATGCCCATTCCGCTCCGCGCAGGCGCAGCGGCAGGTCCTTCCAGTAAACATAGCCGACAATGCCGATCATTGATGCGATCGAGGCGATGGCGGTGGCGAGCGCCGATCCGGCAATGCCCATGGCCGGAACCGGGCCGAAGCCTGCAATCAGCAGCGGATTAAGCGCGATATCGAGGACGACCGACAGGATCATGAACTTCAAAGGCGTGGCCGCATCACCCCCGCCGCGCAGGCCCATGCCCAGCATCACGGTGATCATCGATGCGGGCATCGCCACGAAGATCACGCGCAAGTAGATGAGCGCCATGCCATACGTCTCGCCCGGCGCAGCCATCGCGGTCAGCAGTTCTGGCGCGAAGATCCACCCCAGCGCGCCGATCACCAGCGAAAGCAGCACGCAAAAGCCCACAGCAGAACCGAACGTGCGGCGCGCTGCCAGCACGTCACCTGCGCCAAAGGCCTGTCCGATCTTGACTGTGGCAGCCATGCCGAAACCGAATGCGGCGGCAAACACCAGGAACATCACCACGTTGGCATTGGCCGTGGCGGCCAGCGCGCCTTCGCCGAGCAATTGGCCCACCCAGATCGAATTGATCGAACCGTTTAGTGATTGCAGGATATTGGATGCGAGGGTGGGAGCTGCAAAGAGTACAAGCGTCTTCAGGATCGGACCACTGGTCAGGTCACGGCCACCCGATCTACCCGCTGGCCGGGTGCCGGTTGGACCGTGGTCTGTCATGGTGGTTGCCAACTGCTCAGTCCTTTTTCAGCGCAGCCAGCGCCGCGAAGGGGCCGGAAGCCACATCGCCACCAAGCTTATGTTCGGCCCGCGCTTTTTCGGCATTGGGCCCCTCGGCAAAAGGATCGATCGCAAGAGCAAGGCTTTGCGCCACCGCTTCGCCAAGATCGAACGTGGTGCCCTCGTATTCTATCTCGTCGCAATCGTCGGCGGTGATCTCGATTTCCTCATCAGGCGCGCTCGGCGCGCTGATGGGAACAAACCGCAAGGCCACAGGTTCGCTTACCTTTACTGGGAAGTCCTCGCCCGAGATGGCGCACATCTGCACGATGCTGGCACTCAGATGGCCCTTGGCCTCCACATTCTGCCCGTCGACAGTCAGACGCAGTTCCGCGCGCATCGAATCGATAGCGGTGATGCCGAAGCGGCCCGCAAGGCGGCGGCGGTCGTCTTCATTGGGTGCAAGCAGCACTGGCGCATCCCCGATCTGGCGCAAATCAAGAACATGCGAGAATTCCTGCTCTGGCAGATTATGCGTGCTCATTTTCCGATCTCTGCGTCCAGAACGCGAAAGGCGGGAACAAGATCAAGTCCGGCTGCAAAGGCACGGGCGCGGCGGGCGACAAGCAGCGGATCGGTGCCTTCGTGCAGGCTGACATTGCGCAGGACAGCATCGGCCATCACGGTTTCATCGCTTGAGGTGAGCCCTTCGCGATAGGCCCCAAGGCGGCCGCCCAGAACGCTCATCAATTTGCCCATGCGCTTGCCCACCACCAGATCGCCCACGCCGCTTTCGCGCAATTGGCCGTCCATGTCATCCACGAACAGTTCGGTCAGGCGAACGGATGGCTCGACCAGTTCGGCATCCCGCTCCATGCGGATCATCACGATGGATAGGATCAGGGTGATCATGTCGAAGCGTCCGGCCACCGTGTCGGCCACGCCGCAATCGCGGTACCATTCCTTCTCGCGCGCAATCTCCACCGTGCGATGCCACAGCGGACGGGCCACGGCGCGGTCATCGTCCTTCTGTCCGAACAGCTTTCCTAAAATTGACATTACGCTTGATCCTTGGTGTTCGCCCGTTCAGCTTTGGTTGTTCAGGGGCGATTAAATCAATGCCGTCCAGCACGCGCTTGTTGATGCGGGGTTGATGCTTGTGCGGCTGGCATTGCGGTAATCCCGATTGGACCCTAAGGGTCCTGAAATTGGGCCTGGCGAAAAAATGGGCGATAGTGACTGTCTGTTGCCTATGCAAATGGGCATGACACAGGCCAAGTAAAGAGCGGAGTTTGCGAATGCGGAACAGTCGGCTGATGGTGCAGGGTGCGGCAATGATCGCACTGTGCGTGGTGGCGGCAGGTTGCACCAGCATCAAGGACCACCGCGGCTACATCATCGATGAAGTGCTGGTGTCCTCGGTCCAGCCAGGCGTGGACAACAAGCAATCGGTGGAACGCGCGCTTGGCCGCCCGACCTTCACGAGCCAGTATGGCAAGGAAGCGTGGTACTACGTGGCGATGAACACGAAGCAGCGCCCGTTCAACCGCCCGCGCACTTCGGACCAGAGCATTCTGGTGGTTGATTTTGACCCCAAGGGCAATGTCGCCTCGCTCAGCCGCGAAGGCATGGAAAAGGTCGCCCGCCTTTCGCCCGAGAGCGACAAGACCGAGACGCTGGGCCGTGACCGGTCATTCTTCCAGGATCTGTTCGGCAATATCGGCGCGGTCGGCGCGATTCCGGGCGGGCAAGGGCAGGCTCCGGGCGGCACTGGTCCGAACGGCAGCTAATCAGTACCGCTTGAAATCCATGCACTGCGCCTCATATCGCAGAGCATGGACGATAGCAGGGCGAGCCACGGCCTTATCCAGTGGCACGGCACCACCATCATCGCGGTGAAGAAGAACGGCCGCACCGTCATCGCTGGTGACGGTCAGGTTTCCATGGGCAACACGGTGATGAAGCCCAATGCCCGCAAAGTGCGCCGGATTGGCGCGCTGGATGAAAGCGGCAAGGGCAAGGTCATCGCCGGATTTGCCGGCGCTACCGCTGATGCTTTCACCCTGTTCGAACGGTTGGAACGCAAGCTGGAGCAGCATCGCGGCCAGCTGATGCGGGCCGCAGTGGAACTTGCCAAAGACTGGCGCACCGATAAGTATCTGCGCAATCTTGAAGCGCTGATGATTGTGGCCGATGCGGAGACGCTTCTCATCCTGACCGGGAACGGCGACGTGCTGGAGCCTGAAGGCGGGATCGCTGCCATCGGTTCGGGTGGCAACTATGCGCTCGCCGCAGCTAAAGCGCTGACCGATTACGAAGACGATGCAGAAAAGATCGCCCGCCGTGCCATGCAAGTGGCCGCCGAAGTCTGCGTCTTCACCAACGACCGAGTGACGCTGGAAGAAATCTAATCCGATCTGTCCCCGTTCGTGTCGAGCGAAGTCGAGACACGCGAGCGCCGAAGTGTCTCGACTTCGCTCGACACGAACGGATGTTGTGAGATTGCCATGACCGAATTCCTTACCCCCAAAGCCATCGTCCGTGCGCTGGACGAGCATATCGTCGGCCAGACCGACGCCAAGAAGGCCGTCGCCGTGGCGCTGCGCAACCGCTGGCGGCGGCAGCGCCTGTCGGCCGAACTGCGCGACGAGGTGACGCCGAAGAACATCCTGATGATCGGGCCGACGGGTTGCGGCAAGACCGAAATCAGCCGCCGTCTGGCCAAGTTGGCCGACGCGCCGTTCATCAAGGTCGAGGCGACCAAGTTCACTGAGGTCGGCTATGTTGGCCGCGATGTGGAGCAGATTGCGCGCGATCTGGTGGAAGAGGCGATCCGGCTGGAAAAGGAGCGCCGCCGCGATGCGGTGCGCGAGGCTGCCAGCAAGGCCGCGATGGACCGGCTGCTCAAAGCATTGGTCGGCGATGGCGCGAGCGAGGCGACGCGCGAAAGCTTCAAGGCGCGGCTGGCCGATGGTTCGATGAACGAGGTCGAGGTCGAGATCGAGGTGGAAGATGCGCCTTCGATGCCGATGGAGATTCCGGGCATGGGCGGCGGTGTTGGCATGATCAATCTGTCGGACATGATGGGCAAGGCATTCGGCAAGCAGAACCTCAAGCGCCGCAAGATGCGCGTGGCCGATGCGTGGGACAAGCTGGTCGAGGAAGAAGCCGAAAAGCGCATGGATCAGGATGATGTCCAGCGTGAGGCGATCCGCAATGCCGAAACCAACGGCATCGTGTTTCTGGATGAAATCGACAAGATTGCCGTGTCCGATGTGCGCGGTGGGTCGGTCAGCCGTGAGGGCGTGCAGCGCGATCTGCTGCCGCTGATCGAGGGCACGACCGTGGCGACCAAGTATGGCCCGATGAAGACCGACCATGTGCTGTTCATCGCCAGCGGTGCTTTCCATGTGGCCAAGCCGAGCGATATGCTGCCCGAATTGCAGGGGCGTTTGCCGATCCGCGTGGAATTGCAGGCGCTGACCGAAGACGATTTCGTGCGCATCCTTTCGGTAACGCGGGCCAATCTGGTTGAGCAATACCGCGCACTGATTGCCACCGAGAACGTGACGCTGGAGTTCACGCCCGAAGCCATCCGCGCGATTGCCCGAACAGCGGCGCAAGTGAACGAAAGCGTCGAGAACATCGGCGCGCGGCGATTGCAGACGGTGATGGAAAAGCTGCTGGAAGAAGTGAGCTTCGAAGCCGAAGACCGCGTGGGCGAGACAGTGCTGATCGATGAGGCCTATGTAGCAGGCAAGCTGACCGCGCTGGCGGGTAACGCAGACCTTTCCAAGTATATCTTGTGAGGGTTGGTTTGTTCTTTTAATGTTCTTATCGCCGACTCGGATGGGAGAGCGTTGATGGAACTTGCCGGTGGATGCCAATGCGGCGCAGTGCGTTACACGGTGGATGGCCCGCCGATGCACGTGGCAATCTGTCACTGCATCGATTGCCGCAAGAGCGCGGGCGCGCCGATGGTTTCATGGGCGATGTTCAAAGCAGATCAGTTCGCGCTGACGCAAGGGGCAGTAACGACCTTCAATTCCTCGGGCGCTTCGCTGCGCAGCTTCTGCCCGACATGCGGGACCGGACTGTTCTTCACCAATGAAGACAACCTGCCCGGCATCGTCGATGTGCAATCCGCCACGTTCGACGATCCCGATCAGTTACCCGCGCAAGTCCATATCCAGACGGCAGAACGTTTGGGCTGGGTGGTGCATGCGCACAGACTGCCCGAGTTTGCCCGGTTTCCCGGGGAGGAATAGGAAGAAGTTTGAAATCCTGCTTCAAGCTGGCGCATTCGCCGGTTGCGAGGGTTCGTCGGTCTGAACGGCGGTATCACCCACGATCCAGCGGACCAGACCATGACGCACGATCAGCAGCGCGATGCCGGCAGTTCCAGCAATCGATGCACTTACCACCCAGAACACCGGCGGTGAGACCGATTGATACCATCCACCCATGAGGCCGCTGATCAGACTGGCACCGGTTACCGATAGAGACTCAAGGCCAATCACGGTGCCCCTGATTGATTCCGGCGCTTGTTCGGCAAAGAACGAGCGAATCACAGGGGCAAAGCTGATGGCTCCGAAATTTGAAATCATGTGGAACAGGACAACGAGCCACAGTGGTCCGCGTCCGTCAGGGCCTGCCAAGAGGGGGGCCAGAGCCAGCAAGAGTGTAGAACCCGCCATTATCAGGCAGCCGAAAGCCGCCTTGGTCAAGGTTGCGGGTTCCGTGCCGCGGGCGGCCTGCCAGCGCCACAGCACGATCAGGATCGGCGCGGCAATGGCGGGGGCCAGCCCATCGAGCGATTGAAGCCAGGGAATGGGAACGGCGAAATTGCCAAATTCCATGCGAATATGGTCTCGCACCCAGATGCTGTAGACATTCCAGACTTGGGCTTGCGTCGTCCAGAAGGCGAGGCTGACTGGCCAGACCAGCGCCAAGCCGATCAAGCCGCGCCGCTCCCTTGGCGTGAAGGCTGCGCGCGGTCCTTTGCGTTGTGCGCGGGTCGGCTGCAGCGGTAAATGGCGCGATCCTGCCAGATACCAGACCAGCCCCACCAACATTCCGAGGCCAGCCACCGCGAATCCGGCGTGCCATCCATAGACTTTGGCCACGGCACCGCTGGCAAGCGGTGCCAGAAACGCTCCGATATTGATGCAGAAGCTGTAAGCCTGAAACGCATCGGCGAGGCGCCGGTCGCCGTCTGCGTAGAGCGCACGAATCTGCGGCATCAGATTGCCGCGCAGCAAGCCTGCACCAAACACCAGCAGCAGTAGCGCCAGAAGAAAAGTGGCATCGTATGCCATGCAGAAATGCCCGGCAGTCATCAACAGCGCACCAGCCGCCACGGCAAATCGGCGCGAGATCACCCTGTCTCCGAGCCAGCCGCCGACCAGCGGCAAGAAGGTTACACCGGCGAAATAGAACGCAAATGTCTGCGTCGCGATAGCCGTGGGGGTCATGTCTACCCCAAGGCTCTGCAGAAAATCTCGATAGGTAGCGAACCCGGCAACCGAGTCTGCCCGCGATCCCACGAGGAGATCACCGGTCATATAGAGCACCAGCATCGAGACCATGCCGTGGAACGACACGCGGTCCCAGAACTCGGTGCCGGCAAGAGTCCACAGGCCCTTTGGCTGGCCGAACCGTTCAGTATCGTGACTGCTTTTTGTCATGTCTGTTTCGTGACCTGCGCCGGGCAAGTGCGCAAGCCAAGAATTGCCAGTATGTATGAGGCTGCTATGATTCAGGCGATGTACCAGACTCCAGAAGACCGCCCCGTATACCGCCTTCTCACCGGCAAGGACGACCGCGCCTTTTGCGAGCGCGTGTCCGAAGCATTGGAGCAAGGCTGGCAGCTCTATGGCTCACCCGCGATGACTTTTGACGCAGGCATGGACTGTATAAAGGTCGCGCAGGCCGTGGTGTGGCATGAGGCTGATGTGGTGAAGTAGGCTTCATGCATTCAATTTCTCGTCATCCCGGACTAAATCCGTGATCCTCCCTTGTTCTTTCGGCCATGGCCAAAAAAGGTGGCCCCGGATCAAGTCCGCGGCGACGAGAGTTTTTGGGTTCGTCGTAAGCTTACTCCGCCGCCTCGCTGACCTCGGCGCTTTCCTGCGCCTGCCGAGCCCACATTTCGGCATAGAGCCCATCACGGCGCAGCAGGTCGGCATGGCTGCCTTGTTCGGCCAGACGCCCCTGATCCAGCACCAGAATCGTGTCCGAATCCGCGATAGTCGAGAGCCGGTGCGCAATCGAGATCGTCGTGCGCTGACTGGCAACATCGCGCATCGTGGTGAGGATGTCCTGCTCGGTGCGGCTGTCCAAGGCGCTGGTCGCCTCGTCGAACAGCACGATGGGCGGGTTCTTCACCAACGTGCGGGCAATGGCCACGCGCTGTTTTTCGCCGCCCGAGAGCTTCAAGCCGCGTTCGCCGACTTCGGTGTCATAGCCCTTGGGCAGGCGGGCGATGAATTCGCCAATCGACGCACCGCGCGCGGCGGCTTCGACTTCGGCCATGCCCGCGCCATCGCGGCCATAGGCGATGTTGTAGCCGATGGTGTCGTTGAACAGCACTGAATCCTGCGGTACGATGCCCAGCGAAGCGCGCAGGCTGGCCTGCGTGATGTGCGATATATCCTGCCCGTCTATCAGGATGCGCCCTTCCCATGGATCGTAGAAGCGGAACAGCAGCCGCGCGATGGTGGATTTGCCTGCGCCCGAGGGGCCGACGATAGCCACACGGCTGCCAGCAGCCACCTCGAACGAGAGACCGTGCAGGATTTCGCGGTCCCGATCATAGCCGAACACGACATTGTCAAAAGTCACGCTTGGGCGCTGGATGACCAGTGCCGGTGCGCCCGGCACATCGGCCACTTCGACTGGGGTATCAATCAGGCGGAACATTTCGGCCATGTCGATCAGGCCCTGCCGGATCGTGCGATAGACCATGCCCAGCATGTCGAGTGGGCGGAAAAGCTGGGTAAGGTAGGTGTTGACGAACACGAGGTCGCCCACAGTGAGCTTCCCCTGCGACCAGCCCCACACCGTCCACGCCATCGCGCCTGCCATCAGCAGGTTGACGATTACAGCCTGTGCGATGTTGAGCAGGCCTAAACTGTTTTCGCTCTTCACCGCCGCATCGGCATAGGCGCGCGCGGCTGAGGCATAGCGCGCTTCTTCACGCGACTCCGCGCCGAAGTACTTCACCGTTTCGTAATTGAGCAGCGAATCGACCGCGCGTGACAAGGCTTGCCCATCAAGCCGGTTCATCTTCTCGCGCAGGGCAGAGCGCCACTCGGTGATCGTGCGCGTGACATAGACATACGCGATCACGGCCAAGACCGTCGCGCCCACCAGCCCGAGCCCGAAGTTGATCCAGAAGATCACGATCACGGCGGTCAGCTCGATCACGGTCGGCGCAATGTTGAACAGCAGGAAATAGAGCATCGTGTCGATGCTCTTGGTCCCGCGCTCGATCACCTTGGTCACCTCGCCGGTGCGGCGGGCGAGGTGGAAGCGCAAAGACAGGCGGTGCAGCCGCCCGAACACGTTTTCGGCCAGATGCCGGGTCGCGTCCTGGCCGACGCGTTCGAACACGATGTTGCGCAAGTTGTCGAACAACACGCCCGCAAAGCGCCCCAGCGCATAAGCCAGCACGAACGCCATCGCTACCGTCAGCGCGGGTTGTGCGCCTTCTCGCCCAAGACCGGCCGGAAGCGTCATGGCATCAACCGCTTTTTTGTAGGCGAAGGGCAGGGCGAGCGTCGTCGCCTTGCCCGCCAGCACCATCAGCAGCGCGCCCACCACCCGGCGGCGCAGCACTGCGTTATCGGCAGGCCACAAATAGGGCAGAAAGCGCTTGAGCGTGGCCCAGCCATCGTGGCGGGCGTCCTTGGGACTCGTATAGGTATCGGGTGGCATGGCTTCTCACATAGGGGCCGTGCGCAACTATACCAGAGCTTTGGGCAAGCTCAGGGTTGCCGCATCAATAGTTAAGGCTCCCGCGATCTGCGCTGGCAATGCCGGTGGGCAAATCGAACAGGATGCGTCGCGTTGAAAAGTCTATCGCCACGCGCCGGAACATGCGCAACTGCGCCATGCCCATCAGCATCGCCGGACGCTTTGCCAGCCCCAGCCGGTGGAACGCAGGCGAATCGGCAAAGGCAAGGAATGTGTTGTGCATTTGCAGTCCGGTAACCTCGATGGTGGAGGCCATGATCAGATCGGCACTCAATTGTTGTCCGGTGACCGAATAGAGTACGGTCTGTTCGGCCTTGCGACGCCGCGTGAGCGCATTGCGCAGTGCCATGTTGCCGATCGAACTGTCAGACCCGGTATCGATCACGATGTCGGTGCGCACGCCATCGACCACGGCATTGGTCATGATCAACTGGCCCGAACGCCGCCGGGCATTGACGACGATTTCGAACCCCTTCGATCCGCCCAGTGATGCGGCATCGCCGATGGTGATCGTATCCTTCGGGAAATCGATCAGGACGCGCTGTTCCTGCAGACTGTCGAGCCCGACAATGCCGTCCGCCCCGATGTGCTGCTGTTCCAGCAGCGGCGCGGTCAGCGTGTAATAGGTGCGCTTGCCCAGGCTGATCTCGTCCACATCGACCAGCTCGACTGCTTGCGATCCGGCCACGCCCACCACCACGCCATTGCCGGAAACAGGCAAGCCCATGGTGGTGGCAACTTGCCGGGAAAGCACGGTGCGTTCAGAGCCTGTGTCGATCAGAAAGCGGAACGGGCCGTGCGTTCCGATCTGCACGGGCACGGTCATCCGGTCGTATCGGTCGTCGGTTATCTTGACCAGATCGGTCTGGCCCGGCGGAAGCAGCGGATCGTCAGCCGCCAGTGCTGGCGCATTCGCCAACATCGCAACTGCAGTCCACCATGCCAATCCCAAGCGCATCTTACGTCTCCCGGCGAGAAGTTTACGCCGGTTTTGACAATGCCACCAGCCTGTTCGATCGGGTGCTTAACGCCGTGGCAACCCCCTGCCGCTATTTGGGCAGCATGAGCATGGATTCGGCATCACCCAATTGGCGCGCGCGCGCCATAGGCATGGCAGAAACGGCGGCGCGCGCCGTGGGGTATGACAAGACGCATATTACCCGTGTGGTGGCCTATCGCGAGATCGATGCCTGGCTTGATCGGCGCGGCACCCAAAACCTGGATGCGCTGGAGATTTCAGCGGGCTGGAAGTGGCGGCAGCGCCAGTGGGGCAGCTATACCGAAATGAACTGGCCCGAGCATGACATCTGCAACGATGTGATGGACGCCAAGTTTGACGTGATCATCGCCGACAATGTGTGGGAGCATTTGCTGTATCCTTATCGCGCGGCAAAGAACGTCCGCGCGATGCTGAAGCCCGGCGGCGTGTTCATCAACATCACGCCGTTCCTGATCCGCTATCACCCTATCCCCACCGACTGTTCGCGCTGGACGCAGTTGGGGATGGTGCATTTCCTTGAAGAGTGCGGCTTTGATCCGGCCAAAATCGAGACCGGTGGCTGGGGCAATGCTGCTGCGGTGCGGGGCAACCTGTTCCGCTGGGCGCGTGCGGGGTGGCAAAAGCGTTTTGCCAATGATGAGCGTTTCCCGGTGACGATCTGGGCAATGGCTGAAGTATGACCAACGGCGGCGCAGATGCTGCGCCAGTCGCAGTGGTTGTCCTCGCGCACAATGAGGAGCGCCGCATTGCCCGCTGCCTTGCAACACTACCACTGTCTTATGCTGGGTTTGCGATCCATGTGGTCGTCAATGGCGCGCGCGATAATACGGCGGCCATCGTTGCCAGTATTGCCGCGCAGCACAACAATCTGACGCTGCATGATTTGCCCGAGCCGGGCAAGGCACGCAGTTGGAACCGCATTGTCCTCGATACACTGCCGTCCGATTCGCCCGCAGTGGTGCTAGTCGATGGCGATGCTGAAGTTGCGCCCGGATCGATTCCTGCCCTGTTGGCTGCGCTTGATACACACCCCGAAGCGAATCTGGCCTCAGCGCCGCCTCTCAATGGCCGCCGTGCTGATTACTATCGTCGCCTCATGGTCCAATCGCACGGTGTGTTCGGCGATCTTTATGCCCTGCGCGGCAGCTTTGTGGACAGGCTGCGTACCAGCGGCATCCGCTTGCCGGTCGACCTTGTCGGTGACGATGGCCTTGTCGGTGCGCTCGCGAAGACCGATCTTGGCCCGCTCTCGCAATGGCATGAAGACCGGGTGTGTCCGGTGATGACGGCAGGCTTTCGGTGTGAGCCGTTTGCTCCGCTCAATCTGCGCAGCTGGCGCATGCAGCATGGCCGCATGATAAACTATGCGGTGCGCCACTTTCAGGACCGCATCATTACTCACGTTTTGCGTGATCGAGGGCCGAACGGCTTGCCGGAACGGCTGGCTAGCCTCTATCCGCAGCATCTAACCGGATTCAAGCCGCGCGGTGGCCTATGGTCTTGGTTTGACCGGCGCGCTCTCGCCCGGATGCAGGCAAGCGCGCCTTAGGCAGCCGCCGCTTCGGGCTTGCGGCGGATCAGCGCCCAGATTTGGGCAAGCGCTTGTCGGTCGGTGGTGTGGATGACCGTTGCATAGGCAGCGATGCCGATTGCCACGAGCAAGCCCAGATGCAGCAAGGGCAGAGCATCGAGCCGAGTCGCGATCACCCAGCGATCTGTGGCCCACACAACTACGCCCATTGCGATGCTGCTACCCACTGGCAAAGCCAGCGGCCCCCACATGTCGATAAGGCCTATACCCAGCGCCGGGCGCGAAAGCAGAATGGTTGCTAGCAGCAGCAGGGGTGCCGCCACGCACCAGATCGCAGCCACCGCCATAATTCCAAATTGCGCGGCACCGATGAATGAGGCAGCGAAAATCACGGCTCCGGCAATCGCCGTGCGTACCGGCACCTCCGGTTTGCCGATGGCATTGAGTGCTGGGGCAAACAGGATCTGCAATGTCATGAAGGGCATTGCCAAAGCCATGAACTCGATCAGCGGCGGAAGTTCGATCCACGTCGGGCCGAACAGAGTCGCGACCAGCGGCTTGGCACTCACAGCCATGCCCACATAAAGCGGCGCGGCAATCAGCATAATCAGGCGGGCTGACCGCAGGAAGGACCAGCGCAGCGCTGGCAGATCGTCCTGCAAACGCGAATAGGCCGGGAACGCCACTTCGTTAAGCGGAGGCACGAAACGCGAATAGAAGATCGTCGCCAGGAACACGGCCTGTGAATAAACGCCGACTTCGTGCGGGGTCAGCTTGCGCCCAATCACAAAGATGTCGCTCTGCGTCTGCACGAGCCAGAACAGTTGGGTCAACAGGATGGCAAGGCCAAAGCGGAAGATATTCCCGCACCCGCGAAAGTCGAAACTTGGCCAAACCAGCGATCGCGCAAGGATCGTCAGGCCGATGGCGCGCACCCAGAACATCACGATCGGCGCATAGACCAGCGTCCACACGCCAAAGTATGCCCAAGCCATGGCCAGCGAGATAACTGTGCCCGTCATGGCCGATGTGAGATTGACCACGGCTTGGCTGCGGAAATCGAGGCGTCTGCCCATCAATACCTCGGGAATCGCGATGAAAGGCGTTGAGATATAG
The DNA here is from genome assembly GCF_057180525.1 of Novosphingobium sp. HNCC26BN242. Taxonomy (NCBI): domain Bacteria; kingdom Pseudomonadati; phylum Pseudomonadota; class Alphaproteobacteria; order Sphingomonadales; family Sphingomonadaceae; genus Novosphingobium; species Novosphingobium sp. HNCC26BN242. Next base: position 923,821 of record NZ_JBXUGM010000002.1, read on the forward strand.
ATCAGCGTCTGCACGCGCAGCATATCGGCGACGACAGGTTGGCCGTAGTACGCAGCGACTGACGGAGCCGAAAACCACTGCACAGCGGCAATCAGCGCATTTGCTGACAGGAGCAGGCCGAATGCCTGTCGGATGCGGAACTGATCGAGATTGCGCTCCTGTATAAGGGCGCTGGCAAAGCCATAGCCGTTGAGGAACGTCAGGAAGCTCAGCATGACGAGCGACATGGCAAACAGGCCATAGTCTGCAGGTGACAGTAGCCGCATCACGATCAATGTGGACGACCAGCTGACGATCTGCGCGGCAATCTGGCTGCCTGATCGCCAGATGATTGCTTTCTTTACATCACCCGCGAGTGACTCCTGCCCGGCAAGCTGTGCAGGTTCGAACGACTCACGAGGGGGCGTTGGCGTTATTGCAGGTGTCGATATCTTGTTCATGCCTCACCGCCTCTACAGCAGGGGCCGTTAACCCGGTGTTACGGCCAGCGTGGCGGGTAGCTGGCCACCTGCCGCCACACGGTTTGGATAGGGCCGAACGGGGGCAAAGTGAGAAATTTCAGAAAAAAGTCAAAACGAC